>NZ_JBEGDC010000006.1:0-306245 GCF_040196215.1 Microbacterium sp. KR10-403 | reverse complement strand
CCTCTGCGAGGCAGTCCTCCATCGTCGGAAACCCGTAGTACGGCCACGTGCGGGTGAATGCACCGGTCCCGTCATCGGGCAGATCGATCGGCAGCGCCCACGTCGGCTCCTCGCCGTCACGCATCGCCCGCGACACGATCGCCCGCACCGCGCCCGACCTCGACCGGCCGGTGACCGTCAACGTGCCCGACGAGTTCCACGACCCGACACCGAATCCCATCCGCTGTGCGAACAGCGCCCGAATATCCGCCCACTGGCAGGTGACCGCGCCCGCGTCCCGGTCATAATCCGGGGTCAGGAACATGCCCGCCGCAGCGACCGTGTCATCATCATCCACATGCGCGACCATCCGCGCATTCGCCCGGAACAGATCCCGCGCCGTCGACCGGGTGATCGGCTGCTCCCGCAGCCGCACCGTCACCGACCCCTGCCCCGACCCGTCGATCTTCGACGACCACGACCCCGCAGACACCAGCGACGTGACGTCCAGCAGCGGCGCCCCGGTGATCGTGTCGAAAACGACAGTGCGCATCCCGCCCCCGATCAGATGTACGTGTCGGTGACCTTCACGGTCATCTGCCCCGAGCCCGACACCGGCGTGAGCACCACCGACACCGGCTTCCCGCCGCCCGGGACCGTGAACGACTCGGCCACATCCACCGCACCCGACTGCAGGGTGCTGCCCCGGTACAGCCAGCCGCGGGCCAGATCAATCCGGTGAGTCTGCCCCGACGACAACGCCTGGTTCACCACGAACTGCCGCCCCTGCGACGCCACCATGTACCCAGACGGCATGCTCCCGGTCACCTCGATCACCGGGGTCGCCGGGAAATTGCCGTACTGGTACGCCTGCACCGTCGAACCGGGGAGCGACCGCAACTCCCCGTACTTGCGCATATCCGGCGCCCAGAACGACACCTGGAATGCGGCATCCGTGCGGGTCGATCCACGCACCTTTACCGCTGTGCGACCCGACAGACGAACATCAGCCCACTGCGAATCGCCCTCAGACCCCACCGTCAGCCGGCCCGGTCCCCCGTCGGCAAGCAGCCCCGTCAGTTGCGCGCGCATGTGTTGCAGCTCGGCCGGCGTATCAGCGAGGATCGTTCCACCGATGGTCACCACTCGGGCCGACAGGTATCGAGCGTCATCGAATGCGCCATGCGAAGTCGGACGCACACTCTCGTCCCCGCGGACGTCTACGCCTTCGTCCCACCCCTGCCAGCCGTCAGGCGAGATCACGAATCCGCGAGACCCGTGGTCTGCGAAGACCAGCCCGCCGATACTTGCACGTGGCATCATGCCCCCCTCAGCTGCCAGTCAATCTCGCGGGCCGCGGTGATGCCGAGCGTCCGCTCATCCATTCCGGGCGCCGGGTTCACTTCCACGTTCACCTGCGTGCCCCGACCGGACGACCCTTCGGTGAGCGCTGCGGCGAGCCGTTGGAACTGTGCACCACCGAGCGGGATCACCGCCTCGTCGTACCGGCCCTCACCGACCTGCGCGACCACACCGCCACTGCCCGACTTGATCACGGCACCCTGCGCGAGCCGCGGGATCGTGGAGATCCGCAGATCGACACCCAGTGCGTCACCGACGACTCCGGCGACACCGTTGATCCCGTTGATCACGCCGTTCACGGCGTCGATCATGCCGTTGAACACGTTCTTCACGAATCCGACCACGCTTTTGAAGGCTGCCCGGATCGTGTCGCCGGCCACACGGAACGCCGTGCCGATCGCGTCGCCCACGATCTTCACTGCCGCACCGATCTTGTCGAAAATCGGCTTCACGACACTCGACCAGATCCACTGGAAAGCGGATGCGATGAGATCGAATGCCGGCTTCACGTACGACTGGTACAGAATCTTGAATCCGAGGCCGACGAGCTTCATCTTGTCGCCGATCCACCCAAATACGGGCTGGATCGCGTTGGTCCACAGCCACGACACGATCTGAGCGATCCCCTGCGCCATCGGGACGACGGCGTTATTCCACAGCCAGACGGCGATCGCACCGACAAGCTTGAACACGCCGATCCACAGGTCGAAGATCGGCTTCACGATCCCCCACATGAACTGGAACACCGCCACGATCCCGTTGATCGCCGGCATCGTCACGTTCTGCCACCACCAGGTGATCACCGCCGCGACGACTCGTATGACGTTCCCGATGAAGTCGGCCACCGGCTTGATGACCGAGGTCCACAGCCAGTTGAAGGCGGCTCCGATCGCGTCGATCACTGGTGAGAGGATCGTGTTCCACAGCCAGTTCCACGCGGTGCCGAGTGCTTTCGTGAACCCGGCCCAGATCTGCTGCCCAACCTTCGTCTGCGTGAAGAAGTACACCAGCCCGGCGACGAGCGCCGCGACCGCTGTCACGATCAGCATGATCGGGTTCGCGTTCAACACGAGGTTGAACGCGGCCTGGATCGCGGTGCCGGTCTTCGTGGCCATGAACCACGCTTTCAGTCCGCCCGCAGCGCCCACAGTCGCGGCCGCGTTCGCGATGGTCAGCCCTGTCGCGAGCACCCCGAGCGCGACGCCCGCGGATGAGATCACATCCCAGTTCGACTTCACGAACCCGACAAACTGGCCGACCCCGGCGACGACTCCCTCGAGCGCAGACCGAAGGTTCGCGCCCACCGCGACCATTCCTTGAAGCTGGCCGGCGAACTCGGCCCGGTCCCCCGCCGACATTGTGATCCCGGATATGAAGTCGCCGAGCCCGTTGCCGATGTTCTCGAAGAACGGGCCCATGCTCTCAGCGAGACTGTCTACCCACTCGGTGATCGCGCCGATCCCGCCCTTGAGCGCGGGGAAGATTCCGCCGAGCGCCTTCGCGCCGAAGCGTCCGAGCGCGGCGAGCATGTTATCCCACGCGCCCGTGAACGTCTCACCAGACTTCAGCGCGGCACCGCCGAGGTTCTCCTGCATGGCGGCTTCGAAGTTCTTGAAGTCGACCTCGCCCTTCGACACCATCGTCGACGCAGCCTGCGCAGTGATGCCATAGTGCTTCGCGAGGAACTGCAGCACCGGCACGCCACGCGACTGCAACTGCATCAGGTCATCGCCCTGCAGCTTCCCGCGTGCGGCGACAGACCCGAAGATCATGCCCATGTCCGACATCGACGCGCCCGCGATCGTGGCCGTGTCCGCGACGGTCTTTAGCACGCCTTCGAGCTGCTGTCCGGGCTTGATGCCCGCCGCGACCGCCATCGCCGACGTCGTCGCGGCCTCATCCATGCCGAACGCGGTGCCCTTCACGGACGCGAGCGCGTTGTCCATGATCTTCTGGACCGTCTCGGCAGACATGCCCAGTCCGGAGAGTTTCGCTGTCGCCTGGTCGAGCGACGAGAGCCGCGAGAACCCCTTCACGAGCGCCGTGCCGATACCGGCCACTGCGATCCCGCCGACCGCCAGCGCCCCGGTCTTCAGCACCTTCCCGACGCCGTCGACGAGCTTCCCGCCGATGTTCAGGCCGGCCTGCTTCGCAGGCTTGTCCGTGTCTCCGAGCGCATCCGACACCGCCGGTGCGAGCTTCGACGTTGACGGGACCAGGGAGATGTAGGCGGTTGCGAGCTCGACAGCCATGAAACGCTCCCGCCCGGGCATGCAAAAGCCCCGGGAGACGTGATGTCTTCCCGGGGCTCAGCCCTTCGTCATGTGCCTACGTGCGCCGCGCGGCCTCGTTCACCCTCGCGACGAACTGACGCATCTTGTCTTCGTCTTTGATCGGCCCGTCGACCACCGCGACCGCCCCGTCAGGGAACGTCACCGTGACGTACCCTCTGCCACGGTCCTTCTTGAACATGCCGCCGACGATCGCACCCACCGGGCCCGCGATGATCGCACCCGCCGCGACCCGCGTCAGCGTCGTGCGTCCTCCGATGACAGACCCAGCCTCATACTCGGCTACTGCCCCGGCGACCGGCCGAACCTGCTGCTTCAACGAACCGAGCGGCATGTACCGGTAATTGCCGTCACGCGTGACCGAGTGAACCCCGTAGGCGGCTTCGATCCGTGACCGTTCCATCTGCCGATTCCACGCGTCTTTGATCCCCATGTCGCGGATGCTACCAGCCAAGCCAGGACTTCATCTCGTCCAACGGCAGCGGCTTCGACCCCATCCGTTCCGGGCGCCGGCCCGGGCGCTCGACAGGCTTCGGCCGGCCGCGGTTCTTCGACGCGTCCTTCGTCTTTCCCCACCAGAGCAGGTGCAACATATCGACGGCTTCAGCGAGCAGGTGGGTGTCGAGCGACCCCCACGGGGCATCGTTCGGCGCCTTCACGGCCGCGATCGCCGCGTCTTGTGCCGGCTGGTTCTCGACGATCACGAGCATGTCCCGCCATGTGAGCTTGCTCGTTCCGAGCTGACGGAGCCTGAGACCGTGGCGGATGAGGTCGTACTCGACGGCCCCCGCGTACTGGTCGATCAGCTCGCAGAGGCCGAAGATTCCCCCACGCCGACGCCTGCGTCCTTCTGCCACGCGCCGAAGAACTCGCCGAGCTCTGCCGTGTCGAAGTCGTCGATCACCTCGAGCGTCTTCTCGTCGGCAACAGCCTCGATGAACTCGAACACCTGCTCGCCTTCGGACAGCTTGCGGATGCGGCGGATGAACCCGGCTTTGATGCCTTGACCGAACTTCGGCAGGGTGATCTTCTTGCCCGACTTGGACGTGTAGTGGAACTTCTCGGTTGCCATGATGCGCTGACCCTTTCGTTATGCGACGTCGAGCGTGTGAGGCGTGACGATCACGAACTCCGCACCACTCGCTTCCTTGATGCCGGGGACCCCGAAGTCCTCGGTGATGACCTGCCGTACCTGCGTGCCATCGATCGTCTCGACGGCCGCCGACTCGGCCTGGTCGATGACCAGAGCGAACGGTGTGCGCCACGCCTCGCCGACACCAACCACGGGTAATTCGAGCACCTGAATACGTGCCACTGCGCTGACCCTTCTGTGATGCGCTGGCTTGGATGGTGAACCGGGGGTGAGGTGGCCAGCGCGTTGGACCCCACCCCCGGGGCTTGTGTCAGGCGGAGAACTTGCCGTCGTCGAGGTACTTCGTCGCCTTGACGCCGTTCTCGTCGGGGAAGCACTCGACCGTGACCTCGTAGCCGATCACGTCGCCGTCCGAGTAGGTGATGTCACCGACCTCGGTGATCTGCCCATCGGAGATGACGATGCGCACACGCGCGTCGCCGTCCTTCACTTCGATCACGTACGCGGCGTGACCGAGCTCAGCAGAAGTGATCAGCACCGAGTGCAGAGTGCCCGACGTGGACGTCGCAGCCGTGGTGGTGACGTTCGTGTCACCGTGCACGGCCTTGAGAACCTCGGCGTTCAGCGTCTCGATGAGCGTGAACTTGTACGTCAGGGAGTGCTCGGTCTGCACGACCTTGACCGTGTCACCGCCCCACGCCTTGATCTTGTCCGTCGACCGGTCCTGCGTCTCGGTGACGCCGTCCTCGCCGACGTACCCGAGCGCGTTGAACGATGCACCGGGTGCGGTCGTCGCATCGGTCGGGAGCGTGGAGCCGACAGCCCCACGGAGAATTCCGCCCGTCGCGAGCGGCTTGCCACTGAGCACGTTGCTCGCGGTGTTCACCATTGGTTGCCCCTTTCAGGCGGTGTGTGCGCTGGCCTTCGGGGTCTGCCTAGAGTGCGGTGCCGCGCATGTCGAGCTGCACCGTGAACTGATACCGCGGCAGGTTGGTATCAGGGTCTGGGAGGAACGACGGCCCGCCGACATCCGTCACCCGGGTCACGTCATCCGAGAGCCGGGCCGCAGCCATGAGCAGCGCCCGGTCGATCTTCGCGTCATCGGCCGCGGTCCCGCCGTCGTCGGCGAAGCACTCGACGAGGATCATCGGGGAGTCGGTCACTAGGTCGCGGCTGCCCCCACCTGTCCGGGACACGCGCGTGTACCTCGTGCCGGTCTTCGGTGCTTTCGTCGCGACCTTCCGGCCGCCGCGCTCCGTGCGACCCTTCAGGAACTGCACGACCCATGCTTCCGGGTCCGGGAAGGCGATCACTTCAGACATCGGTTACCTCCCGGCATCCAACGCGCGAACCAGATCGTTCGACTTTGCGTTCTTCTGCTTCGCTTCATCGGTGACCGCAGCGACCGACACGCGCGCACGGTTCTTCCCTGTGAACGGCGAGACCTCGTACTCGCTGCCGGCCTGCGCCTGGATCGCTCGGCCACGGCGGATCAGATCACTCATCACGCCGCGTTCCTTGCGCAGCTGCGGGAACGCCTTCCGGTTCCACTTGATCTTCACGTTCTTGCCCATGTCAGCCGTCCACCCTCCGAAGTGTCGCGACGTTGCCTGGCCGGTTCCCGGACGGGTGATGCCACTCCCGCGTGTACCCGTCGACCTCGTACAGCAGCCCGCGGGCTGTGACACGGTCGTGCGGGCCGAACACGGTCCCGGTGGGCATGTACACCGTCGGTTCGACGATCACCCGGTCATGGCCCGGCTCACGCGGCTCCGACGTCGACCCCGGGTCGAACGCGTACACGCCCACGGTGACGGGGTCCGCCCAGTCGTCGATCTCGTTGCCGTGGCTATCGGTCGCGCCGGCCTGGTATGCCTGCCAGTCGACGTATTCGCTGACGTACCGCATCAGGCGCCGCCGGCGTAGAACGGTGACCAGGACGGGATCAGGTCGATCGAGAACGCCCCACGGTCCTGCACACCCTTCAGCTTCGCGAGCTCGTCGCTCGTCAGCCCGAGACCGCCAGGCACGTCACCGCCGTACGTCTTCGAGTCCGTGAAGGGGCCCGTCGTCGTGTTCACCTGACGGATGCCCTCAGGGTTCCGGAACACGCGCGTGATCATCGCCACGACGACATCCTTCGCCGTCTCGAGCAGATCCGTGCGCGGCGGTGTCTCCGCTGCCTCAGCGTCTATCCGCGTCTGGATGTCCGGCACCCGGTAGCGGATCTCCCGCTCGGCCCGGTCGATCCAGTTCTGCACCTTCGTGTCGTCGTCAGGCGCACCCTCACCGATCCACGCGTCGGTCACATCCTTCGGCTTCGTCCAAGACGCCATGATGACTCCCCTCGTATAGATCGGTCAGGAGGGAGGGGCAGGACGCGATGCCCTGCCCCTCCTCACGCTCAGGAACGCGCGGTGCTGGTCAGCTTCACGAACCGCGTGATGTCGCGGGCCTGGAAGCCGATCTCGATCTCCGCGCGGACGGCGAACATGTTCTTCTGCCACAGGGGCAGCACGTTCGGCACGTCCACGGTCGTCTCGGAGTCCGAGGCGGTGATCGTGGTGGTGCCGTTGACGATCGCGCCCTCCGAGATGGAGATCTGCACGCCCTCGACGGCGCCCCACACGGCCGACGCCCAGTCGCCGGCGAACCCGACCACGGACGACGCCGACGGGACGCCCTTGCCGTAGACGACACGCTCACCGAGCAGCATCGGCACGGACGAGCCGTTCGCGATCGAGTCGACCAGGATCGGGCGACCCGTGGTGTCGACCTGGCCGAGCAGCAGGCCCTTGCCCGCGGAGTTCAGCGCCCAGCCGTCCAGGGTGCCGTCGGCGCCCGCGACGGTCGTGTACGCCTCGACGAGACCCGAGTAGGTGCCCTTCGTCGCACCGGAGCCGGGGCCGAGCTTCACCTCGGTCGCCCCGCCGAGCTGCGCGAAGTTCGAGCCCGGTGCACCCGAGGACGCGTACACGGTCGAGTCGAACTTCGATGCCAGCGCGCCCGGGAGACGGCGGATGCACTCGTTGTAGAGCGCGGCCTTGTCCCGCTTGAACTGGTTCGAGAACGGCACGACCACCGCGAGGGTGTACGGCGTGATGTCCTTCGAACCGAACGAGGGCGTCGAGACGGGCTTCTCGTCCGTCTCCGCCACCCAGTCCGCCACCGGGTCACCGGTGATCGTCTGGACGGTCACGCCCGGGCCGGGCAGGTCGATGCGACGGGCGAGCTGCTGCACCGTCGACGCGTCCTGCATGTTCTGCCAGATCTCCGCAGAGACCTCCTTGGGCAGCACGACACCGGTGGTGCCGCGGTTCACGTCAGTCGCCATGACTGACTCCTCTCGTTAGAGGGCGTCCCCGATCGCTTCCGCGAACAGGTCCGCCGTTGTCTTCTTCTGCGCGGGCTGCTTGCCCTCACCGGGGACCACGCCCATGCGCGGCTGCTCCCCCTTGAACTGCACGAGCGCGTCCGCGGCTGCCTCGAGCTCCTCACGCGTGGCGCCGGTCAGCAGCCCCGCAGGAACCTTCTTCTCCGCCGCGACCTCAGCGCGGACCCGCCCCAGCCGCTCCGCCTCGAGGTCGCCCTCGAGCTTCGCGAGCCGGTCCGCGTTCTTCTCCTCAGCGGTCTTCGCCGCCTGCGCCGCCTGGTCGACCTGCTGGGCCTTCGCCTTCAGCTGGTCGTAGTCGGCGAACTTCGCGCGCTCCCTCGCGATGCGCGCCTGGATCGCCTTGTCGAAGTCCGCCTGCGATGTGATCGCCTCGAACTCCTTCGGCTCCCCCTGCTGCTGCGAGTCGGTTCCATCCGTGGCAGTGGTGCTGCCCGTCTGCTCAGCCATGCCGAGCCCCTCTCCGTATAGCCCCGTCGGGCGTTCAATCCTGCGAGACCGTCACAGTGCGGCCACGGGTGGAACCGTGGAAGTCAGTTGGTGCCGTGCTCGAGACGCCAGGACGCGAGGATCTCTTTCGTCGTCCCACCGGCGACATCCGAGTACATGCCGAGGTACTTCTTCTGCTCGATGTTCGCGATCTCCGCGAGCGGTGTACCGAAGAACACCGGCATGACGATGCAGTGGCAGTCGTCGTGGTATCTGTCGCCGAGATTCATCTGCCCCCGAGCCTTGATGCCCTGACCGATGCCGCCCGCGAGTCGCTTCCCGGATGCGCTGAACCCGGTGCGGGTCGAACCGCGACCCACGACACCGCCGGCGGATTCCGACGACCGGTACACGGCGCCACGCGACGCGAGCATGCCGCAGAACGCGCAGCATCCTGGACGGGGCATCCTCTGATACCCGACCCGCACCGGGTCGCGCACCACGTTCCCCTCGACGACTCCGCGCGCCGAGTCCAGCACCATCCGCTGCACCGCCCCGCCGAGCTTCGACAACAGCAGCGCATTCGGATCATCGATGTCCTGCGTCAGAGCGCCGACCGCCCACCGTGAAACGGCGTTCGCCTGCGACTGCTGCACCCAGCGGGTGTCGGTCTGCGCGTAGAACTGCCCACGTGCGCCGACCGCCGACCGCAGATCCTCGTACCAGGTCGCCGACAACTCCCCGGACGCCGACAGGTAGGGGTTCACGAGATCCGGCATCACCTGAATCAGCAGGTCACGCACCTGAGCGACCGGAAGACCCTTCACCTGGTAGAGGAAGTCAGCGAGGTCTTTCCTCGCCATGTTCGTCAGGTGGAACAGATCCTGCCGGTACTGCTCGATGAGCGCACGCTCGTCGGCCATGCGCACACCGCCCTACTCGTCAGTCGTCTTGATCGTGATCGGCTGCCCCGGGATGAACTTCACGTCACCGAGCCCGGCGAGTCGTGCGGCCTCGTCCGCGTCGACCCCGGCGCGCCGCAACACACCGAGCGCGTCGGCCTTCGCCTTGAGCACGTTCGCCTGGTTCAGGTCATCCTGGCTGGCTGGCTGGCTGGCTGGCTGGCTGGCTGGCTGGCTGGCTGCAGGATTCTGCCGCAGCGCCGACACCAGGTCACCGACACGCCCCCGCCGGTCCTCCGCCTCGATCTGGTCGATCTGCTCGAGCGACAGGCCCGCGTACTGGCGGCCGACCCGCGATGTCGCGAAGCTCGGGTCGCTCGTCGCGATCTTCGAGTACGCGTCCGCGCGCGCCGACGGCGACACGATCGCCGGGTCCGTGTAGCTCGCACGCAACGACCGCAACTGATCCGGCACAACCTCGAGGTTGTCGCGGATCTGTACCGCGAGTTGCATCGCCTCGACCGCGCCATGACCCCATAGCGCGTTCGCGTCGCGGGTGGTCGTGATCAGCGTCTCCTTCGCGGCAAAGATCGCGTCCGCGCTCGACGGGTTCGACGAGTCCGCGAACTTCACGTCCAGATCCTGGTCGTCGGCGAACAGGTTCGCCCACATGCGCAGCATCTCCGTGTGCGGCTGCGGGGACGAACCCTGGAACCGGTGCAGCTGCGGCATCGCTTCGTTGTCTTCGACGTCGAGCGCCTTCACGCGTCCCATGACTGCTGTCCATCGGTCGAGCGCGAACTGCGACGCGTCCGGGCCGAACACCCAGTACTCGGGTGCGGAGAAGAACTCGGACGACACCTCGGCGCGCACGATCGTGCGCAGTGCCGCGTCGTTGTAGTACATCGAGGCACGGGTGATCCGCGAGTGTCCGAGCGGGCGCCGCAGCTCGAACTTGTTCACCAGCGGGACCGCCGGCACCCGCCCCAGCAGGTGCGGCCGCGCGTTGACGATCCACCCTGTCTTAGTCTGCGCGAGGGTGTACACCGTCTCCGGCGTGTACATGATGATCTCGGACGGCTGTCCGTCATCGGTGACATCCACGATCGACAGGAAGCCCTTGAGCTGCCGCCGCCGCGGATCCCAGATCGCCGCCGACACATCCGCCGCCCGTGCCATGACCAGCACCGCGGGCTCCCCTGACTGCACGTCACCGGGCGTGACCGTGAGGAACGAGCACCCGTGCACCGACGACGACACCTGCGCCGCCGGAAGCTCCACCCGGAACCGGTTCTCCCACATGACCTGCTCGAGGTCGAACGGGTCCGTCTCTCCCGACGAGTCCACGAACCCCTCGAACCGGGAACGATCCGTGACCGCGTGCACGCCCTTCGCCGTCCAGCCGAGCGCAGCCTTCACGCCGGCCATTTGCGGCGGCAGGCTGATGCCGAAATCCTTCAGCGCCTGCTCACCGTCGTAGTACACCGATCGGGTGATGTTCTGCGGGCGCTTCTTCCACCACACGTTCACCAGGTCACGGAACAGCGACGTGTCCGCACCGAGATCCACGTTCGGCATCTGCAACGTAATCACGTCGGTCACGCGATCACCGCCTTCCGTGTCCCGGTCGATACCGGCTTGCCCGTGCGGGCGCCGTACAGGGCAAGCGAGATCGCCTCAACCGGCGTCTCATCACCAGCCGGCGAACCCCACCCCCACGCCCCATCACGGGTGCGCTTCTCCTGCGTCGACTTCTTCGCCGACTCGTCCAACTGCGACTGACCGACAGATGCCAGGTGCGTCAACGACAGTGCCTCGCCGCGCTTCGCCTCGCCCGCCGCCGCCGTCACCTGCTCGAGCAGCATCCCGCACGACTGGTAGTAGATCGGCGACGACGCCACAACGATCCGCCGGCACGGCACCTTCCGGTCCAGAAGCAGACGCTCCAACACCGCCGCACCCGCACGACCAGAGATCACGATCATCGACGCACGCCGCCACCGGGCCACCCCGTCGACCTTCGCGACGAACCAGTCCGCGAGCGGCGCCAACTGCTCCTCGACCGGCCCCTGGTGCGCGTCGATCAGCTCCACATGCGCGGACTCGTCCGAGATCAGACAGCCGCCGAGCGACACCCGCATACCATCCGCCGAGAACGCGACACCGAACGACCGGATGCCGTCCGCCGGCGCCTTGTCCGGTCCGACGGCGAGCATCGGCCACGACTTCGACAGCGGCCCGTCACCGTCCAGATCCTCATCCCAGATCCCGAGACCCTCACGCAGGAACGACGCCTCATCGTCGAGCTGCTCGCGCAGACGCTGGATCGCGTCCGCATCAGTCCGGTGCGGGAACGACGGGTTCGCCTTCGCCCACGTCTCGTGAGAGTCCGGGTCGTCGCCGGCATCCGCGCCGACCTCGACGTACAGCGTGTTCGATCGGACGTCCTCACCGGACTTCCGGCGCTCCTCGATCTTGAGCGCCTTCTTTCGACGCGACTTGAACACCTCGGCCGGGTCCGTCGGCGTCGGCGGTGTGCCCATGTAGATCACAAGCGGGTTCTTCACCGTGTTCGCCGCCGGCACCATGTCGTTCAACGCCTTCGACTTCAGGATCTGCGCCTCATCAAACACCACGATGCTCACACCGGGTATGCCTCGCCCGAACCCATGCTCACGGGCGCCGAACATGATCCGGGAGCCGTTCGTGAACACGATCCGCTGCTTGCCGTTCCCGCCACGCACCTGCCGGATGTACGGACTGATCCGCCGACGACGCGCCAACGCTGCGAGCGTGTCGAACGTCTCATCCGACGTCGCCGCATGATGCGCCGTCCACAACACCTTCAGGCCCGGGAACAGAATGCACAGGGCGAAGATGATCGTCCCGATCGTGAACGTCTTCCCCACCTGACGGCAGATCGAGATCAGCACCCCGCCGATACCGGCCGCATACTTCCCCGTCGACCGCTTCGCGAGGATCGCCTTCCCCAGACCCTTCTGCCAGCCGTCGTGCTTGACGCCCATCTTCGCGCACTGCGCAGCAACCGCCGGATACCCCGTCTTCACAATCCCAGACGGGACGACCAGATGCTTCGCAACCTCCGACAGCCTCCGCTCAGAGGTCGTCGGGGTCGAGGTCTTCGTCAGGAGCGCTGACGGCATCTGCAGCCTCCTCCGTCTCCCGAGCCACCAACTCCTCGAGCTCACGGATCGTGTCGTTGAGCTGCTTACCCAACGGCGCCAACTCGCGCGCCGCCACCCCGCTCGTGATCTTCCTCGCGAGCTCGTCGCGCCACGCGATCAAGTACGACTTCCGGCTGCCCGACTGGACAGCCTCGATGAGCGTCATCGGCGGTGGTGCGGCATCCTTCATCCACGCCGACAGCGTCGGACGCGACACCCCAAGCGCACGCGCCACCTGCGAAATCGACTTTGCAGCCCGCGCCTTCTCCACCGCGTCACGCTTGAACGCCTCCGAATACACACGACGCCCGCGCGATTTCGCGGCCTTCGGCGCGCCAACCGCATGCAGCTGAGCCTGAGAACCTCCCATGCGCACTCACCCCCTGCAAGGTGGAAAAACCCGGGGAGAGATAGGCACTATGCCGCGGGCGGGCCTGTGCCCGGGGGCGGGGGGTGGGGTGCCCGGTCGGCTCGCCGGCGTCGACCGCGTCGCTCGCGGCGTTCGATGGCCCACAGCACCCACAGCACCGTCACTGCGCCGGCGCACCCACCTATGACGAGTGTTGCGATGAGCTCTGATGTGGTCATCGTCACCAGATCGGTGAGCATGTGACTGTCTGTACCTTCGTATGTGTGCCGTGTAGCTTCTCTCGTGACTCGGTGAGGGTCATGTCGGACTTGAACTGGTTGCACTTGCGGTGCATGAGGTGGCAGTTGGCGCGGTCGTAGGGTGAGCCGCCGCGAGAGCGGGGGATGTCTTCGTCGACCTCGCCCCGCATGGGGTCGGGCATGCATCCGGCGCAGTCCCGGGTGGGGCACTTCTTCCCGTGCTCCCCCGGGAGGAAGTTCAGGGACTTGTCCACCGGGTCATCACAGAGGGCGCAGTCGGACTCTTCTGCCTTCACCCGCTTCACGAGGGCTCGACGTCGGGCACCGTTCGCATTCTGCGCCGCTGTGGTCATTGGTGCGTCCACATGTGAGCCCACATGTCGGTGAGGTCCGGCGTGCATGCGAGCTCGATCCGACCGGACTCGGTCGCCGCCGCAGGGACGAGCACCGCGGTGACCTCTGCTGGGATGATCGTGTCGCACACGGGGCACTGGATGTTCACGGTCCCGACGTGCACGGGTGCGGCGGTAGCCATCAGTCGTCGTCCCCATAGGCGGCCGGGTCGCAGCAGAGCGCCGCTGCGAGCGGGGACGTGTACTCGGATCCACAGTCGTCGCACGTGTACAGCTGCGTGGTCATGGCTGAGCCTCATTGCGTGGGGTGATGGTCACGCGTTCCGCGTACATCGTGACGGTGATGGTCGAGAGGTCTTCGTCGTCCGCCTTCACATGCAGGTCGACGCCGGGTGTCAGGTACCAGGGGAACGGCTCGCCGTCGACGAGCAGCTCGAGCGGGGCGCCGGTGTCGTCGGTCTGGATCTCGACGTGCTTCGGCAGCGTCTTGTCGGTCACCGGTGTCTCCTGTCGACGTCGTCGGGTACAGCGAGGATGCGGCCGGCGATCGCGGGGCCGCGGGTCCAGATGATGATCGTCATGGTGACGCCGAGAGTCCAGCCTGCGAGCAGCCGTATCATCGGGGCTCCGATCGTGGCTTCCCGGCCGGGAGGCTGCCGCGTGGGGAACGCGAGGGTACTCGACTCCCGGCCGGGATTGTGGCTTGGAGGGCAGGCAGGGCAGGTGGTTTCTGTTGAGTGCTCCCTGCGCGCGTATAACTGTGTTACCTAGTAACAGTCATAGAGCTGTGCCAATTGGGAACAGCATGCCCTAATGTGCCCTGTTTGCAGTGTTTAGGGGTCTGACCTGGTGATTGTCCAGGGCAGGTAGGCGTTTTTTGATGTGCCCTGAGCATGCCCTGTTTGGGTCGAATGTGCCCTGCGGCGGATTGGCAGGGCACATTCGCCAGGGCACATTCGAGAGAGCCGGTTTCCGGGCTCTGTCCCTGGGTGTGTGGGGCCGGTCGGCACGACGTCGTTGGGGACGAACTTGGGGGTGTGTCAGCCGACCGGCGGTGGGGCGTGTTGGTGGGTTCCAACAACGATTCCCGATTCTGAATGTAGGGGGTGACAGCGGTGGGCGGTCAAATGCGACACGCCGGGTCGATGTCGGTGGCCGGGTCTAGCGTGGTGAGTCCTGTGAGCATGGGGCTCGCGGGAGATATGGGGATGAAGGAAAGTTGCTGAGAAGACGACGTCATCGAACAGTGCCGAGGCCGGGAAGCTCGCGCGTCGTGAGCTTTACGACCTCATCACGGACGCGGTCGCCGATGTGCGGGGTAACGTGTTCAGCCTCGACAAGCAGGTGTCGACGATCCAGGATCTGGCTCAGGCGTTCCGAAACGTCGCAGGTGGTCCGCAGTCCTGACCTGCAATGTGCTGAGGGCCCCGCACCGGGTGGTGTCGGGGCCCTCAGTTTGTCTGGGCGAGTCGTCGTCTGAGCCGCTGCTGGTGGATGGGGTCGGCTTGGAGTCTGTCCCGGTACCAGGCGAGGAGTATCTCGAGCTCGACGACGCGGACTCGTTGCCCGTCTTGGTGGTCCCAGCTCATGGGGAGGCCGTGTCGGCGCCAGCGTTTGATGGTGCGGATCGAACGGTGGACGCGGGTCGCGGCCTCCCGGTAGGTGAGCAGGGTGACGGTCATGGCTGGTGGTGGTCGCATTCGCAGTCGACGACGTTGTCGTCTTCGTCGAGAGCCCATCCGGTGCAGGAGTTGTGCTTGCCGATTGCGCATTCGGGGCAGATCGCGCTCATCGTTGTCCGCCTTCGGTCGGTTGGGTGCCCACCTGACGGGCGGCGGACAGGACGGCGCGGACGGTGCTCGGCCAGATCGACCGGCCCGTCTCTGCCTGCGCCCGGTTCGCTATGTCCACGCACTCGGCCTTGCTCGGCTCGTGGGTGGCCTGCCAGAGTGCGCCAGCGACGAAATCCCGCCGCGATGCCACGTTCTGCCACAGCGCGCCGCCGTAGCCGTCTGACTCCGGCCAGCGCTTCTTCGCTTCAGCGCGTGCTTCTTCCTCAATGCTCACTTCGTTTCCTCTCGTGCGGCCCTCGCTGCTTCGAGCGCGGCGCGGGCTTCAGCGGCAGCGTCGAGGGCTTCCTGGTTCCAGTCGTCGGGCATGGTGAGTTCGGCCCACGCCATGTCGCCCCACTCTGCGTCGTCGACCTCGTCATCCGTGGTGTGGGTAGCACCGCAGAAATCGCACACTGCGCGTTTCGCGATCCCGTCTGCAAGCAACGCCAGGGTGCGGTTCTCCTCTTCGAGCGCACCATGCACATCATCAGACGTCAGTTGGTAGTGATTCACGAACTTGTCGGTCATGCTGCTTGTCCTTTCACTGTGTTCCCGCATCGTTCACACCGGGCCACGGCAACCGTGCCGGCGCCTTCATCGATCCACGCGGCGACCATGCCCCGTTCCCCGCAGATGGTGCAGAGTCGTTTCCGGTTGCGTCGTTCGGGTGCGAGCCCGTACCGGTTCCCGCCCTTCCTGACCTCCCGGAACAGGGTCTCTTCGAGCTCGCCGAGGTCGTGATGCTCGACGATCCGGTTGACCCGGTCGTCGTCAAGCAGCCAGGCGACAAGCTCGTAGGATGCCCGCCAGGCTGTCCTAGCGTCGTCCGGTGCGGCGAATGGTGGACGCGGGGTGGGGCATTCCCCGATCCGGTCGGCGACCGCCTCCGCGTACCCGGTGAGCAGTGCCCACAGGATCGCGGCGTCCGCCGCCGGCGTCCCGGGTTCGTCGATCACCCGCACGTTGTCGAGGTAGCCGCCCCCACTGACCCTCGTTGCTTCCAGATTCGTGGCCCGGATCACGGTTGCTTGCTGTTCCCGCATCTGCTGCAGGAGCGGTGGGAGCTTGTCCAGGTGCCATTCGTACGAGGCGACCCAGGTGTCCCATTCCTCCTGCTGTGCGTACTCGGTCACGGCATCCATCAGCGCGCTCCCTTCGCGGGTGGGTATCCGAGACGGGTGAGGTCGTCGACATGCTCTTCGTCGTAGTGCCACTGCATCCGGCGGGAGGCTTCATGCGTGTCGGTGTCCTGCACGGTGAACCGGCAACGGCCGAAGAAGCAGTGCACCGTGTAGACCGGGATCAGCGTCTCCATCATGCGGCCTCCTCATCTGCTCGATATGCTGCGGCGCAGTCAGGACAGCTGACTTCCGTCCACGAGGCCGCGAACTTCACCCCACGGCGACCGCAGTACGCCCGCCCCTGCACAGTGCTCGGCGCGTGCAACTGGTCGGCACGCGGCACCGTGGACGTTGGCGCCGAGATCATGCCGTCACTCCGTTCAGGAACTCGGCGACCGCGTTCCCGAGGTCGCGCGCGGCGGGCGGGGTGACAGCGTTCCCAGCCTGCTTGACCTTGTCCCGCTTCGACCCCAGCAGCAGGTAGTCGCCGGCGAACCCCATCCCGGCCTTGATCTCGTGCGGCTCGAGCATCCGGAACCCGGCGTCGTCTACGTCGAGCGATATCGGCGCAGGGTCGGCGATGAGCGACTGGTGCCCGTGCGTGGTCAGCGCGCGCAGCGGTTCTGTGACCGGCGTGGACATCTCCGCGCCGCCCTCGTTGTTCCGCATCACGAGCGCGTGATGATTCCCGTTCGCCGCGACCGTGTCGATCGGTTCGTCGGTAGTCTTCGCGACCCCGTGGTTGCGGAGCGGCACCAACAGCCCGTCAGCTTCGCGCGTGGTCACGGCAGTGACCACGTCACCCCCATCCCAGGCCTCCGTCTTCGGCCGCGGCGTGATCGTGGCAGTCATGACGCCTGCTCCGTCAGGTATGCCGCGGCTTCACTCGCGTACGTGGTGAGCGCGTCGGCCAGGGCCCGCGCCTGCTGCACCGTCAAGACGACGCGGCTCGGGAAGAACGAACGGACCGTGAGCTGCACGTTCCCGTCGTCCGTCAGATCGACCGTTGCGAGCGTCTGTTCGACCGTCTCGCTGATGCTGGTTGCCATGATTTTTTGGTTCCTCTCTCAAAACGGGCAGACCGTGGGGGTCTGCGTAGGGTCTGGCGCGATCGACACGGCGGGCGCATCCCACCGGCGGTCGCACGAATGCGCAGGGACGGTGTGGCCCTCACGGTCGCGCCTGCCGGGCCACCACCGGTTCCACTGGGACGTCACCCAGCGGCGCCCGTACGGGTACACCTGCCACAGCCGAACACCGGTCAGCACGCACGCGAACTGCTGCGCCTGGTCCAGCGCGACAAGGTCGAGGACGGGCGCGCCGACGAGCAGGTCCTCCTGCCAGTCCCAGCGGACCTCGAGCACGGTGCGCCCGCAGCGTGGGCACCTGGCAGTCAGCGGTGTGATCGCGGTCATCGGTCCCACCAGTTCCCCGACTCGCCGTCATCAGCGGTGTCTTCCGGCTGGTACAGGATCACGTTCGTGTAGAAGCGGCGGCCGTTCGACTTCGCCGACCCCACATCGAACCGTTGCCGCAACTGCCTACCGAACGCCTGCGCCGACAACGGATGCTCATGCTGCTCGTCACACCAGGCGTCGTACGCGCGGCGCAGATCGGCGCGGTCGACGCGGGCGTTGTCGCCGCCGCCGATCGAGCACCGGTCCTCCACAAACCTGCCCAGGTGGTCTTCTTCCGCCTGATATTCGGACGTGGCCGCGAGCACCTCGACCGGCGTCGGCAGTCCCCCGTTCGCATAGTCCACGGCGCCGGCGACGATCCACGCGAGAATCCCGGGGCCTTCCTCAGCGACGAGGCGTTCGGCGAGCCCGTCGATCTTCTCCTCATCGGGAACCGTGTGCGTGAACGGGATCAGCCGCAACCGCCGCCAGAACGAATACCCACCGGTCTCCACCTTCGGCTGATTGTTACCGGCCAACCAAAGGGTGTGCGACGGGGTGAACGTGAAGAAGTCCTGCCGCATGAACCGGGCCGTGATCTTGTCGCCGCCGGTCAGCATCTTCATCTTCGCCTCATCGAACCGGGTGTTCTCGTTCACCTCCGACCCGACGACCAGCCGCCGGCCCTGCAGGTTCGCGAGCTCCGTCTCGTGCCGGTCACGTCCCGCGAGCAGGAACCCCGCCGGCGCTTCGGTGGCGTAGTCGCCGAGCAGTGACGTGAGCACTTCCAGCAGCACGGTCTTCCCGTTCTGCCCGGCGCCGTGCAGGAACGGCAGCACATGCTCGATCACTTCCCCGACCGCGGACACCCCGGCGAGCTGCTTCACGTACCGCTCCAGGTGCGGGTTCGACTGGAACGTGGTCTGCATGAACCGGTCCCACAGTGGCGTCGGCATCCCCGCATCCGGCGTCACCGCTGTCTGCTTCGAATGGAACAGCCCGGATGTGGCGGCCGCGATCTCCCCAGTACGCAGGTTCACGACACCGCCGGGCGTGTTCAACTGCCACGGATGCCGGTCGAACTGTGCCGCCGACACACGCATTCCAGGGACCGTGCGCGCGAGCCGGACAGCGTCCGCGATGTGCCGGGCGGACAGTGACTTCTTGCGGTGTGAGGCGAGCTGGGGGTGATCGGTGGGGATCGCACGGATCGTCTGCTTCGCTGCTTCGATCGCGGCACCATCATCGGCCTGCCACGCCCAACGGGTGCCGTCCCAGGTCACCCACTTCCCCGCGTCCGGCACGAACCGGAGCACCGAGGAATGCTGCGCGACGACGAGACGCGCGTTGCCGTCATCGGTGAGGTCCGCATCATCCGACCCGATCACCACATTGGGCGCTGGGGCTGTGTTCCCAACTGCGGAGATCTGCGTGCCCGTCGACGTCGTGCGAGATGCGGCCAGTGCACGCGGCGCCCGGTACCCGTAGTCACGCTCGGCGAGTGCTTTCGCCGCCGCCTGATGGTCACCGTGGTGGTTGAGGACCGCGAAAGCCCCGAACTTCGTGTACGGAACCTCCGGCTCGAACTGGGTCGACGACGTGAACACGTACAGCCGGTCACGGTCGTCCGCGTGCCCGGTCGTCGCGGAGATGCCGTCGTTCTTCCCCGGCCGCCGCCAATACCGGGTCGCCCCGCGCGTGTGCACGAGCGTCCACCCGACCAGGATCTGATCCCAGTCCGTCTTCGCCTCGAAATCGTCACCCGGGGTCACGTCGCCTTCAGCTGGCCGGTACCCGGTCGACCACTTCGCATCCACCGGGCCCGCCGGCGCCGACACCTCGACAGGCATCGTGTCGAGCGCTGCGTGCAGGACCGCGTGCAACTGATCACGCTGTTCCCGGCTGATCGTCGGCATCGACGCAGGCCCGCCGGCGAGCCGCAGATACGGTTTCCCGGTCGGGTGCACTCCCCCGCCGGATGGGGCGAGGACCACGAACCCGCCAGTCCCCCTGGTCTCGGCGAGCACCTCCCGACCGGTCGGCCCGTCCGTGGGGCGTTGCGCGATCTTCGTGTTGCCGGGCACGTCACCGCCTGCGACACGGTAGAGCAGGTGCAGCCCGCCAGACGGGGACTGCTCCGACCAGCCGTCCACGAGCTCGTCATACAAGGCCCTCAGCCCGGTGCCGTCGAGAAGGTCGAGCACGTCACCCATGAGTGTCATGCCGCGTCCCTCGACCTCGAGCAGCTCCACACCCGCATACCCGGTGATGATCCCGACACCCTGCTCGACGTCCGTGGCGAACCAGGCGCGCACCTGCGTCTCGTCGGCTGCCGTGGTCGTGTATTGCTTCCACGCGCCGCGAGGCCGTTTCGTGCCGTCAGCGGCTACAGGCACGACCGACAATCCGGCCGCGTGCAACTGCAGTGCTGTGGTCAGCAGATCACCGGTCACGCCGCATCCCCTGTCTTGTCGTGTTGGTCGTTGCTCATGTGCTCTCGGTCCTTCTCGATGGGACAGCGCGCGGTCGCGGCGAGAGCCACCCGTCAGAACGGGATCGTGTTGAGAACGTCGACCGTCGTCCTCACGGCGGTCGCGATCGTCTCGTCAGGAATCCCCGCCGCACGCAGCTGACCGACCTGCGTCAGCTGCTCCACCGTCAGACCACCCGGCGTGCCCACCGGGGCGGGCGCCTGTGCGGGCTGCTGTGCAGGCTGAGGCGCCGCGTACTGTGCCGGCGCCGCCTGAGCCTGCTGGGCCGGCTGCGCGGGCTGTGCGGCCGGCTGCCCCGCGAACGCGGATGCCGGCGGCGTGTACTGCGCGGCGTACATCTTCGCCGGGTTCGCAGGGTTCTTCGAGTCAGGCGAGTTGCCGATGTACTTCACCGTCAACGTGCCACCCGGTGCGACGTCGGCGACGTTCGCGGCACGGATCGCCTGCCCGATCGCCTGCTTCATGTGCTTGCTCGCGACATACAGCGTTCGCTCACCGTCATCGTTCGCGTCGTCACGGAGGCTGGTCTTCAACGGCACCAGCACCTGCATCTTCGGGTCACCGTTCGGCCAGAAGTCGGCTTCGTTCGTGCCGAACTTCGTCTGCTGCCGCTCATACGGCGCCGCCGCGATCGTTCCGGTGATCTCGTCGCCGATGTTGGCGAACTTCACGCCCTTGTTGCTGGAATCGAAAAGGGACATCGTCTTACTCCATTCGTCTTTGTCTTGTCAGCGGTCGAACATGTTCGTGATCACCGCGCCCCCCGGTGCGGTGACACCCGGCGTCGACCTGGCCGCCGGAGTAGATAGCGCGGACGTGCCCGCAGGCATGGGAAAGTCATCACCGAACAGCGACACCCCCGCCGCCCGGTTCGCGGCACGCCGCTCCTTGCGACACCACGTGCACCACTGGTCGTCACACAGCGGGGACGCGGCCAACGCGGCGTCGATGCCAACGACCTGCAACATCGTCCACAACCGGTTCGCCCGGTTCATCGCCTCAGCCGCCCGGTGCGGGTCTGCCGGCTCCGACCAGAAGTACGCCTGGTCGAGTTCACCGTCACGGGGCAGGAACGCGATCGCCACATGCCGTGCCTGCCCCCAGCCGCCGTCCGCGGTGAACCCGGCCGCGTACAGGTGCGCCTGCGTCCGATACTGCTCAGACGGGCCGTGCAGCCGGTACTTCGCGAGCTGCTTCGGTCCGACGATTTTGTGATCCGTTACCGTGCCTGTCGGCACGTGAAACAGGTCACTGTGGCCGGTGATCGGTGTTCCGCCGATCCGCCCGACCGTGACTTCCCATTCGGTGACCCACTCCTGCGTGGATACCTCGCCGCCGCCGAAGTTCGCCTGGTCGAACCACTCCTCCAGCTGGGCGTGAACCGCCGTGCCAATCGCCGGTTTCCACGCGGGCCCACGGTCAGGCTCGTCGTCGCCGGCGAGCTTGTGAAGCACCCACCGGTCACAGGGCCGACCGATCTCACTCGGGCCGATACGCTTCTGAAGCGATCGCGGGTGCCGGGTGATCCCCGCCTTGATGACATCGAAGTAGAGCTGTTCGACCGTGGTCATGACGCGGCCACCCACTGTTTGATGCAGGTGCGGCAAGCGCGGCGCGAGCGGCCCCGACGTACTGTGTTCTCGGGTGTGAGCGCGTGGCCGTTGACGCAGTGCGTGCGCCGGTCGCTCATCGCGGTGAGGTTGTCCTGGTGGGGCATGATCGTCAGATTGCCGACGCAGTTGTTCGCCGGGTTGGTGTCGTCATGATCGACATCCATGCCCGTGATGTCGCCGAGGAACGCTGCGGCCACGAGGCGATGCACGTACCGTCGACAGCCGGCGCCGAGCATCACAGACAGGTATCCGTACGGCCCGTTGGGCGACGGTGAGAGGATGCGCCCCCGCTGCCGCCGCGAACCCTCGCCGTTCGCGTGCGGAATCACCCGGTCGACTGAGCGAACTCGTCCAAGGCTCGACACCTCGTAGCCTGCGCGCTCAGCAATCGGCCTCCACGTCTCGGTCACTTCACGACCACGCTCTTCTTACCGTGCAGCTTGAACCCCTCAAGCACGTCGGGGGCGAACTGCTGCTTCACCGCCGCCTCGTCGAGGACCGTCTTCGTGACGTACAGTTGCGGGAACTGCGCGGCCGGGTAGGCGGTCTGGATGCGGGCGGTGTCGGTGCGCGTGTACTCCCGCACCTGCACCTTCACGTCGCCGACCTGGTGTGTGCCGACGGTGCCGAGCCGGTCGATGATCTGTGCGTCGATCTTCTCGATCTGGTCCTGGATGTACTCGGCGTCAGCCTTGTACGCGGCGCGCTGCTTGAGCAGGTCGTCGAGCGTCACCTCCTGTTGGATCGGGGTCACGGGCGCGTGGTGTGCGTTTGGCATGCTCATCGGTCAGTCCTCCTCGTTCTCGTCGTCAACGACGTCCGCATCGACGATCTCGGCCTGGTCGATCGCGAGCATCGCCCCGCCGAAGTCGTCCTGATCGGGCAGGTCGAGCGGCTGCTTGACATGCCGCACACGGTCGTCGTGCAGACGGATCAGCAACGCCCGCACCTGCTCGGCGTCGACCTCGTTGAATGCGCCCTCGATCGCGACGAGCTCCACCCGCGGCACGCGTTCGAAGGCCTCGGTGTCGTGGCAGTCCTTCGTGTGGATGAGCCCGATGACCGGAATCGTGTCCTGCGACGTGTATGCCGCGATCAGGTGCCTGGTGTTCTGTTCCAGGCCGTTCTGCTCGAGCTCCTTCGGGAGCGTGGAAGCGAGCTTCACCATGATGTGTGTCCCCATTCGTTGTTCTGTTGGTGTTGCGGATAGGTCTGTCAGGCCGCCGGCGGCCATGCGATCCGCGCGTGCACGTCCGCCTGCGCGGGCAGGTAGTCGCGTGTCGCGCCCAGCCAATGCGCGCCGGCATCCGCCATGGCGAGCGCGTCGGCGACGTTGTCGTCGGGCACGTGCACGCCCGGGTGCGCGGCTCGTACTGCGGCGAGCACCGCCTTCTTGTCGGCGTTGCCGCGGCCGGTGGCGAGCTTCGCGCGCTGCGACGGTGCGACCTCGACGACCGGTCCACGTGCCATGAGCTGGTCGACGAGCCACCAGTACAGGGCGATGCGTTCGTTCTGCGCCCCGAACTGGTGCGCCGAGTGCGGCACCTCGACGACGGTCACACCGAGCCGTGGCGGGACCGGTGCGAGGATTCCCGCGATCGCTTCCCGCAGGCGTGCACGCTTTGCTGCGAGCGTGTCACCACGGCTAACGGTCTTCACCCGCCACGTTGACGTATCGCCTGTGGTCGTGTCGATCAGCGCGACACCGGTGCAGGTGAGGGACGGGTCCACGCCAAGCGCGAGGCTCACGAGATCACCGCGATCCCGTAGGCGAGGAGTGCCGCATCCATCGCGCCGAGTGCCCCGACCGTGATGACGACTCCCCAGTCGCGCCAGTCACGGCCGGGGGCGTCCCCAGCTTCGGTCGGTGTCCCCACACCGACAGCCCGTCGCGCCCCCACAGGGCGACGGGAGTTCAACGACGAACGCATCCGCATCCGCCAAGTCATGACGCGACCGCCGTGAAGTCGAGGCCGGCCTCGGCGCCGTCGAGCTCTGCCTTCGCGAGACCGCGCAGCCAGTCGATACCCCATGGGGTGCGACGTGCCACGAACCACGCGTATGCGAGCTCACCCCATTCGGTTGCCACTTTGTCGAGCGTGGCCGGGTCGGCGACCTCCGCGAGCTTGAGAATGCGGTCGACGACGGCGCGGGGCTGCTCTCCGAGGTTCGTGTCGCCCAAGTATCCGAGCACCTGACGCACGGTGTCGCCCGACAGGGTCGTCTTCTCAACCGTCACCGCTTCATCCCCTTCTTCTCGTCTTCGATCCAGAAGTCCCGCTCGAACGCGCCGAACGACCAGCACAGGACCACGAAGCACGCCAGGAACAAGGAGGCTGCACCGATCGACGGGGCGAAGAACAGCACCACGCAGATCAACAGGCAGACGACGGTCGCCACCCAACGCACGACGATCACGACGCACCGCCCTGGGATGCGTCCGGCGAGCCCGAAGGAGACTCGCCGGACGCGGCCCCTACGATCGGCTCATCGGCCAGAACGGATGCGCCAACATCCGGGCCACCAACCGAAGGGGAACCATGAACAACTGCACCGTGCGCATTGACGACCTGACGATTCACGTCGACATGGTCGGAGCGTTCCGACTGCTCGCTCTTGTGCGCGCGGTCATCGACGCCGGGAACGTCGAAGCCTTGCCGATCAGCGAGGGAGACTCCCGGGCGCTGATCGTCCTGATCACGCCGCACACCCGGGTGTCGATCGATCTTCAGGCGGGAGGCGACTTCGATGAGACTCTCCTTCAGGGAGCCGTCGGTATCGTCGGGAGCCTGAGTGATCTCGAAGCCGCGTACGGTCTCGACGACGTCGCGGACGACGCCGCGGATCAGGCGGGCGTCTGACCGCGTGAACCGTTTCGCAGCGTCCTCGCGCTCGGCCACGACGTACGGGAGCATCCACGACGTCAGCTCGTCGAGCGCGACGTCGGCCGGCGCCGCGGCGAGTCGCGCGCGGATCCGCTGCCACACCGTCTGGTTACGGTCCAACGACACCGCGGTCATGCCTGCTCCCTGGTGGAGACGCGGGTGCCGCGCACCCACTCGTCGATGTCGGCCGCGGAGTAGATGACGGTCTTGAGGGTGGGCTTCGAGTAGGCGGGGCCGCGGCTGGCGGCGCGCAGCTCTTTCAGCCGGCTCAGCGTCATGCCGGGTACCCGGTCACAGACCTGCTCCGGCGACAACCAGACGGCCGGCTCGGGGCGTTGCTTGAGCGCCGTCACCGTGGCGCTCATCGCGTCACCTCCGCCGTGATCGCCGCCGACACGGCACGGATGCGCTCGAGGGTCCGCTCGCCGCCGTCGACGTCAGCGGCCGCATACGCGCGATCCCACGCATCACCGAGCACGTTCTGAAGGTCGAGCAGCCGCTCGAGCCGACCGACACGACGAGTCATGCCGCCACCGCCTCGGGCTTGCTCGCGAACGCGATGATCGCCGCAAGGTCCATGCCCAGCGTGTTCGCGACCTCGCATACGGTCTCGAGCGTGAGTCGCTGCGTGCGGTGCTTGAGCTCGCCGAGGATGCGCTTGTACGGCACGCCCGTCTCGCGTGCGAGCCAGGCGTACGAGCGGTCCTGCTCGGCGAGCTCAGTCCGGATCGCCTTGATCACTTCCGTTGTGTTTCCCACATCTGGGAATCTACAACGCGGATCGGTCCCGTTACCCACATCTGGGAAAGTCTGCGGATTCCCACAAGTGGGTTATCGGATTGACACAACGATTCCCGAAACTGGGAAATATTAGTGCGCTAATCGAGTAGCATCGCCCACGTGTATGACTCAGACGCAGTACGAGCCGTGATCCAACAACACCTCGTGGACCAGTACGGCGGCATCGAAGCTGCAGCAGTTCGCATCGGCGTGCCGCACAAGACTCTCCACCGTGCGTTCACCCTGAACGCGAAGGACCGGACGAAGACCGTCAGCCTCGACCTTGTGATGAGGGTCATCGCCGCGCTGAACCACGACAACCCTGCGATCACGGTCGAGTCAGTATTCGAAGACTCCGGCAAGCAGCGGTAATGCGTCGTCGAGCGAGGGGCACGGTCGGCCCGACTCCATCAGCGGGCACACCGCCTCGCAAGGAAGACCTCGACCGCACACCACCGACTCGACCTGCTCAACCACGTCTGAATCCCCTTCACCTTTGATGAGATCGCTCTAATCCAAGAACCTAACGACACCCCCTGACATCCCGACAAGGAGAACCACATGAGCAACACAGCAGCCCCGAAGTTCAAACTCAAGAAGTGGCACTGGTGGGTGATCGGCATCGTCGCAGTCTTCATCCTTGGTGGCGTGGGATCCGCGCTGGGGCTCGGTGGTGACCCCGAAGCCGGGCCCACCCCGTCCGAGACTGCGACGGCGTCGGCGGATGCGATCGAGATCCCGGATGTGGCCGGCAAGCCCGCAGATGAAGCGCGCGACGCGCTCACCGATGCCGGACTCATCGCAACGCTCGACGGCGGCGACAGCATCGTCGTGAAGGCATCAAACTGGGACGTCGAGACGATCGATCCTGCAGCCGGTACAAAGGTCGACGCGCACTCGGTCGTGACCCTGCACGTCGTGAAGGCCACCGAGCGAATCGCGCAGGAAGAGGCAGCGCGAGACGCGGAACAGGCCAAGAAGGACGCCGAGCACAACTCCGCTCCCGTCGACAAGGACACCGCCCGTGCGGTCTGCGACGCGCGTGCGGCCTCGGAGTTCCCCTATGGCGCGAAGCTGCACTGGGTCACCGGCGTCCTGGCTGAGAAGCAGACCGACGACGGCTGGTTCTTGAAGGTCGAAGCAACCGTAGAGAACGCGTACGGCAACAAGGCCAAAGGCGTGAACATCGAATGCAGCGTCTCGGGCACCAACGGTGCGCCGAGCATGGACGAGTTCAACGCGTACTGATCATGGGCTGGTTCAGCAAGAAGCCGAAGATCACCGTTGTACGCATCGCGTATCGCGACAGCCACGGCGAGCCAGCGCCCGACTGGAACCCCACCGACATGGAGCGCGGATACGCGTTCAACTGGGCGTTGAAGGAACAGCCCGCGCTCGGAATGCGTGTTATCGTGCCTGGCGGGGATGGGCTGACCCCCGCGGTGGTCGTCGGTTTCGGCACGACCTACAAGGGTGAACTGGGGATGGTGCGTCGCGTCGCGACTGGTGACGAGATCGCACGCGACCAGGCGCGGTACGCGCGCGAGCACGAGAAAGCCACAGCCGACGCGGCCGCATGGTTACAGATGGCATGCAAAGCCGCCGGCCTCACGGTCAGCGGACGCACCCGAACGAAAGTACCCACTGGGTTCCCTGCGATCGCGCCAGTCGACGGGTCCGCGACGCAGCGACAGGCCAGCGAGTACGGCCGCATGTGGTGGCGCGCGTACAAGCAGGCTGAGGAAGCTGGTCTCCCCGCCGACCAGGTGCAGCACCTCAAGTCGATCGCCCGTCAGTGGTTCGCCGTGCGAGACAAGGGCGAGAGCTGATGGCGGGCACGATCACCCCGTACGCCACGGCCGCGGGCAAGCGGTACCGGGTCCGGTACCGGAAGCCGGACAAGTCGCAGACCGACAAGCGCGGGTTCAAGACGAAGAAGGAAGCCGAACTGTTCCTCGCGTCGGTGACCGTGTCGAAGGCCACCGGCGAGTACATCGACCCGGCGTCGTCACGCGTCACGATCGGCACGCTCGGCCCGGACTGGCTCAAGCTCAAGCGCGGACAGAAGCCGTCGTACTATGCGACGCTCGAACGCGACTGGCGCGTGTACGTCGAGCCGAAGTGGGGTCGATTCGAGGTCGGGAAGATCGCGCCGTCCGATGTCGCCGGGTGGGTGCAGGATCTGCTCGACGGCGCGGCGCCGACGAACCGCAGCGCGAGCACCCGGAACCCTGACGGGCCCCGGTCCGCGTCGGTCGTGCTCCGTTGCCTGGGGATCCTGCGCGGCATCCTCGACATCGCCGTCGACGACCGCCGCATCGCCCGCAACCCGGCCCGCGGGCTGAAGGGGCAACCACGGAAGCACTCCGAGAAGGACCGCCGCTATCTGACCGACGAGGAGGTCGCGCAGCTCGCCGCCGCGGTGCGCGACCTCACGCGGTCCACGCTCGTCTACACGCTCGCGTACACCGGCGTCCGGTGGGGCGAATGCGTCGCCCTGCGCGTGCGCGACAGGAACATCCTGAAGCGTCGCCTGCACGTGCGCCGCAACGCCGTCGAGGTTGAGGGGAAGGTCGAACTCGGCGCGCCGAAGTCGTGGGAGAAACGCACCGTTCCGTACCCGGCGTTCCTCGACCCGCTGCTCGACGCGCTCTGCGACGGCAAGGGCCCCGACGACCTGATCTTCCCCGGCGACCTCGACGGGTACCAGCGGCGCCCGACGACGGCGGAGGACTCGACGTCCTGGTACCGGCTCGCGATCGCGCGCGCCGGCCTCGAGCGCCTCACGCTGCATGACCTGCGCCACACGGCCGCATCCCTCGCGGTCGCGTCGGGCGCGCACGTGAAGGTCGTGCAGAAGATGCTCGGCCACAAGTCCGCGGCCATGACCCTCGACACGTACGCGGACCTGTTCGACGGGGATCTCGACGACGTCGCCGAGCGCATGGACACCCGCGGCGCCCAGTACGCGGCCACCGTGCTCGCGGCTGTCGGCGTTGCCGCGTGATCTCGAATGTGGGCAAAGTGTGGGCAGACGGCCCGCGCGGGCACTTCTCCCAGGAATGACGAAAGCCCCTCGATCCCAGTGTTTCCAAGGGATCGAGGGGCTTCCTCCGAGCGACAGCGGTTCGTGGAGATGGGGGGAATCGAACCCCCGTCCATCGCTGAATCTCCACGCCTTCTCCGGGCGCAGTCTGTGAAGACGTTCTGCTCGGCCCCGACCTTTGTCACAGACACCTAAGTCGACAGGCCCAGTCTGGGAAGAGTCCCGCGTGACGTCCAGACGCCGTCACACAGCAAGATCCCTAGATGACGCCAGGGTCCGTACCGGAATCAAATACGGTCTGACGGACTATCGGGCTCGCTTACGCAGCGAGGGCGAAGTCAGTGCGCTTTGCATTGGCACTTGTTGTTTACAGGGAGCGTTCACGAGATAACCCTGCATCCTCGGCCCGCTTCTCGTGAATAGACAGGCGATGTCGAAACCGATCATCCCCATGCATGCTCTCGTGGAGCGGCCGCTGTCGCGCTGTGGAGTTGCCAATCGGATGCCGGAGCACCCGAGCATCACAGCTTACAACGAGATCGCGCAAAGAGGAATTCCCGCCTCATCTCTCGTGCCCGTAGGCTCTGACCATGCCCGAAGTCACGATCACCGTCCGCGGCGAGCACGAGCTGCGTCGCGCGCCCGAACAGGCCGTCGCCCACATCGCCGTGCGCGCAGAAGGTCCCGACCGCGGGCTCGTCGTCGAGCGCATCGCCGCGCTCGCCGCCCCGATCCGCGAAGAGCTCGCCGAACGCAAGGCCGCGGGCACGCTCGTCGACTGGTCCAGTCAGCGGGTGGCTGTCTGGTCGGACCGCCCGTGGGCGGGCGAAAAGCGTCTGGCGGTCGTGCATCACGCCGGCGTCGACATCACCGCCACCTTCGACGACTTCGCCGCCCTCAGCTGGTGGATCACCCAGGTCGCCGAGCGCGACGGTGTGGAGGTCCGGTACATCGACTGGCGCCTGACCGACGACACCGCGGCCGCGCTCGAGCGCGAGGCGGCCGCGCACGCCGTGCAGGTCGCCGTCGCCCGGGCCACGGCCTATGCGGTGGCCCTGGGACTGTCCGAGGTCATCCCCGCGGAGGTCGCCGATCGCGGCCTGCTCTCGCCGGGTGCGCCCACGGCTCGCGCTCTCATGGCCGCGACGGGGGCGATGGATGCGGCGGCCGTCGACTTCCGTCCCGATGACATCACGGTCTCCGCGGCCGTCGAAGCCCGGTTCACGGCCCGATGAGCGAGATCACGCCCCGCCCGGGAGCCGCCGAGCGGCTCTCCGCCCTGATCCGCATCCCCACGGTGTCGGCCGAGCTCGAGCGGCGCGGGATGGCCCCGTTCGACGAGCTCATCGCGCTCCTGCGCGAGCTGTACCCGCTCACGCACGAGCACCTCGAGCTCACCACGCACACGGACCTCGGCCTGCTGTTCCGCTGGCGCGGCCGGCGCGACGCCGCCCCGCTGGTGCTCATGGCCCACTTCGACGTCGTGCCCGTCGACGAGAGCGACCCCTGGACCCATCCGCCGTTCGACGGCGTGATCGCCGACGGACGCGTGTACGGCCGCGGCACGCTCGACGACAAGGGCCCGCTGCTGGTGATCCTCGAGGCGGTGGAGAACCTCCTCGCCGCCGGCTTCACACCCGCGCGCGACGTCTACCTGTCCTTCGGCGGCAATGAGGAGACCTACGGGGGCGCGGCCCGTGAGATCGCGGCATCCCTCCGCGACAGCGGAATCGTGCCCTGGCTCGTGCTCGACGAAGGCGGTGCGGTCGTCGAGGCACCGCTGCCCTTCGTGACCGGGCAGGCCGCGATGATCGGCCTTGCGGAGAAGGGCGTCCTGACCCTGCGACTCTCCGCCCGCGGCGAGGGCGGCCACGCGTCGGCGCCGCCCGCGATGACCGCCGTGCGGCGCATCGCACGTGCCGTCGACAGATTGGATGCCGCGACCTTCCGCCCGCACACACCAGAGGCGATCCGCCGGCTGCTCTCCATCTTCGCCGGCCGCGCGTCCGGCATCGGCCGGCCGCTGTACCGCGTGCTGGCCGCCTGCCCGCCGCTGGCGGCGCGGGTCCTCGCGCGCCTCGGCGGCGAGAGCGCCGCCCTCGTGCGCACCACGGTCGCGGCGACGATGTCAGCCGGCGGCACAGCCGCCAACGTCCTGCCCTCGCAGGCGTCGGCGACGGTGAATCTGCGCATCGCCGTCGGCGAGACGGTCGACGACACGGTCGCCCGCGTCCGACGCCGCATCGCCGACCCACGCGTCGAGGTCACCGTCGTCGAAGGCGATGACCCGTCGCCGCAGTCGCCCGCCGACGGGCCCGAGTTCGCCGCGCTGGCGGATGCTCTGGCCGCGTCGTATCCTGACGCGGAGGCCGTGCCGTACATCATGATGCAGGCCAGCGACTCGCGACACTTCCACCGGTTCAGCCCGGCCGTCTACCGGTTCGCGCCGCTCGAGATGTCGGCCGCCCAGCGCGCGGGCATCCATGGCGTGGACGAGCACGTCACGATCGACGCGCTCGAGCGCGGGGAGCGATTCCACCGGGCGCTCATCCAGCGGTTAGAGTGATCGCACCCGAATCACCTGCCTGCGAAGGAGCACGCATGTCGCGTACTGTCGCGCCCTCCACCCGCGTCACCCTCGGCACGCTCGCCGGCGTCGTGGGCTTCCTCGCGTTCGTCGAATTCACCAGCGGCGTCCTCCAGGGCTACTACACGCCCATGCTCACCGACATCGCCCGGCACCTGGGCATCCACGACGCGGACGTCAACTGGCTCGAGGGCACGCAGCTGATGTTGTCCGCCCTCGTCGTCCCCGCCTTCGCGAAGCTCGGCGACATGATCGGCCACAAGCGGATGCTGCTCATCTCGACAGCGATCACGGCCGCGGCATCCCTCGTCCTCCCCTTCACCGACTCGTTCGCCGTGTTCCTCGCCGGCTGGGCGCTGATGGGCTTCTACGTCGTCTGGCTGCCGCTGGAGATCGCGTTGATCTGGTCGCGCGCACGTCGGATGCAGGGCCGCTCGACGATCACCGCACGTGCGTCCGGAATGCTCGTGGCCGCGCTCGAGGCGGGCGCGATCATCGGCGCACTGGCGGGCGGCGCACTCATCGACGCACTGCCGCTGTGGATGGTGCTGCTGGTGCCGAGCATCATGATCGTCATCTGCTTCTTCGTCGTGCTCATCGGCGTGCGGGAGTCGCCCGAGCCCACCGGCGGCACGTTCGACACCGTCGGCGTCGTTCTCGTCTCGCTCGCCCTCATCGCGTTCACCGGCGGTCTCAGCCTGCTGCGTCTGAACGGCCCGGCCGACCTTGTGTCGTGGGTGGTCGTCGTGCTCGGCGTCGCGCTTCTCGTGCCCTTCGTCCTCTGGGAACTGCGCTGCGCCGACCCGCTGATCGACGTGCGCATGTTCCGCTCCCCCGCGCTCGGCCCGGTCTTCCTCACCGCAGGACTCTTCGGCGTCAGCGTGCTGGGCGCGCAGGCACCGCTCTCGACGTTCGCCCGCACCGATCCCGACACCTACGGCTACGGACTCGGCACCAGCGGGTTCGCGACATCCCTCATCATCGGGGTCTACCTGATCGCGATGGTGGCCGGCGCCCTGCTGTATCCGTTCGTGGCGCGCCGGGTCACGCCGCGGATCGCCCTGGTCGGCGCTGCTGTGCTGGTGGGCCTCGGCTTCCTGCTGTTTCTGCCGATGCATGACAGCTACGGCCAGGTCGTGACCAACATGGTCATCGTCGGCGCCGGCTCGGGGGCGCTGGTCGCCGCGCTGCCGGCGGCCGCGGCATCCGCCGCCCCTGAGACCCAGACCGGCGTGGCGACCGGGCTGACGAACTCGGTCAAGACGGTCGGCGGGGCGATAGCATCCTGCGTGTTCGGCATCGCACTGCTCAGCCACGTCACCGACGCGGGTGCCACGGCGGGCTCGTTCGCGGGCTACATCACCGTCTGGGTCGTGTGCGGCGTCACCGCACTGGTGGCCGCGGTGCTGCTGCTGTTCGTGCCCAAGCAGGCGTTCAGCGACCGGGCGGCCGAGGCGACACCGGCGGTCTGAGCGCTATTCGCCCAGCCGGTTGCGGCTGCGCATCGCACGCTCGGCCTCGCGCCTGTCCTGCCGCTCACGCAGCGTCTGGCGCTTGTCGTACTCGCGCTTGCCCTTGGCCACCGCGATCTCGACTTTGGCGCGCCCGTCCGAGAAGTACAGCTTCAACGGCACGAGCGTGTAGCCACCGGCCGAGATCGCGTGCGACAGGCGCGTGATCTCCTCCTTGTGCAGCAGCAGCTTGCGCACCCGCTTGGCGGAGTGGTTCGTCCAGGTGCCCTGCACGTACTGCGGGATGTTGACGGCGTCGAGGAACGCCTCGCCGTCCTTGATGTAGGCGTAGCCGTCGGTGAGGTTCGCGCGCCCCTCGCGCAGCGACTTCACCTCCGTGCCCATGAGGACCAGACCCGCCTCATACGTCTTCTCGATGAGGTAGTCGTGGCGTGCGCGACGGTTGGTCGCCACGACCTTCTCGCCGCGTTCCCTGGGCATGGTTCTCTCCCGCTGTGGATGGTGATGGATGCCGCGGCCCGTGCGGCCGCAGCCCGTCAGTCTATCGCAGCCGGGGCGTGGCCTAGGCCCGCAGCCAGCGCCGGATCGCGAAGCCCGCCGAGATCGCGGCCAGCACGACGCCCAGACCGATCAGCACGGGGACCACGTACGCCACGTCGCCCATCCCCACCCAGGTGGTGATGAAGTCGACCCGGCTGCGCAGGTAACCGTTGACGCCGAACTTCACGCCGGCCCAGATCGCGACGCCGGAGAGCACCGAGCCGATGAGCGCGGCGAACACGCCCTCGAGGATGAACGGGGTCTGGATGAACCCGTTCGACGCGCCGACCAGCCGCATGATCCGCAGCTCGCGTCTGCGCGCGAACGCGGACAGACGGATCGTCGTCGCGATCAACAGGACGGCTGCGATGAGCATGAGCACGGCGATGCCGACGGCGATGTAGGTCGACACCGTGAGCGCCGTGAACAAGGGCTGCAGCAGCTCCATCTGGTCCTGAACGCCCTGGACGCCCGCTTTGCCGTTGAACGCCTCGGTGATCACATCGGAGTTCTGCGGATCCACGAGGTTGATGTAGAAGCTCGCGCCGAACTGGTCGGGGCTCAGGATGTCCTTGTAGTCGTCGCCGAGCAGCTTCAGCGCGTTCTCGTACGCCTGCTTGGGCGTCTCGAAGCGGTACTTCGCGATGAGCGGCTTCAGCCCGTCGCCGTCCAGCTGCGCCTTCACCGCTTCGATCTGCTTGTCGGTCGCCGCGCCCTTGTCGCAGGTGGCCTCGCGTGCGCCGTCGATGCACATCGACACCTGTACCTGCGCGCGGCCCGTCCAGAAGTCGCGCATCGTGCCGATCTGCGCCTGCATGAGGATCGCCGCGCCGACGAAGGTGAGCGAGACGAAGGTGACGAGCACGATCGAGATGATCATGGATGCGTTGCGCCGCAGGCCGTTCAGTGCCTCACGGATGACCAGGCCGCCCCTCATCGCGTCGGCCCCACTTCGTCGTCGTCATCGTCCAGGCCCAGTCGATCGGCCACGCCGAGCGCGTCAGGAAGGCCTTCGGGCAACTCGGGCTCGGTCGTCGCGTCCTCGTCGGGCTGCGGGGCGACCTCGCCGGTCCGCTCGGGCTCGACACTCGCATCGGCATCGGTGGGCACCGGCGGTGTGGTCAGCGGAGTGGATGCGTCGGCTCGCGCCTCATCGGCGGCCGCAGCATCCCCTTCCCCCGTCGCTGTGCCGCCCGTGACGGTCTCGCGGTGCACTTCGAGCACCGCCGTCAGCGCGGCGACGGCGGCCGCGCCCCGCTCGGGACCCGGCGCAAGGCTCGGCAGGCTCGAGGTGTCGCCGTAGCCGCCGTGCCGCTCGTCACGCATCATCTCGCCCTCGTGCAGCTCGATCACGCGCCGCTGCATCTGATCGACGAACCCCGCCTCGTGCGTGGCCATCAGCACCGTGGTGCCGGTGGTGTTGATCCGCGCGAGCAGCTGCATGATCCCCACCGAGGTGGCGGGGTCGAGGTTGCCCGTGGGCTCGTCGGCCAGCAGCACCTGGGGCCGGTTGACGAGAGCGCGCGCGATCGCCACGCGCTGCTGCTCACCACCCGAGAGCTCGTGGGGCAGGCGCTTGCCCTTGCCCTCGAGCCCCACCAGGGCGAGGACCTCGGGCACCGACTGTCGGATCGCCGCGCGAGAGGCGCCGATCACCTCCAGCGCGAATGCGACGTTCTGGGTCACGGTCTTCGTCGGCAGCAGCCGGAAGTCCTGGAACACCGCCCCGATGTGGCGGCGGAAGTACGGCGCCTTGCGGTTCGACACGGTCCGCAGATCGCGCCCGAGCACCACGACCCGCCCTTCGCTGGGCGTTTCCTCGCGGAGGACCATCCGCAGGCAGGTCGATTTGCCCGACCCGGAGGGCCCCACGAGGAAGACGAACTCTCCGCGTTGCACCTCGAAGTCCACATTCTGCAGGGCGGGTTTCGACGTGCCGCGATACCGCTTGGTGACGTTCTCGAACCGGATCATGGCTCAACGAGCCTAAGCGGCAACGGCGCCGCAGCACGCAGCGACACCCCCGCCCCTGCCCATCCTGGAACTGATAAGCTGTGGTCAGACCACATAGGGGACTCGATCCCCGGACACCCGACCGGACCCGACGAGCCCCTCGATGATGAAAGGCACTGACAATGACCAGCGTCCAGGTTCCCCCTCCGGCTGCGCCGCAGGGCGGACCGACCCCGACGGCTCCCCCGCCCTACGCGTACGGGCAGCCTCCCGTTCCCGGCACGATGCCCGGGCCCCCCGCGCCTCCACAGGCGGGCGGGGACGGGAAGTCGTTCCTGGTCACCTGGTTGTTCGCGCTGCTGCTGGGCATGATCGGCGTCGACCGGTTCTACCTCGGCAAGGTCGGCACCGGCCTTCTGAAGCTGTTCACCCTGGGCGGCTTCGGCATCTGGTGGCTCGTCGACCTGATCATCCTGCTCACCGGCAACCAGACCGACAAACAGAAGCGCCCGCTCGAAGGCTACGACAAGGTCAAGGTCGTCGCGTGGGTCGTGACAGCGGTCGTGGTCATCGGCTCCGTCGCCTCGGGCGGCGTGTCGATCACGACCGGTGCTGGGGCCGACGACGACGCGTGGACCTCCGACTCCGACTACACGTCGGTGGTCGAGGAGCCCGTCGACGACGGCACCGTCGTCGACGAGGACACGGTCGTCGCCGATGAGGCAGACGGCCCGGCCACCGCCGAGGAGACGGGACCGGAGTACACGCTCGAACAAGAGCAGGCCATCGCAAAGGCGGAGAGCTACCTCGACTACTCCTCCTTCTCGCGCACCGGTCTCATCGAGCAGCTCGAGTTCGAAGGCTTCTCTGCCGACGACGCCGAACTCGCCGTCGATGCGCTCGATGTGGATTGGTACGAACAGGCCGCAGGCAAGGCAGCGGACTATCTCGAATACAGCTCGTTCTCGCGCTCCGGTCTCATCGACCAGCTCGAGTTCGAGGGATTCACCACCGAGCAGGCCGAGTACGGAGTAGAGGCCGTCGGCTTTTGATCCGGCTCAGTGAGGACGGCGACGCTCAGGCGTCGTCGTCCTTGCGCTTGCGCCACCGGATGCCCGACGAGATGAAGCCGTCGAGGTCACCGTCGAACACCGCCTGCGGGTTGTTGACCTCGTAGTCGGTGCGCAGGTCCTTCACCATCTGGTAGGGCGCGAGCACATACGAGCGCATCTGGTCGCCCCAGCTGGCCGTGATGTTGCCGGCCAGCTCCTTCTTGGTCGCGGCCTCCTGCTCCTTCTGCAGCAGCAGCAGGCGCGACTGCAGCACGCGGAGGGCCGCCGCGCGGTTCTGGATCTGCGACTTCTCGTTCTGCATCGACACGACGATGCCCGTCGGAAGGTGCGTGATGCGCACGGCGGAGTCTGTGGTGTTGACCGACTGTCCACCGGGACCCGACGAGCGGAAGACGTCCACGCGGATGTCGGCCTCGGGGATCTCGACCTCGGTCGCCTCCTCCATGAGCGGGATCACCTCGACCGCAGCGAAGGACGTCTGCCGCTTGCCGGCCGAATTGAACGGGCTCATCCGCACCAGACGGTGCGTGCCGGCCTCGACGCTCAGCGTGCCGAACGCGTACGGCGCGTCGACCTCGAAGGTCGCCGACTTGATGCCGGCCTCTTCGGCGTACGAGGTGTCCATCACGGTGACGGGGTACTTGTTGTGCTCGGCCCAGCGCAGATACATGCGCAGCAGCATCTCGGCGAAGTCCGCGGCATCCACCCCGCCCGCCCCGGCACGGATCGTCACAACAGCCGGACGCTCGTCGAACTCGCCGTCGAGCAGGGTCTGCACCTCGAGCTGCCCGATGACCTCGCCGAGCGCCTTGAGCTCGGCGCGCGCCTCGACGGCGGAGTCCTCGTCCTCCATCTCGTTGGCGAGCTCGACGAGCACCTCGAGATCATCGAGACGCCGCTCGATGTCGGTGACCCGGGCGAGCTCGGCCTGCCGATGACTGAGCGAACTCGTCACCTTCTGGGCCTTCTCGGGGTCGTCCCAGAGGTCGGGGGCGCCGGCCTCCTCGCTCAGGCGGGCGATGTCGGCCCGCAGCGCAGGCACGTCGACCACCGCCTGGATGTCGGCGAAGGTGGAGCGCAGGGCCTGGATGTCGGCAGACAGATCGAGTTCGAGCATGACACTCCAGACTAACGTGGATGCGGTGACCGACGTTCCCCCTCCCCTGCGCGTCGGGACCGTCCTGTGGCGCTTCGGCCCGATGATCTACGGTCCCACCCTGCTGTTCTCCATCGGCGAGGGTGCCGTCGTACCCCTCATCCCGGTCATCGCGGCACACCTGGGAGCGGGTGTCGCCCTGGCTGCGCTCGTCTCGTCGGCGCTCGTCGTCGGCCAGCTGTGCGGCAATCTCCCCGCGGGCTGGGCGGTCGCGCGCATCGGCGAGCGGGCGACGATGGCCATCGGCGGGTGCTTCGGCATCGCGGCGACGATCGGGCTCATCGCCGCGCCCAATCTCGTGACGCTGACGATCGCGGTGTTCGTGCTGGGCTTCTGCGCGGCCGTGTTCGGTCTGGCCCGGCACGCGTTCATGACCACCCGCATCCCGCTGTCGTTCCGGGCACGGGCGCTGTCGATGCTGGGCGGTTCGTTCCGACTGGGCGTGTTCATCGGCCCGTTCGTCGCTGCGGGCCTGCTCGGTGTGTTCGGCGACCCGCATGCGGCGATCTGGTTCGCGCTGATCTGCCTCATCGGCGTCGTGCTGCTCGTGCTGCTGGGGCCGGATCCGGAGAAGGATGCCGCGGCCGCCCTCGCGCGCACCGAGGACTCTCCGATGCTCGAAGAGGACACCGGCGAGGCCATCACCGGGCCGGTGCGCGTCCACGAGGCGTCGACCGGCGTTTTTCGCACGATGTGGCGGCACCGCGAGGTGCTGCTGAGGCTCGGGGTCGCCGCCGCGATGCTCTCGGCCGTGCGCTCGGCCCGCCAGGTGGTGCTGCCGCTGTGGGGCGTGTCGATCGGCCTGGACGCCCAGACGATCTCGCTCGTCGTCGGCATCTCCGGCGCTCTGGACTTCGCGCTGTTCTACGCGTCCGGTCAGGTGATGGATCGCTTCGGTCGCCTCTGGGCGGCGCTGCCGGCCATGCTGCTGATGGGAGCGGGTTTCATCGCCCTGGCCTTCACGCACGACACGCCGGAGGCCGCGATGTGGTTCGCCCTGTTCGCGGCGGTGCTGGGTGTCGGCAACGGCATGTCCAGCGGCATCCTGATGACACTCGGCGCCGACCTCGCCCCGCAGGCCGATCCCGCAGCGTTCCTGGGATCGTGGCGCACCCTCACCGACGCGGGCGGCGCCGCAGCTCCGCTGCTGTTGTCGGCATTGACCGCGCTGGCCTCGCTGGCACTGGCCACGGGGGTCATGGGCGCGATCGGCCTGGTCGGCGCGCTCGCCTTCCTGCGGTGGATTCCGCGGTACGTGCCGCGCACCTGACCCGCCGCCACCCGTGCATCAGTGCAGGGCCGTGCGGCTGGTGGCCGTCGCCGTGAGCGTGATGCCCTGCGGCACGAACACCGTGAGGACGGGGGGATGCCACGCATCGCGCACCTGCACCCGGGCGGAGGCGCCGTCGGGGGTCGTCGCGGCCACGAGCACGGCACCGCCACCGACATCGGCGACGAGTGCGGCCGCCTGGTCGCGCACGCCGTCGGTCGTGAGGCGGGCCGTCGCCGCATCGGGCCCGTCGGAGGTGATCACGTACCCTTCGGCGCCCGCGAGTGCGGCGGCATCGGCCAGCGCGTCCAGACGCTTCTGCGCGAGATACATCGACGTCGCATCGGCGCAGATGAGGATGAGGATCAGCGCGAGCATCGCGTACCCGATGGCCAGGGGAAGGATGCTGCCCTCGTCGTCGGTCCGCACGTGGAAGATCCGGGCGCGCATCCGCGCGATGACAGCGACCTGTGGCCTCGTCATCCCTCACCCCAGACACGCGAGATCTTCGCTGCGGCCGAAGCCGACACCGGGACGCTCGCGAGCCGATCGATGCCGAGCACCGTGGGCGCCAGCGGCAACGAGACACGCGTGGCGACGGTGACGACGAGGGTCGCCCCCGCCCGCGGGCACTCGCCCTCCGGGCGACACGTCATCGCCAGGTCGACGCGATCGACGTCGATGCCGTACTCGTCGGCGATGGCGTGGGCCACGGCATCGGCGCGTTCCCGTGCCGTTTCGGCGTCGGGGGCCGTCGCCACCGCCCGCGCGATGTGGCGGGCACCGGACTCGACGCCGAGCGTCTGCTCCTGGATCAGTCCGAGGGCGACGATCAGGTATACGAGGGGTACGAGGAGGATGAGTCCGCCCAGGATGAACTCCAGGGGCGCGTTGCCCGCGTCGTCATTCGAAGCTCTCGGCCGGCGCATCGGCACTCACCTCCCAGGCGCCCGGGGCCCCCAGCAGCCCCATCACCGGAATCGGCGTGCGCACCGTCACCTTCACCGTCCGCTGGCCGCCCACCGACGTCACCGTCGCCTCCACCTGCCTGGCGTATGCGTCACCGATCGCCCTCGAGATGAGGTCTCGCGTACGGGCCTCCCCGTCTGACAGCGATCCGTCGGCCAGCGCGGCCTCATAGGCCCCTTCCACCGCGGCGTCATGCACGACGTTGCGCACGTACACCCCCAGGCCGAGCTGCAGCACCCCGAGAGTGAGCACCGTCAGCAGCGTGCCGACGAGGATGAACTCGACCGGAGCGGAACCGCTGTCATCAGGCAGGTGTCGGCGGTGCACGCTACAGACCGGAGACCTTCGCGATCGCCTGTTCGAACAGGTCGGAGAGGGCAGGCCCGGCCAACGCCCAGATGGCGACGACCAGGCCCGCCGTCATCAGGGTGACCAGCACCCAGCCCGGCACGTCGCCCTGGTCCTCCTGCGGCGCGAACGCCGCGGTCACCCGCATCTGGACGCGCATCCACAACTCGCGCATGATCGTCTCTCTCCTTCGTTTCATCCGATCCCGAGGCGCAGCATGAACACGCCCGGGAAGATCGCGAACAGCACCGATATCGGCAATATCAAGAACACAAGAGGGAGCATCATCGAGATCTCGTTGCGCCCGGCGCGTTCGATGAGCGTCTGCTTCGCTTCCTCCCGCGCGTCCGCAGCCTGCGCCTGCAGCACCTGCGCCAGGGGCGCCCCTCTGTCGAGCGCCGCGGCGATGTGATCCACCGAGCGGCTCAGGGAGGGGACATCGAGGTCACGGGCGAAGGTCGTCAGAGCCTCCGCCAGAGACGATCCCGTGCCGACGGCCAAGACGACCTCGCGCAGCTCTGCCGGCAGCTCGCCGCCCTCCAGCCTTCCCACCCTCCGCAGCGAGTCGAGGATGCCCTCTCCTGCCGACAAGCAGAGCGCGAGGAACTCGAGGACGGTGGGCAGCTCCTCCTCGATCCGCGACACCCGCGCACGGGCGGCGCGCGTGAGCAGGAGATCGCACGCCGCCAGCCCCGCGAGGCCGGCCAGTACCGGCACGAGCACGGCTGCCACCGGCGGCCGACCGCTCAGAACCACGAGCACCGCCACGAGAGCGCCCGCGACGAGCCCGCCGAGCCCCCACACCAGCTGTCGCGTCCGGAATGCCGTGATGCCCTCCTGACCGCCGACCCGCCGTGCCTGACGGAGTCGCCGGGACACGGCATCCGACCCGGACATCAGCCGGTCCCAACGTGCCCGGACGCGCGCCGACCAGGTCGGCGGCGCCGTCAGCGGCGTCAGTCCCTGTGGGTCTGCCACGTCGCGGATGTAGGGGGCGATGCGCTGTTCGAGCCCCACGGCACCCCACCGCGGCGTGAGCAGCAGGAGAAGCCATGCGCCCGCACCGAACGCCGTTCCTGCCACCACGGCCACGGCGAGGTCTGTGATCTGGATCATCCGAACCACCGCCGCGGATCAGGCAGCCTGCCCAGACGGATCATGAGGCGGTAGGCCACGAAGGAGATCGCCGCCCCGGCGACCACCAGGGCGATCCCCTGCGGACTGCTGTAGGCGGCGGCTCCCTCGGGCCGCGCGGCAAGAAGGGCCAGGACCACCCACGGTGCCACGACCCCCAGAACGGCCGCACTGCGCAGCCACGACTGCCGCGCCTCGACCTCGGCGCGCAGCGTGGCGTCGGCGCGCACCGATGCACCCAGCGCCCGCAGGACGGGGACGAGCTCGGTTCCACCCACCTGGCGGGCCATGCGCAGGGTCTCGATGATCCGGTCGGCGACCGGATCCGACAGCGTCGTCTTCAGCCGCACGGCGGCGGAGTCGAAGTGCCCCGACGCCGCGATGTCGCGTGCGAACGCGGCGAAAGCGGGGCGCAGCGCCCCCGGCGCGGAGGCCTCGAGCGACGCCACCGCATCGGGCAGCGACATCCCGGCCCGGACAGAGGCGATGAGCAGATCGCACACGTCGGGCCAGAGCCCACGCCGCGAGCGGAGCAGCCGCATCCGGCGCGCGCGCAACCAGAGGAACGGGGCCGCGGCGCCCGCGACGCCGGCCAGCACCGCCACGATCGGTACCCCGAGCAGCAGCCATACGACCGCCGCTGCCGCCGCGGAGGCCAGCACGCAGACGGCGACCGGCACCCGGACCGACACGTGGGCATAGCCCGCGGCATCCATCAGCCGCCCCAGTGCGCCCGGTGCACGGTCGGGCCGACTGCGTCCCAGCGGCCACAGCCACGGCGCGAGGACGAGAAGAATGCCGGTCGCCAGCATCGCGCCGAGCAGGACGGTCATCCGCGACCCCCGTACACGGTGTGCGCCTCGATCTCCCCGTCGACCACGCGGCCGGTGGTCGCGATGATCTCCGCGACACGACGGGAGCCGTCGGCGGCCCGTGCGCAGTGCGCGACGAGCTGTACCCCGCGCGCGACGGCCGGAAGGATGAATCCCGCGTCGATGTTCCGCCCGGCGAGCAGCGGAAGCGAGGAGAGCTTCACGAGCGCCTCGCGCGCGGAGTTCGCGTGGACCGTGGCCGCCCCGGGAACCCCCGTGTTCAGAGCGAGCACGAGGTCCAGGGCCTCGGCGTCGCGCACCTCACCGACCACGAGCCGGTCCGGGCGCATGCGCAGCGCCTCCTTCACCAGCCGGCGCAGCGTCACCTCGCCGCCGCCCTCCAGACTCGGCTGACGGCCCTGCATGGCCACGACGTCGGGCCCGTCGGCCGCCAGTTCGAAGGTCTCCTCCACCGTGACGATGCGCTGCCGATCCGCACAGGCTCCGATCAGCGCACCGAGGAGCGTCGTCTTCCCCGCGTGCGTGGCACCCGACACCACGACACTCCGTCCCTGGACCATCGCGTCGTGGAGCAGCCGAGCCCCGTCGATCCCGATCGACCCGCTCTCGACCAGTCCCTCCAGCGATCGGTGCGCAGGAAGGAACTTACGCACGTTGACCGACCAGTGCCGCCGGGTGATGTCGGGAATGACGCAGTGCAGACGACTGCCGTCGGGCAACGACGCATCCACGAAGGGCTGGCTCAGATCGACGCGTCGGCCCGTCGACTGCAGCATCCGCTCGACGAGATCGCGGACCGCGACATCCGTCAGCACCAGCGGCACCCGCTCGGACACACCACCACGCGCCACGAAGATGCGATCGGGCGCATTGATGTAGACCTCTTCGACGGTGGGATCGTCGAGATACGCTTGCAACGGCCCGTAACCGGTGACGGACGCCAGCGCCTCGCGCACGCACGCCGACTCGTCGTCGATCGGATCCAGGCCGCGTGCCGACGCATAGTCGTTGTGCCTGCGCACCTCGGCCCACGCCGCCTCGACCGCTCGCGCGGGTTCCCTCGCCGGATCCGCATGCTCGGCGCGCAGCCTCTCCCGCACGCGTTCTGCCACCTGCTGCACGGCCGAGGGCGCGCCGACGGTGTGGGCGGGGGTCATCCCCACATCGTTGCAGGAAATGCGAAACCGCCGCAGAAGTTATCCACAGGTCGCGCAACGGACCCGATCAGACCACCCGGGAAGACTCACCGTTATCAATCTGTTACCTTGAAGAGGAGGCCGATACGCGGCACCCGCGGTCGGTCCGACGTGGGAAAGGGTGGTATCCATTCGATCACCGTCGCTGACGTACATGCCGGCACTGGATGGACTCCGGGCCGCTGCGGTCACCCTGGTCTTCGTGACCCACGCCTTCCCGTCCAGCACCTTCCCCGGCGGTCTCGGTGTCGATGTGTTCTTCGTGATCAGCGGGTTCCTCATCACGCGGATCCTGCTGAAGCAGTGGCGCGAGCACCTCACGATCGGTCTGAAGCGGTTCTGGTTCGGACGCCTCGTGCGCCTGTACCCGCCGTTGGTCGCGATGGTGGCGGTGTTCGCCTCGCTGTACGCGTTCCTGCCGAGCTCCGGTCTTCACTCGGCGGTGAACGCGACCGTTGCGCTCACGCACACCGCCAACATCGTCGCGACGGTCACGGATCAGGACCTCGGCTACTTCGCGCACACCTGGTCGCTGGCGATGGAAGAGCAGTTCTACCTCGTATGGCCGCTCCTGCTGCGGGCGATGCTGCAGCTGAATCTGCGTCGCCGATGGATGATCGCGATCACCGTCACCATCGCCGCTGCGAGCCTGACCGGCTGGCTCCTCACCGGCGACGCCCTGCCGTACAACCCGCTGACCAAGGCCGGCGGAATCCTGCTCGGCTGCGCCGCCGCCATCGCCGTCGACCATCTGCCGCGCGCGCTTCGCTCTCAGCCGGCGGCGTGGACCGGAGTCGCGGTCTTCACGGCGGCATGCGTCGGCGAATCGACAGGGTGGCTCGCCCGCAGCGTGTCGCTGCCGATCGCCGTGCTCGGCATCCTGCCGGTCGTCCTCCATTGCGCCACCGGCCGCGGCCCGCTCGTGACGGCTCTGTCATGGCGCCCGGTCGTCTTCGTCGGCGTGATCAGCTACGCGCTGTACCTGTGGCACTACCCCGTGCTCATGCTCCTGCGACGCGTGGTCCCGGCTGACGCGTGGGTGGTGGCACTGATCGGCGCCGCCGTCAGCCTCGCGCTGGCCGCGACGACGCGCAGGTATGTCGAGCGGCCCGCCCTGGCGTGGCGTCGGCGCCTCCTCGCACGCCATGACGCCACGCCGCGCGCAGAGGCGCCGACGTCTCGCGTCGAGGCGGTCGGCAGCCCCACGTCGTGACCTCGCCCGGGGGCGTTCCCGCCGTCGGAAAGGAGGGGTTTCCCCCACAGCTTCCGCACAGCCTTCTCAGTAGACTTGGACCACTCGCGGGAGTGGTGAAATCGGCAGACACGCAGGATTTAGGTTCCTGTGCCTTCGGGCGTGTGGGTTCAAGTCCCACCTTCCGCACGGACGCCGTCTCGCGGCATCCCCTTCTTCCAACAACGTGACGGGACATACGTGCTCTCTGCAGGTCTCATCCCCTGGCTCAGCCCCGCGAACATCATCGAGCAGGCGGGCCCCTGGGCACTGCTCGTCGTGTGCTTCATCGTGTTCGCCGAGACGGGGCTGCTCGTCGGCTTCGTGCTTCCCGGCGACACGCTTCTGGTCATCTCCGGCCTGCTGACCAACACCAGCGAGGTCTTCGGCCTGAACATCTGGGTCGTCGCACTGCTCATCGCCCTGTCCGCGTTCATCGGCGGCGAAGTGGGCTACTTCATCGGTCACAAGAGCGGCCCCGCCGTATTCGAGCGCAAGGAGTCCGGTCTCTTCAGCAGACGCAACGTCGAGCGCACCAATGCCTTCTTCGAGCGGTATGGCGGCATGACGGTCGTGCTTGCCCGGTTCGTGCCGGTCGTGCGCACCTTCGCGCCGGTCGCCGCCGGCGTCGGCCACATGCCCTGGCGGCGCTACTCGCTGTACAACCTCATCGGCGCCCTGCTGTGGGGCTTCGGGCTCACGATGCTCGGCTATGTCATCGCCTTCATCCCGTGGATCCGCGACTTCGTCACGAACTACATCGAGCTCATCCTCATCGGAGTCGTGGTGCTGTCGTTCGCCGTCGTCGCGTGGCACTACTTCCGTGAGCGCGCCAAGTCACGGCACGGCGACGCGGAGCCCGCACCCGAGCACAAGGACTGAGCGCAGAGAAGCTCACCCCGACGCACGCTCGTCCGAGCCGCGCGCCTTGCGCGTGCGCTCGACGCTGGCGCGCAGCGCCTCCATGAGGTCGATGACCTCGCCGCCTTCCTGCTGCGCGGCCTCGCCGAACGTCTCGGCCGTGTCGATGGCCTCGCCCTTCTCGCGCTTGGCGTCGATGAGCGTGCGCAGCTCCTCCTGGTAGTCGTCGTGGAAGGCGTCGGGATCGAAGTCCGCGGCGAAGCCCTCGACCAGCGCGGCGGAGAGCGTGAGCTCCTTATCGGAGACCTTCACCTCCTCCTCGAGAGCCGGGAACGCCGCCTCGCGGATCTCGTCGGCCCAGCGCATCGTCTGCAGCACGAGCACATCGCCGCGCACCCGCAGCGCGGCCAGGCTGGTCTTCTGGCGCAGCGAGAACCGCACGATGGCGGTGCGCTCGGTGCGCTCCAGCGTCTCTCGCAGCAGGGCGTAGGCCTTCGGCGAAGTGGAGTCGGGCTCGAGGAAGTACGACCTCTCGAACAGCAGCGGGTCGATCTGGTCGCTCGGGACGAACTCGACGACCTCGATCTCGCGGCTGCGCTCCGCGGGGAGCGCAGCGAAATCCTCCTTGGTGAGCACCACCGTCTGCGCACCGTCGTCGTACGCGCGGTCGATCTCGGCGTAGGGCACCACCTCGCCGTCGAGTTCGCAGACCCGCTGGTAGCGGATGCGCCCTCCGTCGGACGCATGCACCTGGTGCAGGGGCAGGTCGTGGTCCTCGGTCGCGGCGTAGACCTTGACCGGGACGTTGACCAGTCCGAACGTCAGCGCGCCCTTCCAGATCGCCCTCATGCCCTCAGTACACACTCACGCCGGGCCGTTGGCAATGCCCTGGTGGTTTCCGTGCACGACCGGGCAGAAAGCAGCGTCCCCGGTGCGCGCGGGCGCGAGAGACAGCAGGATGGGGGCATGGGCGGCGACGAACTGGTGCAGGTGGGCGGGCGACGCCTGCGACTGTCGCACCTCGACAAGGTGCTCTATCCCGCCTCGGGCACCACCAAGGGCGAGGTGATCGACTACTACACGCGCATCGCCCCCCTCCTGCTGCCGCACGTCGCCGACCGCCCGGTCACCCGGAAACGGTGGCCCGACGGGGTGGATCACCCCCCGTTCTTCGCCAAGGCCCTCGAACCCGGCGCGCCGGAATGGGTCCGCCGGCTGCCGATCCGGCACTCCACCGGGGCCAAGGACTACCCGCTCGTCGACGACGTCCCCACCCTCGCGTATCTCGCCCAGGTCGCCAGCCTCGAGCTCCACGTGCCGCAGTGGCGCTTCACGCCCGACGGTGAACCCGGCACCCCCGACCGGCTCGTCCTGGATCTCGACCCGGGCCCCGGCGTCGGGCTCGCCGAGTGCGCACAGGTCGCACGGTGGGCACGCGACATCCTCCAGGACATCGGGCTCGAGACCCACCCCGTCACCAGCGGGAGCAAGGGCATCCACCTCTACGCCGGACTCGACGGCTCGCACACGAGCGACCAGGCCTCCGCTCTGGCCAAGGAGCTCGCGCGATCCCTGGAGGCCGACCATCCGGACCTGGTCGTCAGCCGCATGGCCAAGCAGCTCCGCGAGGGCCGTGTGTTCATCGACTGGAGTCAGAACAGCGCGAGCAAGACGACGATCGCGCCGTACTCTCTCCGCGGGCGGGATCTCCCGACCGTCGCCGCTCCCCGGACCTGGGACGAGCTCACCGACCCCGGCCTCGCCCAGCTCGACCACGAGCAGGTGCTCGCGCGCGCCGAGCGCATAGGCGATCCGATGGCGACGCTGGGCTTCCGTGCGGGCGGGCGGGCCGCGGCATCCGGTCCCCTCTCGGCCTACATCGCCAAACGCGATCCTCTACGCACGCCCGAGCCTGTGCCCGGCAATCCGCTCGCCGCCGCGACGCCGGCAGGTCAGCCGCCGCGGTTCGTCATCCAGGAGCATCATGCACGCCGGCTGCATTGGGACCTGCGGCTCGAGCACGACGGCGTGTTCGTCAGCTGGGCCGTCCCCCGCGGCGTGCCCGAGACGACGGCGCGCAACAGCCTCGCCGTGATGACCGAAGACCACCCGCTGGAGTACGGCTCGTTCGAGGGCACGATCCCCCGCGGCGAGTACGGCGGCGGCAGCGTCACGATCTGGGACGACGGCCGCTACGACCTGGAGAAGTGGCGTGACGACGAGATCATCTTCACGGTCCACGGGCGGCCCGGCGGGCCGCTGGGCACGATGCGTCTCGCCCTGATCCGCACGCAGGGCGCCGGTGAGCGCTCGAGCTGGCTGCTGCACCGGATGAAGGTGGATGCCGCGGGCACGGTGCAGCCCGACGGGCAGCCCGTCACCGCCGGTGCGCAGGCCGACGATCCGGCCCCGACCGCACGCCGTGCATCACCGGCGCAGCCCATGCTCTGCACCGCTGCGACCCCCGCCCTCGCGCGTGCGGCCGCCGACCGCTGGGGCGCGTGGGCAGAGATGAAGTGGGACGGCATCCGCGCAATCGGCGCGTGGGACGGCCACACCCTGACCCTGTTCGCCCGCAGCGGCGCCGACATCACCGCCCGCTACCCGGAACTGACCGGGGCGGATGCCGGCCTCGGCGACTCCGCTGCGGTCGTCGACGGCGAGATCGTCGCTTTGGATGCGCGCGGACGCCCCAGCTTCACCCGACTGCAATCGCGCATGCATCTGAGCGGCGTCCATCAGGTCGAGGCGGAGCGGCGGCGCACACCCGTGCGCTATCACCTCTTCGACGCGCTCGCCGTCGGGCGAAGGGACATCACCGCCCGGTCGCTGCACGATCGCCGCGCGGCCTTGGAAGACCTCGCGGCCGGCGCGATCTCCGAGATCGTCGTCCCGCCCGTGTTCGAGGACGTGGATGCCGCGCTGCAGACGGCGCGGGAGCTCGCCCTCGAGGGCGTCGTCGTCAAGGACCCCGCCTCGCCGTACCGTTCCGGCGTGCGATCTCAGGAGTGGCTGAAGGTGAAGCTGACGCGCACGCAGGAGGTCGTGATCGGCGGCATCCGGCCCGGCCGCGGCGGACGCACGGGGAGTATCGGCTCGCTGCTGCTGGGCATTCCCGACGAGACCGGCCTGCATTATGCCGGGCGGGTCGGCAGCGGCTTCAGCGAATCGACGCTGGCCCGTCTCGAGGAGGTCCTGCTCCCCCTGCGCACCGCGGAGAACCCGTTCTCGGATGTGCCGTCCGCCGATGCGCGAGATGCGCTGTGGGTGCGCCCCGAGGTGGTGGGCGAGGTGGAGTTCGCCGAGTTCAGCCCGGGCGGCGTGCTGCGCCACGCCCGATGGCGCGGCCTGCGCCCCGACAAGGGACCCGGCGAGGTGCGCCGGGAGGATTAGCGGTGGGCCTCCGGATCGGTGTGCCCGGCGGGCTCGAGCTGGAACGTCGAATGCTCGACGTCGAAATGGTCGGCCAGGCAGTTCTGCAGGCGGCTGAGCACCTCTCCCGCCGACGCATCGTCGTCGACCACGACGTGCGCCGTGAAGACGGGTGCTCCGCGCGTGAGCTGCCACACATGCACGTCGTGCACCTCACGCACTCCCGGGGTGGTCAGGATGTGCTCGCGGATCGCGTCCACGTGCATGCCGGCGGGCACCGACTCGCTGAGCACGGAGGTGACCTCGCGCAGCAGGCCGACGGCGCGCGGCACGATCATGACGGCGATCAGCAGCGACGCCAGCGCATCGGCGGGCATCCATCCGGTCGTCAGGATGATCACGGCCGCGATAATCACGGCGACCGAGCCGAGCAGGTCGCCCATGACCTCGAGATACGCGCCGCGCACGTTGATGCTGCGCCGCTGCGCGCTCGAGAGCAGCCACATCGACACGGCGTTCGCGCACAACCCGATGATCGCCACGACCAGCATCGCGGGACCGGCGACCTCGACGCGCTCGCCGGTGAGGCGCAGCACGCCTTCCACCGCCACCCACACCGCGAGCACGATCAGGATCACGGCGTTCACCAGGGCGCCCAGCACCTCCGCCCGCTGATAGCCGAAGGTGCGACGGTCATTGGCCGGACGCAGAGCGACCGAGCTCGCGATCAGCGCGATCACAAGGGCTGCGGCATCCGTGAACATGTGCGCGGCGTCCGCAAGCAGCGCGAGCGACCCGGACAGCAGGCCGCCGACGATCTGCACGACCATGACCGCGCCGGTCAGGCTCAGCGAGATGGCGAGCAGCCGGCGGTTGCCCGCCTCGCGGATGCCGGGAGCATGGTCGTGCACACATCCAGGCTAGGGTGCGGGATGCCGCTCAGCGGCAGGATCGGCTAGTCGGGAATGACTCTCATGCTCAGATCAGTGCGAGCAGCGGCTGCAGCGCCTCGAACGCGCGGGCGCGGTGCGACCGGGCGGTCTTCTCCTCGTCCGTCCACTCCCCGACGGTGCGCTCCGCATCGGTGGGCTGCTCGTCGGGGACGAAGACGGGGTCGTAGCCGAACCCGCCGTCGCCGCGGGCCGCCGATGCGATCCGCCCCGGCCAGACGCCCTCCACGACATGCTCGGTCCCGTCGGGCAGCACGAGCGCAATGACCGACACGTAGTGCGCGGCCCGGTGCGGATCGGAGACATCGGAGATCTGGTCGAGCAGAAGCTCGCGGTTGGCGACGTCATCCTTGCGGTGGCCCGCCCAATAGGCGGAGAAGACCCCCGGCGAACCGCCGAGCACGTCCACACACACCCCGGAGTCGTCGGCGAACGCTGCGTGGCCGGTGTGCGCGGCGGCCGCACGCGCCTTGATGAGCGCGTTCTCGGCGAAGGTCACGCCGTCCTCGACGGGTTCGGGGCCGTCGTACCCGACCAGTTCCAGATCGGGACGCGTCGCGGCCACGATGCGGCCGAACTCCACGACCTTGTGCGGGTTGTGCGTCGCGAGGACCGCGCGGGTCACTGCGCGGCCTCCAGTGCCGCGGTCTGGATGTCGCGCAGCTGCGCGCAGCCGTTCACGCCCAGCTCGAGCAGCGCATCCAGCTCCCGCTTGTCGAACGGTGCTCCCTCGGCGGTGCCCTGCACTTCCACGAACAGGCCGCGACCGGTCACCACGATGTTCATGTCGGTCTCGGCGCGCACGTCCTCGACGTAGGCGAGGTCGACCATCGGCTCGCCGTCGATGATGCCGACCGAGACCGCCGAGACGGAATCGTAGAGAACCGTCGACTTCTGCGCGATGAACTTCTTCTCACGGCCCCAGGCGATGGCGTCGGCGAGAGCCACGTACGCTCCGGTGATCGCGGCGGTCCGGGTGCCGCCGTCGGCCTGCAGCACGTCGCAGTCGATGACGATGGTGTTCTCGCCGAGTGCCTTGGTGTCGACCACGGCGCGCAGGGCGCGGCCGACGAGGCGCGAGATCTCGTGGGTGCGCCCGCCGATGCGTCCCTTGACCGACTCGCGGTCGTTGCGGGTGTTCGTGGCGCGCGGCAGCATCGCGTACTCCGCGGTCACCCACCCCTTGCCCTTGCCGGTCAGCCACCGCGGCACGCCGTTGGTGAACGACGCCGTGCACAGCACCTTGGTGTTGCCGAAGCTCACCAGCGCCGAGCCCTCCGCCTGCGCGCTCCAGCCGCGCTCGATCACGACGGGACGCAGTGCGTCCACGGTGCGCCCGTCGGCGCGAACGGTCTCGCTCATATCTCTCCTCGAAGGAAGGCCGCGTCGTGCGGCAGGTCGATGACTCCGGTCTGCACGAGCTTCACGCTGCGCACCTCGCGGCCCATGAGGCGGTGCGCGAGCTCGAGGAACTCGTGCTCGGAGTCTCCGGTGGCTTGGTATTCATGGCGGCCCGCGGCATCCGGCCCCGCCAGCAGGTCGCGCGACACGAGCTGCCGGTAGACGTCCTTCGCGGTCTCGGTGTCGCTCGAGACCAGCGACACGTCGGCGCCCATCACATAGCTGATGGCGCCCTCCAGGAACGGATAGTGCGTGCAGCCGAGCACGAGCGTGTCCACCCCCGCGTGCCGCAGCGGCGCGAGGTACTCCTCCGCGACCGCGAGCACCTCGGGCGAGCCGGTGATCCCCGCCTCCACGAACTCGACGAACCGCGGGCACGCCTGGGCGAACACCGTGAGGTCGGCATTGACGCCGAGCATGTCCTGGTAGACGCCCGAGCCGATCGTGCCGGCGGTGCCGATCACGCCGATCCGCCTGTTGCGCGTCGTCGACATGGCCGTGCGCGCGGCGGGGCCGATCACCTCGACGACCGGCACGTCATAGCGCTCGCGGGCGTCGCGCAGCATCGCGGCCGAGGCCGTGTTGCACGCGATGACGAGCATCTTCACACCCTCGTCGACGAGGGTGTCGAGCACCTCCAGCGAGTACCGGCGCACATCGGCGATGGGCTTGGGCCCGTACGGAGAGTGCGCGGTGTCGCCGATGTAGCGGATCGACTCGCGCGGCAGCAGCGCCGAGACGGCGCGGGCGACGGTGAGTCCGCCGACCCCGGAGTCGAAGATTCCGATCGGCGCATCATTCACGATCGTCAAGCCTACCCGGCGCCCCGATATGCTGACCCGCATGAGCACGGCACTGTTCACCGACCGCTACGAGCTGACCATGCTGGAGGCCGCGCTGCGCGACGGCACCGCCGCGCGCCACTGCGTGTTCGAGCTGTTCACCCGGCGCCTCTCCGGCGCGCGCAGGTTCGGCGTCGTGGCGGGCACCGGCCGTCTGCTGAGCATGATCCGCGACTTCCGCTTCGCCGAGGACGAGCTCCGCTTCCTCCGCGACAACAGGGTGGTGGATGCCGCGACCGTCGCCTTCCTCGAGGACTACCGGTTCACCGGGTCGGTGTCGGGCTACCGCGAGGGCGAGCTGTACTTCCCCGGGTCCCCGCTGCTGACCATCGAGGGCTCGTTCGCCGAGGCGGTCGTGCTGGAGACGCTCGCCCTGAGCGTCCTGAACTACGACTCGGCGGTCGCGACCGCCGCGTCGCGCATGTCGATCGCCGCCGGCGACCGGCCGTTGGCCGAGATGGGCTCCCGACGCGCCGGCGAGCACTCCGCCGTCGCCGCCGCCCGCGCCGCATACATCGCGGGCTTCGATGCGACGAGCAATCTCGAGGCCGGGCGCACCTGGGGCATTCCCACCATGGGAACCGCCGCGCACGCGTTCACGCTCCTCCACGACAGCGAGGAGGACGCCTTCCGCTCCCAGATCGAGGCTCTGGGCGTCGGCACCACGCTGCTCGTGGACACCTATGACATCCGCACCGGCGTCGAGACGGCGATCCGGGTTGCGGGAACCGATCTCGGCGGCGTGCGACTGGACTCCGGCGACCTTCCGATCGTCGCCGCCGAGGTGCGGACGCAGCTTGACGAGCTGGGTGCCACCGGCACGAAGATCACGGTCACCAGCGACCTCGACGAGTACGCGATAGCAACCCTCGCGGCAGCTCCCGTCGACTCCTACGGCGTGGGCACATCGCTGGTGACGGGCTCGGGCACACCCACGGCCGGGATGGTCTACAAGCTCGTGGCCCGGCAGGCCGGCGACGGCTCGTGGGTCTCCGTCGCGAAGGCCTCGACCGACAAGACGTCGAAGGGCGGCCGCAAGGCGGCGTTCCGCACGCTGGATGCGGGCACAGCGACGCAGGAGCTCATCACGGTCGCGGACGGGTTCGAAGAGGTGCCGGGCGCCTCCGAGCACCCGGACTCACGCCCGCTGCAGACGACCTTCGTCTCGCACGGAGACATCGACACGTCGTTCGAAGGCGCCGCCGGCGTGGCAGCCGCACGATCTCATCACGCGCGGGTGCGAGAGGAACTGCCCGTCCGTGCACTCGCGCTCAGCCGCGCCGATCCGGCGATCCCGACCGTCTACGTCGAGGTCGAGTAGGACCGGATCAGGCGCGCAGGCCCTCGTAGATCTCTTTGCAGGTCGGGCAGACCGGGAACTTCTCGGGGTCGCGCCCCGGGGTCCACTTCTTGCCGCACAGCGCGCGCACCGGCTTGCCGGTCAGCGCGGACTCGAGGATCTTCTCCTTCTGCACATAGTGCGAGAAGCGCTCGTGATCGCCGGGCTCGATGGTCTCCTCACGGATGAGCTCCTCGAGCTCACGGTCGAGAGTGGCGATACCGCCCTGGTCGGGGCTTTCGATCGGCGTGCTCATGAACGCCAAGTCTAGTCGCGTGCGCCGCGGCCCGTGCGCGTTCAGGCCGCCTCTGCGAGCTCGAGCAGCCGTGATCCGCGGCGCTCGAACACGAGCGCGCCGATCGCCAGACCCACCGCGAGGACCGCAGCACCGATCAGGAGCCCGCCCCAGAATGCCACGCCGACGAAGCGGCGGTCCGCAAAAGAGAGCCATCCCCACCACACGGCGGGGATCGACACGAGCAGACTCCCCAGCAGCACTCCGCCCTGGGCGAGCGCGCCGCCCGATCCCGTGCGCTCGGGCTGGCGGAACGGACTGTCACCGGGGTGGGTGACCGGCGACGGCGCGGCAGCCGACGCGATGCTTGAGAAGCCGAGTCCGCTCAGGAAGAGACTCGCGCACACACCGACCATCACCGGCGCCACCGCCCAGTCGCCGTGCAGCCCCACCGAGACCGGGATGACCACGGCCAGCACGACGGTGCCGATCACCCCGACGGGGATGAGCCGGCCCACACGATCGGAGATCCCCCGCACGCCGCTGGCGACGTGCAGCCAGATCGCGGTGGAGTCGTACGCCAGGTCGTTGTGCGGGAGCCAGCCGAGGAACAGCGCCAGGAGGGGCGCCGGCACGAGCACCACCCAGGCGAACGGCTGGCCGACGATCATCAGGGGCACCATCGCGACCACGGCGATGACCGGCAGCACCGCCAGGTTCGCGAGGTACCGCGCGTCGGTCAGCCAGTACAGCAGGCTGCGTGCCGCGACGGCGCCCGCGGGGGTGCCCGGTGTCACGGCGAACCATCCGAGGCCGCCCATCCCCCGCGCCGCTGCGGGCGGCTCGACGGTGTGCAGCGCGCGATGCACGAGTGCCCACCACGCAGCGGCGAGCAGGACGACCGTCCCCACCGCGATCACGATCGTCAGCGCGGCAGGTCTCCACGGCAGCGCCCACGCGGCGCCCAGCGGCGTGAGGGCGAGGATGCGCACCGCCTCGACGAGGGTCCCGGGAATGCGCCCGTTCCACTGCAGCGATACCAGGAAGACCGCCACGGGGATCACCAGCACGAGCAACCCCACGAGCAGGGCGCCGGTAAGCTCCCGCGAGCGTCGGGGCGCGAGGAAGAGCCCGGCCACGCTGCGCAGCACCCGAGCGGCCAGCAGGCAGGTGATCAACCCCAGCGCGGCAGCCACGACGGCCACCGGCCACTGCGCACCGCGTCGGATCCAGAGGACGGCGAAGCAGACGGCCACGGCGGTCTGGGCGAGAACCGGGACCGTGAGCATCCCGGCCGCCGCCAGTGCGGCGGCGAGTCTCCCCGACGACAGCCCGAACCCGCGGAAGGCCCGCGGGTCCATCGGATCCCCGGAACCGCCGAACAAGGGCGCGACGACGAAGCCGAGGGTGATCGCACTCCCGCTGAGGACGGTGACGACGCCGGCTGTGTCGGCGCTGACCGTCTGCAGCTGCAGCGGGCCCCCGCATCCGACCGCCACCGCGGCGACGAGCACGACGAGGCCGAGGGCCGTCCGCACCGATGCTCCCCCACCCCGCCGAAGCGGCGCGACCAGGAGCGCGAGCCTCAGTCGGAGAATCCGTGCAGCCACTCCAGGCCCTCCACGTCGCTGAGCCCGCCGGCGAGCTGCAGGAACCTCTGCTCGAGCGTCAGCTCGCCGCGCACGTCGTCGACGGCGCCCTCGGCCAGAACCTGACCCGCGACGATCACGGCGACCCGCGCGCAGACGCGTTCGATCAGCTCCATGCCGTGACTCGAGAGGATGACCGTCCCGCCGTGATCGACATAGGTGGTGAGGATGTCGAGGATCACCGCCGACGAGACCGGGTCGACGGCCTCGAACGGCTCGTCGAGGATGAGCACGCGCGGCGAATGGAGCAGGGCTCCCGCGAGCATGACCTTCTTCGTCATGCCCGCCGAGTAGTCGGACACCGGACGCCCCAGCGCCTCGACCATGTCGAAGGCGCGGGCCAGGTCGCCGATGCGAGAGGTGACGATGCCGGCGTCCAGGCCGCGCAGCATCCCGGTGTAGAAGAGCAGCTGCCGGCCGCTCAGACGATCGAAGGTGCGCAGCCGATCGGGCAGCACGCCGATCATCCGGGCGATGTCGCGGGGATGTCGCCGCATGTCGACACCGTCGATCTCGATCGTCCCCTGGTCGGGGCGCAGAAGTCCCGAGATCATCGACAGGGTCGTCGTCTTGCCGGCACCGTTCGGTCCCAGAAGACCGTAGAAGGTGCCGGCGGGAACGGTCAGGTCGATGCCGGCGACGGCTGCCGTCGAGCCGAACGACTTCGTGAGCCCGCGGACCGTGACCGCCGGCATGCCCGTGCGCGCCCGGGCCGACGGCGCGATCGGTGCGACCTGCGGGTCCGTGTCCGCCGGCTCTGCGGGCGCGATCTCCGGCTCGGACTCGGGAACTGGCTCCGGCTCGGGAACTGGCTCCGGCTCCGGCTCAGGCTCCGGCTCAGGCTCAGGCACCGGTTGGGGCTCAGGCACCGGTTCGGGCTCAGGCACCGGTTCGGGTTCAGGTACCGGAACAGGCTCCGGCACCGGCAACGGCGGCTTCGGCGGGATGACGAGATCATCCAGGTCGCCGGTCGGAAGCGGAGGCGCCGCGGGCAGTGGCGGCTTGGGCGGGATGATGATCCCGTCGATGGACGTCACCGCGGCATCCACCCTCTCGCGTCCTCCTCCGCGCTTCTTCTTCTTGCGCGGCGTCCGCGGAGCACGCGGTTGCGAGGCCACCGGCACGTCCGCCCCGCCCGCATCGGCCGAGGTCTGAGCTGTCGCCGAGCGTGGATCGCGTGGCACCGGAAGGGAGGCTGTCACCGGTCCAACGTATCAACCGAGCCTTGGAGTGGCACCCTGTGAACCTGCCGTGTCCTCGGTAACGAAACAGAACATCCTCTGTGATTGCCCGGTGTCCCCAGCAAACTTCGCTACCATGGTTGCAGCACGACGGGGTGTCTCGCCGGCATGGCCGGGATCCCAGACACAGACTCCAGGAGCTGATAGTGACTGTTCAGACCGTCATCCTCGCCGCGGGCATGGGCTCGCGCCTCGGGCGCAGCCTGCCCAAGTCGCTCACCAAGCTCAACGACGGCCGCTCGATCATGGGCCAGCAGCATGACAACCTGCACGCGGCCTTCGGGCGCGACGTCCGCATCACGACGGTCGTCGGCTACCGGGCCGAGACGATCGTCGAGGCGTTCCCGAAGGCGGACTACGTCTACAACGACCGTTACGACCAGACGAACACGTCCAAGAGCCTCCTCCGCGGCCTGTCGTCGACCGGTCGCGGCGGCGTGCTGTGGATGAACGGCGATGTCGTGTTCGACCCGCGCATCCTCGGCCGGGCGATCCCCTACATCGAGGCCGACCAGTCCTTCGTGGCCGTGAACACCTCGAAGGTCAGCGACGAAGAGGTCAAGTACACCGTCGCCGCGGACGGCTCCATCAAGGAACTCTCCAAGACCGTCGTCGGCGGTATCGGCGAGGCGATCGGGATCAACTACATCTCCAGCCGCGACAAGAAGGCGCTCATCCGCCAGCTGCACCGGGTCGACGACCAGGACTACTTCGAGCGCGGTCTCGAGTTCGCGATCTTCGACGACGGGCTCAAGCTCGTTCCGATGGACATCTCCGACCTCTATGCGGTCGAGGTCGACTTCGCCGAAGACCTCGATCGGGCCAACCTCTACGTCTGAGTGATGGCCAGGCGGGTCCACCGCATCGACTCCCTCCCGGACGATGCGCCGTGGTCCGGAGGACTCCCCCCGGAGGGCTCTTCCGATCATCCGCTGATCGTGCGCGCTCTCGACCGCGTGCTGGCGATCCAGCGCCCCGCGGTGCTCGCGCACCTGCGCAGTGTCAGGTTGCGACATCCTGACGCCACGCCCCCGCAGATCGCGCGCATCCTCGAACGCCGCTACCTCGCGACGGTGTCCACGAGCGGCGCCGCGGTGGGCGCCACGGCGGTGATCCCCGCGGTCACGACGGGTGTGACGCTCGCCCTCAGCGGTGTCGAGACGCTCGGCTTCGTGGAGGCCACCGCGCTCTTCGCACAGTCACTGGCAGAGCTGCACGGCATCCGCGTGGAGAACCCCGATCGGGCACGCGCACTCGTGCTCACGCTGATGCTGGGGACCGAGGGCGTCGACCTGCTCACCCAGCTCGCACACCAGGCCACGGGGCGCGGACCGTCCCGGGGCGCGTACTGGGGAGAACTCGTCACCACATCGCTGCCTCGCGCCGCCGTGGGCCCTCTCGTCGATCGTCTGAAGAACACCTTCATGAAGCGCTTCGCCGTCGCGGGCGGCACCTCGTTCGTCGGCAAGGCGCTGCCGTTCGGCATCGGCGCGGTGGTCGGCGGCGCCGGCAACGGCATCCTCGGCCGTCGCGTCGTGGTCGGCGCCCGTCGGGCCTTCGGTCCGCCGCCGGCTCACGTCCCGGCGGAGATCGAACCACGCGCCGGCGCTCTCCGCGTCGAACACCTCATCGGACATCGACTGCGCGGCGCGAGCAGGGCCATCGGCGGCGCTGCCGCCCACACCGCGCGCGCGGTCGGCGACGCCGCGCATCGCGCCCGCCGTACGCGCGGCGCCGAGCCCGGCACAGAGCCGGGCGACGACTGACCTCCGTCATCGGGCGACTTCATCCGCCGTGAAATCTGCACGTATCTCTCAATTACGAGTATTCTGATCTACATTCACCAGAAAACACGGCGCCGCGATCGCACGCGGCGTGAGGACGGACGAACACCATGAACCCACGCACACCCGCGGTCGCTCTCGCACTCATCGGCGCTCTCGCGCTCACGGCCTGCTCGGGGGCGGGCGCGGCATCCACCGATTCCTCCGGCTCCGTCGCCATCGTCGGATACTCCGTGCTCGAGGAGGCGAACCAGGGCGTGCAGAAGGCCTTCCAGCAGACGGAGCCCGGCAAGGGCGTCGTCTTCACCGAGTCGTACGGCGCCTCGGGTGATCAGTCCCGCGCCGTCGCCGCGGGGCAGCGCGCCGACGAGGTGCACCTCTCCCTCGAGCCCGACGTCACCCGCCTGGTGGATGCCGGGCTCGTCGACGCCGATTGGAAGGACAATGACACCGCCGGAGTGTGCACCGACTCGGTGGTCGTCTTCGTCGTGCGCAAGGGCAACCCCAAGAACATCACCACCTGGGCTGATCTGATCAAGCCGGGTGTGCAGATCGTGACGCCGGACCCGGCCTCGTCCGGATCAGCAAAGTGGAACCTGCTCGCCGCCTACGGCTCGGCAGCGGCGAACGGCGGTGACGCGGCGGCCCAGTCGTACATCACGAGCTTCTTCGACAACGTCATCGCGCTGCCCGCGAGCGGACGCCAAGCCACCAGCACGTTCACCGGGGGAAAGGGCGACGTGCTCATCTCCTATGAGAACGAGGCGATCCTCGCCCGGCAGTCGGGCTCCGATTTCGACTATGTGGTGCCCGACAGCTCGCTGCTCATCGAGAACTCCTGCGCGCTCCTGAAGGATCACTCCGACGCGGCCGAGAGCTGGCTCGCGTTCCAGAAGAGCGTCGACGGGCAGAAGGAGTACGCCGCGACGGGGTACCGCCCGCTCGCCTCCGTCGCCGACCAGGTCGGAACCCTGACCGTCGACGGCGCCATGACCCCGGACGACCCGTTCCCGACGGTGGACCACCTGTTGACCATCGACGGCGATTTCGGCGGGTGGGATGCCGCGAACAAGAAGTTCTTCGACGCCGACAACGGCATCCTCACGAAGATCCAGAGCGAGGCGGGATTCTGACATGGCGACCGTCACCGTGCCCCGCGCCACCGCGTCGCCGCCTCGCGGCGACCGGCGCGGGGCGCGGCGCCTGACCCGCACCGCCGGATTCGGGCTGGGCCTTGCCATGACATGGTTCAGTCTTCTCGTGCTCATCCCCCTGGCTGCTGTGGTCGTGAAGGCCGCCGGCGGCGGCTGGACGACCTTCCAGAGCGTGCTGACCGATCCGGGCACGCTCGTCACCCTGCGCTTCACGATCCTCACCGCGGTGGGCGTGACCCTCCTGAACGCCGTGATGGGCACCCTGATCGCCTGGCTTCTCGTGCGCGACGCCTTCCCCGGCAAGCGCATCCTCGATCTGGTGATCGACATCCCCTTCGCGATGCCGACGATCGTCGCCGGGCTCGTCCTCCTTGCGCTCTACGGTCATGAGGGCCCCCTCGGCATCGATGTGTCGGGCACCAAGCTCGGCGTGGTGCTCGCCATCGCGTTCGTCACGCTCCCGTTCGTCGTCCGCGCGGTGCAGCCGGTGCTCGCCTCCCTGGAGACGGATGTGGAAGAGGCCGCGGCGTCGCTGGGCGCCTCCCGCTGGACGACCCTGCGCCGCATCATCCTGCCCTCTCTTCTGCCGGCGATCACCGCCGGAGCCTCGCTCTCCTTCGCGCGCGCGATCAGCGAGTACGGCTCGGTGGTGCTGATCAGCATGAACGCGCGCGGAGTCGAAGTCATGTCGACCGAGACGTACCGCTACATCGAGGGCGGAGACACCGCGGCCGCCGCCGCGGTCGCGGTTCTGCTCCTGGTCATCGCCCTCGTGACGATCATCGTGCTGGATGTGCTCCAACGGAGGGCGGCACGTCGTGGCTGATGCGTCCAGCGCCACCCGCACGTCCCCGCGCCGTCGGACCTCCGCCGGCGCCTGGGTCGTCCGCGCGATCGTCGCCGTGTACCTGTTCCTGCTCGTCCTCTGGCCGACGGCCGTGCTCTTCCGGGGGGCGTTCGCCGATGGGCTCGGAACGATCACCGCGGCGATCGCGGATCCCGACGTGGTCCATGCACTGGTGCTCACCGGTCAGACGGCCGTGCTCGCCGTCGCGATCAACCTCGTCTTCGGCCTCGGGGTGTCGCTGCTGCTGGTCCGCTACGACTTCTTCGGAAAGCGGGTGCTCTCGTGGCTGATCGACCTGCCGCTCTCCGCGTCGCCGGTCGTCGTGGGGCTGGCCCTCCTCCTCGTGTACAGCCCGGTCTACGGATGGTTCGGACCGGGTCTGCGCGAGGCGGGCATCGAGGTGGCCTTCGCCATGCCCGGCATCGTGATGGCGACCTGCTTCGTCTCACTGCCTCTCGTGGTCCGCGAAGTCGTCCCGGTCCTGACCGAGCTCGGCGACGACCAGGAGCAGGCCGCACGCAGCCTCGGTGCCGGCGGCTGGCAGACGTTCCGCCGCATCACCCTCCCCGGCATCCGGTGGGCCCTGGTCTACGGCCTTGTCCTGAGCCTTGCACGCTCGCTCGGCGAGTTCGGCGCCGTCAAGGTCGTGTCGGGCCACGTCATCGGGCAGACCGCGACCGCGACCGTGGCCGTCGAGAGCGCCTATCAGAACAACAACACCGAACAGGCGTACGCCATCGCGGTCCTGCTGGTGCTGGCGACCGTGCTGTGCCTGGTGGTCGTCGCGATCCTGCACACCCGGGATGCGCGCGAGAAGGGATGATCCCATGAGTATCGAAGTGTCACAGGTCTCCAAGCGCTTCGGCGACTTCACCGCGCTCGACGACGTCAGCGTCTCGCTGCCGTCGGGCAAGCTGACCGCCCTTCTCGGACCGTCCGGCGGCGGAAAGTCGACGCTGCTGAGAATCATCGCGGGGCTCGAGCATGCCGACGCGGGGACGGTCCGCATCGAGGGGACGGATGCGACGCACCTGCCGCCGCAGCGCCGCAACGTCGGGTTCGTGTTCCAGCACTACGCGGTCTTCCGCCACATGACCGTCGCGAAGAACGTCGCTTTCGGACTGGAGATCCGGCGCCGCTCGCATGCGCCCTGGACCGCGGCATCCCGTGCCGAGCGGGCCCGGATCGCCGAGCGGGTCGACGAGCTGCTGCATCTCGTGCACCTCGATCCCTTCGCGAGCCGGCTGCCGTCGCAGCTGTCCGGCGGTCAGCGGCAGCGCCTCGCGCTGGCCCGGGCGCTGGCCGTGGACCCCGCCGTCCTGCTGCTCGACGAGCCTTTCGGCGCCCTGGACGCCAAGGTGCGCAAAGAGCTGCGCGAGTGGCTGCGCCGGCTGCACGACGACGTCCACGTCACCACGGTGTTCGTCACGCACGATCAGGAGGAGGCACTCGAGGTCGCCGACGAGATCGTCGTGATCAACGAGGGCCGCATCGAACAGGTCGGCTCCCCCGATCAGCTGTACGACAGCCCCGCGAACGACTTCGTCATGGGCTTCCTCGGCGACGTGACCACCCTCGGCGGACGACGCGTCCGCCCGCACGACATCGAGCTCCTCACGACTCCCACGCGGGTCGATGCCGTCGAGGGGACGATCTCGCGGGTGCTGCGCATCGGGTTCGAGGTGCGTCTGACCGTTCTGACCGACGTCGGCGAGGTCGTCACGGTCGAGCTGACGCGCGCGCAGGCGACCGGACTCGGCCTCCGTGAGGGGGCGACGGTGTTCCTCGCCCATGACGAGCCCGCTCACCGCCGGATCCTGCAGCCGGTGTGACGGTCAGTGCGGCTGCCACGCCTCGTCGTTCGCGGTGCGGGAGGTGATCTCGTCGGGCAGCTCGCGCTGCGCGAGCTGGGCGATGGAGACGCCCTCGAAGACATCGCGGAGCGCGTCGCGGGCCGCGATCCAGACATGCTGCAGCACGGAGGCGCGCTCGTTGTACGTCACCGCCTCGGGTCGGAGTCCGTACACCGAGACGAGCGGCCCGTCCACGGCCCGGATCACATCGGCCACCGTGATGGCCTCGGGCCGCTGAGCGAGGCGCCACCCACCGGACTGCCCGCGCTGCGAGAAGACGATCCCTGCCTTGCGCAGATCCGCCAGGATCGCCTGGAGGAAGCCGGAGGGGATGTCCTGCGCACGACCGAGCTCGTCGGCGCTCACGGTCTTTCCGTCCTCGCGCGCGGCGATCTCGATGAGGGCGCGCAAGGCATAGTCGGATTTCGCTGACACTCGCACGGTCCCAGTCTCGCAGATGGGGCGGAACGACCGCGCTCCGCGGCCGCTCCGCCGGTTCCTCCCCAGACCGGGGTGACGTCACGGCTCTCCACAGAACGGCGTGTGCCGCGGGCGTTCGGCGCCGGTGGCGTCGGTGGCCGCGCCTACCGTCGGCGGCATGTCACATCACGCCGATCAACCTCCCTGCACTCCGGACGTGCCCTGGCGCGTCGACAGCCTCTACGACACGCATCCGCTGGTGACGAACGCCGGAACCGAAGCCCTCGACTTCGTGCGGGCGCTCGTGTCGGCCGGGCGCGTGCGGCAGAGCCACCAGTGGGGTCAGATGCTCCCCGGCGAGACCGCCGAGCTCTGCCTGTGCGCGTACGACCTGGAGCGCACGGCCGTCACCCTCGCGTGGTTCCGGCCGGGTGATGGCGGTGAGTTCGCCTGGTGTTTCCGCCCCTGCGACGCTCCGACCGCGGCAACAGCGCAAGAATGAGGACATGGGACTTTTCGCCTCTCGACCCGAGGACCCGTTCGAGTGGGCAGGGCTGCCCTCCGAACCGCTCGGAGAGCGCACCGACGCCGAACTCCTTGAGTCGCCGCCGGTCGACCCCTTCGCCATCTCGACGTCGCAGGGCTCCACGTCGATCACGATCGAGGTGGATGCCGCGGCCGACGGCGACGCGTCCGCCGGCACCGGCACCGACGCTGAGGACGATTAGCGCGCTCTCGCCCGATCATCGATTCCTCCACAGCCCGCGTCTTATCCACCGATCATCACGAGGCCCGCGGCGCGGGTGCGGCGTTCGCCAGCATGGGGCGATGGACACCGCAGAACAGCCCACCATCCTCCGCTCGGCGAGCGGCGCCGACTTCCTCGCGACTGTGCCGGCACTGGCCGGCCGGACGATCAGCCACAGCATCGCCGTGATCCCCTTCACCGGCACGCGCACCTTCGGCCTGATGCGCATCGATCTCCCGCCTGCCGACGTCGGCGAGGACGCACACGATCGGATCGCGTCCGTGGCGCTGGGTGCGATGAGCCGCATCGACTGGTGCGACGGCGTGATGTTCGTCGTGTACGCCGACGACACGTTCCCCGCCGCGTTCGCCGGGCACGAGGCACTCGTCTCTCGCCTCGACGAGCGCTTCGAAGACGCCGGCTTCGCCGTCAAGGACGCGTTCTGCGTCGCCGCCGACGGATGGGCGAGCTGGTACGAGGAGGAGCCGCCCTTCGACGGGCACGACCTCGACGAGATCGCACGCAGCGCCCTGGGCGTCGAGGCCGCCCGCGCGTGCGGGAAGACGCCGCCCGTCCCCCACGATCGGGAGGGCGCGCTGCCACCGACGGATCCACGGACCCTCGCCGCGGTGACCGCTGCGGTGGACGACCTGCTCACCGACGCCACCGAGCGCAACGGCTTCGGGATGCGCATCCCGGCCGCCCTTCCCGACCCTGTCGATTTCGTCGAGGTCCTCCTGCGGCGCGAGGCCGACGACACGCCGCTGCGTGTGCTGGCCCAGTTCGCGGCGCTCAGCGTCCACCGCGCTCACCGCGACGTCATGACGCTCCAGATCGCCTTCGGGCGCAAGACCGGGCGCCGCGCCCGCGCGGAGAACGACCGCTGGCTCGCTCTGCAGCGCGAGCGCGGCCAGACGATGGACGACGTCGTCCGAGCCGAGTTCGAGGCGGCGGGCGGGCCGACGGCCTCCGAGATGGGTGAGCTCATCATCGGTGAGCGCAGCACACGGCCCCGGCCGGCTCGCATCCGCCGCGCGATCGGGATCCTGGGCCGCACCATCGCCCATCTGCCGGCCGACCTGCGCCCCGACCTGCTCAGCATGCTCGCCTGGCTGCACTGGGCGCTCGGATCGAGCACCGCGGCCGGCGCGCACATCGATGCCGCCCTCGCTATTGATCCGAACCACGGCATGGCGCTGATCCTCCGCACGCTGGTGGCGAGCGGGAAGATCCCGCAGTGGGTGTTCGCCCACTACAACGATGCGGGCGCGAGGCTGCACGCCGCGACCGCGTCGCGGGTGCCCGCGGCCTCATCGGTATGACGGCGCGGCGTCACCATGCGATGATCGAGGTGTGCAGGACGACGCCACCCGACATCGCGACGCGCTCGTGCCTCCGGTCGGCTCCGGCGTCTCCTTCGTGATGCCCGTCCTCAATGAGGCGGCCTACCTCGAGCGCGCCGTGCGGACGGTGCTCGCCCAGGCGGTCGACGGTCCCTCCGAGATCGTCCTCGCTCTCGGCCCCTCCACCGACGGGACGACGGAGATCGCACACCGCCTCGCTGCGGCCGACCGCCGCATCCTGCTCGTCGATAATCCCGGCGTTGACATCCCCAAGGGGCTCAACCTGGCCATCCGCGCGAGCCGACACCCGACCATCGTCCGGGTGGACGCCCATTCCGAGCTCTCCCCCGGCTATGTGCGCGCGGCTCTCGCAACCCTCGCCCGGACCCGCGCCGCCAATGTGGGCGGCGTGATGCGCGCCGACGGGCACTCGCCGTTCCAGCGCGCCGTCGCACGCGCCTACAACTCTCCGATCGGCCTGGGCGGCGGCGCCTACCACGGCGGCGCAGAGGCCGGCGAGGCCGAGTCGGCGTATTTGGGCGTCATGCGCCGAGACGTCCTCGAAGAGGTCGGGCTCTTCGACGAGACGGTGCGGCGCGGTGAGGACTGGGAGCTGAATCTGCGCATCCGCCGCGCCGGCTACCGCGTCTGGTTCGACCCGTCGCTGTCGGTCACCTACTGGCCTCGGGAGAGCTGGGTGCGACTGGCCAGGCAGTTCCGCGCCACGGGTGCATGGCGCGGCGAGCTCGTCCGGCGCTACGGACGCCGCAACTCGCTGCGATTCTTCGCCCCGCCCGCCCTGGTCGTCACGATCGCCGCCGCGATCGTCGTCGGCCTTCTGCAGCTCGCGCGCGTGCTCGGCGGCCGCGCTTCGGCCCTCGCCTCGATCATCTACCTCCCCCTGCTCGCCTACCTCGCGCTCCTCGGGGTGGTCACAGCGGGTCGCGGCGGAGGTCGTGGCTGGCGCGATCGATTCTGGACCCTCGTGGTGCTGCCCACCATGCATCTGGCCTGGGGCGCGGGGTTCCTGTCGGGCCTCGTGGCCGGCGCCCACGGCACCGTCGACACCTCACGGCTGGGGTCGCGCAACACCCCGTTGCCCTGACCGTCAGCGCTCCACGAATCCCTGATCGAGGATGCGCGCCACGACCCTCTCCGCGGCGTGTCCGTCGTCGCGCGCGTTGAAGGCCTCCCGCCAGCGCGCGTACCGCTCCGCCCACTCCGCGGCGTCGTACCCGCGGATCGCGGCGATGAGCTCATCCTGCGTGCGCACGAGCGGTCCCGGGGCGTGCGCCTCCAGATCGAAGTAGAAGTCGCGCAGGCGCCCGCGGTAGTGCTCCATGTCGGGCGTGAAGAAGAAGATCGGTCGCCCGGTCACGGTGAAGTCGAACATCACCGAGGAGTAGTCGGTGACCAGCGCGTCCGCGGTGGTCATCACCTCCGCCGCGTCCGGAAAGCCCGTCACGTCGATGACGCGGGACCCGGCCGCGTCCTGCCCGGGAAGGAGGGTCCGCGAGTGTCCGCGCACCAGCACGACCGCACCCGTCTGCCGGGCGAGCTCCTCCGCATCCAGGAAGTCGACGATCTCCTCGCGGTCATCGCGCCAGGTCGGCGCATACAGCAGCACGCGCTCATCCGCGCCGATGCCGAGCAGCTTCCGGGTCGCCCTGCCGTCCCCGGTGACCAGCACATCGTTCCGCGGATAGCCCTCGACCCAGATCGGGCGGCGCCGGAAGCCGTACGCTCCGCGCAGCGCCTTGGCACCGTACGGGTTCTGCGCCAGCAACACGTTCCATCGCGCCGACTCGCGCAGCGCCGCGGCCATGCGCCGCGGCGCGAGACCGCGGTGCAGCGCCAGGCGCTTCAGCGGCGTCCCGTGCCACGTCTGCAGAACCCGCTGACCGCCGCGCCGCTCGAAGCGCCTGCGCAGCCAGTCGTTGACGACCAGCAGCCGCGCCGCGCCGCGTGCGCGCCACCACTCCGGGCTGCCCTCGACCACGGCGACGGCGCCGTCGGGAATCGAGATCGACAGATCGACGACGCTCCAGTACCGCGTGACGTGCGGCGCGTGTCGGACGAGCTCGCGATCGATCGCCAACGGGTTGTCGCTGACGTTGCGCCCGTAGAAGCTCTCGAAGAACACGGCGTTCTCCAGCGTCGCCTTCGGCCGTGTCACGTACCGGCGCTCGAGGGCCGCCTGCCCCTCCCATGACTCGTAGGCGGGGTCCAGCGGCGCTCCGACGCTGACCGTGCCCGCCTCGACGCCGACCCGGAGCGCCCCCAGCATCGTGAGGGGGATGGATGCCGCGGGCACATCGGCCCCGTCGAGCACGAGCGTGTAGTCGCCGGTGGGCAGGGGCAGCAGCGGTCCGCCCCACCGCGCGGCGCGCAAGGGGACGACCGCACGCCACGTCTTGCCACGGCCCGTCAACTGGCCGTCGGTGCGTGCGCGCGCACCCACGAGCTGCACCGAGCGCGGCCGCGCACCCGTTCCCGTGAGGACGAGCGCCGGCGCGTCGCCCCCCTCGAGCCGCACCTCGGTCATCGTGCCCGCCTCCCCGCCGATGCGCGCGCGACGCCCGCGACGATCCCCGCGTGCACGCGTGCCGCATTTCCCCCGTCGCGATGCGCATGCACGAGGGCGTCCAGCGCACGGGCACGCGCCACGCGCTGCTCCCGGACGCGATCGTCCGCGAGCACCCCGTCGAGCTGGGCGATCGCCTCCGCCCAGGTGCGTGCCGCGCCGTCGCCGCCGACATCCGCATAGGTGCCGTACAGTCCGCGACGCGCGGTGTACGCCTCGAGGTCGGGCGCCAGCAGCACCGTCGGCAACGGCACCAGCGTGACGTCGTAGAGCAGTGACGAGTAGTCGGTGAGGAAGACGTCGAGGCCCGAGAGCACCGGCGTGACGTCCGCGAGCACATCGGATCCGAGCATCCTCACCCGATCCGTCGTCCGCGGCGGGGCGTACCGGCCTGCTCCCAGCGGATGCGAGCGCACCAGCAGCACCGCGTCACGCGCCTCGAGCATCGCGAGGATGGCGTCCCACTCCGCCGCATCCGGGATCGCGGCGTCCTCCACGCCGTCGCGCCAGGTCGGCGCGTAGAGCACCAGCCGCCGCTCCCCCACATCGCCCACGGTCGCCCCGATCACCGCACGCGCCGTGCGGCGCCGCTGCGCGGCATCCCCCCGCGACAGCACATCGACCCGTGGCTCGCCGGTCACCGGCACATGCGCATCGGCCAGCGAGAACGCGGACTCGAGCCGCCCGCGCACGAGATGCGACGCGGCCGGGAGAAGACCGATCTGCCGCGTCGTGCGCCGGTAGGCGAGTCGCAGGACCGCGCGCACGAGACGCGCGACCGGCAGGCGGCGGAGCACGGCGGGAACCTGGACGGTCTCGGGCGAGTCGATGCCGACGCGCTTGAGCGGGATCCCATGCCAGAGCTGGGCGATGAACGCGCCGCCGATCGCATAGCGGTTCACGTCGCCGAACCCGTGGGTCACCACGACCACGCGGGCGCGCGCGGTGCGCCAGAAGCCGCGCGCGGAGTGCCGGCGGATCGTGGGGATGCCGAGGGCCGCGGCCTCCCGGCGCTCACGCTCGTTCCCGACCAGCCAGACGGAGGGATGCTGCGCCGCCGCCTCGTTCCAGAGGGCGAGCGCGCCGTCGCCGACGCCCGCTCCGCAGCCGTAGACCCACTCGTCGGTGCTCCGCGGGATCACCACGGTCGCGAGCCGTCCCGCGACGTACAGCGGAATGCGCACCAGCTTGGCCATGTTCCCCGAGCTGAACGAGAAGGACGCCACCCCGCGAGCCTATCGCGGGGTGGCGTCCTCTCTCTGAGGGGTTACTCGGTGAGCGAGCCCAAGGTCACCTCGGTGGTCTCGGTCTTGCCGTCGCGGACGTACGTGACCTCCGCGGTGCTGCCGCTGGCCAGCGCCCGCACCTGCGCCGTGAGGTCCACGGCTCCGGTCACCGGCACGCCGTCGAACTTCGTGACGATGTCGCCCGCCTTCAGGCCGCCCTTCGCCGCGCCGCCGCCGCTGGTCACGTCGACGATGTACGCGCCCGTGATCGTGGCCCCTTGCACACTGGCCGCGTCGCGCACGCTCGCACCCAGCAGGCCGTGGGTGGCCGTGCCGTTCTTCATCAGGTCATTCGCGACGCGGTGCGCGATGTCGGACGGGATCGAGAAGCCGACGCCGATGGAACCGCTCTGATCGGACGAGGACGTGCTGCCGGCCGAGGCGATCGCGACGTTGATGCCGACCAGTTCGCCCTGACCGTTCACGAGGGCACCACCCGAGTTGCCCGGGTTGATCGGAGCATCGGTCTGGATCACCGCGATCTTGATGGTGTCGGTGGTCTGCGTCTGCTGGGTCTCGCCCTGACCGAAGTCGAAGTAGTAGGGGTTGTCGCCCTGCTGGCCCTGGCCGTTCTGCCCGCCGTCGCTGCCGTCGCTGTCGCCGCTGTCGGGAGCGGCCGAGGACGCGATCTCGATCGAGCGGTTCAGCGCACTGACGATACCGGTGGTCACCGTGTTCGACAGGCCGAGCGGCGCGCCGATGGCGACCGTCTGGTCGCCCACGTTGAGCTTGGACGAGTCACCCCACGTGATCGGGGTGAGGTCGGTCGCGCCGACGAGCTTGATCACGGCCAGGTCGTAGACCGGATCGGTGCCGACGACCTTCGCGTCGTAGATGTGACCGTCCGACGTCGTGACCGAGATCGTCGGGTCGGAGCTCTCACCGTCGAGCGTGACGACGTGCGTGTTGGTGAGCACGTACCCGTCCTTGCTCAGGACGACCCCGGATCCGGTGCCGGCGCTCTGGCCCCCGGTGACGTTGATCGTGACGACGCTGGGCACCACCTTGGTGGCGATCGCCGTCGTGGCGTTCACGCTGTCGGTGTTGTTGACCGTGACCACCTGCGGCCCCGACGACGTCGACGAGGCGTCGGACGGCCCCCACAGGTTCGCGCCCGCCCAGGTCGTGCCCACGCCGGCGGCGCCTCCGACGAGCGCGGCGGCGACGAGAAGCCCCACGACCTTGCCGGCGCCGGACTTCTTCTTCTCCGCCGTGCGCACCTGGCCGGTGGCCGGTGCCGCGGAGGTCGACGCCGGCGGCACGCCGAAGCCCTGACCCGGATACGGCAGGGTGGGCGACGTCGGCGAAGCCGCAGCGGGTGCGGATGCCGCAGCGGGTGCGGAGGGGGCGGATGCCGGCGAAGCCGGTGCCGCGTAGGGCGGATACTGCGGGGCAGGGCGAGCACCACCGGTCGGTGCCGCACCCGCGGCGCCCGTGGTGGGCGGCAGCGGCGGTACCGGCGGGATGGACGGCGATGCGGAGTTCTCCTCGGGACGGTTGTCCTGGTTCTCACTCATGGGGTGCTCCTTCTGGCTGACATCTGCCAGCATGGCGCTGGTTTCTGTGTGTTCCGTATGCCGCAACCGCGATCACACTATGCGGGTAGCGTGTGTCGTGTGCAAGACATTCCCGGAGCATGGCGCCGCGTCGCCGCCGGCGCAGGCCTGATCGGCCCCGACGGCACCGCCGCCCCCACCATCTTCGCCGAGATGAGTGATCTCGCAGCCCGCACGGGTGCTCTGAACCTCGGGCAGGGGTTCCCCGACGAGGACGGTCCCGCAGAGGTGCTCGAGGCGGCTCGCGCCGCGATCGCGAACGGCGTCAACCAGTATCCGCCGGGGCGCGGCATCCCGTCCCTCCGCACCGCGATCGCCGAGCACCAGCAGCGCTTCTACCGGCTGACGGTCGACCCTGACCGTGACGTCGTGGTCACCGCCGGCGCCACGGAGGCGATCGCCGCGACGCTGCTCGCTCTCATCGACGGTCCTGACGACGAGGTCGTCGTCTTCGAGCCCTATTACGACTCGTACGCCGCCTGCGTGGCGCTCGCCGGTGCACGGCTCGTACCGGTGCCTCTGCGCTGGCCCGACTTCCAGCCCGACCTCGATGCGCTGCGCGCAGCGGTCACCGACCGCACGCGCGTGATCCTCGTCAACGACCCCCACAACCCGACCGGTGCCGTGTTCGGCGCCGAGGTCCGGGAGGAGATCGTCCGGCTCGCCGACCGGCACGATGCCGTCATCGTCGAGGACGAGGTGTACGAGCATCTCGTCTTCGACGGCCCGCACGTCCCGCTGGCCACGCTGCCGGGGGCATGGGAGCGCACGCTGTCGATCTCGTCGGCCGGCAAGACGTTCTCGGTCACGGGATGGAAGATCGGCTGGGTCTCGGGTCCCGCCCCGCTCGTCGACGCCGTCCTCGCCGTCAAGCAGTTCCTCACCTATGTGAACGGCGGGCCGTTCCAGCCCGCGGTGGCCGCCGGACTCGCGCTCCCCGATGCCTTCTTCGCGTCGATCGCGGCGGCGCTGCGGCACAAGCGCGATGTGCTGGGCGCGGGGCTCCAGGCCGCGGGATTCGCCGTGTCGCGTCCGCAGGGCTCCTATTTCACCGTGGCGGATGCCGCGGCTCTGGGTGCGAGGGATGCCGCCGACTTCTGCCGCGCACTGCCCGAGCGCGCGGGTGTTGTGGCGATTCCGCTGACGGCCTTCGTGACGCCCGCCCACAGGAGCGACTACGCGACGCTGGTCCGCTTCGCCGCGTGCAAACGACAGGACGTGATCGACGAAGCCGCGCGGCGGCTGCAGACGCTCGCCTAGCGGCCGGCCGACGGTCACTCCGCCGGCACGACGCGGAATCGCCGCTGCTCCAGCACGGGATTCGTGCGGCGCACGGCCTCGATGACACCCGCGTCCAGGTGACCCACCGCGACGTCGGTCGCCGTCCCGACCGCCGCGGTGACGACGCCCTGCGGATCGACGATCATCGAGTTGCCGACGCCCAGCGGCGGCGGGTGGTCCGCCCCGGCGACGTAGACCGTGTTCTCGATCGCCCGCGCCTGCAGCAGCGTGCGCCAGTGCTGCTCCTTCAGCGGGCCGCGGACCCACTCCGCGGGCACCAGCACGGCGTCGGCGCCCGCATCGACGATGCGGCGCGTGACCTCCGGGAAGCGCAGGTCGTAGCAGGTCTGCAGGCCGAAGCGGAGACCGTCGACCGTGAACGTCTCCGGCTCGCCCACGCTGCCGGGCTCGATCCAGTCGGACTCGCGCTGCCCGAAGGCGTCGTAGAGATGCAGTTTTCGGTATGCGGCCACCGGGCCCGTGGCATCCACTGCCACCACGGCGTTGCGCACGCGGCGTCCGTCGACGCCCCGTTCGAGCAGCCCCGCCACCACGTGCACGCCGTACCGCGCGGCCAGTGCCGTGAGCGCCGAGGTGAAGGGCCCGTCGACGTCCTGGGCAAGTGCGGCCAGTTTCTCGTCGAACGGGTCGATGAAGGCGCTCGCGTACTCCGGGAAGACGACCACTCGCGCCCCGCGGCCGGCCGCGAGGTCCGTCAGTTGTTCGATCTGCCGCAGGTTCGCGCCGCCGTCACCGGTCGGGGCGAACTGTGCCACGGCGACGGCGACGGTCTGCGAGGAGGGCATGTCTCCATCCTCGCCAGGCTCCCGGCCCACGGCAAGCCCGACCCCTCCGGCCGGGCATAGCCTGGGGCTGCGGCGGTGCCCTCCGTCGCGGAAAGGACGACATGACAGACTCCCCGTACCCGAAGCGCACCCCCGAGCTGCTGCGGCGCCGCGACGAGGTCGTGCCCGACACGGCGGCGGCATTCCAGGCGTTCAGCCGCCAGGTGTTCGCCGCCGGCGCGCTCGATGAGAAGACCAAGCAGCTCATCGCGGTCGCGGTGGCCCATGTCACGCAGTGCCCCTACTGCATCGACGGGCACACCAGGCTCGCCGCGCGCAAGGGCGCGTCGGACGAGGAGATCATGGAGGCCGTCTGGGTCGCTGCCGAGATGCGTGCCGGCGGGGCCTACGCGCACTCGCTCGTGGCGCTGAACGCCCTCGACGCGGTGCACGGGCACCACCACGCCGGCTGACGACGGTGAACGGCCCGGACGCCCGCGTTCTCGGCGAGGACTCCCCTCGCGCCGACCAGGAAGCCTACAAGCAGCTCGCGACGCTGGCCGCGCGGGGCGTCGCCGTGGTCTCGGCCGTGCGCGGACGGTGGGATGTCGCAGCCACCGTCACCGACTTCCTCTCGGTGTCGTACGACCCGCCGACGATGGTGGTGAGTCTGTTCTCGCTCTCGCGCATCGCCGAAGCGGTCACCGCCTCGGGCCGATTCGCCGTGAGCCTTCTCGCGCGGGATCAGCGCGGCATCGCGGATCGTCTCGGAGCACCCGGTGCCCCGCTCGTGGGGCTGCTCGATCAGGTCCCGCACACACGACGTGAGGCCGGCGCGCCCGTCGTCATCGACGGTGCACTCGCCTGGTTCGAGCTCCGGGTGGTCGCCACGCAGGATGCCGCGACCCACGTCCTGGTCGTGGGCGAGGTCGTCGCCACGAGCGCGACCGCGCGGTGGAGTGCACGGCCGCTGGTGCGGTGGCGATCGGAGTACGAATAGGCCTCCGGCCGCCGCCGCTCGGTCAGACGGCGGTCAGCCGCCCTCGGTCAGGCGACCTCTTCGTCGTCGGACGCGTCGTCGTCAGCGTCTTCTGCGTCGGCCTCGTCGGTGGCATCGCCTGCGGCGTCGCCCTCCCGCTTGACCGCGGAGATCTCGAACTCGAGCGTGATCTTCTCCGAGACGAGGAGCCCGCCGGCGTCGAGCGGCATGTTCCACTCGAGTCCGTACTCACGACGGTCGAGGCGCCGTGTGCCCTCGAATCCCGCGCGCAGCGCACCGAAGGCGTCGCGGTGCGATCCGGTGAATTCGATCGGAACCGTGATCTGCTTCGTGACATCGCGGATGGTCAGATCGCCGAACACGACGAGTGCGTTCTCGCTGACCTCTTCGATCCGGGTGCTGCGGAACACGATCTCCGGCCAGGTCTCGGCGTCGAAGAAGTCAGCGCTGCGCAGGTGGTCGTCGCGCTGCGCGCTGCGCGTGTCGACACTGGCGACGCGCAGGATCACCTCGGCGCTCGAGTTCTCCGGCTCGTCGAAGTCGACGTGCAGGGTGCCCGCCACGTCGTTGAAGGCGCCACGGACGGTGGAGATCATCGCGTGCTTCGCCGAGAAGCCGATGCGCGTGTGGGCGGGGTCGAAGTCCCAGTCGCCGCTCAGGTCGAGTTCTTCTGCGGTCATGTTCTTCCCATCGGTCATTACACGAACTTCCCCAGTCTGCCACTTCATGGGATCAGCAGCAGAACGAGGCTGTGCACAACGAAGGCCCTCACTTTCGTGAGGGCCTTCGTCATTTGGTTGCGGGGGCAGGATTTGAACCTACGACCTCTGGGTTATGAGCCCAGCGAGCTACCGAGCTGCTCCACCCCGCGGCACATCAATAGCCTAACATGCCGCGGGGCCAGAGCACGAATCGTCACTCCTGACCGGAGAGCTGCAGCAGCGTGTTCAGCGCGTTCGTCAGCCGGGTGTCGGCCTCGCCGTACTTGGTCCAGTCGCCGGCCTTCATGGCCGCCTCGCGGTCGGCCAGGGCCTGCTTGGCCTCCTGCAGCGCCGCCTGGAACGCGACCGACGTGTCGGGGTTGACGCCCGTGCCGCCCTCGCTGCCGCCGTTGTCGGTGCCGCTGGTCTCGCCGGGTGTCGGCGACGGGGTCGGCGTCACATCGCTGTCACCGGTGGTCGCGCCGGAGTCACCGCCGAACAGGCTGTCCAGCGCGTCGGCGAGGGTGTCTTCGAACGCGACCTTGTCACCGAACGCCACGAGCACCTTCTGGAGGGTCGGCAGCTTGGTCGCGCCGGCGGACTGCACGTAGACGGGCTGCACATACAGCAGGCCGCCGCCGACCGGGAGGGTCAGCAGGTTGCCCTTGAGCACCTGCGAGTCGCCCAGCTTCAGCACGTTGAGGTACTGCGACACGTCAGGCTGCGCGTCGAAGTTGTTCTGCACCTGACCGGGACCGGGGACCGGCGTGGACGCACTGATCTCCAGCATCCGGAGCTTGCCGTAATCGCTCGACTTCTTGCCCGCGGTGCTGCCCGCGTTCGAGTCCACGGCCAGGTAGCCCATCAGCACGTTGCGCGAGTCGCTGCCCTGATTGGACGCCGGAATGAAGCTCGTGAACATCGAGTACTGCGGGCTGTCCTGTCCCGGCATCTTCATCGTCAGGTAGTACGGCGGCTGCAGCGAATCGCCGTTCTGCGGGTCGTCCGGGGTCACCCACTTGTCGTCGCCGCGGAAGAACGACTGCGCATCGTCGACGTGGTACGTGCTCAGGATCGACCGCTGCACTTTGAAGAGGTCGGTCGGGTAGCGCACGTGGCTCATCAGCTCGCCGCTCATCTGCGACAGCGGCTTGACCGTCGTCGGGTAGATGTTCTCCCACGTCTTCAGCACCGGGTCGTCGGCATCCCATGCATACAGCGTCACGTGGCCGTCGTACGCGTCCACGGTCGCCTTGACGGAGTTGCGGATGTAGTTGACGTCGTCCATCGCGATGGTGGGCGTCGGATTCGACGAGTCGGCGATCGCCTGGGAGAAGCTCGTGGTGTGCGAGTACGGGTAGCTGTCGCTTGTCGTGTAGCCGTCGACGATCCACACGATCCGGCCGTCGACGACGCTCGGGTAGGGGTCGCTGTCCAGGGTGAGGTACGGCGCCGCCTTCTGCACGCGCAGCGCGGGGTCACGGTCGTACAGGATCTGCGACTTGCTGTTGATGCTGTCGGAGAAGAGGATCTGCTCCGACTGGAACTTCAGCGCGTAGACCAGCCTGTTGAACCAGCTGCCGATGTTGGGGCCGCCGTCGCCGTCGAACGTGGTCTTCACCTCGTCGCCGCCGGTGTCGCTGCCCGACAGGTAGTCCAGCTCGATGGGACTCGACCCCTCCGGTGCGCCCACGATCGAGTACTCGGGCGAGTGCTCGCCGAAGTACACGCGCGGCTGGTAGTCGCTGTCGGACAGGAAGCCCGACGACGGGATGCCGCGCTCCAGGAACACCGGCTTGCCGTCGCTCGTGCGGGCGTTGCCCTTGGCCACCACGATGCCGTACCCGTGCGTGTAGATCTGGGTGGTGTTCTGCCAGCTCACGTTCGTGCCCAGTGCGGTCAGGTTGAGCTCGCGCACCGACACGACGGCATCCTGACTCGTCCCGTCGATGTCGTAGCGGTCGACGTCCATCGGATCCTGGAACTGGTAGTAGGAGCGGTACTGCTCGAGCTGCTGCACGGTCGGCGGGATGATCGCCGGGTCCATGATGCGGATCTGCGCGGTCGTGTCGGCGTCGGCGCGCAGCTGCCCCTTCGTGGCATCGGTCTCGGCCGCGAAGTCGGTCGAGTCCATGCCGTCGACCCCGTACGCGGTCTTCGTCGCGTCCATGTTCCGCTGGATGTACGTCTTCTCCAGGGTCAGCGCGTTCGGCCTGACCTGCACCGTGTTGACCACCCACGGGTAGGCCATGCCCACGACGATCGCCGAGACGATCAGCAGGCCCGTCGCGATGAGCGGGTAGCGCCAGTGGCCGATGACCGCGGTCACGAAGAAGAGGATCGCCACGAGCGCCGCGATGATCGCGAGGATCATCTGCCCGGGGATCGTCGCGTGCACCTCGGTGTAGCCGGGGCCGGTGATGGTGCCGTTGTCGGAGACGAGCGTCTTGTACCGGTCGAGCCAGATGCTCGCCGCCTGCAGGAGCAGGTACACGCCGGCGAGCACAGCGAACTGGATGCGGGCCGCGCGCGAGATGCGCAGCTCGCGGTTGGCGATGCGCACCGAGCCGTACAGGTACGCGACGACCGCCGAGACGAGGAGGCAGATGAGCACGACGGCCGAGGTGAACCCGAGCAGCGCACTGTAGAACGGCATCGCGAACATGTAGAAGCCCGTGTCGAGGCCGAACTGCGCGTCACTCACCGACGTGTGCACGCCGTGCAGCCACATCGCGACGGTCTCCCACTGGGTGGATGCCGCGAACCCGGCGAAGAAGCCGAAGAAGACCGGGATCCCCCACATCGCGAGGCGCCGGAGCGGCTCGACGACCTCTTGGTACCGGTCGAGCTGCGCGCTGAGCCGCGCATAGACCGGGCGCAGGCGGTAGGCGAGCTGGATGCACAGCCACACCGGCACCGCCATGCCGAGGAAGCCGATCGCGAACATCCCCACGCGCGCGAACCACTGCGTGGTCAGCACGTTCGCGTAACCGAGCTGGTCGTACCAGAGCCAATCGGTGTACAGGTTCGCGAACACGAAGAACGCCACGACCAGCGCGGCGATGATCACGAGTGAGATCGCGATGACTCGGCGCGAACGACGAGGCGTGGCTTCAGCGGGGGCCGGTGTCGAGGTCACCTCCTCATCCTAGGAGGGCCTCTGTGTGTATCAGGTGAAAACGGTCAGGATCCGCCGCATGTGGGCAGCGCATCGAGGTCTCCCCCGTCGCGCAGCGTCTTCAGGACCTTCAACGAATCGTCCAGCGTGCTCACCGAGAACACCCGCAGGCCCGACGGCACATGGCCGACGACCTCGTCGCAGTTGCTCTTGGGCGCGAGGAAGTAGGCGGCTCCGGCATCCTTCGCACCATAGAGCTTCTGCCGGATCCCGCCGATCGCCCCGACGTCGCCGGCCGCGTTGATGGTGCCGGTGCCGGCGACGTTCTTGCCGCCGTTGAGGTAGCCGGGGGTGAGCGTGTCGATGAGCCCGAGTGCGAACATCATGCCCGCCGAAGGACCGCCCACGTTGTCGAGCTGAATCGTGACGTCGATCGGGAAGTCGTAGTCGGTGAGCAGGCTGACGCCGATGAGCCAGGTGGTCTTCCCGTCGGTCGTCGACTTCTTGGGGGTGACCGACACGGTCTTCTCGGCGCCGTCGCGCTGGATCCGCAGCGTGACCGGCGCGCCCTCGGCCTTCGCGATGACGTCGCGCAGCGTCGTGATGCCCGAGATCTTCGTGCCGTCCGCCGAGAGGATGACGTCGTCCTTCTGCAGGACGCCCTGGGCCGCCGAGTCGTCGGTGAGGCTGTACACGGTGAGCTTCGAAGGGACGTCGTAGCCCAGGTGGAGCAGTGCCGCAGCCGTCGCCTCCTTCTGCGAGTCGGTCATCATCGCCGCGGACTGCTGCTCGACCTGCTCCGCCGTCTCACCCTCGGGGAAGACCGCATCGATCGGCAGCACCGCCTTCGACGGGTCGAACCACGCCGTGGCCAGTTCGAGCCAGGACGGCGTGCGCTCGCGGTTTCCGACCGCCTGCACGGTGAGCATGTCCAGAGTGCCCGAGGTCGGGTAGGTCGTCGCCCCGTCCACAGAGATCAGGGGCACCTGCGTGCCGTTCGCATCGGGGGCCGTGCCGAGCGTGTCGAACACGGGTCCGGGGCGCTGGATCACGAACCCCGTCGGCAGGAACGTGAGGATGAGCAGCACCACCAGGGCGACGGTGAGCGCCCAGACGCCCACGACCGCTCCACGCCTCCGTCGCCGGCGCGGAGCCGGCACCACCGAGACGTTCTCGTCGAACAGCGTCACCGGCGCCCCTTCGTTCTCGTTCGCGACCGGCGTACTGACATCGCGCGCAGGGCCGGGGATCGAGGTGATCCGTGCGACTAGCGTAGAACCACACCCCCAGACCCTGCTGAAAGGCGGCTGAAGTGGCAGACGACGACCGCGAGCCGGAAGACGACTTCCAAGAGATGCTGCGCCGGCTGCTCGGCGGCCAGGACGGGCCGACGCCCGAGCAGCTCGAGCAGCTGCGCGCCCTGGGCGTCGACCCCGCCATGATGGACAGCATCATGCGCCAGCTGCAGGCCGCGTTCAGCAGCGCGCCCAGCGGCGGGATCTCATGGGACGCCGCTCAGCGCCAGGCCCTGCACATCGCCAACCAGAGCGACCTGGGCGTCACCAGCGGACAGCGCGGAGAGTTCGACCAGGCCTTCTCCCTGGCGACCCTGTGGCTGGGCGAGGCGACGACGATCTCGGATCTCGCCGAGCCGCCGCACGCGCTGACCCGCGGGGGCTGGGTCGAGGCGACGATGCCCGTCTGGCAGGAGCTCGCCGATCCCGTGGCGACGAGCATCGCCGACGCGCTGACCGAGGCGATGCGCTCGCAGGCGCCCGAAGACATGCAGCAGGCCATCGCCGGCGCCGGACGCGTCATGCGCACGATCGGCGGCAGCCTGTTCGCCACCCAGCTCGGCCAGGTGATCGGGCGGCTCTCGCTGGAGGTCGTCTCCGGCGGCGATGTCGGCATCCCGGTGATGCCGGCGGGGCAGGCCGCGATCCTGCCGCAGAACTTCGCGGACTTCGGCCGCGATCTCGAGGTGCCCGAAGACCAGCTCGCGCTGTATCTGGCCACCCGCGAGCTTGCGCACGCGCGCCTGTTCCGGCACGCGAAGTGGCTGCGGCTGCACATGATCAGCCAGGTCACCGACTTCGCCCGCGGGGTGCACGTGGACATGGACGCCCTCGAGGAGCTCGCGACGCGGTTCGATCCCGAGCACCCCGACGAACTGCGCGACGCGCTCTCCAGCGGAGCCCTGCTGCCGCAGCGCTCCGATGCGCAGACGGCCGCCCTCACCCGCCTCGAGAACCTGCTCGCCCTCGTCGAGGGCTGGGTCGAGGTCGTCACCGCCGATGCCACCGCGCGGCTGCCGCTGGCGGTGCGCATCGCCGAGGCCGTCCGCCGTCGCCGTGCGGTCGGCGGCCCGGCGGAGAAGGCGTTGGGCTCGCTCGTCGGGCTTGAGCTGCGTCCGCGTCGGATGCGCGAGGCCGCGGCCATGTGGCGTGCGGTGACGGATGCCGTGGGTCCGGCCGGCCGCGACGCACTGTGGGATTACCCCGACCTCATGCCCACCGCCGACGACATCGACGATCCGCAGTCGCTCATCGCCCGCCTGCAGGCCCGGGCGCGCGGCGAGCAGCCCGTGCGGGACGAGATGGACGAGGCGCTCGACGCGCTGCTGCGCGGCGAGGTCCCGCCGGCCGATGAGCCGGGCTCGGACGAGTCCCCCTCGGACGACGAGCCGCCGCACGGACCGCAGCCGGTCTGAGCACCATCGGCTCCTCCACAGGCGCACGTTCCGCACACCCTGCGCCGTGCGCCTGTGGATAGTCGCTCGCGCGCGTCGCGACGGGCGCACAATCGGGGGATGCTGCATCTCGACCCCGCCCATCCCCCGCTCTGGCGCTCACCGGACTGCCTGCAGTTCGGCCCCGACAAGGTCGCCGTGCTGGAGCATCCGGACCGCTGGCAGGAGCGGATGATCCAAGAGCTCGAGCGCGGACTGCCCGACTCGGCGCTCGACCCCGTCGCCACCGCGCTGGGCGGCACGGTCGAACGGGCACACGAGCTCGTGAGCGCACTCGCCCCCGCGCTCGAGCCCCCGCACGGGGCCGCCGCGCCGCCGGTCGCGGTGCGCGCGATCGGCCCGACATCGGTCCCGGCGGCGCATGCGATCGCCGACGGTCTTCGTGAAGCGGGTCTGGAGATCCTGGGCGAGCCGGCGGCAGATGCCGTCGCCGTGCTCGTGGCGGGTCATGTGATCGACCCGGCTGCCGTGCGACCGCTGATGCAGACGGATGCTCCGCACCTGCCCATCGTCCTGCACGGCCGCCGCATCACCGTGGGCCCGCTCGTGCGGCCGGGCCTGACCGCGTGCCTGCTCTGCCTCGAAGCGGACAGGTGCGAGGCCGATCCCGCCTGGCCCGCCCTGGCCGGTCAGCTCCTCGGCCTGCCGTCGCCGGCACTCGTCCCGGGGATGGCGGTGGAGGCCGGCCTGGTCGCCGCGCGGCTGATCAGCGACGTCTCCGGGCGGGGGGACGCGACATGGTCGGTGACCCTCGACGCGCAGTCGATGCGCCGGAGGTGGCGGACCCATCGACCGCACGCAGAGTGCGGTTGCCGATCTCCTGCAGGAAGCGGGAGGGCGCCCGGGTCATCCGCCCCTGACTCCCTCGCGACCACGACAGCGACAGCGTCCGGGCTGCGCGCGTGACGCCGACATAGGCGAGCCGGCGCTCCTCGTCCACCTGCTCGAAAGTGGTCGCGTACGAGATGGGCAGCAGACCCTCGCTCAGGCCGACGAGGTGCACGTGGTCCCACTCCAGGCCCTTCGCGGCGTGCAGCGTCGCGAGGGTCACCGTCCGGAGGGTGGGTTCATGCTGGTCCTTGGCCCGTGCCATCAGGTCGTCCGTGAACGCGCGCAGGCTTGTGCCCTCGGGAGCCTCCTCCGCGAGCCGAAGGATCGCCCGCCGCGCCTCCCACGAATCGCGCAGCGCACCCCCAGCTGGCGGCGGGTCGTCGGTGAGGCCGAGCGAGCGCAGCACGTCGCGGACGGTCTCCACGAACCCGCCGTTCAGCGGCGCGACGGACGCGCCGCGCAGCGCCAGCACGGCCTGCCGCACCTCGGGCATGTCGAAGAACCGACGTCCCCCGAGGACCGTGGTGGGCACCTGCACATCGGCGAGGGCCCGCAGGAGTTCCGCCGACTGCGCGTGCGACCGGTACAGCACCGCGATGGCCTGCGGATCGACGCCGTCCCGCAGCTGGCCCGCCACGGCCGCGGCGACGCCGCGTGCCTCCGCCACATCGTCGTCATAGGCGCACAGCCGCGGTACGACGGCGGCTGCGGCATCCCGAACCGGCGTCAGCCGGAGCGCACCCGGTCTGCCGCGCATCAGCTCATTCGCCACGTCGAGGATCGGCGCCTCGCTGCGATAGCTCGTCTCGAGCCGCACGATCCGGGCCTCGGGGTACCGCGTGCCGAACTCCAGCAGGTGAGACGCGTCGGCGCCGGCGAAGGAGTAGATGGTCTGACTGGCGTCGCCCACGACGCAGATGTCGCGGCGTTCGCCCAGCCAGAGCTGCAGCAGGTGCTGCTGGAGCGGCGAGACGTCCTGATACTCGTCCACCGTGAAATGCCGGTACTGCTCGCGAACAGCCGCGGCGACGCGGGGTTCCGCCTCGATCATCCCCGCACAGGCCAGCAGCACGTCCTCGAAGTCGAGCTGTCGTCGCTCGTCCTTGAGCTTCTCGTACGCGCGCTGCAGATCCACGACGCGCTCGACGCTGAGACGACCGACGCCGTCGGGACGGGCCGCAGCATATGCGTCGATCGACCGCATGGTCACCTTGCGCCACTCGATCTGCGCGGCGACGTCACGCAGCGTCGGAGTGTCGAGCTCCATGCCGATCCCGTCGGCGGCATGCGCGAGCAGGCGCACCTTGTTGTCGGCGATCGCCGGAGCGCTGTCACCGGCCACGGTCGGCCAGAAGTAGTTCAGCTGCGAGAGCGCCGCCGCGTGGAAGGTCCGTGCGGCGACGCCGCCGACGCCCAGGGCGCGCAGACGGCCCCGCATCTCGCCGGCGGCCTTGGACGTGAACGTGACCGCCATGACACGGTTCGGCGTGTATGCACCCGTGTCCACACCGTGCGCGATGCGGTGGATGATCACCCGCGTCTTGCCGGTGCCCGCGCCGGCGAGAACGCACACCGGCCCGCGCAGCGCGGATGCCGCCTCGCGCTGCTGTTCATCGAGTCCCTCGAGAGCCCGCGCGTTCACGCGGTCTCCGCGTACCACTCGGCGATCAGGCCGTGCGCGATCGAGGCCCGGCCCGGCAGCAGCAGGCCGTCGCCGCCGGTGGTCCAGTCGCCGCGCACCAGCGCTTCGCCGATCTCGGCACGGGTGAACCACCTCAGTGCCGCGATCTCCTCCCCGTCGGCCCGTGCCTCGTCGTCATCGACCGCGCGGGCGCGGAAGCCGAGCATGAGCGAGCGCGGATAGGGCCACGGCTGCGACCGCCGATACCGCACGTCGCGGACGCGCACCCCCGCTTCTTCGAACAGCTCGCGCTCCACGGCGGCCTCGGCCGATTCGCCGGCCTCGACGAAACCGGCGAAGCACGAGTAGCGGTTCGCGCCCCACAGCGCATTCGACCCCAGCAGCAGCCGCTCCGGGTCGGCGTCGCTGGTCACGGCGACGATCACGGCCGGGTCGGTGCGCGGGAAGTGCTCGGTGCCGCATCCCGTGCATCGGCGCGACCAGCCGGCGTTCTCGAGGGTGCACGGCTGCCCGCACCGCGCGCAGAACGCACTGTCGCGCAGCCAGCGGCCGAGACTCACGGCGGTGGACAGGAGATCGCCGTCGGCGGCGCCGAGATCACCCGCGACGGCGCGCAGTGACGCCCAGCCGGGCTCCGGCTGATCCGGACTGCCGGCGCGCGCCAGAAGCACGGCTCCGCCGTCGCCGGCACGACCGAGGAACGCCCATTCCGCATCATCCGGCGCCTCGTCGGCTCCGACCATGCGCAGCTCGGTCAGCGGTCCGTCGGTGACCTGCGCGGTATCGCCGCGCACGACGAGCACACGAGTCGCGGGATCCCTGCGCAGCTCGTCCACGAGGCCCGGGCGGACCCGTTCGACGGCGCTGCGGTCGAATCGGACGCGCATTCCGTCCTTTGGGGCGGCGCGGTGCTGTGCGTTCATCGATACCTCCGTGCCGGGCGTGGCGACGCGCCCGGTCGCCCTGCCCGACCTACCCTGGGGGGCATGGCACGCTCACCTCTCACTCTAGCGGCGACAGTGACTTCAGCCCTGCGGGAGGCCGGCGTCGTCGACGTGCGCATCCTCACCGAGAACGCTGCGGGACGCTTCGACTCGGCGGTGGCCACCCTCGCCGACGGCGACCGCGTCGTCGTGCGCGCGGCCACCGACGCCGAGACCTCGGCCGAGCTCGGCGCCGAGGCGCGTGCGCTGGCGGCGCTCACCGACGGTGTGCGCAGCCTTCTGCCGTTCCGTGCGCCCCGCCTGCGCGGGCGCGCGGCCCAGGGCGGGTGGACGGCGATCGTCGTCGACCACCTCGACGGCTACCGTGTCGAGCCGGCCCATCTGCCGGCCGGACGGGGCGCCGCCACCTCCATCGGCGCCGCCCTCGCCGCCGTCCACGCGCTCCCCGAGTCGGTGGCCCGCGGCGCGGCGCTCCCCCAGCTGGGCGCCTCTCAGGTGCGCGACGACGTGTCACGGCTGCTCGACCGCGTCGCCACCGTCCACCGGGTGCCCGTCTCACTGCTGTCGCGCTGGAGTCGCGCTCTGGCCGAGGAGCGCCTGTGGCGATTCGAGTCGACGCTCACCCTCGGCGGCGCGAGTGCGGACGCCTTCCTCGTCGAAGACCGCGACGGCGTGCCCACGGTGACCGGTCTGCTGGCCTGGCAGGGACTGGGCATCGGCGATCCGGCCGTCGACCTGCGCTGGCTGTCGTCGGCACCGGACGCGGCCGACGACGTGCTCGCCGCGTACGTCACCGCGAGCGTGCGCACGCCCGACGCGGCGCTGCGCACCCGTGCGCGGCTGTATGCGGAGCTTGAGTTCGCGAAGTGGCTCGTCCATGGTCGGGACTCCGGCGACGACGAGATCCTCGATGACGCGGTCGCACTGCTGACCTCGCTCGCCGACAGCGTCGTCGAGGACGATCTGCTCGCCGAGGACGGCCTCGATGTCGATGACGCGATCGCACTCATCGGGCAGGTGCCGGGCACGTCCACGGCCGTCGACACGTCCATGCAGACCGACGCGTACGACCTCGATGAGACCTCGTTCTTCACCGAGGACCTCCCGGCCGAGCGGACGTCACCCGACGATGAGGACCCGAACGCGACCGCTCCGCTGCAGATGGACGACTGGGCCGCGCAGCGCGATGAGGCGGAGAACGAGACGGATGCCGCGGCCGACGCCGCGCTGCGGCGCTGGGCGTCGTCCTGATCAGCCGCGCACGACCACGTCGTGCGCCACATAGAACAGCGTGACGTCGATCCGGTCGAGCGGAATGCCGTGCTTGGCGTGGTACGCGCGCCGGTACAGCTCGAGCTGCAGAAGTCGTGCCTGCCGCTCGGCGTCATCGCGCGGCGGCGCGCCGGTCTTCCAGTCGACGATCTCGTACCGGTCCCCGCGCCGGTAGACCGCGTCGAGCTTGCAGATCGCGAGGTGCGGTGTGCCGTCGAGGTCGTCGAAGGGGAAGTCGATCTCCGTCTCCACCTCGATCGGCTGCAGCTGCGCCCACTCCGAGCGCTCGAACGCGCTCTGCAGCGAACGCAGCACCGCGGTGTCGGCATCGGCTGCGGCATCCTCTTCCTTCTCCCACAGCGCATCGTCCAGAGACCCCGACACGCCGACGAGCCCGGAGCGCTTCTCCACCCACGCGTGGAACAGCGTGCCCAGCCGTGTCTGCCGGTAGGGGCGCTCGGGCATGGGCCGGCCGAGTGCGGCGACGGTGCCGGCGTAGTCGGCGACGAAGTCCTTGTACCGCGACGCGGGGATGCGCACGGGGGCGACGCCTCCCCCGCCCTGTGCGCGCGACGCCCTCTCGGCCAGGAGCAGGGCGAGCTCGTCGTCCGCGATCTGCGGCGTCGCGCGCTGCGCGACGCGCACGGCGGCCGCCGCGTCTTCGACGCGCTCGCGACGCTCGCCGAGCGGGTCCATGGGCCACTGCAGCAGACGGCGACGCCCTTCGAACGGGTTCTCGCCCGGCTCGCCGTCGGGCAGCGACACACCGAGCGCATCGGCGATCTCCACGAGGAACGGGCTGTGTCCACGGGGTGACGTCTGCCCGCCCCAGGGAGACCCCGTCAACAGCAGGTGGTCGCGCGCGCGGGTGACCGCGACATACGCGAGGCGACGGTCCTCGTCGACCTGCCGACGACGGTTGTCGTCCTTGAAGGCCTTGATGGCCCGACCCATGTCCTGCTGCGTCTCCGCGTCGCGCCACGCGAGCTGCGGCAGCCAGGCGACATCACCCCGGAAGTCGTACGGCAGGACGCCGAAGCCCAACCAGCCCGTGGTGTCCCGCGACCCTGTGGGGAGCTCGTCCTTCACCAGGCGCACGACCGCGACCGCGTCCCACTCCAGCCCCTTCGAGCCGTGGATCGTCAGCAGTTGGACGACGTCGTCCTCCGGCGGCTCGGTGCGCGGCGCGAACTCATCGAGCTCTTCGGCGTGATCCAGCCACGCGAGCAGGGCCGGAAGCGATCCCGTCTCGTCTGCGGCCAGGAACGACTGGACCTCGTCGACGAACGCGCGCAGCTGGGCGGACGCGATGCGCGCCGGCCCCCGCGTCTCGTTCGCGGCCAGCTCGACGTCGAGACGCAGCTCGAGCTCGATGAGCCGCACCAGCTCGGCGATCGGCGCGCCCGCCGCTCGCCGCAGGCCCGCGAACACGCCGGCCGCCTCACGGAGCCGCTCACGCGCCGCCGGCGTGAACGCCGCCAGCCAGCCGTGGTCGTCGGGCACGCGCAGCACGAAGTCCAGCGCGTCGATGAGCGACCCCTGGTCGTCCCCCGACGATGCCCGCACCCGGGCGACGACCTCGGGAGTGAGCCGTTGCAGTGCCGCGTCGTGCTCGGTGATCCGGCGCGCGAGCTGAGCGAGCGCGCGCAGATCCGCCAGGCCGATCGCCCAGCGCGGCCCCGACAGCAGCCGGATCAGCGCCGAGCCGGCGCGGGGATCGCTGATGACCCGCAACGTGCTGACGACGTCGACCACCTCGGGCGTGGTCAGCAGGCCGCCGAGACCCAGGATGCGGTGCGGGATGCCGCGGGCGCCGAGCGCGTCCGCGAAGCGCTCCATGTGCTTCTTGCTGCGCAGCAGCACGGCGCCGGTGGTCGTCAGCCCTTCCCCCGCGCGCTCGGCTCGCACGGCCTCGAACCACTCCGCAACCCGTGCCGCCTCGGCGTCCACGTCGTCGGCGACCGCGATCTCGACCCGGCCGGACGGCGCGCCGGGCCGCGGCCGCAGCGCGCCCACCTCGACCGGGCTCGACGCCGCCAGCGGGGCGAGGACGGCGGATGCCGCCGTGAGCACGTCGGCGCTGTTGCGCCAGCTGGTCATGAGCGAATACCGACCGCACTCCAGGCCGGGGGCGAAGGCCGCCGCGAAGTCGCCGAGATTGCCGGCGCTCGCCCCGCGCCACCCGTAGATCGCCTGGTGGGGGTCGCCCACCGCCATCACCGTGGTGCCGGCGAACAGGCCCGCCAGCAGCGTGGTCTGGGCGACCGAGGTGTCCTGGTATTCGTCAAGGAGCACCACGCGATAGCGATCGCGCAGTTCGGCGGCCACCGACGGATGCGATTCGATCACCTGCAGGGCGCCGGCCACCTGATCCGAGAAGTCGATGACCCCGGCCCGCTGCTTCTGGACCGTGTATTCGCGCGCCAGCCCGACCAGCACCTCCAGCGCGTCGACGTTCGTGCACACCGTGCGCACGTCGGCGAGGACGACCGTCCGCTTGTTCTCGGACGGCAGGTCGATCAGGCGCCGGAACTCGGCCGGGAACGCCGCCAGGCGATCGAGGTCGACAAGGTTGTCGACGCCGTCGCGCGCGATCCGCAGCGCCGCATCGATGATCGTGCGGACGGCCCGGTCAATGCCTTCGAGCCGTTCGTCGTCGCTGCCCAGCACGACGCGCCTCATCCGCAGCCAGGCGGCCGACTCGCTCATCACCGCGGCCTCCGGGTCGCGCCCGATGCGGACCGCGTTCTCACGCACGATGCCGTCGGCGAAGCTGTTGTAGGTCGCCACGGTGGGCCGGTGCAGCAGGCTCTCGCCACCCTCGGGCGCCGGAGTCGCGCCGACCTTCTCGGCGAGCCGCGCCATCTGCGCGTGACGGGCGCCGTCCGACGACGACTCCGCGAACACGGCGAGCTCACCCGCGTCGTACAGCGCCGGAAGGTGCTCCAGCAGCCCGCGCTGCTCGAACTCGGCGAGCCGCGCGAGCCGCCGCTGGATGCGCTCGGCCAGCTCACCGGCCGCCTTGCGGGTGAAGGTGAGTCCGAGCACCTGATCGCGACGCACGACGCGGTTCGCGACCAGCCACACCACCCGTGCCGCCATCGTCTCGGTCTTGCCGCTGCCGGCACCCGCCACCACCAGTGCCGGCAGGAGCGGAGAGGCGATGACCTCCGCCTGCTCTGCGGTGGGCGGGAACTGGCCGAGTGCCGCCGCGATGACCTGCGGCGAGAGGACGGCACCGGTCACGACGCACTCACCGCCGGGATCGTGTGGATGCTGCACAGCCCGAAACTGTGGTCGGCGCGGCAGTGCTCCTCGACCGGCGCGTCGAAGTGCGTCGCGCGCATCACGTCGACCGCGGAGTGGATGCGCTCCTCGAATGCCAGCCGGCGCTCGTCGTCGAACGGAGGCTGCGTGGGCTCGGCATAGTCGGCGCCCTTGGCCGCCGGCCGGAGCACGAGCAGCTTGGCCCCACCCGACGGATGCCCCTCGGTGCCGGTGATCACCCCTGCCTCGAACGCGAGCTGATACGCGGCGAGCTGTGGATTGTCGATGACCTTCTCGTCCTTCGTCGGCTCTCTCTTCCCCGTCTTCAGGTCGACGATCACGACCCGGCCGGAGCCATCGAGCTCGACCCGGTCGATGTACCCGCTGAGCACCGCGCCGTGTGGCGCAGCGGCGTCGATCTCGATGGGCACTTCGAAGTGCGGTTCCGCATCGAGCAGGCGCCCTCCCGACTCGTCGAACCGGCGCAGGTAGAGGGCGAGGCGGTGCACCATGTCACGGGCCTGCTGGCGGGTCGCCCGGTCGAGCCACGGCGCCTCGAAGTCGAGCTCGCCCCACCGCTGCTCGACGAGCTCCCAGAGGCGCTGTTCGTCGGCCCCGTCGGCGTGTTCGAGCGCAGCGTGGATGATGGTGCCCAGGCCCGCCGTCATCCCGCCTGCATCGCCGCCGAGATCGGCGATCACCCAGTCGAGTTGGCAGGTCTCCAGCGCGGCCAGCCGGGAGGGTGACACCCGGACGTCCTCGAGCTGCAGGTCTCGCAGCGGCGCGGTCGAGCTGGTCTCGACCATGCCGTACCACTGTGCGGGATCCGCACCGGGCACACCGGCCGCGGCCAGCAGGGCGAGCTGCCCGGCCGCGTGGGCACGTCGCGGCGCGTGGCGCGTGGAGCGCGGCTCGGTGAGCGTGCGGCGGTGGCGCGCGACGAGTCCGCGCAGCGACATCGGGTGATCGGCGAGGTGCCCGGGCGGGATCGGCGCGGGCAGCAGCTCGAAGAACACACTCGGGCCGGTGTCGTCGTCGTCCACCGCGGTGACGACCAGGCGCGTGCGCGCCCGGGTCAACGCGCGTGCGAACAGGCGCAGCTCATCGTGCATCGCCAGGCGTCGCCGGTCCAGAACGTCGGGCGCACCGCCGTCCTCCGGCGCGCGGCGCACCGCGTCGGCGAGACGCCAGGTGTCGAGCAGGCTTCCGCGCAGCCGGGTGTTGGGCCACACGCCGTCCTGCACGCCGGCCACCACCACGGTGTCGTACTCGACGCCGAGCGCGGCCGCCGGAGTCAGGATCGCGACCGAGTCCGCCGCCCCGGTCGCCTCGAGACGGTCCTCGGCGACGTCGCTGTCGAGGATGCCGCGGACGAACGTCATCGGGTTCTCGGCCGCAGCATCCCCCCGCTCTCCGAAGCGCTTCGCAGCCTGGAAGAGGGCGACGACGGCGTCGAGATCGCGGCCCGCCTGCTCTGCGACCGGTCCGTTGCCGCGTGCGGTGCGTCCCCAGGAGCGCTCGAGCCCTGCGCCCTCCCACACCGTCCACAGCAGCTCGTGCGCCGTCGCCGCCTCTGCGAGCTGCGTGCGCACGCGCGCCACGGTGCGCGCGAGACGCCCGGCCTGTCGCGCTTCGCGCATGTCGACGAGGTCTAACTCGAGCGGGTGATGCACCGCCGACAGCAGCAGCTCGCGTCCGCCGCGCTCCCCGCCCGCGCGCAGCTCTTCGTGCCGCAGCGCCGTCCGCAGACGACGCAGCTGCACCGGATCGAGGCCGCCGGCGGCGCCCAGCAGGGCGTCGGAGACGGCATCCACCGTCCACTCCCCGTCATCGGTCGCGGCGAGCTCCACGACGCGCAGCAGGTCCTGCACGGGACGCAGCGAGCCCAGCGCCTGCCCCGGGCCGGCAGCGCGGGACGGGACCTCTCGTGCCGCCAGCTCGGCCTCGAGCGCGGCGACCTGCCGCGTGTCATGGGCGATCACCGCACACGACGACCACGCGACGCCGTCACGCACATGGCGTTCGCGCAGCGTCCGTGCGATCACGTCGTACTCCTCGCCGACGGAGCGCAGCAGCATCGCCTGGACCGAGCCGTCATCGACGGCACCGACCGGAGCACGGCGGTGGGCGGCGCCGGCCGCCGTGCCGATGTGCGTGACCACCGTGCGGGCGATGTCCGTCTGGAACGTCGTCGAACGGTGGGGCTCGTCGAGCACGTGCACGGGCCCGAGCGCCGCCTGCAGGTGTGCGAAGTTCTCGGGCGTGGCGCCGCGGAACGCCCCGGTGCCGACGTCGGGGTCGCCGAACGCGAGCACCGACACGCCGCGAGCCCGACAAGCCTCGAGCAGCTCCACACCGCCCAGGGTGAGCTCCTGCGCGTCGTCGACGAGGATCGCCGCCGGCAGCACCGCGTCGCCCGCGCCCATGCGCACCAGACCGACCGCCTCGCGCACGAGCCCGGCCGCGTCGCGATGCGCTCCGCGCATGTCGGCACGGACCTGCAGGTACTCGGCGAAGAACGACGACGCCGCCCGCCAGGTCTCGATGTCGAACCTGTCGCCGAGGGCACGCAGCCGGTCGGGTTCGATCCCGAGCGTCGTGCACTCCGCGAGGAACGCGCGCACCTCGCTGCGGAACCCTTTCGTCGCGCGCACATCGGCCGACAGCCACGCCGGCCACCGGAGACGGCCCGCGGCCTCGTCGTGGGCGTCGCCGTCGAGCAGGTCCTGGATCATCTGGTCCTCATCGCCGCCCGTGAGAAGACGCGGCGGCTCGTTGCCGGCGTGGACCTCGGCCGCCCGCACGACGCGGAACGCGAACGACGCGACCGAGTGCGCGAGCGCACCGGACGTGGCCCGCCCGACGGCCAGCCCCAACCGGTCGCGCATCGATGTCGCGCTCGGTCGGGTGGGGGTGAGCACCGCGATGTCGTCCGGCGAGGTCCCCGCACGCGCCAGCGCCTCGACGCGCGCGACGAGCGTCGTCGTCTTGCCGGTGCCGGGCGCGCCGACGACGGTGCCCGACGCATCGGGGGCGATCGCGAGCACAGCGCGCTGTGCGGCGTCGAGGACGGGGGTGGATGCCGCGGGCTGCGGCGTTCGGGCGGTGCTCTCCATCGTCCTGCCACGCTAGCGCGCGCCGCCGACACCCGGCGCTCACCCGTTCGCCCACAGCGTGCGCCGGGCACCGGCGGGCCCGCCGAACCTGCCGTAGAGTCGAGACGTACCCGCACGGCATGGAAAGGCAGTGATCCGTGGAGATCCGCATCGGCATCGTGAACACCGGACGTGAGCTGAACTTCGAGACCGACGACACGGCCGACGCCGTGCGCACCGCGATCACGCAGGCGCTGGACTCCGGCGCCACGCAGGTCACCCTCACCGACGCCAAGGGCAACTCGTACATCGTTCCCACCGCAGGCATCGCCTACGTCGAACTGGGCACCGAGGACGTCCGCAAGGTCGGGTTCGTCGCCTGATGCAGATCGTCCTCGCGCTCATCTTCGGCGGTGCGGTGGGCGCTCTCGCGCACTTCACGGTCGGCGCGCGCGACTCCCGCGGCGCGGCGATCGGTCCGATGGTGGGAGCGGTCGTCGGCAGCGGCCTGTGGGCATTGCTCACCTGGGCCGGCCTGTCGTCGTCGAACCCGTGGCTGTGGATCGCGTCGCTCGGCGCGCCGATCGTCGTGGTGTACGTGCTGCTTCCCGTGCTCGCGAAGCTCCGCGCCGTGCACGATCAGCGCCGGCGCGAGCAGCTCGGCATCGCCTGACCCGCCGTCAGGCGGTGAAGCCCATCGCCTGCATGCGGCGCGCGTGCGCGGCGAGCAGCTCGGTGAACACCGGCTCGACCTGCTCGGTGGCGGCGGCATCCAGCATCCGCTCCCGCAGCGCGCTGCGCGCGATGAGGATCGTGTCGCCCACCAGGCGTCGCCCCCACATCGCCAGAAGCGAACGCAGCTCGTCATCGGCGGCGGCGGCCTCGGCCACCAGGTCGACGATCGCCTGCCTGTCGTCATCCGTCTGCAGGATCCGCGCCACGCGGGCGCCGGTCTCGCCGTAGCTGTGTGAGAGCGCGTCGTAGAAGTCGTCGAGCATTCCGGCGGTGATGTGCACCGAGAGCATCGTCTCGTGGCGGCGCACGCCGTGGGTGGCGGCACGGAACGCATCCAGCTGCTCGCGGAACGGCAGCATGAGGGCGGTGGGGTCGCCCTCGCGCTCGCGGATCAGGGCGACGATCGCACGGTGCTTGGTCAGCGCCGCCCCGGCGGCCTTCGACAGGGCCTCCTTGTGGGCGAGGTCGGGCGTGGTCGCGATCAGCTCGCTGAGCGTCTCGAAGAACCCCAGCTGCAGGTACGCCGCCTGACCGAGGAACGTGTCGGCGTCGGGCGCGAGCGTCTCGAACGCGACGCGGATGCCCTCACCCAGCTCATCGCGCGAGCGCAGCCGCAGAACACGGCCCGCAGGCCGCCGTCTCTTGAACCACCCGAACACGCGATACAGCCTACGGCCCCGGCCCGCGTCGGCGCGTCCGGGGAGGGCACGGACCCGCCCGGGTAGACTTGTGCGCGTCCCGGCGACGGATCGGGACCCCGCGCCTGGCTGACGACGAAAGGGCGTGGACCTCTTCGCGTGGCGGTTCCGCACCGCCCTGACATCAGACAGGCATACACATCGTGACGACATTCGCCGACCTCGGCGTCGATCAGGACATCGTCGAGGCCCTCTCGGCCCGCGGCATCATCGACGCCTTCCCCATCCAGGAGCAGACCATTCCCCTGAGCCTGCCGGGGCAGGACATCATCGGACAGGCCAAGACCGGCACCGGCAAGACGTTCGGCTTCGGCATCCCCGTGGTCCAGCGTCTCGGCCTCGACCCCGAGCCCGGCGTCAAGGCGCTCATCGTGGTCCCGACCCGCGAACTGGCCGTGCAGGTCTACGAAGACATCGACATGCTCACCTCGAACCGTTCGACGAGCGTCGTCGCCATCTACGGCGGCAAGGCGTACGAGGGCCAGATCGAGCAGCTCCGCGCGGGCGCGCAGATCGTCGTCGGCACGCCCGGGCGTCTGATCGACCTCGCCGGTCAGCGCCTGCTCGACCTGTCGAACGCCCACGAGGTCGTCCTCGATGAGGCCGACAAGATGCTCGACCTCGGGTTCCTCCCCGACATCGAGAAGATCTTCCAGAAGGTGCCGGCGATCCGGCACACGCAGCTGTTCTCGGCGACCATGCCCGGCCCGATCGTGGCGCTCGCGCGCCGGTTCATGACGAACCCGATCCACATCCGCGCGTCCGACCCCGACGAGGGCATCGCGCAGGCGAACATCCGCCACCTCGTCTACCGCGCCCATTCGCTCGACAAGGACGAGGTGATCTCCCGCATCCTGCAGGCCGAGGGACGCGGCAAGACCGTGATCTTCACGCGCACCAAGCGGGCGGCGCAGAAGCTCGTCGACGAGCTGAACGACCGCGGCTTCAACGCGGGCGCCGTGCACGGCGACATGAGCCAGGAGGCCCGTGAGCGCTCGATGGCCGCGTTCAAGGCCGGCAAGAAGGACGTCCTCATCGCGACCGACGTCGCCGCGCGCGGCATCGACGTCGACGACGTGACCCACGTGATCAACCACACGATCCCCGACGACGAGAAGACCTACCTGCACCGCGCCGGGCGCACCGGCCGCGCCGGCAAGACCGGCATTGCGGTGACGTTCGTCGACTGGGAGGACCTGCACAAGTGGGCCCTCATCAACCGCGCGCTCGACTTCGGGCAGCCCGACCCGGTGGAGACCTACTCGTCGAGCCCGCACCTGTACGCCGAGCTCGACATCCCCGAGGGCACGAAGGGCCGCATCGCGACGGCTCCCCGCACCCAGTCGGTGAAGACGCAGAAGACGCCCGCTCGGGCGGTGGATGCCGCGGCCGAGGGCGACGGCGGGACGAAGCGCCGCCGCCGGCGCCGTCGTGCCGGTGAGCAGGACACCGTCGGCGCCACGTTCGCCGAGGGCACCGACGAGGCCGTCGTCTCGACTCCCTCCGAGGGTGATGCCTCCGCCGAGGGCGCCGGCACGCACGACGGCGCCGGCAAGGAGCACCACGACGGCAAGCCCGCGGCGGCCCGTCGTCGGCGTCGCCGCCGCCGTTCGGGCGCCGGCTCGCCGACCCCCGGCGCCTGACCGCACGCGTCTCCGACGCCGATGCCCGTCCCGTCCGCGGGGCGGGCATCAGCCGTCCCGCGGTCAGCCGTAGACGGGTTCGGTCCCGCGTGCCGCGTCGATGATGCGCTGCACCATCTCGTCGCTCGTGGTGTGCTCCCCCGGCAGGTTGGGCTTGCCCGAACCGTGGTAGTCGCTCGACCCCGTGACGATGAGATCGTGCTCGACGACCAGACGCGCGAGGCGGCGCACCCCCTCCGCGCGGTTCTCGCGGTGGTCGAGCTCGAAGCCCGCCAGCCCGGCGTCCAGCATCGCGAGGAGCACGTCGTCGGTGGGCACTCCCCCGCGACTGGCCGGGTGGGCGATGATCGGCACCCCGCCGGCCGCCACCACCAGCCGCACGGCCGTCACCGGATCGGGAGAGTACAGCGCGACGTAGTAGTCGCCGCGGGGATCGAGGATGCCGGCGAACGCCTCCGTGCGATCGCGCACGTGCTCCTTGGCGATCAGGGCATCCGCGATGTGCGGACGCCCGATCGTCGTCTCATCACCCGTCTGTGCGAGCACGTCCGCCCAGGTCAGGCTGTAATCGCGCCCGATGCGCTCGGTCATCGTGCGCGCGCGATCACGACGGGATGACCGGATGTGCTCGATCTCGGCACGAAGGGCCGCGTCGTCGGGATCGAACAGGTACGCGAGCAGATGCACGCTCCGGCCGCGATGGCGCGTCGACATCTCCATGCCGGGGAGCAGCGTCATCTGCAGCGAGACGGCCGCAGCCGCGGCATCCACCCACCCCGCCGTCGTGTCGTGGTCGGTCAGCGCCGCCGTCCGCACCCCGTGGTCGTGCGCGGCGCGCATCACGTCGGCGGGCGACTGCGTGCCGTCGGACTGCGCGGAGTGCAGGTGCAGGTCGCTCGGACCTCGGAACCGGTGGGCGCCCATCCTCCGAGAGTAGCGCGAGCGCCCATCCGCCGATCTCACAGCCACCTGGCTTAGAGTCGCAACGTGCTTCGCCTTCTCGGGATCCTGGTGACGGTGCTGTGCGTGATCGGTGCCGCGATCCTGACCTGGCCGCAGTTCTTCCACCTCGAGCGCGAGTGGCCGATCGCGCAGGCCGTGGCATTCCGCGGCATCGTCGTGCTCGGCTTCGCGGCGCTCCTCGTCCTCATGCTGCTGATCATGCTGATCCGGCCGCTGCGGGCGTTTGCGGCATCCATCGCCCTCATCGCGCTGCTGGCAGGCGTCGCGAATGCGGCGATCGTCTACACGCGCGGCATCTCCGGCGACGCCCTGCCCGCGAAGACCGACGGCAGCCTGCGGGTCATGACCTGGAACACCGCGGGAGCCGCGACGGACCCGGAGACCATCGCGCGCACCGCGGTCGCGATGGAGGCCGACATCGTCACGCTGCCCGAGACGACCATCGAGACCGGTGAGCAGGTCGCCGTCAGCATGCGCAAGCTCGGACATCGCATGTGGGCCTACAACAAGAAGTACTCCGCGAACGAGTGGGACTCGGGGTCCACGACCGTGCTCATCTCCCCCAGCCTGGGCGACTACGCAGTGGTCGACTCGACATCGGACGGGACCACCAACACCTCCACGGTGCCCTCGGTCGTCGCCATGCCGGTGGACGGCGACGGCCCGATCATCGTGGCCGCGCACGCGGTGGCACCTCGCCAGTCGTACATCACCCGCTGGACCGAGGACCTGCGCTGGATCGCCGACCAGTGCGCCGCCGACAACGTCATCATGGCCGGCGACTTCAACGCCACGCTCGACCACATGGCCTCCCTCGGCACCGACGGCGGCGTCATGGGACGCTGCCACGACGCCGCGGCGGCGACGGGATCCGGTGGCATCGGCACCTGGCCGTCCGATGTCCCCGCGCTGCTGGGCGCGCCGATCGACCACGTCATGGCCACCGACGAATGGGTGCCCGTCGGCTCGGTCGTCCTCACCTCACTCGACGGCAGCGGCAGCGACCACCGCCCGGTCGTCGTGCAGCTCGATCCCGCCGGCTGACCGCGGGGGCTGTGCTCAGCCGCGCGTGCGAGACTGGAGGGATGAGCACCACAGGCGACACCAGCACCGCCACCGAGACGGCACCCGATTCGACGCAGAACCGCAAGCAGCCGTTCCCGCAGGGCTTCCTCGACACGATCTCGACCGGCTGGGCATCGCGGCCCGACACCGCCCCGCCGGCCCGCGAGCAGGCGCCGTACGCCGCCGCGCGGCGCGAACGGCTCTCGGCGCAGTTTCCGGGCAAGCGCCTGGTGATCCCCGCCGGTGAGCTGAAGCAGCGCAGCAACGACACCGACTACCCGTTCCGGGCGCATTCCGCCTTCACGCACCTCACCGGGTGGGGTGCCGACAGCGAGCCCGGCTCGATCCTCGTGCTCGACCCGACCGACGACGGCCACGCGGCCACCCTGTACTTCCGTGAGCGCGCCGACCGCACGACGACGGAATTCTACGGGGATGCCACGGTCGGCGAATTCTGGATCGGCCCGCGCCCCTCGTCCGCCGGTGTCGCCGCCGATCTGGGCATCGCCACCGCGCACATCGACACGTTCGAGTCAGGCGTCGACGACCTCGTCGTCGAGGAGGACGCCGCCCTCACCCGCGCCGTCTCCGAGTTGCGCCTGGTCAAGGACGCGTATGAGCTGGCGCAGATGCGCCTGGCGGTGAAGGTCACCGCCGACGGGTTCGACGACATCATCCGCGAGTTGGATGCCGCGGTCGCCCACCCGCGCGGCGAGCGGATCATCGAGGGGGTCTTCCACCGGCGCGCGCGCAGCGACGGCAACTGGGAGGGCTACGACACCATCGCCGCCGCAGGTCCCCACGCGTGCTACCTGCATTGGACCCGCAACGACGGCGCCGTGATCCCCGGCGACCTGATGCTCGTGGACGCCGGCGCCGAGGTCGACAGCCTCTACACCGCCGACATCACGCGGACGATCCCGGTGTCGGGCACGTTCACCGACATCCAGCGCAAGGTCTATGAGACGGTCCGCGAGGCGGCCGACGCGGCATTCGCCGCGGCCAAGCCCGGCGTCACCTTCCGCACCGTGCACGAGACGGCGATGGGCGTCATCGCGAAGCGCACCGCCGAATGGGGCCTGCTGCCGGTCACCGCAGACGAGGCGCTCGATGCCGACCGCGGCGGGCAGCACCGCCGCTACATGGTGCACGGCACCAGCCATCACCTGGGCATCGACGTGCATGACTGCGCCCAGGCCCGTCGCGAGATGTACTACGACGGTGTCCTCGAGCCCGGCATGGTGTTCACGATCGAGCCCGGCCTGTACTTCCAGATCGACGACGAGACCGTGCCTGCCGAATACCGCGGCATCGGCGTGCGCATCGAAGACGACGTGCTCGTCACCGAGGACGGCGTCGAGAACCTCTCGGGCGCCATTCCGCGCACCGCGGACGAGGTCGAGGCCTGGGTCGCGCGCCTGCGCGGCTGAAGCCACTCAGGAGACGGGCGGTCCCACGTAGCGCGCGGACGGACGGATGATCTTCGGATCGGCCGCCTGCTCGACGGCGTGGGCCGCCCATCCGACCGACCGCGCGATCGCGAACGTCGGCGTCATGAGCGCGCGCGGGACTCCGCACTGCTCCATCACGACCGCCGCGTACAGTTCGACGTTGGCGTGCAACGCGCGGCCGGGCTTCACCTCCTCCAGCACGCGGACCGCCGTCCGCTCGTAGGCGACGGCGAGATCGACCCGCGTCCCGCCGCGTTCGCCGGCCAGTTCCCGCAGCAGCCGTGCACGCGGGTCGGCGGTCCGGTAGACGGCGTGGCCGAAACCCATGAGGCGACGCCCGGCGGCGAGCTCCGCTCGGATCCACGGCTCGATGTCGGCCGCGTCGCCGAATCGATCGAGCGCGTCGAGCGCACGAGCCGGTGCACCGCCGTGCAGGGGTCCGGTCAGCGCCCCGAGGGCACCGGCCATGCATCCGGCTATGCTGGCGCCGGTCGACGCGATGACACGGGCGGCGAAGGTGGACGCGTTGAAGCCGTGGTCCATCGTGAGGACGAGGTAGGCGGTCAGCGCCCGACGCTCCCACTCCCCCGGATCGCGTCCCGTGACGGCGCGCAGATGGCCGGCGACCACACCGTCCCGGTACGTCGGCTCGCCGCCGGCGCTGTGTGCGAGGACCACCGGCACGATCGCGGCGGCCCAGACCGCGGCATCCCTCCGTCCCGCAGGGTCCAGGTCGTACAGCGGCCGCATCCCCCGACGTGCGGATGCGAGCGCCCACGTGGAGGTCAGCGCGGCCTCCGGGCTCCCGGTCGCGCGGGTCACCGTGTCGACCACGGCACGCAGCTCGCGCTCATCCCTGTCGGCGCCCACGAGGTCCGCGAACGAGGAGCGCTCCCCCTCGTCGGGCAGGTGTCCGTCGACGAAGAGCTGCCAGACGTCCTCGAATGACGCCGTGCGGGCCAGCTCCACCGCGTCGTGACCTCGGTAGTGGAAGGTCCCCGCGTCGCCGCGCACCTCGCTGATCGCCGTGTCTGCCACGACGACACCCGCGAGCCCGCGCGGCACCGGCTGTGTGTGTTCCATGATCTTCTCCTCTCGGCGCCCGGAGTCACGTGCGCTACCGTCAGTGTCAGAACATGACGCACGCACCGTCAATGTTGATCGGATCAATATGCCCGCCACCCTGACCGCCGAGCAGACAGCGCATCGGCTCGGCATCAAGCCCGCGACGCTGTACGCGTATGTCTCGCGAGGGATGCTGCGGCGCGAGCGGACCCCGGCCGGGTCGCTGTTCGACCCCCTCGAGGTCGAGGAGTTCGCGGCGCGACGACGTCGCGGCGCATCGCCGGACACCGTGCACGCCGCAGGCTCGCCACTGACGATGATCGACACCGACGTGGCCGTGGTGCTCGACGACGAGCTCTTCCTCCGCGGACGCAACGCGGCACGGCTGGCTGCGACGTCGACCCTTCAGGACGTGGCCCGGGAGCTCTGGGGGGCGAGCGCGCCGTGGCCGGCCGCAGATGCCGACGATCGCGCCGCCGTGCGACGGGCCGTTGCGGCGCTCCCCGTCGGCGCATCACACCTCGACCGCCTCCGCACCGCGGTCATCGTGCTGGCCGCGCGGGATCCGCTGCGTGCGGAGGCGAGCATCGACGCGGTGCGACGAGCGGGAGTCCGGATGCTCCTGCACCTTCCGGATGCGCTGAGCGCCACCGCGGACGGCGACCTCTGGTCGGCGCTCACCGACCGTGCGCCCGACGACGTGGACCGCCGTGCCCTGCAGGCCGCGCTCATCCTGACCGTGGACCATGATCTCGCCGTCTCCACCATGGCGGCGCGAATGGCGGCGACCGCTCGCGGATCGGGATACGCCATCGTCTCGGCGGCTCTCGGCGCGTTCGACTCACCGCTGCACGGGACCGCCGCCGACGAGGCGCGCATGCTCCTCCGCTCCGTCCTCGACGGGGCCGCGCCCGACGACGCGATCGCCGCCGCGGTCTCCCGGACCGGGCGAGGCGTGCCGGGGTTCGGCCACCCGCTGTATGCGGAGACGGACGCGCGCGCGGCCACGCTCCTGCCGCTCGTGGCGCAGATGCGCGGTGGACGCGACGTCGGCGGCGCCGTCGCGGCACTCACCGCCGTGGTCGAGCACCGCACGGGGCTTCATCCCAACATCGATCTCGCCCTGGCGGCCTTCACCCTTGCGGCGGAGATGCCCACGGGCGCCGCCACGGCGATCTTCGCGCTCGGGCGCGTGGTCGGGTGGGTCGCGCACGGTCTTGCGGAGTACGCGGAGGCGCCCATGCGGCTGCGCCCGCGCGGCCGTTACGTCGGACCGCTGCCCTGACCGGTCGTGGCGTCCGTCGCCACCCCGCGCACCCACTCCAGCGCGACCGCGGCGATCTCGACGCCGATCCGGTCGGCGGGCCGGCAGTGCCGCGCGACCTCATAGCCGTGCCCGCCGTCGACGATCCAGTGCAGCTCGGCACGGGGACAGGATGCCACGGCCTGCTCGAGCTGCTCGTGGGGATCCACGAACGGGTCACGCGTGCCCGAGACGAACAGCTGCGGCACGGTGATGTCCGGCAGGTGCTCGGCGCGCAGCTTCTCGGGCTTGCCCGGAGGATGCAGCGGGTAGCCGAGGTAGATGAGGCCCGCCACATCGAGCCGCCCCTGCGCTGCGGCCATCGACGCCATGCGGCCGCCGTAGGAGCGGCCGGCGGCGAACACCGGCGCGTCGGCGGGCGCAGCATCCCGCACCGCCTCCCACGCCGCGATCGCCTGCGCCGGCGATCCGGGCACGCGTCGACCCGCCTGCGCGTACGGCAGATTGAAGCGGATGCAGCGCACGCCCGCCGCCGCGACGGCCTCGGCGAACCCGATCAGGAAGGGGTGGTCGAACCGCGTTCCGGCGCCGTGCGTGAGCAGGATCGTCGCCCAGGCAGGACCCGTCGGCTCATGCGTCGCGGTGTCGACCTCGATGGTTCCCGCGGGCAGCGACACCGCGACGGAGCCTTCACGCACGGTCGTCGTGATGCGCGTCCTCGTCATCGTCGGGGGCGCCGTCGCCTGCGTCCGTGGCGTCGTCAGCAGTATCCGTGGCGTCGTCAGCCGCGGCCGCGTCGTCAGCCGCCTCTGCGGCGTCGTCAGCAGCATCCGTGGCGTCCTCGGCCTGTTCGGACTCCGCCGACGACTCGTCCGCCGTCGCCCCGTCTTCTCCGACGGGGGCTGCCGCGGCATCCTGCCCGGTCTGCTCGTCCGCAGCGGCATCGGCCTCGTCCGCAGGCTGCTGCTCCGGCGATGCGGGCGCGGTCGTCGCGCCCTCATCGATCCGCTGGCCGAACCGCGGCGGCTCGTCGATGCGCTGACCGTATTCCGGAGGGGGTGGCGCGATGCGCTGACCGAACTGCGGCGGGGCGTCGGTGCGCTGCCCGTAGCGAGGCTGCTCCTGCGTGCGCTGTCCGAACTGCGGCGGGCCGGAGGGCTGCGCCGGCGGGCGAGGCTGGCTCGCGGGCGTGCCCTGGCCGCCGAGCACCTCGCGGGCGCGGTGGATGCTCGTGGGCAGCACCGTGACCTCGTAGTGGTCGGCGATCACCTGGGTCACCGAGGCGAAGTCGCGGCGGCGGCGCACGATCGCGTACCCGCCGATGCTCAGCAGCATCCCGAGCGCGACGCCGACGAACAGCACGCCGATGAAGACCGAGAGGTTCACGGCGCTGTTGCCGAGCACGAAGATCGCGGAGAAGAAAAGTCCGAGCAGCAGGCCGTTGATGGCGCCCTGGCGCGCGGCGGTCGCGTAGCCGAGCTTGCCGGTCACACGTTCCACGGAGCGCAGCCCGTTGCCGACGATCGCGATGTCGCGTGCGGGCACGTCCGACTCCACGAGTGTCGAAACGGCCTTCTGCGCGCCCTCATACGTCGGAAAGCTCGCGACGGTCTCGCCGACCTCGCCACGTCCTCTGCCCATCCCCGGCATGCTCACCCCTCCATCTTGTCACGACGGCCTGACGCATTCCCGGATCGGGATGCCCCGGACGACTACGCTGAGAGCGTGAGTACGCAGAGGGTTTTCGTCGCGCGGCTGGCCGGCTGCACGGTCTTCGACCCCGCGGGCGACCGGGTCGGACGTGTCCGAGACGTCGTCGTCATCTATCGAAAAGACGACCCGCCCCGAGTGATCGGTCTGGTCGTCGAGATCCCCGGTCGTCGCAACGTGTTCCTGTCGATCGGACGGGTCACCTCCATAGCGACCGGACAGGTCATCACCACCGGTCTCATCAACGTGCGGCGCTTCAAGCAGCGCGGCGGCGAGGTCCGCGTGATGGCCGAGATGCTCGGCCGCAAGGTGTATTTCCGCAACGGCTCGGGGCACGCGGTCATCGAGGACGTCGCGATCGAGCAGGACCGCCTGGGCATGTGGAGCGTCGGTCAGCTGTTCCTCCGCAAGCCGAAGACGTCGGCCTCGCCCTTCGCGAAGGGACCCACCACGTTCGCCGAGTGGACGGACGTCCGCGAGCAGCAGAACCCGGGCGAGGCGCAGTCGGCCGAGCAGCTCGTGGCGACCTACTCCGAGCTCAAACCCGCCGATCTCGCCAACACACTGCTCGATCTGCCCGATGAGCGTCTGCTCGAGGTCGCGGGCGAGCTGCCCGACGACCGCCTCGCCGATGCGCTCGAAGAGATGCCCGAAGACGAGCAGGTGCACATTCTCGAGCAGCTCGGCGACGAGCGCGCGGCCGACATCCTGGACGCCATGGAACCCGATGACGCCGCCGACGTCCTCGGGCAACTGCCCGAGACGCGACTGGAGAAGCTCCTCGAGCTCATGGAGCCCGAGGAAGCCGACGACGTCCGTGAGTTGCTGAAGTACGGGCCCGACACCGCGGGCGGACTGATGACCAGCGAGCCGATCGTCCTCCCCGCCGATGCCACCGTGGCCGAAGCGCTCGCACTGATCCGTCGCCATGAGCTGCATCCCGCGCTGGCGGCGGCCGTGTTCATCACGCTGCCGCCGTACGAGACGCCGACCGGGCGGCTGCTGGGCACCGTCCATTTCCAGCGGATGCTGCGCTACCCGCCGCACGAACGTCTCGGGGCGATCATCGATGACACCGTCGATCCCGTTCCGGTGACGGCCTCCGCTGCCGAGGTCGCGCGGCTGCTGGCCAGCTACAACCTCGTGTCGATGCCGGTCGTCGATCCCGCGCATCGACTCGTCGGTGCGGTGAGCGTGGACGACGTGCTCGACTATCTGCTGCCTGAAGACTGGCGATCTCAGGACGGTGAAGACACCGTCGATCCCGTTCCCACCACGACCGCAAGCATCCCGAGGAGGCGCTGATGGCCCGCACCACGAATCGCGTCGGCCTCGACGCTCCGCGCGGCCGCACCGGCATGCGCACCCGTGCGGCTCAGCCGTCGCGTGATCGCTTCGGCCGCTTCACCGAGTGGGTCGCACGCGCGATGGGCACCCCGACATTCCTGGCGCTGCTGACGATCTTCTGCGTCGCCTGGATCGCCTGGAACACCCTCATGCCCGACGCCGTCCGGTTCGACTCCCAGACGTACGGGTTCACCGTGCTCACGCTCGTGCTGTCGTTGCAGGCGTCATATGCCGCGCCGCTCATCCTGCTCGCGCAGAACCGGCAGGACGACCGCGACCGTGTGCAGATCGAGCAGGACCGTCAGCGCGCCGAGCGCAACCTCGCCGACACCGAGTACCTGGCGCGCGAGATCGTTGCACTGCGCCTGGCTCTGAGCGAGCTCACCGATCAGGTGATGACCCGTGACGCGCTACGGCAGGAGCTCAAGGCGGCGCTCGAGCCCGACGATGCCTCGGGCAGCGCCGGCGCCGGGTCATGACCTCGCTCTCGGACGAGGTGCGCGCAGCCGTCGGGGCCGTGGTCGACCCCGAGCTGCGCCGCTCGATCGATGACATGGACATGGTGCGCGAGGTCACCGTCGACGATGCCGGCACCGCGCACGTGTCGATCGTGCTGACCGTGGTCGGCTGCCCGATGGCGCAGAAGATCGAGACGGATGTCGCGACCGCCGCCGCGTCGGTCGCGGGCGTGAACGCAGTCGAGGTGACCGTGGGCACGATGGATCCCGCGGAGCGCTCCGCCCTCGTCGAACGCCTGCGCGGTGCGCGCGGGCAGCGCGACGGACGCTTCGGCAGACGTTCGCGCACCCGTGTCATCGCGGTGACGAGCGGCAAGGGCGGCGTCGGCAAGTCCACGCTCACCGCCAACCTCGCGGTGGCATTGGCCTCGCTCGGTCGCAAGGTGGGCCTCGCCGACCTCGATGTGCATGGCTTCTCGATTCCCGGACTGATGGGCCTCGTGAATGCGGACGGCACGATGCCGAACCCGACGAAGATCGACGACATGATCCTGCCGCCCGTGGCGCACGACGTGAAGACCATCTCGATCGGCATGTTCCTGCGCGGGGGAACCGAGGGTCAGGCCGTCGCATGGCGCGGGCCCCTGCTGCACCGCACGGTGCAGCAGTTCTTGAACGACGTGCACTTCGACGACATCGATGTGCTGCTGCTGGACATGCCGCCCGGCACCGGAGACATCGCTCTCACCGTCGGTCAGCTGCTCCCCCAGGCCGATGTTCTCGTGGTGACGACCCCGCAGCCGGCTGCGGCCGAAGTGGCGGTGCGCAGCGGGCTCGTCGCGCGCCAGACCGGGCAGCATGTGCTGGGTGTCATCGAGAACATGGCGGCGATGCCGCTGCCCGACGGCACCGTCCTGGACCTGTTCGGCTCGGGCGGCGGGCAGGCCGTCGCGGACGCCTTGAGCACCGATGACGAGCAGGTGCCGCTGCTCGGCTCGATCCCGCTGAGTCCCGTGCTGCGTCAGGATGGGGATGCCGGGACCCCGGCGGTCCTCGCGAACCCCGAGGATGCGGCATCCCGTGCTCTGACGGCTCTCGCGCAGCGCATCGATGAACTCGCGCCGCGGCGTCGTGGTGCGCAGAACATCGGGCACACGGGTGATCCGGTGGGCGCGGTTCCTCAGGTCTGACGCGAATCACAGCGCTGACGCGGCCGCGCCGCGCGCAGGATGAACGGACCGCTTGCGCAATTCGGCCACGAACGCGATGGCCCCGACGATCGCGAGACAGACGCCGGTACCGAGCCCCATAAGGCGTGCGTCGTCGAAGTTGCCCGCCTGGTACGAGCGCCAGGTCATGTCGACGATGGGCGCGACGATGGCGACCGCACCCGACAGCGGCGCCATGATGAACGACTCCGATGTCATCATCCCGATGAACGCGGCCAGCATCACGAGCAGCGGAGCTCCCCAGATGGCGGCGCCCGTGAACAGGGGCGAGATCGCTCCGGCCTCGACCAGAAGCGCGAGGACGATGGAGCAGACGCCGCCGAGAATGGTGATGGCAGACCATGCCAGCCGTCGGATGCGGCTTCGCATAGCGCCAGAGTAATCGGTTCGACATCGGCTCGCGCCCTCGAAATCCACTGGGCCATTGTCATCAGGAGTGCCTCCCTTCCCTTGTCGCGGCGGCCCTTCTCCCATCGGGGTGGCCCTTCTCCCATCGAGGTGGCCCTTCGATATCCACCGTGCCTCCTCGGGCTCGGCATCCCGCCTGTGCATCTCGGTCTCGGCCGCGTGTGTCTTGCTCAGAAGGGCGGTTGTTCGGTGGTGTGGGTGGTGATGGGGTCGGGGATGAAGGTGAGGGTGCCGATGGGGGTGTCGGTGTAGTGGCGTCCGGTGGGGCTGGTCCATTGCAGGATGCCGTGGCCGAGTTGTTTCACGCGCCAGAGGGTGTGGTGTTTGACGATGTGGTGGGGTCGGCAGGAGTCGCCGAGGTTCTCTTCGCTGGTGGGCCCGCCCAGGGCGGCGTCGATCGTGTGGTCTTGGTCGCAGGTCCAGGGGGGTCTGGTGCAGCCGGGGAAGCGGCAGTGTTCGTCTCTGACGTGCAGGAAGCGTTTGAGCTCGGCGGTGGGCCGGTACCGGTCCACGGCGACCGGTTCGCCGGTGGAGGGGTGGGTGAGGACTCTGTCCCAGCCGGGGGCGCCGGCGGCGAGGTGTTTGGCGGTTGCCAGGTCGATGGGTCCGTGGCCGGCCAGGAGTGCGGGTTGTTTGGAGTGGCCGAGGATGGTGAGGGCGGGGATGGTGATCTGCACGGTCGCCTTGATCGCGTCCAGGGCGTCGCCGTGACCGGTGGGGGCACCGGTGAGGAGGATGTCGGCGAGGATATCGGCACGCTTCTGGTCCATCGTGCGCGGGTCACTGTCCTCGTCTGCGGCGGGAGTGTCGTTGGTGCAGGCGTCGGCGTGGGGTCCGGTGATCAGCGTGAACCACGGCTCACCGGCGCTGTCGGTCGCCGCCGTGTCCGTCTCGCCCGCGTCCGCGGTGCCCGAGTCCGCGTCGTCCTCGCCGGCGGTGCTTGTGTCGGCGGTGCTCGTGTCGCCCGTGTTTGCGTCGCCCGTGCTTGCGTCGGCCGTGCTTGCGTCGCCCGTGCTTGCGTCGCTCGTGCTCGTGTCGCAGGTCGGATTACCCGTGGTGACCTCGCCCCCGGCAGCCTTGCCGCCCGCTGAGTCGTTGCCGCGCGCGCCCGCGTCGGCGGTGCCCGCAACAGCGGTGGCCGCGTCCGCGTCGCTCGAGACCGTGTCGCCCGCGTTGCCCGCGCCCGTGTCGCCCGCGCTCGTGTCCGTCGCCATGGCGGGCGTCTTCTTCTTCGTGGTGCGGGTCAGAGTGTGGGCCGCGGCGGTGAGCCGGTCGTAGATCGCGTGGGCGAGCACGGCGGGGCCCTCGAACACGATCCGTCCGCGCCCGTGGGGCAGGTCGATCAGCTGCACGAACCGTTCTTCTTTGGAGCGTTCGATCTCCGCTTGCACGCTGTCGGGGTCGATCCGGGCGGCGAGGACCTTCACGATCTTACTCAGCCGGTACGGGGTCTCACTTGCTGCGGCGACCAACGCCCGGTGCTCATAGTCGGCCCGCTTGTCGGGGTCGGAGATCAGTGTGCCCTCGTCCACGATCGTGTGCGCGTGCGCCTGGTCGATCTCCCCCTTTGCCAGGGCGGTGTGGGTCTCGGGGAACATCTGAACCAGCAGCGACGCGGTCCCCATCCGCGACTGCACCGACCGGTCGGACAGCCGCATGGCCGCGGCAAGCTCGGCGGAGATCTCCCGTAACGGCAGATCATGGGTGATGCGCAGGCCCCGCTCGCGGCGGTCCTTCTCCCGCTCGATCACGACGTCGACCGCCTGCGCGAGAAGATCCGCCTCATGCGCCTGCAGCACGGCGATCTGCTGACGCGTATCGACCAGATCAGACACGAGAGCATCCAGCGTGCCCCACAGCCCGGAACGCGTCAACGGACCCGACGACGCCGCAGACTCGGGCTTGGCTCCGGGCGCAGGCTCCGGTGTGGGCTCCGACTCGGGCGCGGATCCGAGCTCGGAATCGGCCGCGGCAGCGCCGGCAGGCTCGGACTCGAGCGTCGGATCGAGCACGGCCTCGGGCTCGCACGCGCGCGGGTCACCCGGCTCCGGCTCTACCGGATCAGACGACTGCGGAACAGAGGACACGAGAACAAGCTCCAGACGAACGCCAATGAGGATGGGCGTGCCCGCGGCGTCTGAACGAAAGGAACCGACAGCTAAGTCGACTCCGCGTGATGATCTTGGTCTCAGTGCTACTTCACGGATCGCGGGCCTGCGATGTACATCCATAGTAGCACGTATCTTCGATTCTGGGAGGTCTTCTGGTGAGACTTTCCTCATTGTTGTGTGCGCACTTCGTCGCAGAGAGTGACGCGTCGGCTCTGACTCTGGCACCGGCGCCGACTCCGGTGGGCACTCACAGATAGTCGTCGGGCGCAAGCACCCGCAGCCCACGATCATGGAGCAGGAACTGCGCCCGCACCCGCGCACCGGCACGCGCACACGCCCCGGCCAGCTCACGGGCCCAACGGCGTTCCGCATCTCGTACACGCGGACCCCCGCGCCGCTCCCACACGAACACCGCCTGCGCGAGGTCGAACTCCTCCATGATCTGCGACACACGCACGCCCAGAAGCTCCGCGTTCGCGACCTCGCCGAGATCCTCACTCGGACTGAACCCGAGCGGGTCTTCGGGCAGGTCATCGCACGGCATCACCACCGGCGCCAGAACGTCGCGACCGTCGAGGAACAGCATCCAGAACTGTCGGCGCATGGCACGCTCGAGAAGTTGCCCGATGCGCTCGGCCAGCAGGGTGTCATCGGTCAGCGGCGCATCACGGTCGGCCGCGAGTGTCTCATCTGTCATCGCTCCAGCATTGCGACACTGACGAGCCGAAGACGGCCCGCGACGCGATCTGTGGAGAAGTCGCCACCGACGGCCGCCTGGGGAGGAACCGCGTCAGGTGGCCTCGGAGTCGAAGGGCGGGACGGTTCCCGGCCGGAACGTCTCGGGCACCGGCCGCGACGCCGGTGCCGGCGAAGCAGCGGCAGAAGCAGAAGCGGCCGGCGCCACGGGCGCATCGTCGAGCAGCGCTTCACGGATGATGCGTCGCGGATCATACTGACGCGGATCGAGGGTGCGCCAATCGACGTCGTCACCGAGCTCGTCCTGCATGCGCTCCTTGGCCGTGCCCAGCAGAACACGCCCGCGCTTCACCGCCCGCGCGAGAAGCTCCGCGTACTTCGGGAGGCGCTCAGGCCCGAGCAGCATGGCGGCGATCACACCGATCACCAGCAGCTTCTCGAAGGTGAGCCCGAAGATCATGTCTTCAGATTACCCGCCGTGCCCGCAAGCAGCTCGCACACCGCTCGCGTAGGCTGGGCGCGGAGGTTGCCCACACATGAGCGAGCAGGATGCGAACCAGCGGTTCGTGCAAGAGGCCACGGTCGAGCCCGAGCACATCGCCCGCGCCCGCGCACACGCGCTCGAGCTGGGCGCCGCACCCGTCAGCCCGGCCGTGGGCGCCCAATGCGCTGTGCTGGCGGCGGCCACCGCAGCCCGCAGCATCATCGAAGTCGGCACCGGGGCCGGTGTCTCCGGCCTCTGGCTCATGCACGGCGCGCCGCGCGCGGTGCTGACCACGATCGACAGCGAACCCGAATACCTCGGCGCAGCCCGTCAGTCGTTCTCGGCCGCACGCGTTCCCGCCACCCGCACCCGTTTCATCACGGGTCGGGCAGCCGAGGTTCTGCCGCGGATGAACGAGGGCGCCTACGACATCGTGCTGGTGGATGCCGATCCCGAAGGCGTCATCGAGTACGTCGAGCACGGGCTCCGACTCGTCCGTCCGGGCGGCACCGTTCTCGTCCCCCGCGTTCTTGCGGGCGGCGCCGTCGCCGACCCGGTGCGCCGCGACGCGGTGACCAGTGCGTACCGCTCGCTGATCCAGGAGACCCAGTCATCCCCCGCCGTGATCGGCGCGCTCTCGCTGAGCGGCGAGGGACTGCTCCAGCTCACCACCGTGAACGCGGAAGAAGCCGGAAACGCATCAGCGGCCGGTCTGCTGGCCGGCCGCTGACATACGAGAAGTGGTGAACTACGCGTTCACGACACCGCCGAGCACGTCGTAGAGCTCTTTCGCTTCCGCGTCGTTCACGGACACCACAAGGCGCCCGCCCCCCTCGAGCGGAACGCGAACGATGATCAGACGCCCCTCCTTCACAGCCTCCATCGGGCCGTCTCCGGTTCTCGGCTTCATGGCTGCCATCGTGGCTCCCTTTCGTCGCTGGTCTGTCTCGTTAGTTTACCGTGCCACTCCCGGAGGCTGGCAATCGCGCGTCACGAAGCGGTTCGAACGGCCGGCGCTCAGGGAATCTGCCAGTACGTATTCCCCAGCGCGTACATGTTGTAGATCCACCACCACTGTCCGAGCAGGCACGCGAGCACCACTCCGACCCGCCATCCGCGCGAACGGGGCACGGCCGCCGCACCCCACAGCGGCGAGAGCGGCAGCAGCAGACGGAACACGCTGGACTGCGGGAAGAACACAGCGAACAGGTACAGCAGGTACGACGCCGACCACAGGCGCAGGTCCGTGCCCACTCTGCGCACGCGCGGGCCGAACAGCAGCAGCGCTGCTATCGCGATGACCAGCACGATGAGCGCCACGTGGCCGACCGTCTCCCCCAGACCCCACTGGCTGAACCAGAAACCGGCGGCGTCCCAGAACGCACGGAACGGCACGAACGAACCATCGTCGTCGGGGAGCCATCCACGGCGCCAGCTCGACTCGGTCGCGAAATAGGCATCCGGCTGGCCCGTGACCGCGCCCGCGATCAGGGGCCACGACAGCCCCGCGGCCGCGCCCAGAAGACCGTTCAGCACGATGTGGACGATCTGTCCGATGCGCAACGGCTCATGCTCGCGACGCCTCCACCGCACGATCGCATGCGCGCCGAGGAGCAGCGCGAACGCCAAGACCCCCGGCCGCGTGAAGGCCATGAGCGGCACGAGGGGGTACAGCCAGCCATAGTGCCGGCGGTCGACCGCCCAGAGTGCGGCGAACAGCAGCAGGAGGAACAGCGACTCGGCGTACGCCACCTGGAACATCGCCGCGAGCGGGGCGTTCGCGAAGAAGAGCACCGCCCACATCGCGGCGGTCCGGCCGATCCGCCGCCGCAGCAGCGCGTGCAGCACCAGACACGCGAGGTAGCCTGCGACCAGCGAGATGACGATGGCCGCCACCTGCCAGCCCGTGCCGGTCCCGCCCAGAAGCCGCGCCAGGTAGGGGAAGACGGGCATGAACGCCCACTGGTTCTGCGTCACCTGCCCGGTCTCGTCCAGCGGCAGCGTCGTGGGATAGCCGTGGACCGCGATGTACCAGTACCACTGCGCATCCCAGCCCATCAGCAGGCTGCCGACGCTCGGCCGTTCGCCGTAGCGCGACGCCGCCGTCGACAGCTGGGCCGCGAGCGCGAAGAAGGCCGTCGTGACCACGCGCGCGAGCAGATAGACGATCGCGACACGCAGGGCGACGGGCAGCCGGCGCCACCCGTGCGCCGTGCTCTCGCTCAGCTCGGCGACAGCCACGCCCGCAGGCCCTGCTCCACGGCCTCGATCTGCGCGATCGCCACCCGCTCGTCGTCGTGATGCGCCAGCAGCGGATCACCGGGGGCGTAGTTGACCGCGGGGATGCCCAGTGCCGAGAACCGCGCGACATCCGTCCAGCCGTACTTCGGCTGCGCCTGTGCGTGCACCGCGGCCAGGAACTCCTGCGCGAGCGGGGCATCCAGCCCCGGCCGAGCTCCGGCTGCGGCATCCGTGATCTCGATCTCGAACCCTTCGAAGACCGTGCGCAGGTGATCGGCGGCCTCATCGACCGTCCGGCTCGGCGCGAAGCGATAGTTCACCTCGACCTCGCACAGGTCGGGGATGACGTTGCCCGCGACCCCTCCGGCGATGCGGACCGCGTTCAGCCCCTCGCGGTAGACGAGCCCTTCGACCTCGACCTCCCGCGGCCGGTACTCGGCGAGCCGTGCCAGCACGGGAGCCGCTCCGTGGATCGCATTCTCGCCCACCCAGGCCCGTGCGCTGTGGGCGCGCACACCGTGCGTGCGCACGACGGCGCGCATCGTCCCGTTGCATCCGCCTTCGACCTGCGCGTTCGAGGGCTCACCGAGGATCGCGAAGTCGCCGGCGAACAGATCCGGGCGCGACTGCGACAGCCGGTTCAGGCCGTTGCGCGCGGCATCCACCTCCTCATGGTCGTACCACATCCAGGTGAGGTCCACGCGAGGGTCGGTCAGCTCCGCGGCGAGCTTCAGCTGCACCGCCAGCCCCGACTTCATGTCGACGGTGCCGCGGCCCCAGATGTACGGTTCGCCGTCGATCTCGATGTCACGCGTGGGGACGTTCCCGTTGATCGGCACGGTGTCGATGTGCCCCGCGATCACGACGCGCTGGGACTTGCCGCCGTTGGTGCGGGCGACGATCACATCGCCGTCGCGGATGACCTCCAGATGCGCATACGCGCGCACCGCCTCCTCGATCGCGTCGGCGAGGGCCGTCTCGTCGTCGGACACGCTCGGGATGTCGCACACGGCCCGGGTGAGATCGGCAGAGGTGGCGGTGAGGTCGAGCTGCGGCATCCCCCGAGTCTATCGACGTCATCGAACACGCCCCTGTCCCCTCCGACGGCTAGCGTGGAGGGATGAGCGATGAGCGGTGGATCTACGGTGCCGGCCTGACGACGATCGCGTCCGACGGCACGGTGCTGGACGCCTGGTATCCCTATCCGCGCACCGGCCGTGCCGAGGGCACGACGCAGGCGACGCGCGCGGCCGAGCTGCAGTCCGCCGTCGGGCACGATGCCCGACGCGACGTCGAGGTCGAGATCGTCGAGCTGGAGATCGATCTGGATGCCGTGCCCGCGTCGACCGCGGACGCCTACCTGCGTCTGCATGCCCTGTCGCACCGCCTCGTGGCCCCGAACGAGCTCAACCTCGACGGCATCTTCGCATTCCTGCCCACGGTCGCCTTCACGAACGCCGGGCCCGTCTGGCCCGACGACCTGGAGCGCCTGCGCCCCGGCCTGCGCGCGGCCGGCATCCAGGTGCAGGGGCTCGACAAGTTCCCACGACTGACCGACTACGTCACGCCGCCCGGGGTGCGGATCGGCGACGCCTCCCGCGTGCGCCTGGGTGCACACCTCGCACCCGGAACCACCGTCATGCACGAAGGGTTCGTCAACTTCAACGCCGGTACGCTCGGCAGCTCGATGGTTGAGGGACGCATCTCGCAGGGCGTCGTCGTGGGCGACGGGAGCGACATCGGCGGCGGCGCCTCGATCATGGGCACGCTCTCGGGAGGCGGCACCCACCGTGTCTCCATCGGCGCACGATGCCTGCTCGGAGCCAATGCCGGCATCGGCATCTCTCTCGGCGACGACTGCGTCGTCGAGGCGGGGCTCTACATCACGGGCGGCACCAAGGCCGTGCTGGCCGACGAGCCCGCCCGCGCCGACGGTTCACGGCCCACGGTGAAGGCCGTCGATCTGTCCGGTCGACCGGGTCTGCTGTTCCGCCGCAACTCGCTGTCGGGCGCCGTCGAGGTGCTGCGCCGCGCCGGCGCCGGCGTCACCCTGAACGACGCGCTGCACGCCTGAGCGCAGCGATCTCAGAGATCGCGCAGGGCCTGCGCCCGCGCCTGGGCGTGCTCGGCCTCCGAGATCACGCCGCGCCGGCGCAGATCATCGATCTCGGCGAGGCGCTTCTCGAGAGCGCCCGCGCCGGACGGCTCGGCGGGTTGCAGAAGCTTGCTGTTCATCACCTGCGCGGCCATCTGCGTCTCCATCGCCAGCGGGTCGTAGCCCGCGTTCTTCGCTGCCCGCCAGTTACGCGTCGCCGCCATGATGATGAACACCACCGCCGCGATGAAGAGCACGCCGAAAACGATGAACGCGATCACCATGATGCGGGGAACGGCGTCGAAGAGAGGATCCACAGCTTGCATCCTAGGGTGGTGCCGCATCCGCCGGAAAGGTGCACAATGGTTCGGTGACCGAACCATCTGAGAACGCCCGCGCGGCGGCCCTCGCGCTCTCCCGCACCGCACGCATGCTCGAGCGGGCGCTCGCGCACGGCACCGCGCCCGCGCTGAGCCTCTCCGACTACCGTGTGCTCACCGCCGTCGCCGGCGGTGAGGGCCGGGCATCCCGTCTCGCCCGACGCCTCGCCGTGGGCAAGCCGAGCGTCAGTGCCTCTGTCGACTCGCTGGTGCGGCGCGGGCTGCTGGCACGCAGCGCCGGTGCCGGCGATCAGCGTGCCATCGATCTGACGGTCACCGCCGGCGGCCACGCGCTGCTCGTCGATGCCGACCGCGCCGTGACCGCGCTGGTGACCGACATCGCCTCACGCACGCCCGACCCGAGTGGCACCCTCGCCGCCCTCGCCGCATTCGGCACTGCCCTCGAGCAGCGGCAGACCGAGATCGCGGCGCACCACGCGGAACGACGCGCATGACGGCGACCGCCGACGTCGGCACCGCTCGCGAACCCGGATGGATGCGCCGCCTGGGCCGGTACCTGCTGCGCCACCGCCGGAACCTCACGATCGCCCTGTCGGCGGCCGTGCTCGGCGCGGCGTGCCAGGTGGCCACTCCCCTGGTCGCCCGCGCCATCGTCGACGACGTGATCGTCGACGGTACCGCACCGCTTCTCCCCTGGCTGGTGCTGCTCATCGTGCTGGCGGTGCTCGCGTTCGGATTCTCCTATCTTCGCCGCTATCGCGGCGGCCGTATCGGACTCGACGTGCAGAACGACCTGCGCAACGACATGCACGACAAGCTGCAGACACTCGACGCCTCGACCCTGAGCACCATGCCGACGGGCCAGCTGGTGGCCCGGGCCAACTCCGACACGGCGCTCGTGCAGGGGCTGCTGAACTTCGTGCCCATGCTCAGCGGCAACGTGCTCATGATGGCGCTGTCGCTGATCGTGATGTTCGTGCTCTCGCCGCTGCTGGCGCTCATCAGCCTCGCCATCGTCCCGGCGCTCATCGGAATCAGCTATCGGATGCGCAGCCGCGTCTTCCCTGCGAGCTGGGACGGCCAGCAGCGCGAGGGCGAGCTCGCGGGCATCGTCGACGAAGACATCGCGGGGGTCCGGGTCGTGAAGGCATTCGGTCAGGAGCGACGCGAGCTGCGTCGGCTGACGGATGCCGCAGCCCGCCTCTACGGCTCGCAGATGCGCGCTGTGCGCATCCAGTCCCGCTTCCAGCCGCTGCTCGAAGCCGTGCCGGTGCTCGGGCAGGTGGGAATCCTCGCCCTCGGCGGATGGCTCGCCCTGAACGGATCGATCACGCTCGGCACCTTTCTCGCGTTCTCCACGTACATCGCCACGCTCATGGCGCCCTCGCGGCAGCTCGCCGGCATGCTCACGATCGCCCAGCAGGCACGGGCGGGCGTCGAGCGCATCTTCCAGCTGCTCGATCTGCGGCCCACCGTGGCCGACGCCCCGAACGCCGTCGAGCTCGCGCCCGAGCCCGGCGCGGTCGTCTTCGACGACGTCACGTTCGCCTACCCGGGCGGTCAGCCGGTGCTCGACGGCTTTTCGCTCACGATTCGGCCCGGCGAACGCGTCGCACTGGTCGGCGCGAGCGGCAGCGGCAAGTCGACGGTCGGGCGTCTGCTCGTCCGCTCCTACGACCCCGACGCGGGCGAGATCACGATCGGCGGCCACGATCTGCGCACCGTGCGCCTCGCCTCCCTGCGCGCGAGCGTGGGCATGGCGTTCGAAGACGCCTTCCTCTTCTCCGAATCGGTCCGCGACAACATCGCATACGGAGCCCCGGAAGCCACCGACGAGCAGATCGAGCAGGCCGCGCGCGCCGCGCAGGCGCACGACTTCATCGCGGCGCTCCCCCAGGGCTACGACACCGTCGTGGGCGAACGCGGGCTGAGTCTGTCGGGCGGGCAGCGACAGCGCGTGGCCCTTGCCCGTGCGATCCTCCGCGACCCGGCGATCCTCGTGCTCGACGACGCCACCAGCGCCGTCGATGCGCGCACCGAGCAGACGATCCACGACGCGCTGCGCTCGGTGTCCGAGCGGCGCACGGTGCTGCTGGTGGCCCATCGGCACTCCACCCTCCATCTCGCCGACCGCATCGTCGTGCTCGAGGACGGTCGTATCGCCGCGGAGGGAACGCACGACGAGCTCATCGATGCCAGCACGACCTATCGGGCGCTGTTCGGTGACGGCGAGGTCCCCGACGAGGGCGGCGCCGAGGATGATCGGGATGCCGCGGACCTCAGCACGTCGCCTTCGTCGCTGCGCGCCGGCGCTCACCGACCCGCGCGCAGCGGGTCGAAGAGCCGTGCGCGCGCGCAGTCGGTCGGCGCACCGAGTCTCGGCATGGGACTGGGCGGCACAGGCGGCGGCCTGCGCGGCAGCCTGGCGCCCACCCCCGAACTCCTCGCACAGGTCGCGAAGCTGCCGCCCGTCGTCGACCACCCCGACGTCGACATCGACCGCGAGGGGCGCAGGCAGCCCGGCTTCAGCCTCGGCGCACTCCTGCGCGAGTTCCGCCGTCCTCTGCTGTTCGCCCTCGTGTTCGTCGTCATCGACGCACTCGCCGGACTCCTCGGACCGGCCGTCGTCAAGGCCGGCATCGACCAGGGCGTCGCCGCGGGGGCGGCGAACGTGCTTTTCGCGGCATCCATCGTCTACTTCGCCATCGCGATCGTCGACATGTTCACCGGTATGGCCGAGTCGTTCGTCAGCGGCCGCGCCGCGCAGCGCATCATGCTCTCGCTGCGCGTGCGCGTGTTCGCGCAACTGCAGCGGCTCTCGCTCGACTACTACGAGCGCGAGATGGCCGGCCGCATCATGACCCGCATGACCACCGACATCGACCAGTTCGAGTCGCTGCTGCAGAACGGACTGCTGGGTGCGCTCGTGGCGGGCGTCACGTTCGTGGGCGTCGCGATCGCGCTGGTGGTAGTGGATGCCCCGCTCGGCCTCGCGGTGCTGACGATCATCATCCCCCTGGCGTTGGCCACGGTGTGGTTCCGCCGTCGCGCCGCGCGGCTGTACGACGTCGCGCGGGAACGGATCGCCATCGTGAACGCCGCGTTCCAGGAGAGCCTGGCCGGCGTGCGCGAGTCGCAGGCGTTCACGCACGAGCAGGAGACGATGCGCACGTTCCACGGCCACGGAGCGGCCTACCTGCGCTCGCGGGTCGCCGCCCAGCGGCTGGTGGCGGTGTACTTCCCGTTCGTGCAGTTCCTCTCGGCAATCGCCGATGTCATCGTGCTCGGGCTCGGCGCGACGCTCATCGCCCACGGGCAGCTGACCGCCGGTGCCCTGATCGCGTTCCTCCTGTACATCGACATGTTCTTCTCGCCGATCCAGCAGCTCTCGCAGGTGTTCGACGCCTGGCAGCAGACCCGGGTGTCGGTGAAGCGGATCGCCGAGCTCATGCGCCTGGAGACGCTCACCCCCGACGCGGCAGATCCGATCCCCGTCGATCGGCTCTCCGGTGAGGTGGCGCTCGACGACGTGCACTTCGCGTACCCGACGGGGCCGGTCTCGTCACATCTGCGCGGGCCGCGCGACGCAAAGGGACTCGTCGAGGCCCCGGCGGCTCGCCCCGCGGAGGCGCTCAGCGGTGTCGCGCTCGCGATTCCCGCCGGGCGCACCGTGGCCCTGGTCGGCGAGACCGGCGCGGGCAAGTCCACGGTGATGAAGCTCATCGCCCGCTTCTACGACCCCGATGCGGGCGCGGTGCGCGCCGACGGCTCCGATCTGCGCACCCTCGACCTGAGCGGGTACCGGTCACGCCTCGGCTACGTGCCGCAGGAGTCGTTCCTGTTCACCGGGACCATCGGCGACAACATCGCCTATGGTCGGCCCGATGCCACCCCCGACGACATCGTCCGCGCGGCCCATGCGGTCGGCGCGCACCGCATGATCGATGCACTGCCCGCGGGCTACGAGACCGAGATCTCCGAGCGCGGGGCGTCCCTGTCGGCCGGGCAGCGACAGCTGGTCGCGCTGGCCCGCGCCGAACTCGTGGACCCGGCGATCCTCCTGCTGGACGAGGCGACCTCGAACCTCGACCTCGCGAGCGAGGCGCGCGTAACCGAGGCCATGCACCGCCTCACCCGCGACCGGACGACGGTGCTCATCGCGCATCGCCTGCAGACCGCCATGCATGCGGATCGCATCGTGATGCTCGCGCACGGGCGGATCGCCGAGGCCGGCACCCATGACGAACTGCTGCGCGCCGACGGCGCCTACGCGGCGATGTGGCGGGCGTTCGAGCTGTCCGGCACGCGGGCCGGCTGACTCAGCCGCGGATGCGCACGGAGAGGCACGTGACGCAGCCCTCGAGCTTCTCGAACTCGGTGACCGGGGTCTCGACGACCTCCCACCCGTGTTCACGCAGGAGCGCCGCGGTGCGCGGAGCCGACGCCGAGATGAGGACGGTCCGGTCGTCGAGCACGACGACGGCGCTGCCCTCCGGCTCGGGGATCGGCAGGAACGCCGCGAACACGGCGGAGTCGTCCACCAGGGGCTCGTAGCCGATGACCGTGCCGTCGGGCAGTGCCGTGACGGCGGTCTTCAGGTGCAGCACCTTCGTGACGGGGACCGCGACGACCTCCCACCCGCGCGGCGCGAGAAGCGCGCGCAGCTGCGCGATGCCCGCGTCGTTCGTGCGGGACGAGCGCCCCACATAGGCCGTGTGCCCGATCTTCAGGACGTCGCCGCCCTCAAGGGAGCCGGGTGCGTCGATCTGCGCATACGCCACGTCAGAGGCCTCAAGCAGTCGTTTCGCGCTCTCGATCTCCTCGCGCCGCGAGTCGGCGCCGGGTCGGGTGACGACGGCCAGGTCACCGAAGAAGACCACGACGTCCTCGACGAACACGCCATCGGGGTGCTCATCCGCGGTGTCGAGCGGCAGGATGTCCCACCCGCGCGCCCGGTAGACCTCGACGTAGTCGTCCCACTGGCTGCGCGCCAGCGCGGGGTCCACCGGCACACGCTGCTGATGCGTGAGCTCTCCGTCGGCGAGACGCGGAGACGGAGGCCGGACCAGCAGCCGCGCCATCAGGCGAGACCGGGGTACGTGCGCTCCGGCGAGCCGACGTAGAGCTGCTGCGGGCGGCCGATCTTGGTCTGCGGGTCGCCGACGGCCTCCCGCCACTGCGCGAGCCAGCCGGGCAGCCGCCCGATCGCGAACAGCACGGTGAACATCCGCGTCGGGAAGCCCATGGCCTTGTAGATCACGCCGGTGTAGAAGTCGACGTTCGGGTACAGCCGGCGCGAGACGAAGTAGTCGTCCGCCAGGGCGATCTCCTCGAGCTCCTTGGCGAGGTCGAGGAGCGGGTCCTTGACGCCCAGCTCGCGCAGCACCTCGTCGGCCGACTCCTTGACGAGCTTCGCACGCGGGTCGTAGTTCTTGTAGACCCGGTGCCCGAAGCCCATCAGCTTCACGCCCTCTTCCTTGTTCTTCACGCGCTCGACGAAGCGCTGCACGCTCTCGCCGGAGTCGCGGATGCGCGCGAGCATCGTGAGGACGGCCTCGTTGGCACCACCGTGCAGCGGACCGGAGAGCGCCTGGATGCCCGCCGAGATCGACGCGAACTGGTTCGCTCCGGTGGAGCCGACCAGACGGACCGTCGAGGTGGAGGCGTTCTGCTCGTGGTCCTCGTGCAGGATCAGCAGCAGCTCGAGCGCCTTCGACATGACCGGGTTGACCTCGTACGGCTCGCTGAGCACGCCGAAGTTCAGCTTGAGGAAGTTGTCGACGAAGCTCAGCGAGTTGTCGGGGTAGAGGAAGGCCTGGCCCACGCTCTTCTTGTGCGCGTAGGCGGCGATCACCGGCAGCTTCGCGAGCATGCGCACCGTGTTCAGCTCCACGTGCTCGGGATTGTGCGGGTCGGTCTGCCCCTCGTAGTAGGTCGACAGCGCCGACACGGCCGACGACAGCACCGACATGGGATGCGCGGTGTGCGGCAGCGCGGAGAAGAAGTGCTTCAGGTCTTCGTGCAGGAGGGTGTGCCGCCGGATGCGGTCGTCGAAGTCGCTGAGCTCGGACGCCGTGGGGAGCTCGCCGTACAGCAGCAGCCAGGCCACCTCGAGGTACGAGCTGTTCTTCGCGAGCTGCTCGATCGGATAGCCGCGATAACGCAGGATCCCCTGGTCTCCGTCGATGTAGGTGATCTCCGACTTGGTCGCCGACGTGTTCACGAACCCGTAGTCGAGGGCGGTGTGGCCGGTCTGTCGGGTCAGGGTCGAGACGTCGATGCTCGGATTGCCGTCGGTGCCCCGCAGCAGGGGGAACTCGGCGGTACGACCAGCGATGGTGAGGGTGGCGACGTCCGCCTGTGCTCCCGCGTCGGACACGAGGCCTCCTTGTGATTCGTGGCATCCGGGGTCTCTTACAGCCTAGTCCGCCCTCAGGCACACTGAGACATCCGCCAAACGATCGCGAGGTGTGGTGGTGGGATGCTACGAATTCAGTCGCTGCGCGGCGACGGCGACCCGCTCATCCGGCGCCGTCAGCGAGAACCGGATGTGCTGCGGGAAGTGCGGGCCGTAGAAGTGCCCCGGTCCGGCGAGGATGCCCAGGTCGGCCAGACGATCGAGGCTCTCCCAGGCGTCCTTCCCCTCCGTCGCCCAGAGGTACAGCCCCGCTTCGCTGCCGTCGATGCGGAAGCCCGCCGCCTCGACGGCGGGCTTGAGGATGTCGCGACGCCGCCGGTAGCGCTCCTTCTGCGCGGCCACGTGCGCATCGTCGCCGAGGGCGGCGACCATCGCATGCTGCACCGGGCCGGGCAGCATGAGGCCCAGGTGCTTGCGGGCGGTCAGCAGTCGCGCGACGACCGCGTCGTCACCAGCGAGGAACGCCGCACGATAGCCGGCCAGGTTCGACTGCTTGCTCAGCGAGTACACCGCGAGCACTCCGGTCGTATCTCCCCCGGTGACCCGCGGATCGAGGATCGACGGGATGGACTCGCCGTCCCACGGCGCATCCCAGCCGAGCTCGGCATAGCACTCGTCGCCGGCGATGACGGCGCCGAGCTCCCGCGCGCGCACCACGGCGGAGGAGAGCGACGGGATGCCGCGGACCCGTCCATCCGGGTTGCCCGGGCTGTTCAGCCACACCAGACGGGTCGCGGCCGGCCACTCGTCTGGGTCGTCCGACGCCAGGGGCGTGGCCCCCACCAGGCGTGCGCCGACCTCGTAGGTCGGGTACGCCGCGCGCGGGTGCACGACCACGTCACCGGGGCCGAGACCGAGCAGCAGCGGAAGAAGCGCGACGAGCTCCTTCGAGCCCACCGTCGGCAGGATCTGGGCCGGGGTCAGCCCGGCCACCCCGCGCCGGCGCGCGAACCAGTCGACGATCGCCTCGCGCAGCGCGGGCGTCCCGACGGTCTGCGGATAGGAATGTGCGTCGGTCGCGGCGGCGAGGGCCTCGCGGACCACCGCGGGCGTGGCATCCACCGGCGAACCGATCGACAGATCGACGATCCCGTCCGGGTGAGACCGCGCGCGGGCGGCATACGGTGCGACGGCGTCCCAGGGATATTCGGCGAGGTCGGCGACGCCCACGGTCAGCCGTTCTGCGGCGGCAGCGCGGCCACGAGCGGGTGGTCCTTGTGGATCACGCCGACCTTCGCGGCGCCGCCCGGTGAGCCGAGGTCGTCGAAGAACTCGACATTGGCCTTGTAGTAATCGGCCCACTCCTCGGGGAGGTCGTCCTCGTAGTAGATCGCCTCGACCGGGCACACCGGCTCGCACGCACCGCAGTCGACGCACTCGTCGGGGTGGATGTAGAGCGAGCGGTCGCCTTCGTAGATGCAGTCGACCGGGCATTCGTCGACGCAGGCGCGGTCTTTGACATCCACACACGGCAGGGCGATCACATACGTCACGCCGTCAGTCTAGTTGCCTGTGCGACCGCGCGCCCTCGACAGGTCGGGCCAGGCCACGACGACCGTCGCGACGACGACGAGGCCGATGCCCCAGACCAGGCCCAGGTTGATCTCTCCCTCGGGCGTGGCGGGCACCACGACCGACCCTCCGGGTCCCGTTCCCGAGAACAGCACGGTCGCCGCCAGCGCCCCGAGGCCGCCGGCCAGCGCGGTCCAGCGATCGGCCGTCATCCCGCGCATCGCGATGAACATCGCGGCGATGCCGATCAGCGCGAGGATCAGTCCCACGGGTATGACGCCGAGCGTGTACGCCTGGGCGATCGTGCCCGCGGTGCCGTACACGGCGCCGATGAGCAGCGACATCACCCAGGTGAGGATCCGGGCCAGCGTGTTCGTCACCGCGTCAGTCTACGTCCGCCGCCTGTCACGCAGCCCAGCCCCACAGCCGCAGCAGCGCGGCGACGACCGCGGCGGCGACCACCACGACCAGGAACGGCGCCCGCAGCAGCAGCAGACCCGCCGCGACCGCGACCGCGGGGATGCGCGCGTCGACCACGACGGCCTGCCCGGCGCCGAGCGTCTGCACCGCGACCAGCGCCGCCAGCAGCGCCACCGTGAGCAGGTGAGCGGTGCGTGCGGCGCGTGGGGCCTCCATCACCTTCGCGGGCACGAGGTATCCGAGCGTCTTCAACGCCACGCAGATCACGGCGGCCAGAAGCACGGCGTTCCACAGCGTCACGGGAGCCCCTCCCGTTCGGGCACGTCGTCCGGCTCGACCGGCGGTGCGTCGTCACGGCCCAGCCAGTTGAACCAGCCCACCGCCACCGCGACGACCGCCGCGACGATCACGGGCAGCCCGGGCATCAGCACCGGCGTGAACGCCGCGGCGATCACCGCCGCAGCGATGCCGACCGCGACGGCCTGCCGGCGCTTCAGCCGCGGCCACAGCAACGCCAAGAAGGCCGCCGCGGCCGCGGCATCCAACCCGTACGCCTTCGGGTCGCCCAGCACATCGCCCAGCAACGCGCCGGCGAGGGTGGTGAGGTTCCAGCCGACGTAAATCCCCAGCCCCGTCACCCAGAACCCGAGGCGCTGCGCGCGTGGCTCGCTCTGGCCGAGGGCGACCGCCGTCGACTCGTCGATCGTGAGGTGCGCCGCCGCGGCGCGGCGCCAGAACCCGCCGCCCAGCAGCGGCGCCATGCGCATGCCGTAGGCGATGTTGCGCACACCGAGCAGCGCGGAGGACGCGACGGCGGCCGGGATCGCCGCCAGTCCCCCGCTGCCGATCACACCGATGAAGGCGAACTGCGACCCGCCGGTGAACATGACGAGACTCAGGACGCAGGCCTGCCAGACGTCCAGCCCCGAGACCGTCGCGAGCGCACCGAACGAGATGCCGTACGCACTCGTGGCCAGGGCGACGCCCAGCCCGTCGCGCACGGCGCGGCGGCGCGCCACGGCATCCGTCCCCTCGGTCATCAGACGAGCCTACCGGCGGCGGCGTGCCCCACGTTCCTCGCCGGCCCCTACGCGAGATCACTGTCGTGCACGGTAATACGCCCCTGGAGCGTGCACGAGGATGATCTCGCGATGCTCACACGCCGCGGCGCACGGGGACCACGCCCCGCGCAGCACGCCCCGCGCAGCACGCCCCGCGTAGCACGCCCCGCGCACATCAAACTGTCGCGTGCACATCATTCCGTCGGCGGTGTGATGTGCACGCGACAAACTCATGTGAATTTGCCGGACGAGACGGGGCGGGACCCGCGGAGTGTGCTCAGACGGAGGCGTCCTGGCGCTTCTGACGGGCGGTGGCACGGGCGCGGTCGTGCTGGTCGAGCACGACCTTGCGGATGCGCACCGTCTCGGGCGTCACCTCGACGCATTCGTCGTCGCGGGCGAACTCGAGGCTCTCCTCGAGGGAGAGGATGCGGGGCGGAGTCATCGACTCGAACGTGTCGGCCGTCGACGACCGCATGTTCGTGAGCTTCTTCTCCTTGGTGATGTTCACGTCCATGTCATCGTTGCGGGAGTTCTCGCCGATGACCATGCCCTCGTAGACCTCGTCGCCGGGGTTGACGAAGAACGACATGCGCTCCTGCAGGGCGATCACCGCGAACGGCGTGACGACCCCGGACCGGTCCGCCACGATCGAGCCGTTCTGGCGCGTCACGATGTGGCCCGCCCAGTCCTCATAGCCGGCGGCGATCGCGTTGGCGATGCCCGTGCCGCGCGTCGTGGTCAGGAACTCGGTGCGGAAGCCGATGAGACCGCGCGAGGGCACGACGAACTCCATGCGCACCCAGCCGGTGCCGTGGTTGGTCATCGTCTCCATGCGGCCCTTGCGCGCCGCCAGCAGCTGGGTGATCGCGCCCAGGTACTCCTCGGGCGCGTCGATCGTCAGCTGCTCGAAGGGCTCCTGCAGGGTGCCGCGCTCGTTGCGGCGGGTGACCACCTGCGGCTTGCCCACGGTCAGCTCGAAGCCCTCGCGGCGCATGTTCTCGACCAGGATGGCCAGCGCCAGCTCGCCGCGGCCCTGCACCTCCCAGGCGTCGGGACGCCCGATGTCGACGACCTTCAGCGACACGTTGCCGATGAGCTCGCGGTCCAGGCGGTCCTTGACCATGCGCGCCGTGAGCTTGTGGCCCTTCACCTTGCCCGCGAGGGGCGAGGTGTTGGTGCCGATCGTCATCGAGATGGCCGGCTCGTCGACGTGGATGGCCGGCAGCGGCCGCACGTCATCGGGGTCGGCGATCGTCTCGCCGATCGTGATGTCCTCGAAGCCCGCGATCGCGACGATGTCGCCGGGACCGGCCTCCTCGGCCGGGAAGCGGTCGAGCGCCTTCGTCTTCAGCAGCTCGGTCACCCGCGCGTTCGAGTGCGAGCCGTCGTGGCGCACCCAGGCGACGGTCTGTCCCTTGCGCAGCGTGCCGTTGAAGACGCGCAGCAGTGCGAGACGGCCGAGGAACGGCGACGAGTCGAGGTTCGTCACCCACGCCTGCAGCGGCGCCTCGTCGTCGTACGACGGGGCCGGCACGTGCTCGAGGATCGCCTCGAACAGCGGTTCGAGGTCGTCGTTGTCGGGGAGGTCGCCGTTGGCGGGACGGGTGCGGGATGCCGCACCGGCACGTCCCGACGCGTAGACGACGGGAACGTCGAGCAGGGCGTCGACGTCGAGGTCGGGCACGTCGTCGGCGAGGTCGGAGGCCAGACCCAGCAGCAGGTCGTGGCTCTCCTCCTCGACCTCGGCGATGCGCGCGTCGGGTCTGTCGGTCTTGTTGACCAGGAGGATGACGGGAAGCTTGGCCTCCAGCGCCTTGCGCAGCACGAACCGCGTCTGCGGAAGGGGACCCTCCGAGGCATCCACCAGCAGAACGACGCCGTCGACCATCGACAGACCGCGCTCGACCTCACCGCCGAAGTCGGCGTGACCCGGCGTGTCGATGACGTTGATCGTCACCGGCGACTCGGCGTGGACACCGTTGTAGGTGATCGCCGTGTTCTTCGCGAGGATCGTGATGCCCTTCTCGCGCTCGAGGTCGTTCGAGTCCATCGCGCGCTCCTCGACGTGCGCGTGGTCGCCGAACGATCCGGTCTGGCGCAGCATGGCGTCGACGAGGGTCGTCTTTCCGTGGTCGACGTGGGCGACGATGGCGACGTTGCGCAGGTCTGAGCGGTGGGCAAGGGACATGGGCGAGGCACCTTTCGGTGGAAGATGAGGGATGCGGGGGCCCTGTCTTGCAGCAGGTTCGCGAACGGCGGAGAACGCAGAAGGCGCCCGCCCCGCAACGATTCTATCGTTTCGGGACGGGCGCCCTGTTCAGCAGGCGCTCAGGCGCTCTACTCGGTGAAGCCCACCGTGGTCCAGTCCACCGACATGAACGTCGCCGGACCGTAGTTGGCGAGGTTCTTGTCGACGACCGTGACGTTCGGGTAGGGGTAGATCGGGAGCATCGGCATGTAGCCCGCGATCGTGTTGTTGATCTGCTCGGCGATCTTCAGACGCTTGGTCTGGTCGAGCTCCGCGTTGGCCTGCGTCCACAGGTCACCCAGCTTCTCGTCGGTGACGAACGCGAAGTTCTGGCCGTCCCCGCCCGGCTTCATGGCCGGGTAGAAGAGCGACTCGGTCGACGAGATCGGGAACAGGGTGCCCTGCCATCCGAAGGTGGCCATCTCGTACTTGCCGGCCATGATGTTCGTGAAGTAGTCGGCCGAGGGAACCTCGTCGAGGGTCACGTCGATGTCGATCTTCTTCAGCGAGGCCTGGATCTGCTGAGCGCGCAGCTCGTTCGACTTCGTGCCCTGCGGAACGATGACCGAGAGCTTGAGGTCCTTGCCGTCCTTGGTCCACTTGCCGTCGGCGTTGGTCCATCCCGCGGTCTCGAGCGACTTCTTGGCCGCATCGAGGTCGTAGGGCAGCTTCTCGCCGATGGTGTCGGTGTAGCCCTTCTGGCCGGGCATGAAGATCCAGTCGCCCATCGTGGTCGCCTGGACGCCGAGCGGCTCGTTCGCCGTCTTCGCCATCAGCTCACGGTCGACGGCCTGCGCGATCGCCTTGCGGACGTTCACGTCGTCCAGCGGCGCCTGCAGTCCGTTGAAGGTGATCTGCGAGTAGGTCACGCCACCCGAGTTGAGCGCCTTGGCACCCGACTTCTTGAGGGCCGCGGTGTAGGTGTCCACGTCCTGGACCTCGACGGCGTTGATCTCGTTGTTCGCGAAGGCCTGCGCCTGCGAGCCCTGGTCGATGACCGTCCAGGTGATCTTGTCGAGCTTGGGCTTCTCGCCCCACCAGTTCGGGTTCGGCGTCTCCGTGTAGACCTTCGCGTTGTTGTCGAGCTTCGACATCACGAACGGACCGCTCGAGGGCAGCGGCTTGGTGGTGTAGCCGCCCCACTTGGCCGGGTCGCTCGCGATGGCCTCGGGCACGGCCGGCTGCGTGAGCAGCGCCTGCCAGTCGGCGTAGGTCGACGAGAACGTGAAGGTGAACTCGTAGTCGCTGACGACGTCGAAGCTCGCGACCTGGTCGAAGCCGGCTGACGAGGCGATGTTGAACTTGTCGTTCTTGCCCGACAGCGCGGCGAAGGTCGCCTTGTAGTCGTTGGCCGTCAGCGGCGTGCCGTCTTCCCAGACCGCCTTGTCGTTGAGCTTCACGTCGACCGTCTGCGGGTCGTCGCTGGTCAGCTCGATCGAGGTGGCGTAGTTCGGGTCGGGCTCGACGCCGCCGTCCTTGGTCGCCTTGTAGGGCGAGCCCATGGTCGGCGCCTGCATGTTGACGACGGGGACGTTGGCGCCCTGCGTCGTGCTGATGTTCCAGTTACCCTCATCGGTACCGCTGGAGAGCACGGCCAGGTTCAGCGTGCCGCCCTGCTGGAGCTGCGAGGCGGGGACATCGGTCCAGCCGACGAGCGGAAGCTGTGCGGCCTCCGTCTTCGTGTTGTCGGTGGGAGCTGCGTTGGGCTGTGCACAACCGGCCAGTGCAAGACCGGTCGCGCCGAGCACAGCGACAGCCGCAAGAGCTGTGGTTCTGCGGTTCATGTGCTTCCTCTTCTTCTGTGTATCCCGCCTGTTCCGACGGGAGTCTGGGTGCCGTCAGCCGACGACCAGGGTGTTGCGATCCACGTGATGGCAGGCGACCAGGTCGCCGTTGTGATCGACGAGCTCGGGATCCTTCGCATCGCACAGGGCGCGCTCGGCGTCGCCGAGGATCCGGTACAGCGGGCAGCGCGTGCGGAAGCGGCATCCGTCGATCCGCTCCGCCGGGCTCGGCAGGTCGCCCTGCAGAAGCACGCGCTCGCGCGTGCGCTCGATCGACGGGTCCGGGATCGGCGCCGCCGACATGAGCGCCTGCGTGTACGGGTGCTTGGGACGGTCGAAGACCTCGGCGATCTCGCCGTACTCCACGATCTTGCCCAGGTACATGACCGCCACGTCGTCGGCGATCTGACGCACCACCGCCAGGTCGTGGGCGACGAAGATCAGCGAGAGCCCGAGCTGATCGCGCAGGTCCTGCAGCAGGTTGATGACACCAGCCTGGATCGACACGTCCAGCGCCGAGACCGGCTCGTCGAGGACGAGGATCTTCGGGTCGGTCGCCAGGCCTCGCGCGATGCCGATGCGCTGACGCTGGCCGCCCGAGAACTCGTGCGGGTAGCGATCGAGCATCGACGGATCGAGACCGACCAGATCGAGCAGCTCGGAGACCCGCTCGTTTCGCTTCTCGCGCGGCACCCCCTGGGCCAGCAGCGGCTCGCCCACGACATCGCCGATCGGCAGACGGGGATCGACGGCCGCCGCCGGGTCCTGGAAGACGATCTGGATGTCGCTGCGCAGCCGTCGGCGGGTGTGCGCCGTCAGCTTCGCCACGTCCTTGCCGACGACCTCGATCGAGCCCTCCTGGGGCTTGACGAGCTCCATCAGCTCGAGGATCGTCGTGGTCTTGCCGCAGCCCGACTCTCCCACGATGGCCAGTGTGCGGCCCGGCTTGAGGTGGAACGAGACACCGTCCACCGCACGCACCGTGCCGACCTGCCGGCGGAACACGCCGCCCTTCATGAGCGGGAAGTGCTTCTTGAGGTCCTTGACGACCAGGACCGGGTCGGCATCGGCCGGCACCTCGCGGGCCACGAGCGCCTCGGGCCTCGGGAAGATCTCGGGGCGGGTGAGCTCGCCCGCGAGGATCTCGCCCGAGCGATGGCACGCCGACAGGTGACCGTCGGGACCGCCGTGCTCGACGAGCGTCGGCTCCTCGGTGCGGCAGATGTCGATCGCCGCGGGGCAGCGTGCCGCGAACGGGCAGCCCTTCGGGAGGTTCGCCAGCGACGGTGGGCGTCCCTCGAGCGGCACGAGCCGGCTCGTGCCGGCGGTGCGGATGTTCGGCACCGAGCGCAGCAGGCCGATCGTGTACGGCATGGTCGGCTCTTCGAAGACCTGGTCGACCGTTCCCGACTCGACCAGCTTGCCGGCGTACATCACCGCGACCCGGTCGGCCTGACCGGCGACGACACCGAGATCGTGGGTGATCAGCGACACCGCGGCGCCTGTGAGGCGCTTGGCCTCCTGCAGCACCTCGAGGATCTGCGCCTGGATCGTGACGTCGAGCGCCGTGGTCGGCTCGTCGGCGATGATCAGACGCGGATCGTTCGCGATCGCCATGGCGATCATCGCGCGCTGACGCATGCCGCCCGAGTACTCATGCGGGAACGCCTGCGCGCGCCGCGACGGGTCGGGGATGCCGACGATCTTGAGCAGTTCGACGGCACGGGCGGCGGCGGCCTGCTTGCTGAGCGCCTTGTCGTGCAGGCGCAGCGCCTCGGAGATCTGGTCGCCGACCGTGTAGACGGGGGTCAGCGCCGACAGCGGGTCCTGGAAGACCATCGCGATCTCACTGCCGCGGATGCGGCTGAGCTGGCGATCGTTCATCTTCAGCAGCGGCTTGCCGTTGTAGAGGATCTCGCCCTCGATCACCGCGGTGTCGGGCAGCAGACCCATGATCGCCAGCGACGACACGGACTTGCCCGACCCGGACTCGCCGACGATCCCGAGGAACTCGCCCTCGTCGATCGTGTAGCTGATGTCGCGCACCGCACGCACGTCGCCGGAGCGCTGCGGGAAGGTGACCGACAGATTGCGGACCTCGAGCAGAGGGGTTCCCCCGCGAGGCGTGGCCGACGGCTGCGGCTGAGCGAGAGTCTCAGGCACGGTTCACCCCCGAGGTCGGGTCGATGGCGTCGCGGAGCGCGTCACCGACGAGGCTGATGGCCAGCAGCAGCAGGATCAGCGTGCCGGCCGGGAACAGGAACAGCCACGGGCGGGTCGTCGCAGCCGACTGGCCGTTGGCCAGCAACGTGCCCAGCGAGACGGCCGGCGGCTGCACCCCGAAGCCGAAGAAGCTCAGGCTCGTCTCCGCGAGGATCATCGCCGCGATCCCCAGCGTCGCATCGATGATCAGCAGCGACGCCACGTTCGGGATGATGTGCCGGCGGACCACCGACCAGGTGCCGAAGCCCATGTACCGGGCGGCCTTGACGAACTCGCGCTCGCGCAGCGACCTCGTCTGGTTGCGGATCACCTGCGCCATGATCATCCAGCCGGTCACGGCCAGGAAGATCATCATCACGACCCAGCTGCCCTTGGTGAACGGGTAGAGCAGGATCAGGATGAAGAACGACGGCAGCACCAGCAGCAGGTCGATGACCCACGCGATGACCTTCTCGGACGCGCCGCCCAGATACCCGGCCGTCGCGCCGAGGACGCCAGCGATCAGGGTCGAGGCGGGACCGGCGATGAAACCGATGATGAGCGACTTCTGCAGGCCCGAGACGATCTGCGCGAACAGGTCGTGACCGAGGATGTCGGTGCCGAACCAGTGCAGGATCGTCGGCGGGTAGTTCATGTTGTTGACGTCCTGGTCAGTGGGCGACCACTGCGTCAGGAACTGACCGAACACCGCCCAGAGGACGAAGAACACGATGACGACCCCGCCGATCCAGAACCGGGGCGAGTGCTGCAGTCGGCGCCAGATGACCCGACCACGGGACGCCGGCTTGGTGGAGAGGACCGGGCCGACTTCTTCCGGCTCGGCGGCCGCGTCATCGGGCTGGGTGAGCAGACCTGCTTCAGGCATGGCCATGTCAGCGCCTCACTCTCGGGTCGAGGGCCGCGTACAGGATCTCGGAGAGCGTCGACGAGCACAGGATCAGGATCGCGACGAACAGGGTGGATCCTGCCACGGAGTTGATGTCGTTCTGCTGGATCGACTGGATCGCCAGCTCGCCCATGCCGTGCCAGCTGAACACGATCTCGAGCATCGCGGAGCCGGCGACCAGCGTGCCGAAGCTGTACGCGAAGAAGGTCGACATCGGGATGAGCGCGATGCGCACGCCGTGCCGCACGAGCGCCGAGCCGCGCGTGCGGCCCTTCGACCGCGCGGTGCGGATATAGTCCGCGCCGAGCACATCGAGCATGGCGTTGCGCTGGTAGCGGCTGTAAGAGGCGGCACCGGCGATCATCAGCACGAGCGTCGGGAGCAGGGCGTGCGATATGCGGTCGCCCAGTTGTGGCCAGAACCCGTCTGGCGCATTCGCCGAGTATTGGCCGCTGAATGTGATCAGTTGTATGCCGAGCAGGTTGTTCAGGTCGGTGGCGACGATCATGAACAGGATGCCCATGACGAACACGGGCGTCGCGAAGACGATGTACGAGACGATCGTGACGACCTGGTCGCTGAGCTTGTACTGGCGGACCGCGCCCCACACGCCCAGCACCACACCGAGGACCGCGCCGAGGATCGAGCCGATGAGCAGCAGCTGCAGGCTGACGCCGGCGCGGACCAGCAGCTGCTGGGTCACCGGCTGGTTGCCGACGGTGAGCCCCAGGTCGCCGTGGAAGATGTTCGTGAACCAGGTCCACACGCGCTGGATGAGCGGAACCGAGGGGTTCACCCCCCACGCGTCCAACAGCTGGTCGATCGACGACTGCGGAGGCTTGGGATGCCGGTTCTGGAGCTCCCAGACCGGGTTCAGGCCGATGCTGGCCAGAACGTAGGCCAGGGACGACGCCACCGCGGTGAGGATCAGGTAGTTGAAGACCCTCCGCAGGATGTAGATGGTCATGCGCACCACCCGCGGGTGGGGCTCAGATATGACCGCGGCTGGGACGCGCGGGGCGCGACGTTCGCGGTGTTTTCCGTTGTCACGTTCGTGAACATTTCCTTGCTCGTCCAGCGCCGACTCGTGATCGACGACGATGTCGATGCCGATGTGCCCTCGGCGCAGGCCCGGATAGGGCCGGCGTCCACTCTAATCGACATCCGCGGTTTCCCTGTCTTTCACATCAATTCTTTATCGGGGTGTTAGCTCCGCAACCTGCTCAGACCAGGAGGGCGATGAGTGCGCAGACCGCGCAAACCGCGCCGATCAGCAGCGCGGGGACGTCCCACCCTCTCGTGACCACGCCGCTCGATCCGGGTGCCGCCGATCCTCCGAGGGCCCGCAGGGTCTCCAGAGTGGTATCGGGAGTCGAGGCGGCCGAGCCCGAGGAGCGTCGGGCGGCCGTCCGCCCCGGGAACGGACTCCCCCAGCAGTCGACGGCGGTGCCGTCGTGCAGGATGACGCGGACCTGGTAGCGACGGTCGAAATCGGCGACGTGCACCCACGGGATCCGAGTGAACCTCAGCAGGTTGCGCGCCGTCACCGCGTTCCGGTCGACGACGATGCTCATCCGGTACAGAAACACCCACAGCGCCCAGATCACGAGCAGAAGGACGCCGGCCGCCCTCAACCCGGTGCTCCAGCGCCCGCGGATCAGCGCGTCGCCGACGAAGAAGGCGGCGACGACCACGACGACCCAGAACACGATCATCGACATGAGCGCCCGCAGCACGACGGTGCCGCCCTCGGCGACGTCCTTCATCATCATGAGGGCGCTCCCGCGATCAGCAGGGCGACGACCGCCCACGCGACGAGCACGACCAGGGTGATGACCCCCGGCATGTCCCAGCCCTTGCGGACCGGCGCCGCGTCCGCAGCATCCCGCCCCTCATACAGACGCTGCACGTACTCGAACTGCGCACGCACGTGCTGCGGGGTGTTGTCACGCGAACCGGGGCGTCGCCCGCCACGGCCCTCGAGCGGGCCACCCACCGCACGGATGACCGATTCGTCGTCGAGGGCGAAGACCACCTGCCAGCGCCACTCGAGCTCGCGCACGCGCGCCCACGGCAGGCGCACCACCCGCAGGAGGTTCTGCACGGTGGCGCCCTGGGCATCCACCTCGAGGCTCGAGGCGAACGCGGAGACGTACACGCCCCACAGCGCCAGCAGCGGCCACGGCGCGAGCAGCAGGGCCTCCCCCAGTCCTCCCCGCACGACCGCGTCGCCGAGAAGGAAGAGCACGACCAGCGCGGAGATCCCGAAGATCGGCAGCGCAGAGCCCGGGCGGAACACCCGACGGTCAGGCGAGGGCTCGCGGTTCAGTTGAGACCACCGCCGAGGGGGATGGATGCCCCGGGAATGGCGTCCAGCAGGCGCCGCGTGTACTCCTCCGCAGGGTTCGCGAAGATCTCGTCGACCGTGCCGTGTTCGACCACGCGGCCCTTCTCCATCACACAGACGTTGTCGGCGACCACGCGGACCACCGCGAGGTCGTGTGTGATGAACAGGTACGTGAGGTCGAGTTCGCTCTGCAGCTCGGCGAGCAGCTTCAGGATCTGGTCCTGCACCAGAACGTCGAGTGCCGACACCGCCTCGTCGAGCACGACGATGTCGGGCTTGAGCGCGAGCGCACGCGCGATGGCCACGCGCTGACGCTGACCGCCCGACAGCTCGTTCGGGTAGCGGGTGGCCAGCTCCTGCGGCAGCGACACCTGGTCGAGCAGCTCGACGACCCGCTCGCGCCTCGACGCCTTGTCGCCGATGCGATGGATCTCCAGCGGCTCGGCGATTGTGTTGCCGATGTTGCGCAGCGGGTCGAGAGAGCCGTAGGGGTCCTGGAAGACCGGCTGCATGCGCCGACGCAGGTCGAGCAGTTCGCGGCCGCCCAGTTTGGCGGAGTTCTTGCCGTCGATCTCGATCGCGCCCGAGGTGGGCTCCTCGATGTTCAGCACCATCTTCGCGACGGTGGACTTGCCCGACCCCGACTCGCCGACCAGCGCGAGCGTCTTGCCCTTCGGGATGTCGAACGTGACGGCATCCACCGCCCGGAATGGCACCGAGCCGAAGCCACCGGTGCGGATCTTGTAGTCCTTGGTGAGGTCGCGCACGCGCACCGCCGGGACGACGTCGACATCCGATTCGTGCTCGATGCCGCGACGCTCGGCGGACGCCTGTATCCGGTGCGAAGCGATGCTGGGGGCGGCCGCCACCAGCTTCTGCGTGTACGGGTGCAGCGGGTTCTCGAGGATCTCGCGGCTGGGGCCCGCCTCGACGATGCGCCCCTGCTGCATGACGACGATCTTCTCGGCACGCTCTGCGGCCAGGCCCAGATCGTGCGTGATCAGCAGCACCGAGGTGCCCTTCTCACGGGTGAGCGAGGCCATGTGGTCGAGGATGACGCGCTGGACGGTGACGTCGAGGGCGCTCGTCGGCTCGTCGGCGATCAGCAGCTTGGGGTCGGCCGCGAGGCCGATGCTGATGAGCGCGCGCTGACGCATACCCCCGGAGAACTGGTGCGGGTACTGGTGGAGTCGCCGCTCGGCGTCTTCGAGTCCTGCCTGTTTGAGCACCTCGATCGCGCGCTGCTTGACGGCGTGGCGGCCGCGCGCGATGCCGTTGGCCCGTACGGCCTCTTTCACCTGGAAGCCGATGGACCACACCGGGTTCAGGTTCGACATCGGGTCCTGCGGGACGAAGCCGATGTCACGGCCGCGCACGCGCTCCATCTCGGTGCGGCTGAGCGTGGTCAGCTCGCGTCCGTCGAGCATGATGCTGCCGGCGGTGACGTGCCCCGTCCCCGGCAGCAGGTTCACGATGGCGGTCGCCGTGGTCGACTTGCCCGAACCCGACTCGCCCACGATCGCCAGGGTCTCGCCCGCGTACAGATCGATGTCGATACCGTGCAGGACCTCGTTCTCGGTCTTCTGCGTGCGGAACGCGACCTTCAGGTCGCGGATGCTCAGCAGCGGAGTGTCGATGGCGTCGCTCATCGCTGTGCCCTCGCTCTCGGGTCGAGGGCGTCTCGGATGAGCTCGCCCAGCATGATGAACGCCAGCACAGTGACGGTGAGGAAGAGCGACGGGTAGATCAGCGACATCGGCTGCACGCGGATCTGCGTCTGCGCGTTGCTGATCTCCGTGCCCCAGGAGATCACCTGGTCGCCGAGGCCGACGCCGAGGAACGCCAGGGTCGCCTCGGCGACGATGGCGGCCGCCAGGCTCAGCGTCGACACCACCAGCAGCGGCGCGATGGCGTTCGGGAAGACGTGGGCCACGAGCGTGCCGAAGTTCGACTTGCCCAGGGCGCGCGACGCCGTCACGAAGTCGGCCTGCCGCACACGGAGCACTTCGGCCCGCACGACGCGCGCCGTCGACGCCCACGCGAATCCACCGATCGCGACCGACAGCGTGAGGACGTTGCGGTACTGCGCGAACACCGTCATCACGACCACGGCCGCGAGGATGTAGGGGATCGAGAAGAAGATGTCGCCGACGCGCGAGAGCACGGAGTCGAGCCAGCCGCCGTAGTAACCGGCGAGGGCGCCCATGATCAGGCCGATGACCGACCCGATGATCGTGGCGAGCAGACCCACCGACACCGACACCCGTGTGCCCCACACGATGCGGGCGTAGATGTCGCAGCCCTGGAACGTGAAGCCCAGCGGATGGCCGCGGGACGGAGCGCCGTTCGAGTAGTCGAGATTGCAGGATGTGGGATCGGTGTGCGTGAACAGCGTCGGCCAGAACGACATCAGCAGCACGACGATGACGATGACGACCGAGATCCAGAACGTGGGACGGCTGCGGATGTCGCGCCAGGCGTCCGACCAGAGGTTCGAGGGCTTGGCGGCCACCTTGACCGCGTCGACGGTGATCGACGTGGTCTCGACGGGGGCGACGTAGTGCGTCGCGCGGGAGTCACTTGACATAGCGGATCCTGGGGTCCAGCAGTCCGTAGAGCAGGTCCACGAGCAGGTTCACGAGTACATACAGGATGACGAACACGGTCACGAACGAGACGATCGTCGGGCCTTCATGCTGCCTCGTCGCCTGGAACAACGTGTTGCCGACGCCGGGGATGTTGAACACCGCCTCGGTAACGGTCGCTCCGACCAGCAGCACGCCGAAGTTGGTCGCCGAGTTCGTGATCATCGGGATCAGCGAGTTGCGCATGACGTGCACCGGGAGCACCCGGCCGCGCGAGAGGCCCTTGGAGTACGCCGTGCGCACCCAGTCCTGGTTGCGGGTCTCGATGACCGACCCGCGCATGAGCCGCATGCTGGTCGCGAACAGGCTCACGCCGAGCACGATCGCGGGAAGCCACAGGCCGTTCCAGCCGTTGTCGGCGCCGACCGTTGCTTTGAACCACCCCAGCTTGATCGCGAGGAAGTACTGGGCGACGAAGCCGAGCACGAAGACGGGGACCGACAGGAACACGAGGCCGACGACGAGGGCCGCGTTGTCGAAGAACTTGCCCTTGCGCAGGGCCGAGATCGTGCCGATGACGATGGAGAGCACGAACTCGATCGCGATCGACATGACCGCGAGCCGGGCGGTGACCGGCAGCGTCCGGGCGAGGACGTCGTTGACCGATTGCCCGGAGAACGTGGTGCCCAGGTCACCGCGGAAGATGCCGGTCAGGTAGTACCAGTACTGCACCAGGAACGGCTCGTCGAGGTGGTACTGGGCCCGAAGCTCCGCGAGGAGCTCCGGGGTGGGCTGCTTGTCGCCGAACAGCGCCGCAATGGGGTCGCCGGGCATGGCGAACACCAGGAAGTAGATGAGCAGCGTGGCCCCGATGAACACGGGTATCAACTGCAGAAGGCGTCGCACGATATATGCGAACATGCGCCCTCCCTTCGGGTACAGGGATGCCTCTCACTGCGCTGCGGCAGCCCGTCGTGCAGCGTCGTGCACTGCCGACATCCTCCCGCGTTTGGTGTGCGAGTGCGAGTGCGAGGATGGCACGCCGCGAGGCGGTGACGCGATCGTCACCGCCTCGCGGGTCAGATCCCTCGGGCGGGTCAGCCCTTGGTGATCTCGTAGTACAGCGGCACCGAGTTCCACCCGAAGGTGACGTTGCTCACGCCCTCGGCGAAGCCGCCGACGACGTTCGAGTACCACAGCGGGATGGACGGCAGATCCTGGAAGAGGATCTCCTGCGCCTTCTGGTAGTCGGCGATGGCCGCGGCCTGGTCGCTCGACGACGCGCCCTTGGCCAGCAGCGCGTCGAACTCCTTGTTCGAGTAGTCGCTGTCGTTCGAGCTCGCGCCCGTCGAGTACAGCGGCTGCAGGAAGTTGTACATGCCGGGGTAGTCGGCCTGCCAACCGGTGCGGAACGCCGTCTTGATCTTGCGGTCGTTGACGTCGGCGCGCAGCGTGGCGAAGTCGACGTACGACTTGCCCGAGGCGTCGATGCCCAGCGTGTTCTTGATCGAGTTCGTCGTGGCGTCGACCCACTCCTTGTGGCCGCCGTCGGCGTTGTACGCGATCTGGAAGGTGCCGCTCCACTTGGAGATGGCGTCGGCCTGTGCCCAGAGCTGCTTCGCCTTCTCGGGGTCGTACTTCAGGACCTCGGAGCCCGGGATCGAGTCAGACCAGCCGTTGATGACCGGCGACGTGAAGTCGCTGGCCGGCGTGCGCGTGCCGTTGAAGATCGTCTTGGTGATCTGCTCACGGTTGATCGCCAGCGAGATGGCCTCCTTGCGGAGCTTGCCCTCTTCGCCCGTGAAGTGCTCGGCATTGCCCGGGATCGTGAACGACTGGAAGATCGCGGCCGGCTGGTTCACCGCGCGGTCGCCCAGGTCGTTCTCGAAGGTCGCGAACGCCGACGGCGGGATCGCGTCGAGCACGTCGAGGTTGCCCGCCTGCAGGTCGGCGTAGGCCGAGTCCTGCGAGGCGTAGAAGACGATCGTCAGACCGCCGTTCTTGACCTGACGACCACCGGTGTAGTCGTCGTTCTTGACGAGGTCGATCTTCACGTTGTGCTGCCACGCCGAGTCGCTGGCCAGCTTGTACGGGCCGTTGCCGATCGGGTGCTCGCCGTACGCCTTGATGTCGTCGTAGGCGACGGAGGGCAGCGGGTAGTAGGCCGAGTAGCCCAGACGCTGCGACCAGTCAGCGGCGACGGGCGAGTTCAGCTTGACGGTGAAGGTGTAGTCATCGACCTTCTTCAGACCCGTGAGATCGGAGTCCTCCGTCGCGCTGAAGCCCTCGATGTCAGCGAACCACGACTGGTTCAGCTGTTTGTTCGAGAACTTGGCGCCGTACTCCCACGCCTTGATGAAGCTGTCGGCGGTGACATCCTCGCCGTTGGTGAACTTGTTGCCCTGCTTGAGCTTGATGGTGAGGTCCGACGGGTCGTCCACCGTGATGGAGTCGGCCATGTCGTTGACGAGCTTGCCGTCGGCGTCGTAGTACGCGAGTCCGGCGAAGATCGAGTCGAGGATCTTGCCGCCCCCGGTCTCGTTCGTGTTCGTCGGGATCAGCGGGTTCTCCGGCTCGGAGCCGTTGACCGAGATGATCGACGACGCGTTGCCTCCGCTGTTGGCGTTCCCGTTGTCGCCCGAATTTCCGCCGCCGCCCGAGCAGCCGGCGAGGGCAAGGATGCCCGCCGTCAGCAGCGTGGCGGACGCGAGGGCGATCTTGCTGCGCTTCACGTGTCCTCCTGTGAAAGGGTTTTGCCCGCGTACTCCGAGTGCGCAACGAGGCGCCCCGCATCGTCGCGGCGATGACGTTCACCATAGGCACACTGACGGCTCTGCTCCAAATATCGGGCAAAACCGTTACACACCTTTTACCCGGGACGTCTCACATGTGACAATCTGTGGAGTGTCCGACTTGCAGGCGCCTCCCGCCCCTCCCCGCACCCGCCTGTGGTGGGAGGTCGGTCTCGTCCTCGCGTGCACCCTCGGACAGTCCGCGGTCTACTCGCTCATCCTGCTGGTGCGCCGGTTCCTGGCATCCACCCCCCTCGGCGAGCAGTCGACCGCGCTGAACCCCTCGCAGGACGTCCAGGCGTTCTGGGACATCGTCTACCAGCTGCTCGACATCGGCTTCTCGCTGGCCCTCGTCGGTCTCGTCGTGTATCTGCTGTGGGATGCCGGGCGCAGCCCCTTCCGGCGGATCGGCCTCGACCTGCGCCGACCGGGCCGCGACCTCGGCTCGGGTGCGCTGATCGCCCTCGTCATCGGTGTGCCCGGGCTCGGCCTGTACGCGATCGGACGTGTCCTGGGCATCACGGTGCAGGTGTCGGCATCCCCCCTCGATCCCTCGTGGTGGACGATCCCCCTGCTCGTGCTGTCGGCCGTACGCGCGGCGCTGCAGGAGGAGGTGATCATGATCGGCTACCTGTTCACCCGGCTGCGTCAGCTCGGGTGGGGCGATTGGCGGATCATCCTGGTCTCGGCGGCGATCCGCGGCTCGTATCACGCCTACCAGGGGGTCGGCCCGATCCTCGGCAATTTCGTGATGGGCGTGGTGTTCGGCTGGTGCTACCGGCGCTGGGGCCGGGTCATGCCGCTCGTGGTCGCGCACACGATCCTCGACGTGGTGTCGTTCGTCGGCTACCCGCTCGCGGCGGCCTGGTGGCCCGGCGTCTTCGCGCCGGCGCCCGCGCTCTCCCCGTCGCCGAGCCCCTCCGCGACCTGACCGCCGCGCGCTGCGCGCCCCGTCCCCCGCGCCCCGGCCCGCTTTCGCTGAGAGTGCAGCTGGTGGACGAGAATGCGGGTGGTTCCCTACTCCTCGTCCACCAGCTGCACTCTCACGGTCGAGTGGCGTGTCTCGGACGACGAGAACGCGGCATGAGCCCGTTCCTCCCCAACTCGCCGCGCAGCGGTCCGCACGGCATTCTCTCCACAGATCGCCGGGCATGCGCACACGAGTCCCTCCTCTGTTGTGAGGGTGAGAGGATGCCGACACTCGAGGCGACCGACGCCGTCAGACCCGCTCCCCTTCCGCTTCTGCGCTTCACCGACATCCCACACCCGGAGCGCGCAGTCACCCACGGCCACGTGGTGAAGATCAGGCATGGTGTCTATGCGTCAGCACAACAATGGACAGCACTTCCGCCGTGGGATCGGTATCTGGCGCGTGTGCACGCCGCGGCGCTCGTGTATCCCGACGCGGTCTTCTGCCTCGAGTCCGCCGCTGCGCTGCTCGGCCTACCGATCTTCGGCGACCCGGGAGAGGTCCATATGCTCGTCGGCTCGCGCAGCACCTCTCGTTCGTTCGCTGCGGTGCGCACTCATCGGTCCCGTCCCGAGCGGGAGATCATCGAGCGATCCGGGTTGCGCATGACCTCGCCCGCAGACACGGCGGTCGACATCGCCCGTCTCCGTCACAACGCCGTCGGGCTGGCGGTCGCCGACGCAGTGCTGCGGCTCGATCACGCCCTCTCCCGCGAGACGCTCGTGCGTCTCAACGAGTCGCGCAGCAGCAAGCGCGGGCGCAACATCGCCCGCTGGCCCCTCTCGCGGTGCACTGCGCTCGCAGAATCGACGCTCGAATCGGTCAGCCACGCGGCGATCGAGTGGTTGGGCTTCCCCGCGCCCGAGCTTCAGGTCGTCTTCCGGTCTGCCACAGGCGACGAGGATCGCGGCGACTGTTTCTGGCGCGGCGCAGACCTGATCGGCGAGGCCGACGGCGACCTAAAATACGATGGGCGTTTCGGCGACCCTCGCACGGTGATGCGCAACCAGTTCGAACGGGACAACCGATTGCGCGGGCACGTGCGCGAGATCACTCACTGGGGGTGGAGGGAGGCGACGACGTTCGCCCCACTCCGCGGCATCCTCACCGGCGCAGGACTCGAGCAGATCGGCCCCGAAGACTCCGTTCAGCTCTACGCGATGAAACGTCTTCTCGCCCCACACGCCCCACATCCCGTCGCCCCTGATGCGAGCCCCCGGCGGTGAGGGTGCAGCGGGTGGACGAGAGGTAGGGAACCAACCGCACCCTCGTCCACCAGCTGCACTCTCACGGTTCGAGACCGCGCGGCAGCGCCGCGCCCTACGCGAACGCCTCCACCGGCGGGCAGGCGCACACCAGGTTGCGGTCGCCGTAGGCGTTGTCGATGCGCCGGACGGGCGGCCAGTACTTCGCGCGCACGAGCGTGTGCACCGGGTACACGGCGATCTCGCGCGAGTACGGGTGCGTCCAGTCGTCGCGGGCGATGGATGCCGCGGTGTGGGGCGCGTTCACGAGCGGGTTGTCATCGGCCGGCCACTCCCCCGCCGCGACCGCGACGGCCTCGGCCTTGATCGCGATCATGGCCTCGATGAAGCGCTCGAGCTCGTCGAGATCCTCCGACTCGGTCGGCTCGACCATGAGGGTGCCCGCGACCGGGAACGACATCGTCGGCGCATGGAACCCGTAGTCGATGAGCCGCTTGGCGACGTCGTCGACGGTGATCCCTGTCTGCTCGCGCAGCGGCCGCAGGTCGAGGATGCACTCGTGGGCGACCAGGCCGTTCTCGCCGGTGTACAGCACCGGGAAGTGCTCGCGCAGGCGCGCGGCGAGGTGGTTCGCGGCCAGCACGGCGGCGCCGGTGGCCTCGGCGAGGCCCTCGCTGCCCATCATCCGCACGTACGCCCATGAGATCGGCAGCACGCCCGCCGACCCGTACGGAGCGCCCGACACGGGCCCGCCCTCGAACCGCACGCCGCCGGCGTGGTCGGCACGCTGCGCGAGCGGGTGCGACGGCAGATGCCGCGCCAGGTGCGCCTTGGCCGCCACCGGACCGATGCCCGGCCCGCCTCCGCCGTGGGGGATCGCGAACGTCTTGTGCAGGTTCAGATGCGACACGTCGCCGCCCAGCTCGCCGAAACGCGCGAAACCCAGCAGCGCGTTGAGGTTCGCGCCGTCGACGTACACCTGCCCGCCGGCGTCGTGCACCGCCTGCGTGATCGCGACGACGTCCTGCTCGTACACGCCGTGCGTCGACGGGTACGTGATCATGAGCGCGGCCAGCTCGGACTCGTGCGCGGCGATCTTCGCGCGCAGGTCGTCGAGGTCGACGTTGCCGGCCTCATCGCACGCCACCACGACGACCGTCATGCCGGCCAGGACCGCGGATGCCGCGTTGGTGCCGTGCGCGGACGACGGGATGAGACACACCCGACGCTCGGTGTCGCCGTTCGCATCGTGGTAGCCGCGGATCGCCAGGAGCCCCGCCAGCTCGCCCTGCGACCCCGCGTTCGGCTGCAAGGAGACGCTGTCGTACCCGGTGACCTCGGCCAGCCACGTCTCGAGCTGCTCGATCATCGCGAGCGAGCCGTGCACGTCCTCCTCCGGCGCGAACGGATGCACGCGCGCGAACTCGGGCCAGCTGATCGCGGCCATCTCGGTGGACGCGTTCAGCTTCATGGTGCACGAGCCGAGCGGGATCATCCCGCGGTCCAGCGCGTAGTCACGGTCGGCGAGCAGCTTCAGGTACCGCATCATGGCGGTCTCGGAGCGGTGCGCATGGAACACCGGATGCGTCAGGTACTCGTCGACGCGGCGCAGCGCGGCATCCACCCCCGACAACGGGGCGAAGCCCTCGACCGGCACCGAGCGCACGTCGTGCTCGTCTGCTTCGGGAGCCCCGAACGCCCAGGCGACGATAGCGAGGTCTTCGGCGGTCGTCGTCTCGTCGACCGAGATCCCGACCGTCGCCTCATCGGCCCAGAACAGCTGGTAGCCCTTCGCACGGGCCCGCTCGATGACCGTCCGAGCCGTGCCGGGCACCGTGACCCGCAGCGTGTCGAAGAACGCGTCGTGGTGCACGCTCTGCCCGTAATCGCGCAGCCGCTGCGCGAGCGCCTCGGTCTTGCGCGCGATGTCCGTCGCGATCGCGCGCAGGCCCTCAGGGCCGTGGTACACGGCGTACATCGCGGCCATCACGGCCAGCAGCACCTGCGCGGTGCAGATGTTCGACGTGGCCTTCTCGCGCCGGATGTGCTGCTCACGCGTCTGCAGCGCGAGTCGATAGGCGGGGTGGCCGTCGGCGTCCTGCGAGACCCCGACCAGGCGTCCAGGCAGCTGACGCTCCAGGCCTTGGCGCACGGCCATGTACCCGGCGTGCGGGCCGCCGAAGCCCATCGGCACCCCGAAGCGCTGGGTCGTTCCCACCGCGACGTCGGCGCCGAGCGATCCGGGCGAGCGCAGCAGCGTGAGCGCCAGCAGGTCGGCGGCGACCACGGCCAGTCCCCCGGCGACGTGCGCGGCGTCGATGACGCCGCTCGGGTCCCACACGCGTCCCGACGCACCCGGATACTGCACGAACACGCCGAACAGCTCGTCGGGCAGCGTCGCTCCGTCGGCCAGGGCGAGCTCTTCGAGATGCACGCCGACCGCCGACGCGCGCGAGCGCAGCACGGCCTTGGTCTGCGGCAGCGCATCGGCGTCGACGACGAACACGTTCGTCTTGGCCTTCGAGGCGCGCCGGGCCAGCAGCATCCCCTCCGCCACGGCGGTGGACTCGTCGAGCATCGACGCGTTCGCGGTCGCAAGACCGGTGAGATCGGTCACCATGGTCTGGAAGTTGATGAGCGCCTCCAGGCGCCCCTGCGAGATCTCCGGCTGGTAGGGCGTGTACGCCGTGTACCACGACGGGTTCTCGAGCACGTTGCGCGCGATCACCGAGGGCGTGAACGTGTCGTAGTAGCCGAGCCCGATCATGGCGCGCGCGGGCCTGTTCTGATCGGCGAGTGCCCGCAGCTCGGCGAGGGCCTCCGCCTCGGTGGCGGGGGCGGGGATGCTGCTGCTCGCGCGGGGTGCGGAGTGGATGGATGCCGGCACCGCCGCCTTCACCAGCGCGTCGATGCTCTCATAGCCGAGGCCGTCGAGCATCCGCCGCTGGGCGTCCGGCGAGATCCCGATGTGCCGGGAGGCGAAGGCGCCGGTCACGCGGCGCCGCCGGTGAACGCCTCGTAGCCGGCGCGGTCCAGAAGCGCGACCGACTCGGTGCCGCGGATCTTCAGCAGCCACCCGTCGCCGAACGCGTCGGAGTTGATGACCGACGGGTCGTCGTCGAGCGCGGTGTTGACCTCGACGACCTCCCCGGTGACCGGCGCGTAGAGCTCGCCGACCGACTTCGTCGACTCGATCTCACCGCACACGTCGCCGGCGGTCACGGTGTCGCCCACCGCGGGCAGGTCCACGAACACGACGTCGCCGAGCTTGTCGGCGGCGTAGTCGGTGATGCCGACGGTGGCGACGTCGCCGGACCGTTCGATCCACTCGTGCTCTTCGGTGTAGCTGAGGCTGTTCAGGTCGGTCATTTCGTCCTCCGGTAGAAAGGCAGGTCGGTCACGGTGGCGGGCACGGCGGTGCCGCGCACGTCGATGGTCAGTACGGTTCCGGATGCCGCGAGCTCAGGCTTCACGAAGGCCATGGCGATCGGGTGCCCGAGCGTGGGCGACAGCGCCCCGCTCGTGATCTCGCCCACGGGCGTTCCGTCGGGGCCGCGCACGGCGTAGCCCGCGCGGCCGGCACGACGGCCCTCGGCAGTGAGGCCGACGAGCACGGGTGCGTCGGTCAGATCGCGGGCGAGCAGCCCCTCCTTGCCGACGAAGTCGTCCTTCGCCATGACGGCGACCCGCCCCAGCCCGGCCTGAGCCGGCGCGATGTCGCGCGAGAGCTCGTGGCCGTACAGCGGCATGCCCGCCTCGAGCCGCAGCGTGTCACGGGCGGCGAGGCCCGCGGGCACGAGCCCGAGCGGTTCACCCGCCGAGAGAAGCGCGTCCCACAGGGCGTCGGCCTGCGCGTTGTCGATGAGCAGCTCGAAGCCGTCCTCGCCGGTGTAGCCGGTGCGGCCGACGAACACCGGCGTGCCGTCGAAGCTGCCGTCGCGCCACGCGTAGTAGCCGAGACCGGGCAGGTCGTCGGCTTCCAGGCCGGCGGTCGACAGCACGATCTGCTCGGCACGCGGGCCCTGCACGGCGATGAGGGCCAGTTCGTCGGTGCGGTCGTCGACCGTCACGTCGGTGATCTTCGCCGCCCGCTGCGCGAACGCGGCGGCCACGGCATCCCGATTCCCGGCGTTCGCGATCACCAGGAACCGCTCGTCTGCGAGACGGTACACGATGACGTCGTCGATGATGCCGCCGTCGTCGGCGAGCACGAGCGAGTACTTCGCCTTGCCGAGGGGCAGCGCCGACAGGCGCCCCGCCAGTACGTGGTCGAGGAACGCCGCGGCGCCGGAACCGGTGACGAAGAACTCCGCCATGTGCGAGATGTCGAAGATGCCCGCGGCCTCGCGCACGGCGCGATGCTCGGCGAGGTCGGAGGTGTAGCGGACGGGCATCGACCAGCCGCCGAAGTCGGTGAACGAGGCGCCGAGTGCCTCGTGCCGCGCATGCAGCGGGGTCTGACGAAGTGCAGTGGACATGGGTGCTTTCGAGTCGGCGACGCCGTCGGCGTCGATCGGACTCCCCCTCTGTCATGGGCCTGAGAGTTTCGCCGCGGCGGGATGCCGTGACTTTCACCGTCGGCGGATGCTCGAGCAGAACTCGAAAATCGCTTTTCAGAGCGGCCGGACTCGCGCGGTATGCGGACCTGAGAGATTGGCGGGGAGGCTTGCTCCTTCGGTGCCCGGGTGACCGGGCTCTCCCGCGTTCGTCATGCGGCCTGTGTGGTGTTCAGTTGCGGCTCCAGCATACCGGCCGCAGCCTGCGATAACACGCCGCTCACCGGCGGTGATGCCGCAGTTTCCACACCCGTTCGCGGAACGAGTCCGGCAGGGTCTTCCACGCCCGCTTCGCCAGACGCCGCGGGTGCAGCGGCGACCCGCTCTCGGCGTCGCGGATGACGTGCACCCGCGCCCGGCCGAACAGCCGGAACCGCACGTGCGAACGCACCCCGCCCCACTGCGCCGCGAACGTCGGCGCTCCGATCGGCACCGTGCCTTCGACACGCGCCCGGCCGTCACCGGCGATCAGGCGGCACGGGCCGAGCCCCTGACCGGACGCGTCGACGAATGTCCCCGGCAGAGCGAGCTCGCCGAAGGCCGCCACATGCGGCAGCGCGATGTCGATGCGCACGCCGTCCGCCTGCGGCGAGGCGATCGCGGTCATGTGCTCGTCGTCGACGACGCTCGCCAGCGTCTGGCCCACATCGATGCTCAGGCAGCCGTTGTGCGCACGATAGGCCGATGCGACCACGCCACTCGTGACGGCCCAGTGGCGTGCCGTGTCGTCCGTGCGCACCTGTCGCACGTTCCGCGTGCGCATGGCGATCGTGCGCACGTAGAAGTCCCACGGACCGTCGCCGAGCCGCCCGGGTCCATCGTCGACCAGGCTCCACTGCACCGGCACGGTCGCCCGCAGCTCCGCGGCGCCGTCGGCGTCCACGAGCTCTGCGCCGCTGCCCGCGAAGACGAGCCAGTCGATCTTCTCGGTGCGCCAGCGCCGATCGACGCTGTAGGTGAGCCCGGTGACCTCGTCGGTCACGTCGGCGCTCAGCCCGTGCTCGGCCGCGAACGCCGCGACCTCCTCGGTCAGGGCGAGCACGGCGCGGCCGTCGCGGTAGCGCACCGGTGCGGCATCCCCTGCCGCGAACCGCCACCGCAGGTCGAGGTCGAACCCCACGCCGTCGCCCGACCATCGCACACCCGCGGTGGTCGGCGTGCACTGCACGACGGGGAACGTGCGCTCATGCGCGTCGATGAGATCGAACCGCCCCGCGCGCAGCAGCGCCGTCGTGATGCGCCGCCAGCCGTCGAGGTACAGGTCGGCGTTCTCGGGGATCGTCGGGAGCAGCTCGGCCGCGAAGGCGCAGATCCTCTCTCTCTCCTCGGGCGTGCGCGAGCCCCACCGGAACAGCGGAAGCAGCCGCATGTGCAGCTGGTAGGCGCGGAACCGCGGCAGCAGCTCGGCGAAGCGCTCCTGCTGCAGTTCGTCGTCGATCCAGCGGAAGACGCGAGTGATGGCGTCCAGATACTCCTCAAGATCGTCGTGGAACGTCCCGCTCGTGGTCGCATGCGCCGGCCTGTTCCAGAAGTAGAACGGCGTCTCGACCATGAGCGAGACCACCTCGGCACGCGCGTGCGCGGCGATGTCGAACGAGATGTCCTCCCAGATCTGCCGCCCGCCCTCCGGGAACCGGATGCCCTTCTCCCGCAGGAACGCGGTACGGAACATCTTGTGCGGGTTCATCGGCAGCAGCGGATGTGGGTCGATCTGACCAATCGCGTTCTCGACGTCGGTGGCCACATCGCGCATCGCCCAGCAGGGCGTGTTGCTCTTCGACTCCTTGCCGTCGAGCACGTCGGCGCCCGCACGCGATGCCAGCGCGTAGGCGGCACGCAGCGCATCGGGGAAGAGCCGGTCGTCGTGATCGATGAACACGACGTACTCGCCGCGCGCCTCGTCGATGCCGTGATTGCGCGGCCGCGAGGGCCAGCCCGACGGGGGCAGGCGGAAGACACGGTAGTTCGGGCGCGCGGCCGCGAAGCCCTCCAGCCGTGCGTGCGTGTCGTCGGGCGAGCCGTCATCGACCAGCAGGACCTCGAACTCGCCCTGCGGCAGCGTCTGGCCGTCGAGGCTCGCGACCAGGTCGTCGAGATGCTCGGTGGACCGATATGTGGGCACGACCACCGAGACCTTGACCGTCGTCCTGTTCACCATCGCCTTCACCCTACTGCGCGCTCCTATCCGGATGCTATGACGGAAGGATGCCGCTCCCCGGACGGTCGCGAGTCCCGCTGCGCGGCATCCGACGTCATCGATTTCGTGTTCTGGTCACGATGACTATAAGATCGTCATCGAGGTTAAAGTCACCATGACCAGAACGTCCCCCGACATTCGCGTCGCCGTCTCGACGGTGATCTTCACGCTGCGACCCGGCGCCGACGGCGCGGCGCTCGCGCTGCCGCTCGTGCGCCGCACGCGCGATCCCTTCGAAGGCTTCTGGGCGCTGCCGGGCGGCTGGCTGGACGATGAGGAGAGCCTGGATGCCGCGGCATCCCGCACCCTCGCCGAGACGACCGCGCTCGCCCCCAGCTATCTGGAACAGCTGTACGCGTTCGGCGACGTCGACCGCTCCCCCACCCGCGTCGTCTCCATCGTCTACTGGGCACTGCTGCGACAGGACCAGGTCGACGAGCAGCGCGCGGCCCACGAGGCCGACGGCACCGCACCCGAGAACGTGCAGTGGTTCGAGGCCGAAGACCTGCCGCCCCTCGCCTTCGACCACAATGCGATCGTCGACTACGCGCTGTGGCGACTGCGCAACAAGGTGGGCTACACGCGCATCGCGCACGGCCTGCTGCCCGGCGAGTTCACGCTCGCCGAGCTGCGTGAGGTCTACGAATCGATCCTCGGACGCAAGCTCGATCCGGCGAACTTCCGCCGCCAGACCGAGGCCTCCGGCGCGCTGATCCCGACCGAGCGCTTCCGCACCGGCAGCCACCGGCCGGCCCGCCTCTACCGCTACGACGGAGCCATCGAGCTCGCCGCCCGCGGCCCCGTCTCCACCACATCGACAGACCCGGATCCGCTGGATCCGACCGACCGGAACGAGGAGCGATGACCACCACCCCCCTGCCGCTGACCGTACCCGACGCCTCGGTCGACCACGTGCTCGCGCAGATCGCCGCGGGCACGGTCGACCAGGACGCCTGCACCATGGACCTCGTCGCAGCCCCCTGGGACTTCGACCCGGTGCCCGGGTACGGACCGGGCGCCTCCATGGGCGACGTGATCCCGACCGGCGCACCCGTGCAGGGCGGTCTGCCGCAGGAGTACCGCGACGCGAGCCCCGAAGAGCTGGCCGAGCGCGTGCGCGCGGCCAAGGAGAAGCTCGGCGACCGCGTGCTGATCATGGGGCACTTTTACCAGCGCGAAGAGGTCGTCGTGCACGCCGATTACCTGGGCGACTCGTTCCAGCTCGCGAAGGCGGCGACCGCGCACCCCGAGGCCGAGGCGATCGTCTTCTGCGGCGTGCACTTCATGGCCGAGACCGCCGACATGCTCTCCGGAGGAGACCAGGCCGTCATCCTGCCGAACCTCGCGGCCGGCTGCTCGATGGCCGACATGGCCTCGATCGACGAGGTCGAGGAGTGCTGGGAGCAGCTCACGGAGGTCTACGGCGACCTCGACACCCCCGACGCCGACGGCCTGCTGCCGGTCATCCCGGTGACCTATATGAACTCGTCCGCCGCGATCAAGGGCTTCGTCGGGCGGCACAACGGCATCGTGTGCACCTCGTCGAACGCGCGCACCGTGCTCGAGTGGGCGTTCGAGCGCGGGCGCCGCGTGCTGTTCTTCCCCGACCAGCACCTCGGCCGCAACACCGCGAAGGCCATGGGCGTGACCGCCGAGCAGATGCCGATGTGGAACCCGCGCCGGCCGCTGGGCGGCTCGACCGGCGAGCAGCTGAGCGATGCCCGGGTGATCCTGTGGCACGGCTTCTGCTCGGTGCACCGCCGGTTCACGGTCGACCAGATCGCCCAGGCGCGCGAGGACTACCCCGGCGTCCGCGTGATCGTGCACCCGGAGTGCCCGGCACCGGTGGTGGATGCCGCGGACGAGTCGGGATCGACGGATTACATCCGCAAGGCGATCGAGGCGGCGACCGAGCCGACGGTCTTCGCGATCGGCACCGAGATCAACCTCGTGCAGCGGCTCGCGGCGGAGCACCCGCAGCACACGATCTTCTGCCTCGATCCGGTCGTGTGCCCGTGTTCGACGATGTACCGCATCCACCCCGGATACATCGCCTGGGTGCTCGAGGGTCTGCTCGAGGGCGAGGTGCGCAACCGCATCACCGTCCCCGAGGACGTCGCGGTCCACGCGCGCGTCGCCCTCGAGCGCATGCTCGCGGCCAAGCCCCCGGCCGCGCCGGCGTCCGCCTGGGAGAACGCGTCGTGACAGCGGTCGTCGTCATCGGCGGCGGCATCGCCGGCATCACGGCGGCACTGCACGCAGCATCGACCGGATGCGAGGTGACGCTGGTCACGAAGGCGTCCCTCGGCGCGTCGGCCACCGCGCACGCGCAGGGCGGCATCGCGGCGGTCACCGATCCCGCCGACCGCTTCGCCGACCACGTGCACGACACCGTCACGGCCGGCGCCGCCGCGAACGATCTGGGGGCGGTCCGCACTCTCGTGGGCGATGCACCCGCGCGCATCGACGAGCTGGTCGCCGCCGGCGTCGCGTTCGACCGCAATGCCGACGGCTCGTATGTGCAGGGCCTCGAGGCGGCGCACTCGTTCCCCCGCATCCTGCATGCCGGCGGTGACGCCACCGGTCGCGAGATCGAGCGCGCACTGGTCGGGCGGCTGCGATCCAGCGAGGTGCGCGTCCTCGAGCACGCGTTCCTCGTCGACCTCATCATCGAGCACGAGCGCGTCACCGGCGTCGAGCTGTTCATCGCCGGCAGCCCGGCGCTGCTGCCGGCCGACGCGGTGGTCCTGGCCACCGGTGGCGCGGGGCAGCTCTTCGCCCACACCACGAACCCATCCGTGGCCACCGGCGACGGCATCGCCGCGGCCCTCCGCGCCGGAGCAGCCGTGACCGACCTCGAGTTCGTGCAGTTCCACCCGACGGTGCTCGCCGCAGGCCGGCCGTTCCTGGTGTCGGAGGCCGTACGGGGCGAGGGCGCGGTGCTGCTCGACGAGCGCGGCCACCGTTTCGCCTTCGACGCCCACCCCGACGGCGAGCTCGCGCCGCGCGACGTCGTCGCCCGCGCGGTGGCGCGTGCCATGGCGCGGCAGGGCGGTCGGCCGGTGCTCCTCGATGCGACCTCCGTCGGCGACGCCGCCTTCCTCGCCCGCCGCTTTCCCACCATCGACGCGGCCGTCCGCGAGCGCGGACTGGACTGGGCGCGAGAGCCGATCCCGGTGACCCCGGCCGCGCACTATCTGATGGGCGGCGTGCGCACCGATCTGTTCGGCCGCACGAACATCGCGGGACTGTACGCCGTCGGCGAATGCGCCCGCACGGGCGTGCACGGCGCGAACCGGCTCGCCTCGAACTCGCTGCTCGAGGGCGCCGTGTTCGGCGCGCGCACCGGCGATGCGATCGCGGCGGACGCGGCATCCACCGCCTGGCCGGCGGCGTTCCCGCCCGCAGCGGCCGCGGCTTCCGATCCGCTCGCCGGTGCCGCCCCCTTCACCCGCACCGCCCTGCAGGAGCTGATGTGGTCCGACGCCGGATTGGTGCGGGATGCCGCGGGCCTGGCCCACGCGGCGGGCACCCTGGCCGCGTGGCGCGCGCAGCCCCGTACGCCGCACACACCCGGCGAACACGAGGATGAGAACCTCCTGCAGCTGGCGGTCGCGGTCGTGGCCGCGGCATCCACCCGTCTCTCCTCGCTGGGGGCGCACTTCCGTTCCGACGATCCCACGTTCGGAACTCATCAAAACTCCGCCCGTACCGCCCCGACACGCCGCGATCCGGGGCACGACGCCACGGATCTGAGGAGTTCCGAACACATCCTCCAGGAGACCGCCTGATGCTCACCGCCGCCCAGATCGACCGCACCGTCGCCGCCGCCCTCGAGGAGGACGCCCCGTGGGGCGACGCCACGAGCGAGGCGCTGATCCCCGAGGCCGCCACGGCGACCGCCTCCCTCGTCGCCCGTGAGGAGGGCGTGCTCGCCGGCGGGGCCGTCTTCGCCGCCGCGTTCCGGCTGACCGATCCGCGCATCCGCGTGGAGCTCGCGCGTGAAGACGGAGCGGCGTTCGCGCCGGGCGACATCCTCGCCACCGTCACCGGCCCCGCGCGGTCGGTGCTCACCGCCGAGCGGGTCGGGCTCAACTTCGTGCAGCGGATGAGCGGCATCGCCACCCTCACCGCCCGATACGTCGCCGAGGTCGCGCATACGAAGGCCCGCGTCGTCGACACGCGCAAGACGACACCGGGCCTGCGCGCGTTCGAGAAGCACGCCGTCGTGTGCGGCGGCGGACACAACCACCGGTACTCGCTGTCGGACGCGGTGATGGCCAAGGACAATCACCTCGGCGTGCTCACCGCCCAGGGCCTGAGCGTCACCGACGCGCTGCGCCAGGCGAAGTCGCGGCTGCCGCACACCACGCACATCGAGGTCGAGGTCGACCGCATCGACCAGATCGAACCGGTGCTCGCCGCCGGCATCGGCACGATCATGCTCGACAACTTCACCCCCGACCAGCTGCGCGAGGGCGTCGCGCTGGTCGCCGGCCGCGCCATCGTGGAGGCCTCCGGCGGAGTGAACCTCGACACGGTGCGCGCCATCGCCGAGACGGGCGTCGACGTCGTCTCGGTCGGCGCGCTCACCCACGGCGCCCGCGCCGTCGACCTCGGGCTCGATCTGCACGTCGCGCTCTGATGCTCTATCTCGACAACGCCGCCACCACCCCCGTGCGCCGCGAGGTGCTCGAGGCGATGACCCCGTATCTCACGCGGTCGTTCGGCAACCCGTCGAGCCATCACACCGTCGGCGAGGAGGCCGCCCGCGCGCTCGACGACGCCCGCGCTCGCGTCGCGCGGGTGCTGGGCATGCGCGCGGGCGACGTCGTGTTCACCTCGGGCGGCACCGAGGCCGACAACCTCGCGGTGAAGGGCATCGCCATCGCCGCCCGCCTGAACCGCGATGCGCGGCACGTCGTCACGCTGCCGATCGAGCATGAGGCCGTACTGCAGTCGGTCGAGTACCTGCAGCGCGTGCACGGGTTCGATGCGACGCTCGTGCCGGTCGACGCGGCGGGACGGGTCGACCCCGCCGCGGTCGCGGCAGCGCTGCGCGACGACACCGCGCTGGTGTCCATCGGCTACGCGAACAACGAGGTCGGCACCGTGCAGGACGTCGCCGCCATTGCCGCGGAGTGCCGGGCCCGTGGCGTCCCCCTCCATCTCGATGCCGTGCAGGCGGCCGGTTGGCTGCCGCTGTCGGGCACCGGCGCCGACGCCCTCTCGATCGCCGGCCACAAGATCGGCGCACCCAAGGGCATCGGCGCGCTCGCGGTGCGCGGGCGCATCCCCCTCGAGCCGCTCGTGCACGGCGGCGGACAGGAGCGCGGCCGCCGCAGCGGCACCGAGAACGTCGCCGGCGCCGTCGCGCTCGCGGTGGCCCTCGAGCTGGCCGACGCGGAGCGGGAAGAGGATGCCGCAACCGTCGCCGCACTGCGCGACGCGTTCATCGCGCGCGTGCTGAGCGCCGTCCCGCAGGCGCAGCTGACCGGCGACCCGGTGCACCGCCTGCCGTGCACGGCGTCGTTCACGTTCGCCGGCACGAGCGGCGAGGCGGTGCTCCTGGAGCTCGAGCGGCGTGGCGTCGTCTCGTCGTCCGGCTCGGCGTGCGCGGCGGGCGCCGACGAGCCCTCGCATGTGCTCACCGCCATGGGCGTCGACCGAGAGACCGCGCAGACGTCGGTGCGGTTCACACTCCCGCACGGATGGCGGCAGAGCCTGGACCCGGTGGCCGACGCCGTCGCGGCCGCGGTCGCCGCGGTGACCGGCTGACGCGGACGCGTTGCGCTCAGGGCCGCGGCTGCGTGTCGCCCAGCGCGGGCGGCCACCGCGACGCGTCGGCGTCCGCGACGAGCTCGGCGGCCACCGCGATGGGGATCGTCTCCGTGCCGCGCTCGTGACGCCCTCGCCCGCGGCCGTGACGCGGGCCCTCGTCGTCGGGAGCGGCTTCGGGCTCGTCGTCGGGAGCCCGGTCGGCCCGGCGCTGCGGGTGACCGACGGGCTCGGCCGCGGCATCCTGATCCTCCGTCTCGAGCACCCGGCTGGCCGCCAGCTGCTGCGCGGCAAGCTCCGCGTACAGGCCGTCCTGCGCGAGCAGCTCGCTGTGCGTGCCCGACTCGACGATGCGCCCCGCGTCGACGACGTGGATCACGTCGGCGCCGATCACCGTCGAGAGCCGATGCGCGATCGACAGGGTCGTGCGTCCCCGGGCGGCGGCCTCCAGAGCTTCCTGCACGATGCGCTCGGACACGGTGTCGAGCGCGGAGGTCGCCTCGTCGAGCAGCAGCACCGGCGGATCCTTCAGCAGCACGCGCGCGATCGCGATGCGCTGCTTCTCGCCGCCGGAGAGCCGGTAGCCCCGCTCGCCGACGATGGTGTCGTAGCCGTTCTCGAATCCCTCGATGATGTGGTGGATGTTGGCGGCCCGGCAGGCATCGGAGATCTCGTCGTCGCTCGCGTCGGGCTTCGCATAGCGCAGGTTCTCGCGGATCGTCGCGTGGAACAGGTAGGTCTCCTGCGACACGATGCCGACGTTCTCGATGATCGACTCCGTCGTCAGGCTGCGGACGTCCGCGCCCGCGAACAGGACGTGGCCTCCCGACGCTTCATACAGCCGCGGCGTCAGGTACAGGATCGTCGTCTTGCCGGCCCCCGACGGCCCGACGAAGGCCACATGCTGCCCGGGCTCGGCGGTGAACGAGACGCCGTCGAGGGTCGGGCGGGTCTCGGGCGCGGCGTCGGGGTAGCGGAACACGACGTTCTCGAAGCGCACGCTGCCGGCCGCGCCCGCCGGCACGGGGACGGCGTCGGGCGCATCGGCGATCGCCGGCTGCAGGTCGAGGTACTCGAAGATGCGGGCGAAGACGGCCCCCGAGGTCTGCAGGTCGAGTGCGACGCGCATGAGGCCCATCAGCGGCTGCAGCAGCCGCGCCTGGACCGTGGTGAACGCGACGATCGTGCCCGCGGTGATCGCTCCGGTGCCGCCCGCGATGAGCCAGCCTGACACCAGGTAGATCACCGCGGGAACACTCGAGATCAGCACCTGGACGACCGCGAAGAACCCCTGCCCGCTCATGGCCCGTCGCACCTGCAGGCGGATCTGATTGCGGTTCTCGTCGCGATAGCGAGCCGATTCGGTGCGCTGCCTGTTGAAGGACTTGGAGAGCAGGATGCCCGAGACGCTCAGGGTCTCCTGCGTGATCGCGGTCAGCTCCGACAGCGACTCCTGGGTCTGTGCGGCGATGCGGGCACGCACCTGACCGACCCGGCGCTGCACGAGCGCGAGGATCGGCATCAGGATCACGGCGATGATCGTCAGGCGCCAGTCGATCAGGATCATGGCGACCAGCGAGGCGATCACGGTGACGATGTTGCCGATGACGCTCGTGACCGTGTTGGTGAGCACGCCCGACACCGCGCCCACGTCGTTCTGCAGGCGCGACTGGATGACCCCGGTCTTGGTGCGGGTGAAGAAGCCCAGCTCCATCGCCTGCAGGTGCTCGAACAGCCGCACGCGCAGGTCGCCGGTCACGCTGTTGCCCACGGTCGAGGTGAGCCAGGTCTGCGCGATCCCGAGCGCGGCGGAGAGCAGGAAGAGCGCGACCATGAAGACCACGAGCCGTACCAGCAACCCGAGATCGGGCCCGCCGCCGGCGGTGGGGAACAGCGCGTCGTCGAAGACGCGCTGCACGATGAGCGGCGGCACGACGGCGATCGCGGCGCCCACGATCACGAGCAGGCCGGTCACGATGATGCGGCCCAGATACGGACGGAACATCGCCACGATCCGCCGCCCCAGATGGGCGATGTGCGGCGCCTCGGCGTTGCGCCTGCGCTGCGCCTCGATGTCGCCTCCGCGGATTCCGCCGCCGCCCCGGCCGCCCATGCTCACGCGGTCAGCCTAACGAGGGGCGGATGCCGCTCACAGGCCCGCGAGCAGATTGATCACCGTTCCCAGGATGACCGCGCCGAACAGGTACCCGAGCAGCGACTGGCCGATCACGATGCGCCGCATGCGGTTCGTGGTGAGGTTCGTTTCGGCGATCTGGTACGTCAGCCCCACGCCGAACGACACGTAGACGAAGTCGGTGTACGAGGGGTCCTCGGCGAACTCGATGCCACCGACCGGGGCGGAGTAGAACTCGTCGGCGAGCCGCAGCACGTAGGCCGCCTGGATCGCGAGCCACGACGCGGCGACGCTGACCAGGGCGATCCCCGCCAGGGCGAACGCCATGCCGCCCTGGGCCGTGCGGTGCTGGATGAGCACGACGACCACGGCGGCGATGCTGGCCACGCTGCCCAGCAGCACGATGACCCGGCTCGTGCGGCGGCCGGGGTCCTCGGCCGTCGCGTGGGTGCGGGTGGCCGCGGCATCCATCGGCCAGATCACCAGCAGCGACCACCCCGCCGCCACCAGAGCCGCCACGCCCCATCCCGCCAGCAGCGCCGCGGCGACGCCGAGCCAGGCCGTGAGCGCGACGCAGACGACCGCACCGACGACGAGGGCGACCACGCCGCGCAGAGCGACCCGCGCATGCCATGCCGGTGCTGTCATGTCGTCATGCTGGCACGCAGATCGGGAATGCCGTGTCGCACCCCGCCGTTATCCTGAGGGTTCGCTTCCCACGTCGTGCAGCGTTCGACCTTCCCCTCGTTGATTGACAGGAGCCCCGTGGCCGTCACCGACACGAACACCACCGTCTCATCGTCCGGCATGACCCACGAGCAATCGCGGGTGGTCTGGCTGCTGCTGGCGGCCGCCTTCGTCGCCATCCTCAACGAGACGACCATGGGCATCGCCATCCCGCACCTGAACGCCGACCTGGGCCTGCCTCCCGAACTCGGTCAGTGGATGACGAGTGCGTTCATGCTGACGATGGCGGTGGTGATTCCCACCACAGGCTTCCTGCTCCAGCGGTTCACGACACGTCGGATCTTCCTGGCTGCGATGATCGCGTTTTCGCTGGGCACGCTCGTATGCCTTCTCGCGCCGGGCTTTGCGGTGCTGCTGGCCGGGCGGGTGATCCAGGCGGCTGGTACCGGCGTCATGCTGCCGCTGCTGATGACGACGATCATGGATGTCGTGCCTGCGGCGTCGCGTGGCCGCATGATGGGCCGTGTCGGCATGGTCATCTCGCTCGCGCCCGCGATCGGCCCGGTGGCAGCCGGTGCGGTGCTCGACCACCTCAGTTGGCGGTGGCTGTTCGGCATCGTGTTGCCGATCGCGCTCGTGGCGCTGGCCGTCGGCATGAAGTGGATGACGAACCTCAACGAGACCCGCCGGCTTCCGCTCGATGTGTTGTCGATCCCCCTCGCGGCGCTCGGCTTCGGCGGCATCGTGTTCGGCCTGAGCCAGTTCGGTGGCGAAGGAAGCGGAGCGGCGACCACCGGTGTGATCGCGCTCGTGGTCAGCATCGCGGCTCTCGGCCTGTTCGTATGGCGCCAACTCGTGCTGGCGCGGGTCGACGACGCACTGCTCGATCTGAGGGTGTTCCGCTCAGCGAACTTCACCGTCTCGGTGATCGCGATGTCGGTGCTCGCGCTTTCGATGTTCGGGACCTTGACGCTACTGCCGCAGTACCTGCAGAATGTTGTCGGCCTCGACGCGTTCGAGTCCGGGCTGACGCTTCTGCCCGGGTCCATTCTGATGGGCGTCATGGCACCGCTGATCGGCCGCATCTATGACGCGCGCGGACCCAAGACGCTGCTGGTGCCGGGCACGATCATGGTGGCGGGGGCGTTGTTCTTCTATGCCACGGTCAGCGAGAACACGCCGTGGTGGGTCCTCATCGTCGTGCAGACAGTGATGTCGGTGGGGCTGGCGGCATCATTCACGCCGCTGTTCTCTGCGTCACTCGGCTCGCTCGACCGCCATCTGTACTCACACGGCTCGGCCGTGCTGAACACTCTGCAGCAGGTGGCGGGGGCCGCCGGCGTGGCCGTGCTCACGGTCACCTATGCGTCGCTGTTGCATTCCGGACAGTCGGCCGGACTCGACACGGCAAGCGCCGGGGCGTCGGGTGCGCGGTTGGCATTCCTCATCGCGGCATGCATCTCGCTGGCGGCCGTGGTGCTCAGCTTCTTCATCCGCAAGCCCGACGAAAGCGGGGCCGACGCGCACGTCGGCCATTGATGTCAGTCGATCGAGCAGCAGCCGTCGGCGCCGCAGCAGGAGGCGCCCTCGTCGATCACCGTGAGCAGCTTCGCGTCGGTCGGCACGGGCTGCAGGGTCGGGGTGGGCAGGTTCTCGGTGGCCATGACACCATCGTAATCCGCGCCGTCAGCCCTCGGGCTCGCCGAGCCATCGCGGCACCGAGCGACGGTATTTCGTGAAGCGCCTGCCGAACCTCGCGCGCAGCGCCCGCTCCTCGCGGGGCACCTGCGTGCGGTCGACCACGGCCGCGAACCCGACCGCCGGCAGTAGCGCCGCGAACGAGCGCTTGCGCACGGCGTGGGCGACCAGCAGGCCCGTCAGCGCGAGATAGACCGGGTTGCGCGTGTAGGCGAACGGACCGTCCGTGACCAGGTGCGTGGTGCGCTCGGGGTGCTCGGGCGTGAGGGTCGTGCCGTGCCCGCGCAACGTCACGATCGCCCAGGCGGCGAGCCCGGCGCTGGCGGCGGCGATCACCGCCGCCGCCACGCGCGAGCCGGCGGTCGCCTTCCGCTTCCGCATGATCAGCGCCTGCACGCCGGCCGCCCCGGCCAGGACGACCGGGGGCGGCACGGTGATCTGATCGCGGGTCTGTTCGTCGACGCTCATGGCTCCAACGTACGCCCGGCCGCGGCATCCATCCCCGTCACACGAAGCCGAACACGGGCGGGATCACGAGCACGACCACGGCCGCCCACACGGCATACACCGGCAGGTACGCCGTCTGCCATCGCTCGACGACCGCGAAGGTCGCGCGACCGGTGATGAAGCGCAGGTGCCACCAGCCGGCGCCCGCCAGATTCGCCAGCAGCACGAGGTTCACGCCGAGCGTCGCGAGCCTGTTCGCACTCGCGCCGTACTCGCCGATGCGTCCGGCGATGGCGACGAGCACGAGCACATCGACCACGAGCGCCGCGAGGATCATCACCAGCTGCAGCCGGTCGAACCATGTCACGCGCTGCTGCGGGTCGCGGGCCGAGATCGAGTACAGCAGGAGAGCCGCGACCACGAGCAGCACGACGTCGAAGATGATGAGAAGCTCGCGCCCCTCCTCGATGAAGCTGCCGTGGATGGCGGCGGCCACGATCAGAGCGAGCAGCAGCGCTGTGAACAACGGGGTGAACACCCGGGTGAGCACGGGGGCGATGTTCTCGATCACGCTCTGCTTGATCTCGACCAGCCATGCCGCGATCACCACCGCACCCGCCGCGCCGCAGGGGATCATCCACTCGCTCACGAAGACGTCCACGCTCGTGCCGACCGCCGAGAAGACGCCCAGGGTGAGACCGGCGAGAAGACCGCCGCCCAGCGCGATCAGCGCGAGGTAGACGAACCACTCCCCCGTGAACCGGAGGAAGTCCATGCGTGCGGTGTGCGAACGCCACGCGCCGTTCACGTACGCGACGCCGGTGGCCAGCCACAGCCCCACGACCACGTGGATGGCCGCGAGCAACAGCGTGGTGCCGTTCAGTGCGAACGGGAACACGTTCATCACCGCGAATGCCACGGCGAACGGCACGGCGACGGCGACACAGGTGCGCACCGAAGCCCTGCGCCGCAGCAGCAGGTAGCCGGCGAGGAAGACGAGCACCAGTGCGGGCGCGTTGCGCAGGATGAACTCCCCGGAGTCGTGACCCCAGATCCCCAGCAGCCACGGCAGTTTGACGGCCAGCCCCGCACCCACGGCCATCACGAGTGCGAGCACGAAGCCTCGTCGCTCGCGCCGGTGCGCGGTCGCGGCCTGCTCGTCGGGCCCGATCAGCTGCTTCCACAGCCGGTCGGAGTGCTCGCGGGCGTACTCCCGCGACAGCTCGTCGATCTTGCCGACCCGGCTCACTGCGATGAGGAACGACTCGTCGTCGCTGAGTCCCTTCGCCTCCAACCCTTCGATCTGGTCGCGCAGGTGGTCCTCGAGTTCCTGCACGTCATCCGGTCGCAGCACGGCGCGGCGCGACAGGTAGCCGCGCCACTCGTCGATGCGCGCCTCGACGTCGGCGGCCATCAGGCGGTCCCCACCGCGAGCGAGGGTCCGCTGTGCCACACGGTGCGCAGCGCGTCGCTGACGACGCTCCACTGGCGGCGCTGCTCGGCCATGGCGGACTCGCCGTCCGCGGTCAGGCGGTACACCTTGCGCGGACGTCCGGTGGGTGACTGGCTCCAGCTCGCCTCGATCTGCCCGAGCCGTTCGAGCCGGTGCAACAGCGGATACAGCATGCCGTCGCTGAAATCGAGCTGTCCGCCCGAGAGCTCGCCGATGCGCTGAAGGATCGCGTAGCCGTACGACTCGCCGTCGGCCAGGATGCCGAGCACGAGCGGTGTCGCGGAGGCCGCGACGAGGTCCTTGCCTATTCGCATTGCATACCTCACAGTCTTAGGTATCTGGAACTGCAAGGTATCACGGATCCCCCATTGATCGCGCACGCGGGCGCGCCTAACGTCGACTCATGCTCATCGTCGGCGCCGTCGTCATCCGAGTCTCTGACCTCGACCGTCAGATCGCGTTCTGGACGGATGCGCTCGACTATGTCGCGCGTCAGCCCATCGACGACGACTTCGCGCTCCTGCGCCCGCGTGCCGGCGAGGGGCCGGCCGTCTCTCTCGACGCCCATCCCTCCGACCGCGTGCTGCCCCCGCGTATCCATCTCGACCTCTATGCCGAGGATCAGCGCGCAGAGGTCGATCGCCTCACGACACTGGGCGCGCGCGAGATCCACTGGGACCGGCGCCCCGCTGATGCCGACTACATCATCATGGAAGACCCCGAGGGCAATCGTTTCTGCGTGATCGACGCCGACGGGTGGGAGGGATGGACCGTGCGGACCGCTCAGTCGCGCACGTCTCCGTCGACGTAGAACCACCGGCCGTCTTCGCGGACGAAGCGCGATCGCTCGTGCAGCACGCCCACGCCGCCGCCGTCGATCAGGTACGTGGCCCGGAATTCGACGACGCCGGTGTCGTCGCCCTCTGCCCCGCCGGCGGTCTCGACGATCTGCAGCCCGCGCCACACCGGATTGCCGGCAAGGTCGAGGGCGGCCGGCCGGGTGGTGGGATGCCACGTCCGCAGCAGCCATGCCGCGTCGCCGTCGCGGAACGCGGCGAATCGAGAGCGCATGAGCGCTTCGGCGGTCACCGGCTCGATCACTCCCGCACTGCCCGTTCGGCGTTCGCCGACACCGTGCGCAGGATCCGGGCGAGCGTCTCCTGATCGGCATCGTCGACACCATCGAGGAGATGCCGATCCTGATCCAGGCACACCGGCAGCTGCGTCTCGACGAGCTCGCGCCCGTCGTCGGTCAGCGACAGCAGCACGACCCGTGCGTCGCGCTCGAGCCTGTTGCGCTCGATGAGCCCGGCGGACTCGAGGCGTGCCGTCAGCTTCGTCGTGGCCGCACCGCTGAGCATCGTCGACGAGGTCACCTCACTCGCACGCAGGGGGCGGCCGCCGCGCGCCAGAGCACACAGCACGTCGAACTCGGACCGCGAGACACCGCTCGGCTCGAGCACGCGCTCCAGCTGCGTCACGGACTGCGCGCTGATGCGATTGATGCGCCCCAGCAGCTCCATCGGCGAGGTGTCGAGCTGCGGCATCGCCGCCTGCCATTTCGCGCGAGTACGCGTGATGAAGTCGGCGTCCTGGTCGTCATCGGTGGCCACGGGGTGATTCTAGACCACCAGTATTTTACCAGTGTTTTATCTGTATACTAATAAGGTTCCGAGAACAGAAAGAGAGCACATGGCGACCATGACCGTCCCGCCGCAGACCGCACACGCAGCATCCGGAGGGTCGCTTCTGCGTCAGCCTCCGGCCGTCTGGGCGGTCGCGTTCGCCGCGATGGTCGCGTTCATGGGCATCGGCCTGGTCGGCCCCATCCTGCCGACCATCTCGGAGTCGCTGGGCTCCACCCCGACGCAGACCTCGCTGCTGTTCACGAGCTACCTCGCCGTCACCGCGGTCGCCATGTTCTTCACCAGCTGGCTGTCGACCCGCATCGGCACCCGCACGACGATGCTCCTCGGCCTCGCGGTCATCGTCGTCGCCGCCGTCGGCTGCGCGCTGTCGACGAGCATCGACGGTGTGATCGCCTTCCGCGCCCTGTGGGGTCTCGGCAATGCGCTCTTCCTGTCGACGGCACTCGCGTCGATCATCTCGGCAAGCGGCGGTCGGCCCGCGCACGCCATCATCCTGTACGAGGCCGCCCTGGGTCTCGGCCTCGCCGTGGGCCCGCTCGCCGGCGGGCTGCTCGGCGACATCAACTGGATGGCGCCGTTCTGGGGCACGGCATCCCTCATGGCCGTCGGCTTCGTCGCCATCATCGCGGTCGTTCGCGGCTCGGGCCGCACCGGCGAGACGAGCCATGTGCTCGCGCCGTTCCGCGCCCTGCGCAACCCGTCGATCCTCGTGATGAGCATCGTGGCGTTCTTCTACAATTCCTCATTCTTCGTGACTCTCGCCTACGTGCCGTACCCGCTCGGCATGACGGCCGTCGGCATCGGACTGGTCATGACCGGCTTCGGCTTCGGGCTCGCGATCGCGAGCGTCCTGCTCGCTCCCCTGCTGACGCGGCGGTTCTCGGCCACGCACGTGCTGATGGCCGTGCTCGGGCTGTTCGCGCTCACGCACGTCGCCGCCGGGTTCCTCACCGATTCCACTGCGTGGCTGGTCGTGTGCGTCGTGCTGCTCGGCTTCGAGATCGGCGCCGCGAACACGCTGCTGACCGAGGTCGTGATGGAGTCGAGCACCCTGCCGCGCACGGTGGCCTCGTCCGCCTACTCGGGCGTGCGCTTCTTCGGCGGCGCGATCGGCGCGCCGGTCGGCACCGCCCTGGCGGCCTTCGGCGTCGGGATGCCGTTCCTGTTCGCCGCGGCGACGGCGGTCGTCGGCATCCTGATCATGGCCTTCTTCCGCCGCAGCATCGCGCGGGCGGACCACCCGGTCCACGAGCCCGCCGAGGTGATGGCCGAGACCATCACCCTGGGCGAGTGAGCCGCCGCCTCACACCGCTCACGCCGCGCCCGTGAGAAAGAGTTGATCCGCGCGGCATCCAGCCCTCACCCGAGCGAAACCCCCTCACGGTTGCGTGTACACACACGCTGACCGGAGGGGGTGCCCGTGATCGCTGCCGATGCGACGACCGTGCGCTCATCGTGCTCGTACTGCGGCGTGGGCTGCGGGATGGTGCTGCAGATCGGGACCGATCCGCAGACCGGCCGCCGCACGGTCGCGAAGGCGTCCGGCGACAAAGCGCACCCCACGAACTTCGGACGCCTGTGCACCAAGGGCGCGACGAGCGCGGAGATGCTCTCCGCCGGCGGGCGCCTCGAACGCGCACACGTGCGCTCCGAGCGCGGCGCGCCGCTCGAGCCCCGCGCAACCGCCGAGGTCATCGCCGAGACCGCCCGGCGTCTGCGCGCGATCATCGACGAGCACGGCCCCGACGCGGTCGCGCTGTATGTGTCGGGTCAGATGTCGCTCGAGGCACAGTACCTGGCCAACAAGCTGTGCAAGGGCTACATCCGCAGCAACCAGATCGAGTCGAACTCGCGCCTGTGCATGGCCAGTGCCGGCACCGGGTACAAACTGTCGCTCGGTGCCGACGGGCCGCCCGGCTCGTACCAGGACTTCGACCGCGCCGACGTGTTCCTGGTGACCGGTGCGAACATGGCCGACTGCCACCCCATCCTGTTCCTGCGCATGATGGACCGGGTCAAGGCGGGTGCGAAGCTCATCGTCGTCGACCCCCGGCGCAGTGCCACCGCCGACAAAGCCGACCTCTTCCTGCAGCTGAAGCCCGGCACCGATCTCGCGCTGCTGAACGGCCTGCTGCACCTTCTTGTGCAGAACGGGCACACCGACGAGGAGTTCATCGCCGAGTGCACCGAAGGCTGGGAGGCGATGCCCGCCTTCCTCGCCGGCTACACGCCCGCAGCCGTCGCCGAGCTCACCGGGATCGCCGAGGAGGACCTGCGCACGGCCGCCCGCTGGATCGGCGAAGCCGGCGAGTGGATGTCGTGCTGGACGATGGGACTGAACCAGAGCACCCACGGCACCTGGAACACCAATGCGCTCGTGAACCTGCACCTCGCGACCGGCGCCATCTGCCGCCCCGGCAGCGGACCGTTCTCGCTCACCGGCCAGCCCAACGCCATGGGCGGGCGCGAGATGGGGTACATGGGGCCAGGGCTGCCGGGACAGCGCAGCGTCGTCGATCCCGACGACCGCGCGTTCACGGAGCGGGTCTGGGGGCTGGAACCCGGAACGCTGCGCACCGACGTCGGCACCGGCACGATCGACCTGTTCCGGCGCATGGCCGACGGCGACGTCAAGGCGTGCTGGATCATCTGCACGAACCCGGTCGCGTCGGTCGCCGGCCGCGGCACGGTCATCGAGGGTCTCGAGCGCGCCGAGCTCGTCATCGCGCAGGATGTGTTCCTGGAGACCGAGACCAACAGCTACGCCGACATCCTGCTGCCGGGCACGCTGTGGGCCGAATCGACGTACGTGACGGTCAACTCCGAGCGCAACCTCACCCTGCTCGAGCAGGCCGCCGATCCCGTCGGCGAGGCGATGCCCGACTGGCGCATCATCGCCGACGTCGCCTGCGCCATGGGCTACGCCGACGCCTTCACCTACGCGGGCGTCGAGGAGGTCTTCGAAGAGCTGAAGCAGTTCGCGAACCCCCGCACGGGCTACGACCTGCGCGGCATCACCTACGAGCGCCTGCGCCGCACGCCGGTGCAGTGGCCGAGCGGCCCCGAAGATGCGGGACGGGATGCCGCGGCCGACGACGGCCGCAACCCGATCCGCTATGTCGCCGAGGGCGACCCGCGCCCCCGGTTCGCCACCGCCTCCGGGCGTGCCGTGTTCTTCCCCCGCCCGCACATGGACGCGAAGGAGATGCCGGACGACGACTACCCGTTCCTGTTGAACACGGGCCGGCTGCAGCATCAGTGGCACACCATGACGAAGACCGGCAAGGTCGAAAAGCTCACGAAGCTGAACCCGGGCCCCTTCGTCGAGATCCACCCGGCCGATGCCGCGGCCCTCGAGCTCGCCGACGGCGACGGCGTCGAGATCGCCTCCCGTCGCGGGCGGGCCGTGCTGCCGGTGAAGGTCTCGGACCGCGTGCAGCGCGGAAGCCTGTTCGCCCCGTTCCATTGGAACGATGCCTTCGGCGAGTACCTCGCCGTCAACGCCGTCACGAACGACGCCGTCGATCCCCTCTCTTTCCAGCCGGAGTTCAAAGTGTCTGCCGTCGCTCTCACAAAGGTCCCCGCCTCCCCCGCCGCCTCGCCCTCGCCGGCACCGGCCGAACTCGCGAACACGGCTCGCGCGAATGACGCCCTCGCGAACGCGGAGTCCCCGTCGCGCGCGGGTGCTCTCGCCGGCGCGCTCGGCCTTGCTCCGCTCACTCCGCCGACGCTCACCGCCGGTCAGACGCGCTATCTGCAGGGCCTGCTCTGGGCACTCGACCGGTCGCCGTCCACGGCCCCGGTCGTCATTCCGAGCGCCGCGCCGTTCGACGCCGCTGAGCGGGAGTGGATCGACGGCATGCTGGCCGCTCTCGCGGCGAGCGCGTCCCCCGCGCTTCCCACGGAACTCCCCGCGGAGCAGAAGGCTGAGCGGAAGCTCCTGATGCTCTGGGCATCGCAGACCGGCAACGCAGAGGAGCATGCCGTGGCCTACGCCGCGCAGCTGCGCGATCAGGGCGTCGCCGTCGACCTCGTCGACATGGATCAGTTCGACACCACGACGCTGCCCGACGCCGGCACCGTGCTGCTCGTGAGCAGCACGTTCGGCGACGGCGACTCCCCCGACAACGGCGAGGCGTTCTGGACCGCGCTCGCCGGCGACACGGCGCCGCGGCTCGACGGTGTGCGGTACGCCGTCCTCGCGTTCGGCGACTCGAGCTACGACACGTTCTGCGGACACGGTCGCCGCCTCGACGCGCGCATGGCCGAGCTCGGGGCGACCCGCCTCGCCGAGCGCGCAGAGTGCGAGCCCGGAGACACCGCACCCGCCGACGCGTGGTTCGCCCGCGTGGGCGCCGCACTCGCGGCATCCACCCCGTCCGTCTCGATGAGCGCGCGCACGACGACACCGCCGGGTGCGCCGATGACCGAGCCGTCGACCTTCTCGCGGGGCAACCCCCTCGTCACGCGCGTGACCCTCAACCGCGTGCTCGGGGCGGACGGCTCGACGAAGGAGGTGCGCCGCTTCGCGTTCGCGACCGACCCCGCGTTCCGCTATCAGGCCGGCGACGCCCTGAGCGTCCGCCCCGAGAACAGCCGCAGCGCCGTCGACGCGTGGCTTCAGGCCACACGCCTCGACGGCGAGACCGTCGTCGAGCTCGACGGCGTGGGCGCCCTGCCCCTGGTCGAGGCCGCCACCCGCCACCTCGAGATCGTCAATGTCAGCCTCGATCTGCTGCGGTTCGTCAACGAGCGCGCCGGGGACCGCGACCTGGCCACGATGCTGCGCCCCGACGACAAGATCAAGCTGCAGCAGTGGCTGTGGGGTCGGCAGGCGATCGATGTGCTGCACGAGTACCCTGTCGTCGCATCGGCCGACGAGTGGCTGCACGTGCTGAAGCGTCTGCAGCCGCGGCAGTACTCGATCTCGTCGAGCCCGCTCGCACAGCCCGAGAGCGTCGAGCTGACGGTGTCGGCGGTGCGGTTCGCGTACGACGGGCAGCAGCGCAACGGCGTGTGCTCGACGTTCCTCGCCGATCACAGCACGACCGCCGATGTGCCGGTGTTCGTGCAGGCGACGACCCACTTCCGGCCGCCGGCCGATCCGAAGACCCCCATGATCATGGTCGGCGCCGGTACGGGCATCGCCCCCTTCCGCGCGTTCCTGCAGGAGCGGCAGGCGCTCGGTCACGCCGCGCCGAACTAGCTGCTGTTCGGCGAGCGCAACTCCGACACCGACTTCTACTACCGCGACGAGCTGCAGGCGTGGCAGGACGACGGCCTGCTCACCCGCCTGAGCCTCGCGTTCTCACGCGACCAGCGGCAGAAGGTGTACGTGCAGGACCGCATGCGCGAGCACGGTGCACAGCTGTGGTCGTGGCTGCAGGACGGCGCGCACTTCTACGTCTGCGGCGACGCCTCGCGCATGGCGAAGGACGTCGACCGCGCACTGCGCGACGTCGCCCGTCAGCACGGCAAGCTCAGCGAAGACGACGCCGACGCGTACGTGACGAGTCTCGGCAAGCAGCGTCGCTACGTGCGCGACGTGTACTGAGCCCGGTCAGACCGCGGTGGCCACCTTCCACGACGAGTGCATGGCTCCGTGGATGTAGTTCACCGCACCTGCGTCGCCCACGACGTCGACCGTGAAGCCGGCTTCGCGCAGCTCGTCGGCCACCGGCGCGGCAGATGTCGTGCCGTCGGCGTAGACGACCATGTCGGCGGATGCCGTCAGCGTCTTATCGCCCTCGGTGTACTCGACGCTGCTCTCGGTGATGCGGGTCACGTGCACGTTGCGGTGGATGTCGACACCGTGGGCCGTGGCATCCTTCACCGCCGTCCAGCGCCGGGGCATCGCCAAGGGCAGACCCAGCTGCTGCTTCTCGTGCAGCAGCGTGACCGTGCGACCCCGTTCGGCGAGGAACTCGGCGAGCTCGAGGCCCACGAGCGATCCGCCGATGACGGTGACGCTCTTGCCCATCGGCAGCCAGTACTTCGTGAACTGGCGCACGAACTCCGGACTCTTCGTCAGGCCCGACAGACGCCCCATCCTGCCGAGGGTGCTCAAGACGAGACCTGCCTCTTCGGCGGTCGCGGTGCCGAGCATCATGGCGCGCAGCGTGTCGCCGGTGTGCACGTTGGGCAGGTCTCCGCCGGGCATGTCGGGCTTGGGGCGCACGGCTCCGGTGGCGACGATCACGCGGTCGGGGTTCAGCGCGCGGATCGTCTCGACGGTGGCGGGCGTGTTCAGCTTGACCGCCACGCGCAGGCGCTTCAGCTCGCTCTTGTGCCAGCGCAGAAGCCGCTCGTTGTCGGGCGTGGTCATGGTCGAGAACCACATCGTGCCACCGAGCCGGTCGGCCTTGTCGATGAGGGTCACGCGGTGCCCGCGCTCGGTGAGCACCCGCGCGCTCTCCATGCCGGCGGGACCGGCGCCGACGACGACGATGTGCTGGGATGCCGCGGCCGGCCGCAGCGGCAGGATCTTCTCGTTGCCCAGGGCCGGGTTCACCGCACAGAACGGGGTGTCGTCGAAGAAGTTCTCGCCGACGCACAGGTAGCAGTTGATGCACGGGCGCACCTGGTCGAAGCGGCCCTCGCGGATCTTCTTGGGCAGCTCGGGGTCGGCCAGCAGCTGGCGGCCCATGGCGGCGAAGTCGATGTCGCCCGCGCCGATGGCCTTCTCGGCCACCTCGGGCAGCATGCGACCGACCGCGATCACCGGGATCTTCACGTGCTTCTTGATCTCGGCGGCGTTGGAGAGGTACGCGCCGACCTTGTTCGGCAGCGGGCCGTCGGTGAAGTTGTCGAAGGGGTTGCGACCCCAGCCGGTGACGTGGATCGCGTCGGCGCCGGCCTTCTCGAACAGCTGTGCCGCCTGCGTCGACTCGGCGAGGGTCAGGCCGCCCTCCTGGCCGTACTCCTCACCGGCGACGCGCACGAGCACCGCCAGGCGATCGCCCACGCGCGCCTTGACGGCGCTGATGACCTCGCACGCGAGCCGCGCACGGTTCTGAAGAGACCCGCCATACTCGTCGGTGCGCTTGTTGTCACGCTGGTTGAGGAAGACGCCGAGGATGTACCCGTGCGCGACATGGATCTCGATCGCGTCGCAGCCCGCCTTCGCCACCCGCTCAGCGGCATCCGCCCAGTCGGAGACGAGCATGTCGATGTCGCTCTGCGTCATCGCGTGGTAAGACGGCTTCTTGCCGGCGGTGGCCGCGCCCATCTTGGCGAGCTCCTCCGGCGTGCAGTCGGCCATCGCGCCCATGCTGTACGTGTAGTCGGGCACACTCGGGGCGATCAGCGGCCGGTCGTTGGCCGTGTCCACTCGGGCGACCTTGCCGTGGTGGGTCGACTGGATGCACAGCTTGGAGCCCGCGGCGTGGATCGCGTCGGCCAGCATCTTCAGGCCGGGGATGAACCGGTCTTCGGACAGGCCGGGTTCTTTCATGGATGCCGCGCCATACGGGAACGCGATGGCGCAGGCGCCGGTGATGACCAGGCCCACGCCACCCTGGGCGCGTGCGACGTAGTGGTCGACCTCGGGCTGCTCGATCTCGCCGTGCTCCGACACGTTCATGTCCATGGCGGGGAGGATGATGCGGTTGTCCAGCCGCATCGGCCCGATCTGACCGGGCGCCATCAGATGCGGAAACGATTTATTGCTCACTCTGCCATAATAACTCTCTTCTCTGGATGCCTCGTGACGGCGATCATGGACGCATGGCACGCATCGTGATTCTGCATCCCGGCGCGATGGGCGCCGCCGTCGGCCGGGCACTGCGCGATGTCGGTCACGACGTCGGCTGGATGCCGGCTGGTCGAAGCACGGCGAGCGCGGCGCGCGCGAACGAGGCCGGTCTGACGGCGACAGACGGCCTCGACGGCATCGATGTTGTGATCTCCCTGGTGCCGCCCGCTGCCGCCCTTCAGACGGCGAGCGCTCTGCTGCGTTTCACCGGGCTGTACATCGATGCGAACGCGATCAGCCCCGAGCACGCAGCCGAGGTCGCCTCCGTGGTGCGCGGTGCGGGCGCGATCTACGTCGATGGGAGCATCATCGGGCCCCCGCCGGTGGCCGCCAGAACCAGCCGGATGCATCTGTCGGGGGCTGCGGCATCCCGCGCCGCCGAGCTCTTCACCGGATCGCGCCTCGAACCCGTCATCATCGCCGAGCACGAGTTCGGCGCGTCGGCCGTGAAGATGGCGTATGCGGCGTGGACGAAGATCAGCGCGGCGCTTCTGCTCGCCGCCGATGCCACCGCGGCCTCGTACGGCGTCGATGCGGTGCTTCAGGCCGAGTGGGCGCGATCCCAGCCCGACCTCGCGCGCCGCCTGGAGCGGGCGGGCGCCGCAGCGCGGGAGAAGGGCTGGCGCTGGACCGACGAGATGCACCAGATCGCCGAGACCTTCACGGCCGCCGGGCAACCGTCGGGATTCGGGGATGCCGCGGCCGCCGTCTACGCACGGCATCCGAGGCCCTGACCGCGCTCCGACCTCGTCGCCGAGCGGCACGTCTGCCGGGTCCTCCCCCGCGCCTCTCTTCTTTACATGTGTAAAGTGAGGGTCGTGAGAGAAGTCGGCACGAGAGACAGGCTGCTTTCGTCGATGCAGTCGCTCCTCGACGAACGCGACCCGCAGACGATCACGGTGACGGATGTCGTCGCGGAGGCCGGCGTCAGCAGACCGACGTTCTACGCCGTCTTCGGCACCCTGCCGAACGCCTTCGCGGAATCCGCACTGCAGCGGCTCTCCGAGGCATTCTCCGGACTCTCCGTCGGCACCGATGTCCCTGAATCTCGTCGCGCCGAGGACATGAGCGCGGCCTTCGCGCGGATCATCACGCGGCTCGAGGCCCATCGCATGTTCTATGTCCGCACCACACGCGGACCCGGCGGGCATGAGATCCTCGCCGCGGCGATCGCGTTCGTCGCCGAGCGGCTCCGCCACCACTCACCCCTCTCCCCCGCGCTGCGCCGCGGCCCTCTCCCTCTCGAGGCCACGACCACGGCGCTCGCCGCCGGCGTCACCTGGCTCACACTCGACTGGCTGGACGAGCCGGGAGGGCGCAGTGTCCGAGATCTCGCGGACCTGGTTCGCGCCATCGTCCTGCGCGCCGTCGACGGCGGGCTGGCCGGCGACCCCGATGACCACGACAGCCACAAGGAGCACCGATGAGCATCAGCGTGTCGATCCTGCAGACCGGGACCATTCGCATCCGTCCCAGCCACCAGACCCAGAGCGCCGACCGCCCGGTGTGGCTGCGCCGCCTGACGGTGATCTTCGGTGACCGCGGCTGGACCGAGCCGCTGCCGATCAACACCTACCTCATCGACCATCCCGACGGTCCGATCCTCTTCGACACCGGCGAGTCGCCGCATGCGACCGACAAGGGATGGTTGCCCTGGTGGCAGCCGTTCTTCCATCGCGCCGTCGACATCAAGGTCGCCCCCGACGAAGGGATCGGCACCCTTCTCACCGCCCATGGCCTCGCACCCGAAGACCTCCAGGCTGTTGTGCTCTCGCATCTTCACCACGATCACGGCGACGGGCTCGGAGACCTCGCGCGAGCCCGGATCCTCGTCGGCGAAGAGCACTGGGACTTCTACCGCAAGCCTGTGCGCGCCACCGTCGAGGGCGCCGTCCCGCAGCACTGGCCGCACGGCTTCCATCCCGAGCTCCTACGCCAGACCGGCCCGGCACTCGGACCGTGGGACGCCACGTATCCGATCACCTCCGATGGCCGCATCGTCGCCGTCCCGACGCCCGGACATGTACCGGGCCACATCTGCGTCGTCGTCTTCGCCGATGACGCGACGTACCTTCTCGGCGGCGACGTCACCTACGACCAGGCCCTGCTCGACCGCGAACTCACCGACGGTGTGAACAACGCCCCGCACCTCGCCATCGCGCAGCTTCGGAAGATCAAGACCTTCGCCGCGCAGCAGCCGATCGTGCTGCTGCCGGCCCACGACCCGGCCGCGGCTGCGCGTCTCGCCGCCCGTGAGGTCTACCGGCCGTCGCCGCTCGCAACCGACGACTGAGCAGTGTCGGTGGCAGGCAGCCCGACGACGTCGGCAGCCGCGCGCAGCAGGACGCTGCGGGTGTCGGCGTCGAACTGCCCGCCCTGCAGCGCGCCGTCGACGAGAAGGATCAGAGCGCGAGCGGCGTATTCCGGATCGGGATGCCCCAGCCGCCGGGTGAGGTCGGCGAGCACTCCATGGAGCCAGGTGCGATGCTCGTCGATCACGCCACGCACGCGGTTGCGGGGATCGGGATACTCCGCCGCCGCATTGAGGAATTCGCAGCCGCGGAAATCCTCGGCACTCGTCGCATCGCCGATCACGGCGATCACGGCCAGCAGCGCTTCTGCGGCATCCTTGCCCTCCTGCGCAGCGATCACCCTCTCCCGAATACCGTCCCGCGTCGTCGTGAGGTAAGCGGCCACGAGGTCGTCCTTGGCCGGGAAGTGCCGATAGAACGTGGCCTTGGTCACGGACGCCTCCTTCACGAGACGCTCCACGCCGACGGCATGGATCCCCTCGGCGTAGAAGAGCCGGGACGCGGTCTCGAGCAGCCTGTCCCGCGGGTGCGTTTCCGTGTCGGATGCCATGCGTCGAGTCTACAAGACCGACCGGTATCTCTGGCTTGCATCCGCAAAAGAGAACGACTAGTCTCTCTACTTGCCGGAAAGACCGGTCAGTCTCTTTCGATACAAGGAGCTCTCGATGAGCAATCCCACCATCGTCCTCGTCCACGGCGCATTCGCCGACGCCTCCACCTGGAGCGCCGTCATGCCGCTGCTGTGGGACCGCGGCTACGAGGTGATCGCAGCCCCCAATCTGCTCCGTAATCTGAACGGCGATGCGGATTACGTCGCCTCCGTCGTGCGCGACGTCGACGGGCCCGTCGTCCTCGCCGGACACTCCTACGCGGGTGCCGTGATCACCCGCGCCGCGCAGGGCCTGCCCAACGTGCGCGGGCTGGTCTACATCGCCGCGTACCAACCCGATACCGGCGAAGACGTCTTCGCCCTGTCCGGCCCCGACACCACACTGGGCGAGAAGAGCTCGACGACTCTCCTCCACAACGGCGAGCCCGAACTGCGGGTGAACGCCGACAGCTTCGCAGAGGTGATCGCCGGCGACGTCGACCCGCAGCGCGTGCGCCTGCTCGCCGCGTCACAGCGCCCCACCGCCGTCAAAGCCCTCACCGGCGCCCTTGAGGGCGAGCCGGCATGGCGGAAGCTGCCCTCCTGGGCACTGCTCGCCACCTCCGACAACGCGATCCCCCTCGCCGAGCAGGAGACGATGGCCCGCCGCGCCGGTTCACACGTGGTCCGCGTGGACTCCTCCCACGCCGTGGCGATCTCACACCCCGAGGTCGTCGCAGACATCATCGATGAAGCGGCACGCGCCGTCTCGTGACCCACGCCGAGCGGTCGGGGCGCCGCGTCCTGACCGCTCTCAGGCCTCCGGGACCTCGATGCGGAATGCATCGAAGTGGAGCTCATCCGGAACCATCGTCATCCCCTGCTCCAGTGCGTCGATCCGCGAAAGCTCGTCGGCGCTCAGCTCGAAGTCGAAGACGGCGAGGTTCTCGGCGATACGCGCCGGGCGCACCGACTTCGGGATGACCTGGCGGCCCTCCTGCGAGCGACTCCTGACGGCAGGGCGTGAGCTGTTCGCGCGCCATGGCCTCGGCGTCACGCTGAATGACGTCGCACACCACGCCGGAGTGGGAGTCGGCACCGCAGACCGGCGCTTCTCCAACTAGGAGGAGCTCATCGACGCGATCCTCGAGCGGCACAACGACGAGGTCGAGGAGATCCTGCACGGCGCACTCGCCGACCCTGATCCCTGGGACGCCCCGCTCGTCAACCGCGTCGCCGAGCGCGCGCAGGAGGCGGGCGTTCTGCGCGAAGACGTCACCGGCACCGACCTGATCTTCCTGCAGATCGCCTGCAGTGCGGTGGCCGCCGTCGCCCAGGACGGTCCGCGGATCGACGGGCGCGACGACACCGAGCGCTCTATCGGCGATACCTGTGGATCGCGCTCGACGGCCTGCGCGCAGAGCGGCGCCTCGCCCAGCCGGCATCGGCGTCGCGCCTCCTGCCATGATGGGGCGATGCCGATCCGCTACCCCGCACCGCTGCGTCCCGGCGACACGATCGCCGTCACCTCCCCGTCGAGCGGTGTCACCGCCGCCGAACGGGCACGCCTGGAGTTCGCGATAGCCGGCCTGCGCAACCGCGGATATCGCGTCGTCGTCGGCGAATGCATGGACGGCGCTCGGCATGTGAGCGCACCCGCGACCGATCGCGCGCGCGAGCTCACCGCGTTTCTGACAGATCCCGCCGTGCGAGCGGTGGTTCCCCCGTGGGGTGGCGACACGGCGATCGACCTGCTCCCCCTCCTCGACTGGGAAGCCATCGCGGCCGCGGATCCCACCTGGTTCATCGGCTTCTCCGACATCTCCACGCTCCTCACCCCGATGACGCTGCTCACAGGCATCGCCACCGTCCACGGCAACAACCTCATGGACACCCCGTACCAGGCACCCGAAGGACTGCTCGGCTGGCTGGACATCGTCACGACCGAGGCGCGCAGCACGCTCATCCAGAACTCCCCGGGCCGTTTTCGGGCGGAAGGGTGGGATGACTACGTCACCCATCCCGACGTCACGGCGATGACCCTGAACGCCACCGGGTCATGGCTGCGTCTCGACGACGGCAGCGGCGACATCGATCTCACCGGACGCCTGATCGGGGGATGCATCGACACGATCTCCAACATCGCCGGCACCCCCTACGCAGACCTGACCGCCTTCGCCGACGAGCACGCTCCGGAGGGTCTCATCGTCTACGTCGAGGCCGCCGACCAGGACGCGCTCACGATCTGCGGCCACCTGCACGGCATGCGTCTGGCGGGGTTCTTCGATCGCGCGAACGCCGTGCTCGTCGGCAGGACGGGTGCCCCCGACTCACCCACGATGACCCAGCACGAAGCGATTCTCGACGCCCTCGGCGGCCGCGGCATCCCGATCATCGGCGACGTCGAGTGCGGGCACGTGCAGCCCTTCATGCCCATCGTCAACGGAGCGCTCGGTCGGGTTCGATTCGGCGACGGAGTCAACTCGCTGGAGCAGGCTCTCGCCTGATCACCCCGCACCGTCAGACAGGCTGCGCCTCGAAGACCATCAGGCGCTGTGTCCCGTCGAAGGGCGTCCGCTGCCAATCGCCCCAGATCGCGCGGACATCGAAGCCCGCTGCCGCCAGCTGCTGCGTCAGCACCTCGTCGGCACGGAAGGTCAGCAGCACCTCCTCTTCGACGAGATCGCCGGTCGCTTCGAATCGGTTGAACGAGTGGAGCACCACACGCCCTCCCCCGAGCTCGTCGACCTCGGTCCACTCGGTCAGCGTCCCGTGCGCCGTCTCGCGGGTCGTCGGCTCGTCCTGCACCCAGCTCTCCCACGCGCGGGCCGAGGGGTTGCGGCTCTCGAAAGAGAGCACGGCACCGGGTGAAGCGACCTGCCGCAGAGCCTGCAGCGTCTGCTCCCAGTCCGGGTCCGGGATGTGCTGCGCCACGTTCCCCGTCATCACCATCAGGTCGTACGACGAGCCCGGGATGCTGCGCCCGTCGCCGTGGACCCATCTGACGGTGTCCGCTCCCGGGCGTCTGCGCGCGTACTCCAGCATCGCGTGGGACGGGTCCACTCCCACCACGGTGCGTCCGGGTGCGGAGAACGTCACCGTGAGGATCCCGGTGCCGCAGCCGAGGTCCAGGATGCGCCGGGCGCCCCGCTCCGCGGCGAGCGCCCGGTAGTAGTCGTGGTCGGGACCATCCGGATTGTCGCCGTCATAGAGGTCGACGATCCGAGCGTCATAGTCGGCCAACGGGCGCCCCCTCCGCGAGAGAACGGGTGATGGTCATGGTCTCCCCTCTGACCGGATGTGAACAGAGACGCACGCGAAAGAGGCGACGTCGCGGCATCCCGCGTTCGATCGTAAGCGGTCGCGATCACACAGCGGGAACGGCGGAGCCGGATGCCGGTGGTCGATTCTCCGCGGGAGTCGACGCCAACCGGGGATCGACAGGCCCTGGTGGCGAACACGGAAAGGCCGGATGCTCGGTGAAGACCGTCCACAACGACCCGAGGAGGCCGCCGCCATGCCCCGCCACCCCATCGACATCTCCGTTCCCGACCTCACCGGGCAGCGCATCGTGCTGACCGGAGGCAGCGACGGCATGGGACTCGTCATCGCCACCCGGCTCGCCAGTGCGGGAGCGGAGCTGATCCTTCCCGTGCGCAACCCGCAGAAGGGCGAGACCGCTCTCCACACGATCCGCGAGCATGCCCCGGGGGCGAACGTGTCCCTGCGGGCGCTGGATCTGGCCTCCCTCGCATCCGTCGCCGCGCTCGGAGAGACGCTGCGCGGCGAGGGCGCTCCGATCCACAGGTTCATCGGGAACGCCGGGGTGATGACCCCGCCGACGCGGCAGACCACCGCCGATGGCTTCGAGCTGCAGTTCGGGACCAACCACCTCGGCCACGCGGCGCTCATCGGGCACCTGATGCCCCTACTGCGCGCGGGCTCCGCGCGGGTCACGCTGCAGTTGAGCCTCGCTGCGGACCAGGGCGCGGTCAACTGGGACGACCCGAACTGGGCGCGCTCATACGACGGCATGGCCGCGTATCGCCACTCGAAGATCGCCTACGGGCTGTTCGGTCTCGAACTCGATCGGCGCAGCAGAGCCGGCGACTGGGGCATCACCGTCACCCTCCCCCACCCGGGGATCGCGCCCACGAACCTGCTCGCCGTACGCCCGGAGATGGGGCGGACGCGCGCCGTCCCCCTGCGACGGGTGGTGTCCGTGCTCTCTCGGATCGGCATCATGGGAACGGTCGCGAGCGCGGGGCTCCCCGCTCTCCTCGCAGCGACCGCCCCCGACGCACAGGGTGGAACGCTGTACGGGCCGAGCGGACTCGGCGGGCTCGGCGGCCGCCCCGCGCAGCGGGAGCTGTTCTCGCGCCTGCGCAGCCCCGAGGACGCCGCCCGCATGTGGGAGCTCACGCAGCAGCTGACCAAGGTCCCGCTTCCGACTGCCTGAGACCCGAGCCGTGCCAGCGATCGTCGACGCGTCAGACCACCATGCGCAACGACTCGTATGCCGGAGTGGGATCCGACCTCAATCGCCCATAGGTGTCGACATCGACGCGCCGGCCGTCGACGAGGAACTTCGCCCGCTCGGTCCCCTCCCGAACGAAGCCGGCATGGCGCGCGATAGCGCCCGAAGCGGGGTTGTTCACGCGATGACCGAGTTCAAGGCGTTCCAGGCCGCGCACGGTGAGCGCCCAGTCGGCCACCGTGGCGGCGGCTCTGCTCGTCCAGCCGCGCCCGCGCGCGGCATCCGTCATCCAGTACCAGAACCAGCCGTTGCGGTTCTTCTCGTCGACGGTCACGCAGACGAGGCCGACGAGCTTGTCACCCGCGGCGACCACCCACGCCTCGTGCGGAGAACCGGCCGCGGCGAGTCGCGCGACATATGCCTCGGCGTCGGCGAGGCTCGATACGTCACCCTGGCGCGCCATGTCTTCGTTCGATTCGAATGCGGCGAGAACAGCCGGCGCGTCGTCGGGGCAGAGGCGGCGCAGCGACGGCGCGCCGTCGGCGTCGACCCCACGCCCTGGTTCAGTGGTCGCCGCACGCATGATCGACGTCCCGATCTCTGCGAAGCAGACCGAATATCCATGAGTCCGATACGACCCCGTCGACGACGCAATCCTCCCGGAGGGTGCCCTCCAGGAGGAATCCGAGCTTCTCCAGCACACGACGGGAGGCGATGTTGCGGGTGTCGGCCTCCGCCTGCACTCGATTCAGATCCAGCGCAGCATATGCCCAGTCGAGGAGGGCGGCGGCCGCCTCCGTCGCAAATCCCTTTCCCCATTCGGCCCGCGCGAGAGCGTAGCCGATCGAGGCACTGCGGAAGTCGGGGTTCCAGCTGTTGAAGGTGCACCAACCGATGAACTCGCCGTCGGCACGGCGTTCGATAGCCAGCCGCAGAGCGGTGCCGCGCTCCACTGCCTTCTCGCCGTTAGCGAAGAACTGCTCCACCATGGAACGGTCGGCTCAGGGCGGCGAGTCCCAATACCTCATCGCCTCTGCGTCGCTCTGGAGCGCGAACAACGGTTCCCCATCTGAAGCCCGGAACGGTCTGAGAAGGAGTCGGTCGGTCTCGATCGTCGGCACCACGAGGCTCATGATCGATATGGTGTCACACCTCGTGCGACAGGCAGAGTCAACCGCCACCGGCCGACCGACATCTCCCCGGCAGCCGCCCTCGACCGACGTCGCTCCGACATCCTCTGCGCCATGCTCCGCGACGGCACCCTCCATCAAGCGCCGCAACAGGCTCAGATCGTCGAGTTCGCCCGCGCGGGATGAGGGTGATCAGTCGACATCAACGCTCTGCCAGATGACGTCAGCCACGCACAAGCCGGTCTCGGTCTCGCGATAGAACACGTCGGTTGGGACCTCCTCACCGGAAGTCCCGCTCAAGCCTGCGCCTTCGAGGTTGATTCTCCACGTCGCGTCAAGCGCCGGTCGATCAACGGATGTCTCGGGGTCGAACTGCTCTGGCTCTCCCGCGCTGAGTCCGTCCCACACGTCCGCTTCGCCGAAGACCGCAGCAGAACCCTCGCAGCTAAGCGAGTCCTGACCGCCGGACGAAGCCCCGGCGATCAATTTCTCAGTTGTGTCGATCACGCGCGCACCGTCGGGGCTCCAAAGCACCCCATCGATCGAGCACCCCGTCACAGCAACGAGAGCAACACCAACAACGGTCAGCGCGAGCACGCGACGAGGAACCTTCACCCCATCACAGTATCGAGACAAAACGCCGCCGCACACGGTCTCACAGACAGCTCTGCGCTCGAATACCTCCTCGATCCGCTCGCCATCTGCGTGACGTATGCGTCGTCAGTTCACGGGCATGCGTCGTCCAGCCGAGGTCTGAAACCGAATCAGATACCCGTCCGGATCAGTCACGAGGAACTGATGCACCCCTGCTTCCTCGGTGTCACTCACCCGGTACCACTTCGTCTCAGGCTCCATGAAGATCGCCACACCGGCGTCGCGGAGGACGCTCACGATGGGGTCGATCTCGGCGACGCCGATCTGAAAGTTGACTCCACGACCGAAGGGCTGGACAAGGTCACCTGTCAGCCAGTTCCGTCCAACGCCACACTCCTCGAGCATGACATGCGCACTCCCCCTCGTAATGTATGCGAACCTCTCCTCGGGACGCTCATATGCGATCTCGAAACCGCACAGTCCGCACCAGAAGTCGATGCTCGCGCGAATATCGGAGACGAGAAGCTCGGGGACGAGGTCGGGCTCAAGATCACGAGAAATCACCGAACCATGGTGCCAGCACTGCCAGCGCCCTGTCCGGCTCTGAAACGTCCTTCTGGGCGTTCCCTCTCGCTGCGCTCGCCCAACGACCGGGGGCAGGGATCACACGTTGAAGCGGAAGTCCACCGAATTCTGGCACACACAACGATCAGCGGTGATGGGATTCACATCATGCTGAGGCGCTCCGCGAGTGCGGCAGCGATCTCGTCCGCCGTCTGCGCGGCTGTGTCGAGCTCCACCACCTCATCAGACCACGTCGCGTAGCCCGCGCGCCGGCGCTGCACTTCTGTCCATGTCGGCTCGCCGACATGGGTGAGACCGCGTTCCCTGGCGCTGAGCCTTCGCTCATGCTCCTGCACATCGGAGATCACGAGGTACACGAAGTCGACAGATGCCCCCGTGCGCGATCCCGCAGTGCGCCAGGTGTTCCGAGCTCCCTCACTGTCGTTGACAGCATCGACCACGACGACGTGACCGAGCCCTAGATTCTGCTCTGCCATCGCGCGAGTCGCCTCATACGCAGCAACCCCGACCTGCCACCCCGACGGCAGACCACAGGCAAGGATCGACTCCTCAACCGCGTCGACCGACAGGTGTACCGCCCCGGTGCGCCGAGCCACGATTTCGGCGACGCTCGTCTTCCCAACTCCTGGCAGACCGGAGAGAACGACCAGACGACCGGTCGTGTGACCTTCAGCGGAGCGATCGCGGCAATCTGTTCTGACACTCGATCCTCCGCGAGTTCCAATTCGTACTGCGCCAACAGATGCAGCTTCCGACGCTAGACGTTAAAGCGGAACTCCACCACGTTCCGGCACAGACAACGATGTGGACTGACACTCTCGCGCCTCCTGACTCCGCGGGCTCGACCTGCTGAAGAATGAGCTCTACCGTGCACGCTGATCGTCCGTGTCGAAACCCGGACGAGATGCCCTCTCTTCCACGCTTTCCAGTTCCTGAAAGAAGGTCACCTGCCAGCCTGCCGGTCCTTCGACCCTCGCGTTGATGCTCCGGAACGGCGTCGTGGTCAGCGGAGCCAGCAGGCGGGCATCCGCAGCGCGCGCATCGGACACCGCCCGCGCGGCGTCATCGACCTCGAGGGCAAGCCTCAGCGTCGGGCCGGACGAAGGCTCAGCGCCCTCGATCCGATCGATGTTGCGAGCGTGGGTCGGCGTGGCGAGTTCGATCGTGGCGGTGCCGGCGTTCAGAATCGACACCCGGTCATCTCCATCAGTGGCGAAGGCAGGCTGCTCGGGCATACCGAGGACATCGCGATAGAAGCGGAGGGCCTCATCGAAGTCGTCGGTCTCGATGATCAAACGGAGCTGCCTGGGCCGATTCGATGTCGTCATGCAGATCAGTCTCGACCCTGACACCCATGTCAGTTGCAAGACCGAATCGCACCGCCATCGACGCCAGTCGCTCGAGTTCGCCCTCGACCGCGGCTCGCTCACTCTCCAGGCGTTGCCGTGCCGCCTGGAAGGCCCCGGCCAGCTGCTCGCGAATCACGCCAAGCTCGCTGATCGCGGGCAGCAGCTCGCGGATCACGGAGCTGCAGAATCCTGCGTCGAAGAGCTCCTGGATCTCGCCGACGATCCGGACTTCGTCGACCTCGGAAGAACGGTGACCGGCAGACGATCTCTGCGGCATCAGCAGTCCTTGCTGCTCGTAGTAGCGCAAGGAGCAGACGAACGTGCTGATCACGGCCGGCAGAAGTCGGTGACTTCCCCTTGCGTGACGAAGCCTGCGGCCAGGTAGGTGGCAACGGCGGCCGCATTCGACGACGGCGTCGCAACAGTTGCGCTTGAACACGCCATACGTCGCAGCGCCTCCGCTGCCGCGAGCGTGATCGCAACTCCGTACCCTCGCCCACGATGGTCACCATGAACGCCCAACGGCTCGATGACGCCCGGGCGACCAGGGCCAGCCGACCAGACTGTGGTCGCCGCGACGGGGGTCTCGTCCTCGTCATAACCGACGAGACATTCAGCAGTGCGATATGCATACCCTTCTGCCATCTGACGCCAACGGTCGGCGGACAACGAAGAGCCAGGAAACGCAGCCGCCTCCACCATCACGCGGTCCTCGATCAACTCCACCCCGACGACCTTGACCTGCAGCGAGGGCGAGGGGACGGGCGATGCCAGGTCTCGATACAGCGGGGTCCACGGGTCATCCTCTGTCCAGCCACGATCGGACAGGCTTTGTTGAAGCGCGCTTCCAAATCTGGCCTCAACAACTCCACGACCTGACGGCAGGACGTCGCCCAGGGAGTCGACGAAGTCGTCGGCGATTCGATTGGCGAATACATGATCCTCGCCAACGGCCGGCGAGATGGCCATGCGAATCAATTCCGACTCGTCGAGAAATCCGACCGCCATGGCGTCGCCCTTGCGAGACCACACCCGAAGTGCCGCAGCGAGTGATTCGGCCCCGAACCGTCCGTACCAGCCCAAATCTCCGGGATGGACCTGAATAGGCGAACCCTCTTGTTGCCAGGACGCCACGGCTTCGATGATGCGGGGAAGCTCTGTCACCGACGGAGTGCTCATTGACACTGTCATGCGACCAGCCTCACACAGGTGCGGTTCTCCCTGCAGACGAGTCACGACCCCGCGTCCGCCGCAGGTAGGTCGGTAGCCTGGGCAACTATGTGCGCGATCAATCTCTGGGCGGTGAACGCCGCAGCCTTCACGACCGAGTTCCAGCAGTTCACCGAGGAACGGCTCGGCGTCGCGCCCGTCGCCGAAGAGATGAGCATCGGCTCGAGCCGCGTGCGCGGCTCTTCGCGCGTCTTCACTCTGACAACACGCATGTGCGACTGCGGTTCGCTGATCGGCCGGCGTGCCGATCCTGCCCATGACGGCGAGATCAGCGCGGAACGCTGGCTCGCCTGGCTCCGCGAACTCCCCGACCATGTCCCGCACGTCTCCCGCATCGCCGTCCTCCGCGCGTGGAGCCCCGAAAGCGATGTCGTCACCCCGCAGCGCTCACGCGGCATCCGCATCGGCGAGCTCGACGAGACGATCCTGCGCGACATCCGCGACGACATGCTGCTGACGCTCGACTACCCGCGGGCCTGGTAGAACGCGAAGGCCCCGGCCGTCACCGACGACCGGGGCGAAGCGCGAACGGACCAGTGATCACACGTTAAACCGGAACTCCAACACGTTACGTCGCGGTTAGCGGTCTGCTGGTGCGATCGCGCCGAGCTTCGCCCCGAACCCCGCACAGAGCACGTGCGCCTGTTCGAGGGGGATCCATCGGCACGTCCAACGCTGAGTCTGGCCCCCGTCTGAAGGATCCTCCTCACCGGAAGACCACCGCTCCGGTAGTGAGTGCTCTGCCGGTTCAAGCTGAAAGAAGTGTCGCTCGTGCATCTCCGGTTTGGACGGCCAGACGTCGTATAGTTCGACACCCAAGTCACGAATGACACGTGTGGCCATCCCTGTCTCCTCAAGAACCTCGCGCACGACGGCCGCGCCCGGCTCTTCGCCGGGCTCGATGGATCCCGCAGGCACTTGCACCCCCGCAACATCGAGCGGGACGTCGTCGTGGGTGAAGACCAGGAGATCACCGTCATGCACGACGTACGCCACAACCTTTCTGACGAGTCGGCGATCCGGCCCAGCGCTCACGCGACCTTCAGCGGCCTGATCGCAGCGATCTTGTCGCGCAGAGCGCGCCGTTCCAGCCGCAGTTCATAGTTCGACTGCAAGTTCATCCAGAACTCCTCTGACGTCCCAAAGTAGCGGGCCAGCCGGATCGCTGTGTCCGCCGTGATTCCCCGCTTGCCGTGCACGATCTCATTGATCCGCCGCGGCGGCACACCGATCGAGACCGCCAGCTTGTTCTGCGTGATCCCGAAGCCCTCGATGAAGTCCTCCATCAAGATCTCTCCCGGATGGATCGGCTCGATCAGGTCGTTCTCAGTGGTGGTCGACGAGTTCGACATCTTCCGCACCTCCATCCCTCCAGACAAAGCAGATCCGCCACTGCGCATTGACGCGGATGCTGTGCTGCCCGCGCCGGTCGCCAGACAACTGTTCCAGCCGGTTCCCCGGCGGGAGTCTGAGGTCTTCCACGTCTCTTGCCGCATGGATGACTTCAAGCTTCCGCAAGGCCGCCCGCTGTACCAACCGGTCAATGCGCTTGACGTACTGCTCATGCCAGATGCGTTCGGTGTCCTTGCTCGCGAACGATCTGATCACAGGCTCAGAATATAACGAAACCCGTCAATAACGCTAGACGTTAAACCGGAACTCCACCGGGTTACGTTACGGATAGGAATCACGGCCTATCGAGTGGGGGACCTAGAACACGTGGGGGACAGTGAACCCGCCCGAGAAGAGCACTGCAGCGAGGCCAACAACGGCCAGCCCCACCAGCACGATGTATGAGAAAGTACGCACCCACCCCCACGACTGACCGCCCCGAGCAGTGAGGATCAAAGCCACGGCCGGCACAATCATGAAACCCCCGAACCACAGAGCAGGGGCGACACGAACGTCGGGAGCAGGGCACGGATTCGCGAGGGCACACAGAGTCGGAATGCCCTGAGCCAGCCACATGAGCACCCACGTCGCTAGCAGAATGCCGATCGCCGGCAGCACCCTTGCTGCCAGGTTCACGCGTCGAGTTTCACCAGGCTTCACATCGCCACTCTGGCAGATGCTCGAGTTCCGGCTCACACGTTGAAACGGAACTCCACCACGTCGCCGTCCTGCATGACGTAGTCCTTGCCCTCCAGGCGCGCCTTGCCGTGGGCACGCGCCTCGACGACCGAGCCGAGCTCGACGAGATCCTCGAACGAGATGACCTCGGCCTTGATGAAGCCCTTCTCGAAGTCTGTGTGGATGACCCCCGCCGCCTGCGGCGCCTTCCAGCCCTTGCCGATCGTCCAGGCCCGGGCCTCCTTCGGGCCCGCGGTCAGGTACGTCTGCAGCCCGAGCGTGTCGAAGCCGATGCGCGCCAGCTGGTCGAGGCCCGACTCGTCCTGTCCCGTCGAAGCCAGTAGCTCCGCAGCATCCTCCGGATCGAGGTCGATGAGCTCCGACTCGATCTTCGCGTCGAGGAAGACGGCCTTCGCGGGGGCCACCAGGGCCTCCAGCTCGGCCTTGCGCGCGGCATCCGTCAGCACCGCCTCATCCACGTTGAACACGAAGATGAACGGCTTCGCCGTCAGCAGCCCGAGCTCCTTGATAGGCGCGAGGTCGACGCCCGACGCCGACAGCAGAACGCCGCGATCGAGGGCGTCCTTCGCGGCGACGGCAGCCTCGAGCACGGACTTGTCTGTCTTGCGGCCTTTGACTTCCTTCTCGTACCGCGTGATCGCCTTCTCGAGCGTCTGCAGGTCGGCGAGCATCAGCTCGGCGCCGATCGTCTCGAGGTCGTTCTTCGGGTTGACCTCACCCTCGACGTGCACGACGTCGTCGTCGGCGAACCCGCGCACGACCTGCGCGATCGCGTCGGCCTCGCGGATGTTCGCCAAGAACTGGTTGCCCAGCCCCTCACCCTCACTCGCACCGCGCACGATGCCGGCGATGTCGACGAACGACACGGTCGCGGGCACAGTCCGCTCGCTGTGGAAGACCTCGGCGAGCCGGTCGAGCCGTTCATCGGGAAGGTTCACCACCCCGATGTTGGGCTCGATCGTCGCGAACGGATAGTTCGCTGCGAGCACCTGGTTGCGGGTCAGGGCGTTGAACAGGGTGGACTTGCCGACGTTGGGCAGTCCGACGATTCCGATGGTGAGGGCCACGGGCATCCAGTCTACGGGGGTGGATGCCGCAGCCCGCCGCCCACGCACGCAGACGGGTTCGCTACGGCCGCAGCGCCCGGAACGCCGTGGTCACGTAGGGCAGCTCGACCACGGCGTCGCCGACCGCCCCGATGCCGTCGAAGACCTCGCCCAGCTCGCGGTCGATGCGCGCGCGCTCGGTGTCGTCGGCCGTGATGACGTAACTGCGCGAATGCGCCATGTCGAACAGGTCCGCGCGGCTCATCGACCGCGCCCAGCGCCACGAGTGCGATTCGAGCGCGCCGAACGGTGAGGCCACCGTCGGCCCGCCCTCGGCGAGCATCACCTCGGCATTGCTGCCGTGCATGATCCGCGTCATCGCGGCGACCCACTCGACCGACTCGTCGCGAATGTTCCAAACGAGCCCGAGCACGCCAGCCGGGCGCAGCACTCGCGCGACCTCGGCGGACGCCGCGACCGGATCCACCCAGTGCCACGCCTGCCCGAACACCACGGCATCGAGCGCGGCGTCGGGCAGCGGCAGCGCCTCCCCCGTCCCCGCGAGTGTCGGCACGCCGGGCACCGCCGCCCGCAGCGCCTCGAGCATCGCCGCATCCGGCTCGACGGCGACCACCTCGGCGTCGGCCTCTACCAGCGCACGAGTCAGCTTGCCGGTGCCGGCACCCACATCGGCCACGCGCACGCGGTGACCCTCCGTGCGCGTCGGCTGCAGCATCCACTCGACCGCCTCCGCGGGGTATTCCGGGCGCCCCGTCTCGTAGGCGTCGGTGGCGGCACCGAACGACCGCGACATCTCTTCACGTGTGGCCATGGGCCCACCCTACGGCGCGCCTGAGTCCGCCTCATAGGCGCAGGGGTGAGACTGCAGACGTGCCCGTGGACTTCACCGCTATCGACTTCGAGACGGCGAACTCCAGCAGTGCCTCGGCCTGCGCGGTCGGACTCGTCCGCGTCCGCAGCGGCGAGGTCGTCGCGCAGACGGGATGGCTGATCCGCCCGCCGGCCGGGTTCGACCGCTTCTTCGATGTGAACATCGGCATCCACGGCATCCACCCCGAAGACGTGCGGGACGCCAAGACGTGGAGCGAGCAGCTCGACGACATCGCGGCGTTCGCCGCGGCCGACGTGCTCGTCGCACACAACGCGGGCTTCGACATGTCGGTGCTGCGGCGCGCGTGCGAAGCCAGCGGCGATGTCTGCCCGCCGTACCGCTATTTCTGCAGCCTGCAGCTGGCGCGTCGCGTGTACGAGCTGCCCTCGTACCGGCTGCCGCTCGCGGCGGCCGCGGCGGGCTTCACCGACTTCACCCACCACGAGGCGACGGCCGATGCGCTCGCGTGCGCCCATATCGTGATGGATGCCGCGGCCCGTGCCGGCGCGCGCTCCATCGACGCGCTTGCCGACGCGCACGGGCTCAGAGTCAAGACGATCGACGTCGCGGCGCCGGTGGTCGAGCCCGTCTTCGCCGCCTGACCGGCGCACGCCGCGCCGGCATCATCGATACGCGCCCGAGCCCTTGTTTGCTCGCGCCCTGGACTCACCCTCGCCTCGGGCGAGGGGATCTGCCGGAGCGAGGGCCGAATCTGCACATTCGCTCCTCGCGTCGGCATTTCCCCTCGCCTCAGGCGAGGGCCCCGACCGGACGGTCACCCGGGCCCGCGGCCCGCGGCCCGCCGCGCCGCGCCGAGTCTGCGGCGTGATGTCGGAGGCCCCGTCCATCATGGGGACATGGACGCATTCTGGCCCGCACTGATCGCCGTCGCCTGCCTCGCCCTCGGACTCGTGGCGGGCTGGGCCCTGCACGCCCTGCGCGGCGCGGACGAGCACGCCGGCCTGCTCGCGCGCGCTGTCGCAGCCGAGACCGAGACCGCCTCCCTGCGCGACCGGGTCGCCCGCCAAGACGAGCTGCATCGCGGCTTCGCCGAGCAGTCACGCCTCGACCAGGCGGCGCGTGAAGAGCGCGAGCGCCGCGAGCAGTCGGTGCTGCGCGCCCTTGAGCCGGTGCGCGAGACGCTGCAGGAGATGCAGCGCAAGGTCGATGTGCTCGAGACCGACCGCCACACGCAGTACGGCACGCTCGCCGAGCAGCTGCGGCGCACCGCAGAGAGTGAAGAGGCGCTGCGCGCGACCACCGAATCGCTCGCGGGTGCCCTGCGGTCAGGGGCGACCCGCGGCGTCTGGGGCGAGACGCAGCTGCGGCGGGTCGTCGAGGCAGCGGGACTCATCCGGTTCGTGGACTTCGATGTGCAGGCGTCCATCACATCCGACGCCGGCGCGGGGCGCCCCGACATGGTCATCCATCTTCCCGGCGACAAGGCGCTCGCACTCGACGCGAAGGTGCCGCTCGATGCGTACCTCGAAGCCAGTGCGATACCCGTGACCGCCCAGGGCGACGACGCGACGCGGCGCGCGACACTGCTCAGCAAGCATGTGAAGGCCGTCCGCGCCCACATCGACGCGCTCGCGCGCAAGACGTACTGGGCCGGCATGTCGTCCAGCCCCGAGTTCGTCATCTGCTTCCTGCCGAGTGAGTCGCTGCTGTCCACAGCGCTCGACGAAGACCCGACGCTGCTCGACTACGCCTTCGGCAAGCGCGTCGCCCTGGCGTCACCGGTGAATCTCTGGGCGGTGCTGAAGACCGTCGCCTACACGTGGACCCAGCAGGACGTCTCGCACGAAGCCCGTCGGCTGTTCGACCTGGGCAACGAGCTGTATGGACGCCTGGGCTCCCTGGCCGGGCATGCCGACGATCTGCGCAAGGCGATCGAGCGCACCGTCGACAGCTACAACCGCTTCGCCGGCTCGCTCGAGACGCGCGTGCTCGTCAGTGCACGGCGCTTTCCCGGCATCGACCAGACCAAGCTCGATGCGCTGGGCGAGGCATCGACGATCGAGAAGGGCACCAAGCGGCTGACCGCACCGGAATTCACCGAGGCGCCCCCGCTGGTCTCGGCAGACCTCGGCGAGTTGCGCGGGAGGATCGACACGACCGACGAGGGGGTCACCACGCGCGAAGAGTGAGCACCCGCAGGGCCAACGGCGCGAGAAGCGTCAGCCGCCCGGAATGAAGCGGAACAAGAGGATCGCGACGCCCGACACGGCCACGAACGCGCCGATCATCCACCACGAGCTGACGACCTCACCCTCGGCCTTGCGCTTGCGGAACAGCACGTCGGGGCGACGTGCAGGATCGGTCTCGACGACCTTGGGATGCACGCCCGTCCGCGCCAGAGCGTCGGCGACGACGGCCTGCGCACCGGTACGCGGTGCCGGCTCGGTCTTCTCACCCGCCATGTCTCAGTCTCCCTCGCGCACGTCTCGGACTTCTGCGGTTGCCCGCAGACGCCGTCAATTCTCGCACGGGAGGGGGAGGATGCCGCGCAACGGCGCGACTCCGTCGGTCAGAGCCACTTCGAGACGAGGTGCTCCGAGGAGATGCGCCGCAGCGTGCCCGAGGCGCTGCGCAGCACAACGCTCTCGGTGTACACGTAGTCGGCGTTGCGGCGCACGCCGGCGACCAGTCCGCCGTCGGTGACGCCGGTGGCGACGAACAGCGTGTTGTTGCCCTGCACCAGGTCATCGGCCTCGTACACGTGGCCGTCGAGCTGCAGCCCGGCGTCGATGCCGCGCTGCTTCTCGTCGTCGTCGCGAGGCCACAGCCGTCCCTGGATGTGCCCGCCGAGCGCCTTGATCGCACACGCGGTGACGATGCCCTCCGGGCTGCCGCCGACACCCACGCACATGTCGGTGGGAGCGTTGTAGCGCGCGGCGTTGATGCCGCCGGCGACGTCACCGTCGCTCATCAGCCGCGTTCCCGCGCCGGCCTCACGGATCTCGTCGATGAGCTTCTCGTGCCGAGGCCTGTGCAGCACCGAGACGACCATCTCCTCGACCGGCTTGCCGAGCGCCTTCGCCAGCCGCCGGATGTTCTCGCCGATGGGCAGACGGATGTCCACGACGCCCACGCCTGCCGGTCCGGTCACGAGCTTGTCCATGTAGAAGACGGTCGAAGCGTCGAGCATCGTGCCGTGATCGGAGACCGCGATCACCGACAGCGCGTTGTTGCGGCCTGCAGCGGTCAGCGAGGTGCCGTCGATCGGGTCGACGGCGATGTCGCACTTGGGACCCGACCCGTTGCCGACCTTCTCACCGTTGAAGAGCATCGGCGCGTGGTCCTTCTCGCCCTCGCCGATCACGATCGTGCCGTCCACGCTCACGGTGCCGAGGAAGGCCCGCATCGCGTCCACCGCAGCCCCGTCGGCCGCTTCCTTCTGACCGCGGCCGATGAACGGCACCGCACGGATGGCCGCAGCCTCCGTCGCCCGGACGAGTTCGAGCGCGATGTTGCGATCGGGATGCAGCACCGGCTCCGCCGCATCGACAAGGTCGGGATCGTTCGTGGACGCGGAGAGACTCACCATGCCCTCACCATAACCGTCAATCGTGCAGAAATCGCCTCGATTCACTCGCTTGTCAACCGAAGATTCTGTGATTCTTTCGCGCGGGTAAGGCAGCGGCATCCCTCCCCTCCGTCATGTCCCCGCTCGAGCGGCGGCGGCTTCGCTAGAGTGAGGAGTCGATTCACCTCACGACCAAGGAGCGCACGTCATGCCCGTCGCCACCCCCGACCAGTACGCAGAAATGCTCGACCGTGCCAAGGCCGGCGGCTTCGCGTACCCGGCCATCAACGTCTCCAGCTCGCAGACGATCAACTCCGTCCTGCAGGGCCTGACCGAGGCCGGCTCCGACGGCATCCTTCAGGTCACCACCGGCGGCGCCGACTACTTCGCCGGCCAGAGCGTCAAGGCCCGCGCCACCGGCGCGATTGCCTTCGCCAAGTTCGCGACCGAGGTCGCCAAGAACTACCCGATCACGGTCGCGCTGCACACCGACCACTGCCCGAAGCCCGCGCTCGACGACTTCGTCCTCCCGCTGATCGCCGCCTCGGAGGAAGAGGTCAAGGCCGGCCGCAATCCGATCTTCCAGTCGCACATGTGGGACGGCTCGGCCGTCCCGCTCGCGGAGAACATCGAGATCGCGAAGGAGCTGCTCCCCCGCCTCAAGAACATCAACGCGATCCTCGAGGTGGAGATCGGTGTCGTCGGCGGCGAGGAGGACGGCGTCAAGCACGAGGGCACGAACGACGCCCTGTACACGACCACCGGTGACGTCGCCAAGGCCGTCGAGGCCCTGGGCCTCGGTGACAACGGCCGCTGGATCGCCGCTCTGACGTTCGGCAACGTGCACGGCGTCTACAAGCCGGGCAACGTGAAGCTCCGCCCCGAGCTCCTCGGCGAGATCCAGGCGGGCATCGCCGAGCGCTTCGGCACGGGTGCCAAGCCGCTCGACCTCGTGTTCCACGGCGGCTCGGGCTCGAGCGACGAGGAGATCGCGACTGCGGTCGCCAACGGCGTCATCAAGATGAACATCGACACCGACACCCAGTACGCGTTCACGCGCTCGATCGCCGGCTACATGTACGAGAACTATGAGGGCGTCCTCAAGATCGACGGCGAGGTCGGCAACAAGAAGCAGTACGACCCGCGCGCATGGGGCAAGGTCGCCGAGTCGGCGATGGCAGCCCGCGTCGTCGAGGCCACCAAGCAGCTGGGCTCGTTCGGACACAGCGCGTCCTGATCCGCAGAAACAGAGGAGGGGGGATGCCGCGGGCCGTGGCATCCCCCCTCTTGTTCATCTCCCGATGTCGGTGATGCGCTGCCCGTCGGGCGTCAGCAACCACCACACGCCGCCGATCCCCTGGCCCTTGATCATCTTCGGAGCGGTGTCGCCGTCGAAGTAGTAGAGCGGCCACCCGTCCAGCGTCAGCTGGTACCCGCCGCCGTCCGCGGGGATCTCGCCGATCTTCGCATCGATGCCGTCGCCCTGCGGGTCGGTCGAGTCGGTCGTCACGGCCGGCCACGACGCCAGGCATGCGGCGTCGCACGAGCTCTTGCCCGCGCCCTGCTCGTCTTCGGTGTACAGGTAGACCGCCCGTCCGTCGGCATCCGCGACGGTCTCTCCCACCGAGGTCTTCACCGTCGTGAGGACGGTCTTCGGTCCGGTGTCGGCCGCGCAGCCGGTCAGCCCTCCGGCGGCCGCGACCGCGACGAGGGCGAGCAGGGAGACACGACGAGAGAAGCGCATGCCCCCAGTCTGCTCCCCGATCAGTTCGACCCGGTCACATACGTCACGAAGGCCGGGTCGGTCATCATCGGGATGGCCACGAACACCGACACGATCACGTAGGTGACGGCGGCGCCGACCAGTGGGATCCACCACGAGAGGCGCCCGCGCCGCATGACGTGCACCGACCACCACACGGTGCCCGCATAGCCGAGCACGAGCACGATCGCCGCGACGATGCCCCACGTGTGCGCCGACGCCTGATTGGCGAACGAGCCGGGGACGCCCATGATCCGATACGTGGTGTCGATGACCGTCGACAGGTCGAGGAACGAGAACACCGACATCAGGACGTTGATCGCGCCGTAGGCCAGCAGACCGATCGTGATGACACGGTTCGCCGCCTGTGCGGGCGCGGGACGCGCGGGCGCCTGCGGCGACGCGCCCCACAGTGGGGGTGCCGGCACGGGAGGCGCCGGTTGCTCCTCGTGCTGCGGCACCTGGATGCGCGCACGCTGCTCGGCGGCGCTCGCGTACTCGCCGTACTGCGGACGCGGGCGCCCGCCGCTTCCGGCGTCACTCATGGCGTCCTCCCCGTCCGTGCGTCGGGTCGGGTCGCAGTTCCTTCGGCAGCGCGAATGTCAGATCCTCCTGTGCGGTGTGCACCTCTTCGACGTCGGCGTAGCCCGCATCGGCGAGCTCGGCGAGCACCTCGCGGACGAGCACCTCCGGGACGGAGGCCCCGCTGGTCACGCCGACCGTCACGGCGCCGTCGAGCCACTCCTGCGCGATCTCGTCGCCGTGATCGACACGGTAGGCGGCACGCGCGCCGTGCTCGCGCGCGACCTCGACGAGGCGCACGCTGTTGGACGAGTTCGCCGACCCCACGACGATCACCACGTCGGCTTCGGATGCGACCTTCTTGATCGCGGTCTGCCGGTTCTGGGTCGCGTAGCAGATGTCGTCGGTGGGCGGGTCGGCCAGCTGCGGGAACCGCGCGCGCAGACGGCGCACTGTCTCCATGGTCTCGTCGACCGACAGCGTCGTCTGCGACAGCCACACCACGCGGGAGGGATCGCGCACCTCGACCGTGTCGGCGTCTTCCGGCGAGTTCACGACGGTGACATGAGCCGGCGCCTCGCCCGCCGTGCCCTCGACCTCTTCGTGACCGTTGTGCCCGATCAGCAGGATCTCGCGGTCATCGCGCGCGAAGCGCACGGCCTCGCGGTGCACCTTCGTCACGAGGGGGCAGGTCGCGTCGATGGTCTGCAGGTCGCGTTCATCGGCCGCGGTGCGCACGGCGGGCGACACGCCGTGCGCACTGAACACGAGGCGTGCGCCGGTCGGAACTTCGTCGACGTCGTCGACGAACACCGCGCCGCGCTGCTCGAGCTCGCCGACCACGTGGATGTTGTGCACGATCTGCTTGCGCACGTAGACGGGCGCGCCGTACTGTTCCAGCGCCCGTTCCACGACGGCCACCGCGCGGTCGACGCCGGCGCAGAACCCGCGCGGCGCTGCCACGAGGACGCGCTTGTGTCCGTCCACCGGGATATCCTGGAGCCGCGCGGCTCGCCGCGGCTCACGCGCGGGAACACGCGGCACGGGCAGATGGACTGCGAGGGCGCTCACCCCTTGATTGTACGGTCGCCGCCCTGAGAGCCGCCCGCCGACGGAAGGAACAGATGACGACGTTCATCCCGGATTCGTCGATGGATGCCGCGGACCGCACGGTACCGGCCGACTCGATCCATCCCCGAGATTCCTCCAGCGAGGGCCCGACCTCGGTGTCCCGGCTCAACGAGACCATCCACGGCTTCGTGCAGAAGTGGGGGTCGGTCTGGGTCGAGGGCGAGATCACGTCCTGGAACGTCCGCGGCGGTTCGGTGTACGGCCGGCTGAAAGACCTCGCCGGCGACGCGGTGCTCTCCTTCCGGCTGTGGTCGAGCGTGCGCGCACGGATCACCGACGACCTCAAGGTCGGCGACCGCGTTGTCACCTGCGTGAAGCCCGACTACTACGCCAAGGGCGGCGACTTCGGCTTCGTCGTCTCGCAGATGCGGCACGCAGGCCTGGGCGCACAGCTCGAGCGCCTCGAGCGCCTGCGTGCGCAGCTGCGCGGCGAGGGACTGTTCGACCCCGCCCGCAAGAAGCGACTTCCCTTCCTGCCGCACTGCATCGGCCTCATCACGGGCGAGCGCAGCGACGCCGAGCGCGACGTCCACCGCAACGCCGAGCTGCGCTGGCCGCAGGTGCGCTTCCGCACCGTGCATGCGGCCGTCCAGGGCGACAGGTGCGTGCCCGAGGTGCTGGCGGCACTGGCGTCGCTGGACGCCGACCCCGAGATCGACGTCATCATCATCGCGCGCGGCGGAGGCGATCCGCAGACCCTGCTCGGGTTCAGCGACGAGCGCCTCGTGCGGGCGGTGGCCGCGGCATCCACCCCCGTCGTCAGCGCGATCGGGCACGAGAACGACCATCCGCTCCTCGACGACGTCGCCGACCTGCGCGCCTCGACGCCCACCGACGCCGCCAAGCGCGTCGTGCCCGATGTCGGCGAGCAGCGGGCGCTCGTCGCGCAGCTGCGCGCACGGCTGACGTCGCGTCTGACTGCCCGCGTGGGCCATGACATCGCCCAGCTCGAGCAGCTGCGCAGCCGACCGGTGCTGCGCGATCCCGAATCGCTGCTGACCGGCCGCACGCACGACCTGATGCTGCTGGCCGCGCGAGGGCGCGACATCGTGGACCGCCGGATGGACGCGCAGTCGCGGCGCGTCGCCGAGCTGCGCGCGACCCTGCGCGCCCTCTCCCCCGCCTCGACACTCGCCCGCGGCTACGCCATCGCGCATCTGGCCGACGGAACGATCGTGCGCGACGCCGCCCAGGCACCGGCGGGCGCTCGGATGACAGTGACCCTCGACCGCGGCTCGATCGCCGCCGTTTCGGAGGGCGAGGTGCCCGAGTCGGGCGCGTCCGACGCCGGAACTAAGCTGTAGAGCATGACGGATCCCACTCCCGCCACGCGCTCCGACGTCGCCGAGCTCACCTTCGAGCAGGCTCGCGACGAGCTCGTCCGGGTCGTCACCGAGCTCGAGCAGGGCGCTCCGACGCTCGAGCACTCCCTGGCGCTCTGGGAGCGCGGCGAGGCCCTCGCCGGCCGCTGCGAGGAGTGGCTGCTGGGCGCCAAGCGGCGTCTCGACGACGCCCGCGAACAGGCGGAGAACGAGGGATGATGGCAGAATCGCCGCGCATCGTCGCCGAGCTCGGCCGAGCCGAGACCCCCGACGAGACGGCCGCCCGCAAGGCGGAGTCGTCGCGGGTGTACCGCTCGAGCCAGACCGTGCGCAACCTCGTCGCCGCGCTCATCGTGGTGCTCGCGGTGGTCGTGCTGATCGTCCTGATCGTGCCCCGCGGCGACGTGCGCGAACCCGCAGCGGTCGATGTGGCGTCGGTGGCCGACGACGCCGCGTCCTCATACGACCGCACGGTCATCGTGCCGGTCGTCCCCGCATCGTGGCGCGCGAACTCCGCGCGTGTCTCCGGTGACACCACCCCCACCTGGACCATCGTGTACGCCACCGGTGAGGATGCGGGATTCATCCGCATCGCACAGGGCTTCGATGCCGACACGGCGTGGGACGCGCGGCTGCTCGACGGCGCGGCGGCCGACGGCACGGTGACCATCGACGGCATCGAGTGGACGCGCTATCGGATCGCCGATCCCAGCGCCGCCGGCAACATCAGCTACGCGATCGGGACGGATGCCGGCACCGACCGGATCCTCGTCTACGGCGCCACCGATGCGAAGACGGCAGCCGTGGCCGCTTCCGGGCTCACAGACCAGATCGAACAAATGAGAGAGGAAGCGCGATGACGTCGACGAGTGTGAGGCTCACCCCGCAAGAGGCCTGGGACCGCCTGGCCGAGGGCAATGCCCGTTTCGTGAAGGGGTCGGTCCTCCACCCGCGTCAGAGCGCCGACCGACGCCGCGAACTGACCGATGGGCAGCATCCGCATGCCGTCGTCTTCGGCTGCTCAGACTCGCGACCGGCCGCCGAGATCGTGTTCGACGAGGGCCTCGGCGACATGTTCGTGGTCCGCAACGCCGGGCAGGTCGTCTCACCGTCCATGGTCGGCAGCATCGAGTTCGCGGTGGCGATCCTCGATGTGCCGATCCTCGTGGTGCTCGGCCACGAGGCATGCGGTGCGGTCCGCGCAGCGATCGACAGCACGCGCCCCGACGCTCCCGAGCTTCCCGCGAAGATCTGGCGCCTCATCGCCCCGATCGTTCCCACGGTGCACCGCGTGGCGCGCGCCGGCAGCGCCGAGCCGTCGGCCGCCGACGCCGACGCCGTCGGCGTCGAGCACATCCAGGAGACGGTCGACGAGCTCCTGCAGGCGTCGAGCATCGTCGCCGACGCCGTGGCGGCCGGTCGACTCGGCATCGTCGGCGCCATCTACCGCCTGGGCGAGGGCACCGTCGTGCCGCACGTCGTCAAGGGCGCCGTCTCGATCCCGGGGCTGTGACCCCTATCCGCACAACGACCCATTCAGGAGGAACGAAGAAGTGACTGACACCGAATACCGCATCGAGCACGACACGATGGGCGAGGTGCGCGTGCCCGCCACCGCGCTCTACGGCGCGCAGACGCAGCGCGCCGTCGAGAACTTCCCCATCTCGGGCAAGGGCCTCGAGTCGGCGCAGATCGCCGCGCTGGCCCGCATCAAGAAGGCCGCCGCGCTCGCGAACAAGTCGCTCGGCGTGCTCGACGGCACCGTCGCCGATGCCATCGCCGCCGCCGCCGACGAGGTCGTCACCGGCGAGTTCGACGACCAGTTCCCCGTCGACACCTATCAGACCGGGTCGGGCACGAGCTCGAACATGAACATGAACGAGGTGCTCGCGACCCTCGCGACCCGCAAGCTCGGTTCACCGGTGCACCCCAACGACCACGTCAACGCGTCGCAGTCCTCGAACGACGTGTTCCCGACGTCGGTGCACATCGCCGTGACGCAGGCGCTCATCGACGACCTCATCCCGGCTCTCGACCACCTCGCCGTCGCGTTCGAGGCGAAGGCGGAGGCCTGGAAGTCCGTCGTGAAGTCGGGCCGCACGCACCTGATGGACGCCACGCCGGTCACTCTCGGCCAGGAGTTCGGCGGCTACGCCCGCCAGATGCGCCTGGGCATCGAGCGCGTGCGCACAGCGCTCCCCCGCGTCGGCGAGGTTCCGCTGGGCGGCACCGCGGTCGGCACCGGCATCAACACCCCACTCGGGTTCCCGCAGAAGGTCATCGAGCTTCTGGCGGCAGAGACCGAGCTGCCGATCAGCGAGGCGAAGGACCACTTCGAGGCGCAGGCCAACCGCGACGGCCTCGTCGAGGCGTCCGGCGCGCTGCGCACGATCGCCGTCTCGCTCACGAAGATCAACAACGACCTGCGCTGGATGGGCTCGGGCCCGAACACCGGGCTCGGCGAGATCCACATCCCCGATCTGCAGCCCGGCTCGTCGATCATGCCCGGCAAGGTCAACCCGGTCATCCCCGAGGCCACCCTCATGGTGTGCGCGCGCGTGATCGGCAACGACGCCACCGTCGCCTGGGCGGGTGCCTCCGGCGCGTTCGAGCTGAACGTGGCCATCCCCGTCATGGGCACGGCGCTGCTCGAGTCGATCCGCCTGCTCTCGAACGCCATGCGGACGCTGGCCGACAAGGCGGTCGACGGCCTGGAGGCCGATGTCGAGCGCGCCGCGGCGTACGCGGGCATGTCGCCGTCGATCGTCACCCCGCTGAACAAGATCATCGGCTACGAAGCCGCCGCGAAGATCGCCAAGCACGCGGTCGCGAAGGGCATCACGGTGCGCGAGGCCGTCATCGACCTCGGCTACGTGGAACGCGGCGAGATCACCGAGGCGCAGCTCGACGAGAAGCTCGACGTGTTGTCGATGACCCACGCCGGCTGAGAGACCCGAATGCGGTAGATGGGCCGGCGGGGGCGATAATGGCACCGTGCACCGCTCGCGCCGACCCATCTCCGCGCGCACCCGGATTCTGGGGGCGATCATCGCCGTGGCCTGTGTGGGCCTGGCGATCGTCGGCAGCGTGACCTTCATCGCACAGCGGCAGCGCGTCATCGACGGCGTCGACTTCCGCCTGAAGTCGCAGGTCGACGCGCTTCGCACGGTGGCATCCGAGAGCGCCGCCGCCACGCCGTCGCCGTCGCCCAGCGCCACCACGGCGACGGCCGCCGAGGCCCTCGATGTCGCCGACTACTCGTCGGTGGCCGACTACCTGCACGACGCCGTCGCACGTCTCGTGCCGGCACAGAATGAGGCCTCCGTCGCCGTCATCAACGGGCGCCCGCGCTACCAGCCGCGCACCCTCAGCGGATTCGACATCTCCGGCAACACCGTGCTCATCGACCGTGCCGTCGCCGATGCTGAGAGTTCGGTCGACGGAAACTCCAAGATCGGCACCGTCGTCACCCCCCAGGGCTCGCTCCGGTACATCGCCATCCCGGTGACGATGGCGGGCGATCCCGACAAGGGCGTGTACATCCGCGCCGTCGACCTCGGTGCCGAGCTGGCACCGATGACCGCATCCATGATCACCTACGGCATCGCCGCACTCGCCGTCCTCGCGGCCATCGGCGCCGTCGGCTGGTTCGTCGCGGGCCGGCTGCTCTCCCCCATCCGTCATCTGCGCGACACGGCCGATTCCATCACCATCGCCGACCTCGGCACCCGAATCCCCACACAGGGCAACGACGACATCTCCGACATGACCCGCACCGTCAATTCGATGCTCGACCGACTCGAGGGCTCGGTCGACGTGCAGCGCCAGCTCCTGGACGACGTCCGCCACGAGCTGAAGACGCCGATCACCGTCGTGCGCGGACACCTGGAGCTGATGGATGCCACGGATCCGGCCGACGTCGACAGCACTCGCGCCCTCGGCATCGCCGAGCTGGACCGTATGACGCGGCTCGTCGAAGACATCGACATGCTGGCGAGCGTGGAGGGCGGCGAGCCGCTGACCCTGCACGAGGTCGACGTGGCACCGCTGACGCGGCGCCTGGGCGAGCTCGTCGAGGTGATCCCGGGACACACCTGGCACGTGGAGGCCGTCGCCGACGCACGCGTGCAGGGCGACCCCGACCGCCTGCTGCAGGCATGGCTCCAACTCGCCGACAACGCGGCGAAGTACACGCCCGCCGGCACGCCCGTCGAAGTCGGCAGCACCGCGTCATCCTCCGAGGTGAGCCTGTGGGTGCGCGACCACGGCACCGGAATCCCCCCGGCTGCGCGTCACCGCATCTTCCGCCGTTTCGATCGCGGCGGTGGCCGGCGCAGCGTGGGCGGGTCGGGCCTGGGCCTTGCCATCGTCGATGCGATCATGAAGGCGCACGGCGGTGCATGCGACATCGTCGACAGCCCGGGCGGCGGCGCGACCTTCGTGCTGCGGGTCCCGGTGCGTGCACCCGAGCCCCAGCTGCCCCAGCCGGTGCGTGCGGGAGATGTGGTGTTGCAGAGAGAGGCGGCAGAATGACACGGATCCTCATCGCCGAGGACGAGCCCCAGATCGCGTCCTTCATCCGCCGCGGACTCGAGTCCGCGGGGTATGAGACCGAGCTGGCCGAAGAGGGCGACCGGGCCCTCGAGATCGCGCTCTCCGGTGAGGTCGACCTCGTCCTTCTGGACATCGGCCTGCCCGAGATGGACGGATTCGAGGTCCTGCGCAACCTTCGCGCCGGCGGCTCGGCGCTTCCGGTGATCATGCTGACCGCGCGCACCAGCACTCGCGACACCGTGGACGGACTCGAGTCCGGCGCCAACGACTACATCCCCAAGCCCTTCGCGTTCGAGGAGTTGCTCGCGCGCGTGCGTTCGCGGCTGCGTGAGTCCGCTCCGCGACGCGGCTTCGTGCTCCGTCAGGACGACGTCGAGATCGACCTCCTGGCCCGCCGGGCGACCGTCGGCGGTCGCGACGTCGAGCTGTCCGCCCGCGAGTTCACCCTTGCCGAGCAGTTCCTCCGTCATCCCGGCGAGGTGCTCAGCCGGGAGTGGCTGCTCCGCGAGGTCTGGGGCCTGAACTTCGATCCCGGCTCGAACGTCGTCGACGTGTACGTCCGCTACCTGCGCAGCAAGGTCGGCCACGACCACATCGTCACCGTGCGTGGCGCCGGCTACCGCTGGGGCTGATCACGCAGAAACCCCCGGCGCTGGGGGCACCGGGGGTGGGGTGGCGGGCATGTGGGGAGTCCCACCACGTCAATCGCGGTCGTCTGGGGAACGGTGCGATTGCCCTTTCTGCAATCCGGATCGGTCACGGGGATGCACCGACCCGGAGTCCTCCTCCGTCGTTCCGACGGAGGACTCCTTCTGTGTCTGCTGTTCGCGCCATTCGTTCGCGCGCGTGCCGATCTCCGCCTGTCGGCGCTCCCAGCGCTCGACGAGTGCGCGCATGCGCTCGCGGAACTGCGCGGCGTCGTCTGCGGACCACGCCGCCGTGCCGTCCGCGTGACGCACATCCGACGAGCCCTTGTCGTCGGTCTTGCCGGCCTTCGCCGTGTCTGCCGTCGACGCCTTCTTCTCGGCGGCGGTCTTCGCAGCGTCGGATGAGCCCGAGCCTGCCTTGGTCTCGGTGCCACCACCGGCAGAGACGGTCTTCTTGGGCGCTGCGACGTCGTCGTGCGTCTCGCCGATGTCTTTGGGCGCGGGCGCTGCGACCGTCTCGGGCGCACCGTCAGCGGCGCTGGACGTCGTCGTGGGCTGCGGACTGCCGGGCACGACGACGGCAGTTCCGCGCAGAACAGTGCCCGGCTTGTCGGCGAGGGCGCTCGCAGAGCTCAGCGCCACGCCACAGGTCATCGCGACAGCGAGCGCGACGGCTGTACCCGTTCCCGCAAGCAACGCTGCCCGTGCGTCCACGTTCCCTCCCGTACGCGGCGAAATGCCCCGCCCCTCCATCGTGCCGCTTCGGACCGGAGATGAACGACTCCTTACGGTGAGACTCTTCTCACGTTGTAGTCAGGAGAGCTCACCCGTCTCGAGCAGGTCGGTGACCAGCGCGGCGATGGGCGACCGTTCCGACCTCATCAGCGTCACGTGGCCGAACAGGTCGTGCCCCTTCAACGTCTCGATCACCGATGCCACACCGTCGTGTCGTCCGACGCGCAGGTTGTCGCGCTGCCCCACATCGTGCGTCAGCACCACCCGCGAGTTCTGACCGATACGGCTGAGCACCGTGAGCAGCACGTTGCGCTCCAGCGACTGCGCCTCGTCGACGATCACGAACGCGTCATGCAGCGACCGGCCCCGGATATGCGTGAGAGGCAGCACCTCCAGCATCCCCCGTTCCATCACCTCGTCGATGACGTTGGCGGAGACCACCGAACCCAGCGTGTCGTAGACCGCCTGTCCCCAGGGATTCATCTTCTCCTGCGCGTCACCGGGCAGATACCCGAGTTCTTGGCCGCCGACCGCGAACAGCGGCCGGAACACGATGATCCGGCGCTGCTGCTGCCGTTCGAGCGCCGCCTCGAGCCCCGCACACAGCGCCAGCGCCGACTTGCCCGTTCCGGCGCGTCCACCGAGGGAGACGATGCCGACCTCGGGATCCAGGAGCAGGTCGATCGCGACGCGCTGCTCGGCGCTGCGTCCGTGCAGCCCGAAGACCTCGCGGTCGCCGCGCACGAGGCGGAAGGCCCCCTCGCCGGTCACGCGTCCCAGCGCCGACCCGCGCTCGGAGTGGATGACCAGGCCGGTGTTCACCGGGAGGCCGCGCACGCCGTCGCTGACGGCGACCTCGGTCTCGTACAGATCGCTGACCTCGTCGCCCGAGACGTCGATCTCGGCCATGCCGGTCCATCCTGAGTCGAGCGCCTGCTCGGCGAGGTACTCCTCGGCGCTGATCCCCAACGACGCCGCCTTGACCCGCATCGGCAGGTCCTTGGAGACCACGGTCACGTCCTGCCCATCGTCCATCAGGTGCATCGCGACGGCGAGGATCCTGGTGTCGTTGTCGCCCAGCCGCAGGCCGGCGGGCAGCACCGACGCGTCGGTGTTCGTCAGCTCGACCCGCAGCGTGCCGCCGTCTCCGACGGGAACGGGGTAGTCGAGCCGGCCGTGCTCGACGCGCAGGTCGTCGAGGTGTCGCAGCGCCTGGCGTGCGAAGTATCCGATCTCGGGATCGTGCCGCTTCCCCTCCAGTTCGGTGATGACCACGACGGGGATCACCAACGAGTGCTCGGCGAAGCGGAACAGCGCCCGCGGATCGCTCAGCAGCACCGAGGTGTCGAGGACATAGGTGCGAAGCGCCGTGTCACGGTCAGCGGCAGTCCGGGTGCGGGACTGCTCCTGCTGCAGGGCTCGAGTGGTCACAACCTGCTCCTGACCCGGGACGTCCGTCCCGGCTCCCACAAGTCGACCCGGGGCCACGAGTCGCGATCCGATCGGTCGACTCGACCGGGCACCTTGCCCGATGCCATGACCGTACGACGCCGTCACGACTCCGTGCGGGCTCGACACGCGAACGGCGCGTTAACTCTTCGCGAAGATCAGCGAGCCCGGTATGTGGCGTAGGCCGCGAGCGCCTCGACGAGCAGGCGCATCGAGTCATCGTCGGTCCCGGCGTGCACGGCCAGCCGCACCGATCCCGCACGGGCGGTGAAGGTGACGCCGCGATTCACCAGCGCGGCCGAGAGCGCCGACACGTCGCTCGCGTCGGGCCGGAGTACGACGATTCCCGCCCGGCGCTCCCGCTCGTGCGGCGTGACGACCGGAATGCCATGACCGTCGGCGTACCCGATCAGCTCGTCGGCGCGGTCGGCCACGGCGTCGGCGATGGCCGGCACTCCGGCATCCCGGACCTCCTCCAGAGCCGTCGCCAGCCGCCCCGACGCGAGCATGTCGTCGGCGGTGACGCGGAACCGCTGTGCGGTGGATGCCACGCCCGGCGTCTCATCGAGCGGCAGGTCGACATCGGCACCGGCGAAGCCGGAGAGTGCGGGCTCGAGTCGCTCGAGCGCACGTGCGCCGAAGCGGGCCCATCCCGTACCGCGACCCGCACGCAGCCATTTGTACCCATTGCCGCAGACGACGTCCGCGGCCGCATAGTCCGCATCGGTCACGCCGAACCCCTGGATGGCGTCGACGATCAGCAGACGGTCGTCGATCACATCACGCAGCGCGCCGAGGTCCGTGAGATAGCCGGTGCGGAAGTCGACCAGGCTCACCGCGACGGCGGTGGTCTCGTCGGTCAGGGCCGACCGGACCGCATCCGGCGTCACGAATCCGTGTTCGGGCTCCATCCACTGCACATGGAGGTCCTCGCGCAGCGCCGCTGCCCGCGCCGCGGTGACCGCGAGGCTGGGGAACTCCCCCCTCGCGACGAGCAGTGCCCCACGCAGCCCGTACAGCGCCTGCATGAGCCCGTAGGTCGTCGACGGCTGCAGCGTCACCTCGTCGGCGTCGGTGTCGAGCAGTTCGCCCAGCAGTTCGCGCGCGACGTCGGTGTGGCCGCGCACGAGATCGATGCTCGAGCCCCTCCCCGTTCCGAGCAGTTCGGCATCGCCGTGCATCTCGTCGCGCACCCGCGGGGACAGTGGCCCGAACGCCGCCCAGTCGAGATAGCCGGGTTCCGTCTCGAACGACGCGCGGTAGCCTTCCAGATCGCTCACGCTGTCATTGTGGCACGCCCCGGCGCTCTGACCGGTGGCCAGGCACTCACCCGCCGAATCGGCGGTCGCGGTCGGCGTAATCGCGGATCGCGCGCAGGAAGTCGACCTCGCGCAGATCGGGCCCAAGCGCCTCCACGAAATAGAACTCGCTGTGGGCCGATTGCCAGAGCAGGAAGTCGCTGAGCCGTTGCTCGCCCGAGGTGCGGATCACGAGGTCCGGATCAGGTTGCCCGCCCGTGTAGAGGTGCTCGCCGATCTGCTCGGGCGTGAGGCTGGCCGCCAGCTCTTCGAGCGTGCCGCCCCTCTCATCGTGCTGCTGGATGATGCTGCGGACGGCGTCGACGATCTCGCCGCGCCCGCCGTAGCCCACGGCGAGGTTCACGTGCAGGCCGTCGTTGTCTTTGGTGCGCTCCTGAGCCGCGGTCAGCACGCGCGCGAGGTCCTCCGGCACGGCCTCGCTGCGCCCCACATGCTGCACCCGCCAGTCCTTCACGTGCGAGAGGCTGTCGGCCAGTTCGGCGATGATCTCGATGAGGTCGGCGAGTTCCTGCGGCTCGCGTTTGCGCAGATTGTCCAACGAGAGCAGGTAGAGCGAGACGACCTTCACCCCGACCGCGTCGCACCATTCGAGGAACTCGCGCATCTTCGCCGCGCCCGCCCGATGCCCTTCGGCCGCCGTGTGATAGCCGAGCTGGCGCGCCCAGCGCCGGTTGCCGTCGATCATCATCGCGACGTGCCCGGGGACGGCCTCCGGCGGGATCTGCCGCCGCAGCCTGCTGATGTACAGCCGGTAGAGGGGTCCCTGCCCTGGGTTCGACCGCTCGGACGTCACGAGACAACGCTACCGCCCCGGACGTGTGCGCACCCCGTATGTTCCCGCCGCGGCATGCACGACGGCCTAGGCTCGGAAGATGAGCCGCCGCACCCGACCGTCCGACCCCTCCGCCGCGCCCTCTCCCGCCTCGGGAGAGGCGGAGATGCCGCAGCTGCCCCTGCTGGAGGCGGCAGCCGCCGACGCGGTGGAGGAGATCAAGCCCACCTGGCGCGGCTGGATCCACGCGGGCACGTTCCCGGTCGCGATCGCCGTCGGCGTCATCCTCATCGTGCTGGCCGACGGCGCCCCGGCGAAGTGGGCGAGCGCCGTGTTCATGGCGACCTCGCTGCTGCTCTTCGGCAACTCGGCGCTGTACCACCGGTTCAATTGGAAGCCCCGCACGAAGGCCGTGCTCAAGCGCATCGACCACGCGAACATCCTGCTGCTGATCGCCGGAACCTACACACCGCTGGCCGTGCTGGCCCTGCCCACGCCCAAGACGGTCCTGCTGCTGGCCATCGTGTGGACCGGCGCGATCCTCGGGATCTTCTTCCGCGTGTTCTGGATCAACGCGCCGCGCTGGCTCTACGTCGCGCTCTATCTGGCACTGGGCTGGGCGGCGATCATGTACATCGTGCCGCTGTTCCAGGCCAGCGTGCCGATGATGATCCTGGTCATCGTGGGCGGTCTGCTCTACACCGCCGGTGCCGTGGTCTACGCCCTGAAGCGCCCCAACCCGTGGCCCGGCCGTTTCGGCTTCCACGAGATCTTCCACGTGTGCACCGTGCTCGCGTTCCTCTGCCACTGGGCCGCATCACTGCTGATCGCCCTGCACCCCGCCTACCACCTGGGGTGACGGGCGACCGCCGCGATCAGCCGCGGTCGTCGCCGGAGGCGTCGACGTCTTCGGCGTCGGTCTGCGTGGCGCGCGCGGCCTCAGCACCCTCGGCCTGCTCGGCGTCGAGCTCTTCGCGCACCTGCGCACGGTAACGTGCACGGCGGATGCGACGCAGCATGTCCCAGATCAACAGGATGACGACCACCGCGAGGAGGGCGACGACGACGAAACCCCACGGGCCCGGCGTCACCGTGGCCGGGTCGGGCGTGCCGGACGGACTCGGGGTGGTCGTGACGTCGGCGAGGATCGCGAGAGCGGCGATCGCAGCGTGCATTTTTCCTCATTCCGCGCGGAGCGCTTAACCTGGAATCCCAGCCTATTCCCCCACGGAGCCGCGATGACCACGCAGCAGATGCTCGACGAGCGCTACGGGCGCGTGCGCTCCCCGCACGCGCGGCTGTGGGCATGGGTGGCCGGTGTCGTCGTCGCCGTCCTCGTGGGTGCGCTGCTCATCTGGATGGCGTGGGGAGGCACTTCGTCATCGGTGGATGCCACGGCCACCGGTTACGAGGTCGTCGACGCCCGCACGGTGACCCTGTCGTTCCAGGTCACGTCGACCGCCGACGGCGGCGTCGTGTGCGTTCTGGAGGCCGACGACGAGGACCACGGGATCGTCGGATGGAAGGTCGTGCACCTGCCGGCATCCGAGAAGCACACCAACGCGTATCGTGAGACGATCCCCACGATCGGCATGGCGACGACCGGTTTGGTGAACACCTGCTGGGTGGAATAGGGTACCTGCAGAAACAGACGCTCCGGCAGGGTGCCGGGGCGTCTCGGCTTATCCGGTGCGACCCCCGTCCGCCCCGACCGAAGGAGAAGACGTGTCCGACGATGCTGCAGTGACCTTCCTCACGCAAGAGGCGTACGACCGTCTCACCGCCGAGCTCGAACACCTCTCCACGACGGGTCGGGAGGAGATCGCCAAGCGCATCGAGGCGGCCCGCGAAGAGGGCGATCTCAAGGAGAACGGCGGCTACCACGCGGCGAAGGACGAGCAGGGCAAGCAGGAGGCCCGCATCCGCACGCTGCAGTCGCTGCTGAAGAACGCCGTCGTCGGCGAGGCCCCGGCCAGCAACGGCGTCGTCGAGCCCGGAACCGTCGTCACCGCGATCGTCGCGGGCGACGAAGAGGTGTTCCTCCTGGGCAGCCGCGAGATCGCGGCGGGCGGCGACCTCGACGTCTACAGCGAGGCCTCACCGCTGGGCAGCGCGATCATCGGCCTGAAGGAGGGCGAGAAGTCGTCCTACACGGCTCCGAACGGTCGCGAGATCGCGGTGGAGGTCGTCAAGGTCGAGACCTACTCCCCCAGCTGACGCTCGTCAGTCCTCGACGACCTCGAGGTCGAAGCCGGCGCCGCGCAGCGTGTCGATCACGAGCGCACGGTGCTCGGCACCGCGCGTCTCGACGCTCAGCTGCAGGATCACCTCGCTGATCTGCAGCCCCTGGCCGTGCCGCGTGTGCAGCACCTCGATGACATTGGCCCCGGCCTGCGCGAGCAGCTCCGAGACGAGTGCAAGCTGACCGGGACGGTCGGGCAGCGGAATGCGCAGGGTCATGTAGCGGTCGGATGCCGCGAGCCCGTGCGCGACGACGCGCTGCAGCAACAGCGGGTCGATGTTGCCGCCCGACAGGATCGTCGCGGTCGTCCCGGACGCCTCGATCTTGCCGGCGAGGATCGCGGCCACTCCCACGGCTCCCGCCGGCTCGACGACCTGCTTGGCGCGCTCCAGAAGCACGAGCAGCGCACGGGCGATGTCGTCCTCCGTCACGGTGACCACCTCGTCCACGAACTCGCGTACGAGATCGAAGGTGATGTCGCCGGGGCGCGCGACCGCGATGCCGTCGGCGATCGTGGGTGTCGTGGCGATCCCGATCGGGTGCCCGGCGGCCAGTGAGGGCGGGTAGGCCGCCGAGTTCTCCGCCTGCACGCCGATCACCCGCACGGTGCGGCCTTCGGCCGCCGCACGGGCTTTCACGGCGGCGGCGACGCCGGAGATGAGCCCGCCTCCGCCGATCCCGACGATGACGGTGTCGAGGTCGGGCAGGGCGTCCCACAGCTCGAGTCCCAGCGTTCCCTGACCGGTGATGACGTCGAGGTGGTCGTAGGGGTGGATGAGCACGGCGCCCGTGCGCTCGGCGAACTCCGCGGCAAGCCGCAGCGGCGTCTCGACGGTCGTCCCCTCGAGCACCACGTCGGCGCCATAGCCGCGGGTGGCCAGCAGCTTGGGCACCGGCACACCCAGCGGCATGAAGATCGTGGCCGCGATGCCGAGCTGCTGCGCGGCGAGTGCCACGCCCTGAGCGTGGTTGCCGGCGGATGCCGCGACGACCCCGCGCGCCCGCTCCTCCGCCGTCAGACGCGACAGGCGGTAGCTGGCGCCGCGCACCTTGAACGAACCGGTCCGCTGCAGGTTCTCGAGCTTCAGATGCACGGGCACCCCGAGCAGCTCGGACAGGTACAGCGACTGATCGATCGGCGTTTCGGTGATCACTCCCCTCAGCACCGAGGCCGCGTCTTCGAAGTCGGCGAGGGTGAGTGCACTCATGCGCTGCCTTTCCTGGTGCGGGGCACCGTGTTCCAGATGAGATCGACGTCGTCGAGCGCGGCGTCGCCCTTCCATGCCTTGTGACTGAGGTACACCGCCACGACGTTGACGAAGGCCGCCAGCGGCACGGCGAACAGCGCGCCGGGGATCCCTGCGATCATGGCACCGCCGGCGACGACGAGCACGACCGCGAGCGGATGCACCTTGACCGCCGAGCCCATGACGACCGGCTGGAGCACGTGCCCCTCCAGCTGCTGCACGCCGAGCACGACCACCAGCATCCACAGCGCGATCCACCAGCCGTTGTAGACGAGCGCGAGGAAGACGGCCAGGACGCCGGTGACGACCGCTCCGACGATGGGCACGAACGACCCGAGGAAGACGAGGACGGCCACCGGCACGGCCAGCGGCACGCCGAGCAGGAACGCGCCCAAGCCGATGCCGACCGCGTCGATCGTCGCCACGAGGAGCTGGGTGCGCGCATAGTTCACGAGAGTGTTCCAGCCGGCGCGACCCGCGCCGTCGATGGCCACCCGCGCGCGCTTCGGGAACAGCCGGACCGTCCAGCGCCAGATGCCGGCGCCGTCGGTGAGCAGGCACAGCAGGATGAACACGGCCAGCACGAACCCGGTGCCGATGTGCCCGACGGTGCTGCCGATGACCAGAGCCCCCGACCAGAGGAGATCGGCCTGCTGCTGCAGGAACTGCCCGGCCTGGTGCAGCATGTCGTCGATCTGCGCCTCGGTGAGGCCCAGCGGGCCGGTCACGAGGTAGTCGCGCAGCGACTCGACGGCGCCCCGGGTGCGTTCGCGCACCGAGTCCCACTGTGCGCCGATCTGCCAGCCCACGAGCCACATCAGCCCCGCGACGATCGCCAGCGTGCCGACGACGGAGATGACGATCGCCGGAACCTTCGGAACGCGGTGCCGCAGCATGAAGGCGAACGCCGGCCACAGCAGCGCCGTGACGAGAATCGCCACCAGCAACGGGATCACCAGCAGCTTCAGCTCGATGATCAGCCAGATGCCGAGAGCCAGCGCAGCCGCCACGACCAGCAGACGCCAGGCATAGGCGGCGGCGATGCGCAGCCCGCTGGGGACTGTCGCGCTCGTCTCGGTGCTCACAACGCGCTGCATGAGGGCCTCGCGCAGCGAGGGCCGCGGGGTGCCGTCGGACTGTGCCACCCGGCCAGTCTATGGCCGGGCGCGGTCGGGAACCTGACCGTGCGTCGGCGCGGCAGCTAGCGTGGAGGTGTGAAGTCCCGCACCGTCATCGCCCTGGTCGCCGCGGCGGCCGTCGTCGTCGCGGGCGCCGCCGTCGCGGGATGGTGGATGCTGCGGCCGCCGACCCTGCACGACGCCGCAGAGCAGTATCTGGGCGCGCTGGAGTCGGGCGACATCGGCACGCTCGACGCGATGATGGCCGGTGCCTCACTGTCTGCGGAGGAGCGGACGACGATCGACGACGCCTACGCGGGGGCATCCGCTCGCATCACCGCCTCCCGTATCGAGTCGATCCGCGACGATGGCAGCGTGCGCGCGACCGCACGGCTGACCGGCAAGCGCGTCACCGTGTGGTTCATCCTCAGCCGGGAGGGGCGCGCCTATCACCTGAACGGCGACTTCCTCGGCGCGCTGACCGTGCAGCCTCGCATCGGCGACGCCGTCCGCGTGGGTCGGGCCACGGTGGCAGCGGGAGCGCAGACGCTTCTCCTGCCCGCGGAGTATCCGGTCACCGCGCTCCCCGCCGATGTCCTCACCGGGACCGCACGCATCACCGTGACGAACGAGAAGCCGGTCACCGCCGACCTCGACGTCGCGCTCGCGGCCGGCGCGACGGATGCGGTGCAGAAGCCCCTGACGGCCTATGAAGACCGTTGCGCGGCATCCACCACCACCGTCCCCGCGCACTGCGGCCTGCGCGTGCCGTGGGCGGCCGACCTGCGCACCCTCAGCTCGCTCGACTTCCGCATCGACCGGCGCCCCGCCCTCGCGCTCGCGCCCGACGGCACCTCGTTCGCCGCCACGGACGGCGAGATCACCGCCACGGCACGGGGAGAGGACTGGGACGGGGCATCCCGCACCGTCGTCTACCGCGCCGACGACTGGGCACTGCGCGGCCGCGTGGTCTTCGATGGGGCGACGGTGTCGCTGCACGTTGACTAGAAGCTGCCGCCCATCGTGTGCAGGCGCTCGATGCGGTCGGGGATCGGCGGGTGCGTCGAGAACATGCGCTCGAGCGCGTTGGGGCGCAGCGGGTCGGCGATCCACAGGTGGGCCATCGACGTGTTGGCCTTCTGCATCGGTCGCCCGTAGGTCTGCAGCTTGTTCAGTGCCGACGCGAGCCCGTCGGGGTCGCGCGTGGTCAGGGCGCTCGTCGCGTCGGCGAGATACTCGCGCTGGCGCGAGATCGCGGCCTGCACCACGCCCGCCAGCAGCGGCGCGACGATCGCCGCGACGATGCCCAGGAGCAGGAACACGAGCTGCGCCTGTCCCCCGCCCTGGTTGTTGCTGCGTCGGGCACCGCCGAAGAAGGTGACGCGCAGGAGGATGTCGGCGATCAGGCCGATGGCCACGACCAGCCCGAAGACGAGCATCGACACGCGGATGTCGTAGTTGCGGATGTGTCCGAGCTCGTGGGCGAGCACGCCCTCGAGCTCGCGATCGGTCATGATCTCGAACAGGCTCGTCGTCACGGTGATCGCCGCGTGGTCGGGGTCGCGCCCCGTCGCGAACGCGTTGGGCGCCGGATCTTCGACGACGTAGAGCTTCGGCATCGGTGTGCCGGTCGTGATGCAGAGGTTCTCGACAAGCCGGTAGTACCGCGGCGCGCTCTGCTTGTCGACCTCGAAGGCGCCGGAGAGCGCGATGGCCTGACGGTCGGCGGTGAAGTACTGGATGGTCGCGTAGCCGCCGGCGAACACGAGGACGAAACCGGTGATCCACCAGTTGTTCCCGAACAGCCAGCCGGCCAGGGCGCCGAGGGCGCCGAGGATCACGACGAACGCGATGAGGATGAACCACGTGTTGCGCTTGTTGCGCGCGATCGCCGAGTACAACGGTCAGTGCATCAGAACTGCACGCGCGGCGGCTCTGCGATGGCCGCGCCGTCGACGACCTCGAAGAACTCGCGCTCGTGGAAACCGAGGTTGCGCGCGAACAGGTTGTTCGGGAACACCTTGATCTTGGTGTTCAGCTCACGCACACCGCCGTTGTAGAACCGACGCGACGCCTGGATCTTGTCTTCGGTGTCGACGATGTTCTGCTGCAGCTGGAGGAAGTTCTGGCTCGCCTGCAGCTGCGGGTACGCCTCGGCGACCGCGAAGATCGACTTCAGCGCCTGCTGCATGTGCCCCTCGGCGACCCCGGCATCGGCCGGTCCCGAGGCGTTCAGCGTCTCGGCACGCGCCTGGGTGACGTTCTCGAAGACCGCCTTCTCGTGCGCCGCATAGCCCTTGACTGCCTCGATGAGGTTGGGCAGCAGGTCGGCGCGACGCTTGAGCTGCACCGTGATGTCGCTCCAGGCTTCGTCGACGCGCACATTCAGCTGGACGAGCGAGTTGTAGGTCGCCCACAGGTAGATCCCGATGATGAGGATCACTGCGACCACGACGATTACCGGGATCAGCCATTCCATTGCAGGCACCACTCCGTTCGATTTGAGCCCATCCTAACCGGGCACTCCGACAGCGCCGGCACGGCCGGCGCGACTCTCAGGCGTTACTCACCGAGTACGCGCTGGAGATACGCGTTCTGGAACCGCCGCTCGGGGTCGAGGCGTTCCCGCAGGGCGACGAAGTCGTCGAAGCGCGGGTAGCGCTCACGCAGGATGTGCGCGTCGAGCGTGTGCATCTTGCCCCAGTGCGGACGTCCACCCAGCTCGAGCATGATCTGCTCGACGGCCTCGAAGTAGTCGCTGGGGTTCTCCCGCCAGTAGCGGTGCACGGCGATGTATCCGCTGTCGCGGCCATGCGCGGTCGACAGCCAGAGATCATCGGCGGCGGCGAAACGGACCTCGACGGGGAAGGAGATCCGCCAGCCATGCTCGGCGATGAGCGCGCGCAGCCGGTCGAATGCGGGCCGCACGTTCTCGACGGGCAGTGCGTACTCCATCTCGCGGAAGCGGACGCCGCGGTGCTGGGTGAACACGCGGTTCGACCAGTCGGTGTACTCGCGGTCTCCGGTCAGCGTGACCGCGAGCCGCGAAAACGCCGGCACGATGGCCGGAACGGCGGTGCCGGCCGCGCAGACACCGCCGTACACGGCGTTCGACAGCAGCTCTTCATCGACCCACCTCGCCATGCGCGGGAGCGGATGCCGCGGGGCCGTCTTGGGCAGCCGGGTGTTCGTCTTGGTCAGCCCGACCTCGGTGTGCGGGAACCAGTAGAACTCGAAATGGTCGGCATCGGCGGCGCGCGTCGGGATCGAGTCGAGCACCTCACCCAGCGGGCCGGGTTCGTCGACGGCGTGCAGCACGAACGCCGGCACGCACTGCAGGGTGACCTCGACGAGGATGCCGAGGGCGCCCAGGCCGAGAGCGACCGCCGGCAGCAGCTCGGGCTCGTGCTCTTCGTCGACGGTCAGCAGTTCGCCGTCCGCGGTGACGAGGACCGCCCCGACGACCTGGGTGGCGATGCCGCCGAAGCGCGCGCCCGTGCCGTGCGTGCCGGTCGAGATGGCCCCCGCGATCGTCTGACGGTCGATGTCGCCCAGATTCTCCATCGCGAGGCCGTACGGCGCCAGCAGCCGCGGAACGCTGTAGAGGTGGGTGCCGGCGCGCAGGGTGACCTGCGAGCGCTCCCGGTCGACGCGGACGACCCCGGTCAGGTCACGCAGGTCGAGGAGCACGCCGGGTGCCGCGGCGATGCCGGTGAAGCTGTGCCCGGCGCCCACCGCCTTGACCGCCAGCCCGACGCGGGCCGCCGACTGCACCGCACGGCGCACCGCGTCGATGCTGTTCGGGTACTCGACCCGCTGCGGCCGGATGTGTGCCGATCGTCCCCAGTTGCGCCATTCGCCGCCCGGTCGTGTCACAGAAAAGCCCTTCCTTCGCCGCGGTACGTCGGCGCCTGGCCGACGAGGCGGTCCCCCTCGATGAGGTGATACGCATTCACGCGCTCCGCGAGCTCGCCGCTCTTGGAATGCCGGAACCACACGCGGTCCCCCGCCCGCAGCGCATGGGCGCTCTCCCCCTGCAGCGGCGTTTGCACCTCGCCGGCGCCTTCGCGCCCGAGGGTGTGCAGTCCCTGCGGCCAGATGGGCAGCGGCTGGCGGGACGCCAGCGGCGGCCCCGAGGCGATCCATCCCCCGCCGAGCACCGTCGCGATGTCGGGCATGGGCTTGCGGACGACCTCGAGCGAGAACGCCGCCGCCGGCGCCGGGTCGAAGATGCGGTAGCGGTCGAACAGGTGACCGGCGAGCAGGCCGCTACCGGCGGTGACCTCGGTGACCGCCTGGTCTGATGCGGTGAACTCCAGCGACCCTGTGCCGCCGCCGTTCACGAACTCGAGCGGGGCGATCTCGCGCAGCGCCGCGACGATGTGCGCGCGGCGGTCGAGCAGCTCAGCGGCCGAGCGCCGCTGCATCCATCGGATCACCGGGTCGGAGGCACCGTCCTTGTCGGGCTGCCCGGCGATCTGCGCCTCGTACATCATGAGGCCCACCAGCGAGAAGCCCGCCCGGGCGGCGATGCCCCGCGCGAGCGTCGCGACCTCGGCGACGTCGTGCACCGGCGAGCGCCGCACGCCGACGTGCCCGAGCCCGGGCGCGCGCCAGGACGCGTCGGCGTCGATGCACAGCCGCAGCGGCGCACGCGTCGCCGGCGACGCGACGGCGTCGACGAGATCGAGCTGGTCGAGGCTGTCGACCATGAGCGTGATGCGGGAGGCGGCATCCTCATCCGCGCACAGCCGACGAAGCGCGCCGCGGTCGGCCGTCGGGTAGCCGACGACGATGTCATCGTGGCCGGTCTCGGCGAGCCACAGCGCCTCGGGCAGGGTGAACGCGAGGATGCCCCGGTAGCCCGGCAGTGCCAGGGTCGCATCGAGCACCTCACGGACGCGCACGGACTTGCTGGCCACCCGGATCGGCACGCCGCCGGCGCGCACCACCATGTCGAGGGCGTTGTAGCGCAACGCGTCGAGGTTGATGGCTGCGACCGGGCCGGAGAGCTCGGAGACGGCATCCGTCATCGCACGCCAGTACCGCGCGGGGTCGTCCCACGTCCGGGCGGCGGTGTCGGGTGCCGCGAGCAGGTCGAGGCTCATCGGTTCGGGCTCCTTCGCGCTTCGACGTCCCGTCCAGCATAGAACGGGCGGCGACCGTGCGATCACACTTCCGTGGCCGCCGCCTCGGTGAGACTCTCCCGCGCCGTCTTCGCCCACGAGGTGCGCCCCGCGAGCTGCCGGATCAGGGCGACGGCCAGCACCGGGAACACGATCCACGCATACACGAGGTACGGGATGACCAGGATGACCGCGAGGGGCGCCGTATACCAGTGGCCCGCTCGCATGAGCATCGTGATCAGACCCGGACCGAAGGCGAGAACGGCGAACAGCAGCACGACCCACCACAGTGCCGACTGGTAGGGGGACATGCCGAACGCCCAGAACACGATGGCCACGACGAACGCGAGTCCGGTGAGCAGCTGGACCGCCGGCGTGAGCAGGTAGAAGACGCAGTCCAGACGTCCGAACAGCTTCAGCGAGGGCCTGCCGACGCCCCGCAGCAGCGACAGCGCCTGCCAGTTGCCCTGTGCCCAGCGCACCCTCTGCCGGTAGAGCCGCCGCAGCGAGTTGAGGCCCTGCTGGCGCACCCGGGCGTCGTTGTTCTGCGTGCCACGCCACCCCGCCTGGACCATGCGCACTCCCAGATCCTGGTCTTCGGTGAGCCGGTCGCGCCAGGGCCCGTCGCCGTCGTCCACGGCGTGCAGCGCCGCCAGTCGGGTGAACTGGCCGTTGCCGCCCATGTTCGCCGTGCCCCACCACGACCTGCCCGCTTGGAAGACCCGACCGAACGACGAGAACTCCACGTCCTGCGCCCAGGTCAGGGGCGTGCGCCGGTTGTAGATCTCGACGAGCAGCTGCGTGCCGCCCACGAGCGGATCACTGAAGTCCACGCTCACGGCGTGCGGGGCGTGCGCATCGACGCGCCCGTCGGCGTCCACCACAGCCACGATCACGTCGTCCTCGCCCCACCGCGCGAAGGAGGGCTCGGTGAGCACCCGCTCGCGCAGATGTGCGTAGGCCGCGTTCAGTGCGGCCGCCTTGCCGACCCGCGCATCCGGCGCCGTGCGCGTGAGTATGCGCAAGCGGGGGTCGTCGATGCCGGCGAGGATGCGGCCGGTGTCATCGTCGGACCCGTCATCGATGACGAGGAACACCGCGTGCGTCGCCCTGGTCGCGCACAGCCTCGAGACGCTGTCGGCGATCGTCACCGCTTCGTTGAGCGCGGGGACCAGGAACACCCAGAGGAATTCGCTCTCGTCGCGCAGGTCGCCCCGCGCCGTGCGCTGCCGCATCACGTGCCGGTAGCGCGCCGCCACGACGAGGAGCGTGCACAGCGACACCGCCGATGACACGATGACGACCAGCACCACCCAATCCAGCACCTGGCCCCAGGTCGGCACGTTGCCGTAGAGGTCGATCACCGTGCTCATCCGTCCTCGCTCGGCAGCGGCCACGTCGACACCCAGCCCTTCTCGACGGGGTCGCCGCTGCCGCCGGCTGCGAGGACCTCGTTGCGGTCGAAGCCGGGGCCGAACGGCGTCGGGGCCTCCGAATTGAAGACGATGTGCTCGAGCGCCCGCACGATCCGCGCCGAGGCCCTGCCGTCGCCGTACGGGTTCGCCGTGCGGCTGCGGCGGCGGCGCTCCGCGGGGTCGTCGAGCAGCGTGCGGACCGACGCCACGATCCGCTCGGTCGAGGTGCCGACGAGTTCGACGGTTCCGGCATCCACCCCTTCCTGCCTCTCCGTGCTCTCGCGGACGCAGATGACCGGCGTGCCCAGTGCGGGTGCCTCTTCCTGGATCCCGCCGGAGTCGGTGATGGCGAGGGTCGCGAGCTTGAGCAGTCGGGCGAACTCGATGTACTTCATCGCCTCGATGAGCGTCACGTTCTCGAGATCCCCGAGACGGGACGTGAGGATGCCGGCAACGGCCGGATTGGGATGCAGCGCGACCACGAACCGTACGTCGGGATACGCCCGCGCACACTGCGCGACGGCATCGGCGATCCGTTCCAGCGGAGCGCCCCAGTTCTCCCGGCGGTGTGCGGTCACCACGACGACGCGTGGTGGTTCGGGGACATCGAGATCGGTCAGCCGTTCGTCTTCGAAGCGGTCGTCCTGCGACACCGCCAGATGCAGCGCGTCGATGGCGGTGTTGCCGGTGACGAAGATGCGTCCGTACGGGATGCCCTCCCCCATGAGGTTCGCCTTGTTCCGGATGGTCGGAGCGAGGTGCAGCGCAGCGATCCGAGAGATCAACTGCCGGTTGAGCTCTTCGGGGAACGGCGAGAGCGTGTTCGACGTCCGCAGTCCCGCCTCGACGTGGACGACCGGAAGGTGCAGGTGGAACGCGGCCAGCGCGGATGCGGCGGCACTCGTCGTGTCGCCGTGGACGAAGCACGCGGCCGGGTAGCCGGTCGCATAGCTCGCCTCTTCGGGCGGCACCGGCGGACCGAAGCGGTCGCCCAGGTAGTCCTCGAGATGCGTGAGGATGAACGCGAACAGCTCGTTCAACGTCCGCGGACCGGCCGGCAGATCGAACGTCACGTCGGGCCGGATGTCGCCGATCGACAGCACCGATGCGACCATCTCGGCATGCTGTCCCGTCGAGACGACGACGGGCTCGAAGCGGGCGCTCTCGCGCATGGCGACGATGAGCGGCAGCATCTTGATCGCCTCGGGGCGCGTGCCGACGATGAAGACGGCGTGCAGGCGCTGGTCTGATATATCGGTCGACATGTCTTCGAACGTAGTGAACGGCGCGCCCGATGTCGACGGCGCGGCGCCGATCAGGTGGCGCCGGCCCACGTGGGCACGAGCGGCAGGTCTTTCACCCAGAGTCGGTCTCCGTTCGACGAAGAAAGGGGTCGTTTCGTCCCCGATGCCCGTCCGCAGGAGACGGAGTGATCCGACACGCCCCTCTTCTCGATCTCCTTGAGCGTGCGACAGATGTTCGCGGCGATTCCATCGAATGTCGGAAGAAGTGCGCGAAGGCACGGACAGATGATGATCCAGACAACCGCGACGAACACTCCATCGAAGGACGAACTCGCTTGGACGACAGCATCTTCACACCCCTCGCTGACGCGGGGCTGACCAGCCTCAAGATCCAGTATGACTGGCGAACCGACGAGCACCGGCTCTGGGCCGCCAAGGAATGGGATCGCGGGTTGGACTTCTCCCAGTACAACTCCGCCTTCGACGCGCTGACACTCCTCACCCCGTCCGGGATCACCCTCGACAACGACGCGACGCATGCGCTCTACGCGGAATACGGCCTCGACGCTCACCTGGATCGCGTGCTCGAGTTCCTTCGCCAAGGGCGCCATGTAGGAATCGAGGCGTATTACGACGCAGAGCGTGACATCCGCTTCATGTGCCACCAGCACAGCCGCAAGCGCGGCCTGAACACGAAGCGGCATGCGATCCTGGCCGGCGGCATCCGCAGGCATCCGCGAAACGAGCCCGAGATCGACGTCATCATCGACGGCCTCAATTTGGGCCGTGCGATGAGCTTCAAAAACGTGGCTGCGGATCTTGACTTCGGCGGTTGCAAGACCACGGTGCAGATGGATGAGCTCGATCTCGAAGACCTGCACGCATTGGGATTCATCGCCTTCGCCATCGACCGTTGTCGCACAATGACTGGCCCGGACATGAACTTCCCGACAGCCATGGCAGACGTGATCAATGCACGATTCTCCCAGCAGTTCACCGGAGGACCCCGCTCTCCCCTGGGAGAGAGCGGCACCCCGACGGCGTATGGCACCTTCCTGGCTATGAAGGAAGCTGTGCGCTTCCAGGAGGGTCGCGACTCGCTGCGAGGGATGAGTGCTGCGGTCGTGGGCCTCGGAGCAGTCGGCTGGCACCTGGCAGACCTGCTTGCTGAGGGCGGCGTGAAGCTGTACGTGGCCGACCTCAATCCGGCACGTGGCGAAGCCTTCGCGGCCCAGCGGCGGGACTCGGATGTCACCATCGTCGAGGTCGAAGAGATCCTCGACCTCGACGCCGACATTCTGTGTCCGGCCGCGGTGGGCGGGATCATCGATGAGGACGTGATCGGTCGCCTGAAGTTCCGGTATGTCTTCGGTCCGGCCAACAATCAGTTGAAGGCCACGAGCCAGGCTGAGGAGGAGCGTCTGGCGAAGTTGCTCGCCGACCGTGGCATCCTCTTCCAAACAGAGTGGTGGCACAACACCGCCGGCGTGATGTGCGGCGCCGAGGAGTACATCAACGGCGCGAACGCATCACCCGCCACGCTGCGCGCACGCATTGAGGCAACGGTCCCCGTGAAGACCCGGCAGAACCTCGAGCAGGCGCACGCACTGGGCATCACTCCCACAGAGAACGCCTATCGCACGTGCGTCGACGCCATTTACAACGTGTGACGTGACCTCTTGCCGGCCATAAATGGCCGGCAAGACGGCCGTCCAGGCGGTTGCGTCCGCAGACATTGGGCTTCGGTGCTGATGGCCCGCGCAGGCGCATCCCCTTCGGCGAACGAATACGCCGGGACCACATCGGTTCAGTGAAAGACGGCAAGAGGCTGTTCTCAGCGGGGCTCCCCGCATCGCGCGGCGTCAGCGCCGAGGTGTTCTTCCGGCATCTGAGCGCGATGCGGAATCCCTCGACTCACGAACCGGCGGCACCCTCGTCATAGGGCATCGCCGCCGCCAGTGGAGACCGCTTGCACCAACGCCGGGCGAGAGACGCTTCCGCGGCCGGACCGCGGCGGCGAGGAACGACTGCGCCGGGATCCAATCACGGGACACACTCCCTGTGAGCTTCTCCATCGCTGGAGAGCTCACAGCCCCCGGGACCGGAGCCCTGGGACGGCGGCAATGAGCTCGGCCGTATACGGATGCTGGGGAGAGCGCAGAATGGTATCGCTGTCGCCCTCTTCGACGATCCTCCCCTTGTGCATGACGAGGATTCGGGTGCAGAACCATCGTGCCACTGCCAGATCATGGACGATGAACACATAGGTGAGGTCGTGTTCGTCTTGCACATCGCGCAAGAGGTTGAGCAGCTGCGCCTGCACGGATGTGTCGAGGGCCGACACCGGCTCGTCGAGGACGATCAGTTCAGGGCGGAGGACGAGTGATCGTGCCACGGCAACGCGTTGACGTTGCCCGCCAGACAGGTTCCGGGGTAGGCGGTCGAACAGCTCTGGGGCGATTCGCATCTCACGCAGGGTCGACTCGACGAGAGCAGAGATCTCGGCATCCTTCATGTGTGAGTGGGCTTGGAGGCCTTCGGCCACCGCCTGCCGCACAGTCATTCGGGGATCGAGGATGCCCGAAGGATCCTGCAGGACGATCTGCAGCCGCGCCCTCAGCCGTCGAAGCTCCTTCGCAGGGAGCCGGTATATATCGGTGCCGTCGAACTCCACTGTGCCGTGCTGCGGGTGGCGGAGTCCGCTGAGTGCACGTCCAAGCGTGGTCTTGCCGCTTCCGGACTCACCCACGATTCCCACACGCTCACCGCGACGCACCTGGACCGACACGTCATCAAGCGCCGCAACGCGCGCCGTCCCGCGTGCGCTACCGGGCGATACCCGCTGACGAAACTCCTGGCGAAGGCGGTGTGCTTCGAGGAGAACGGGGTCTCGTCGGTTCTGCCCAGCATCGTCAGAGCGCATCATCGCCGCCCTCCTCGTCATGGTCCCATGAAGTCATTGTGGGAAGTCGGTCAGCGTCGCTGTCGATCACAGCGTGGGAGCACTCCACGAGTGCTCGCGTGTATGGATGCTCGGGATCAGTGAGCACTCGGCTGGTGTCTCCCCACTCGACCAGTCGCCCTCGATACATCACGCCCGTCAGTTCGCAACGGTCCGCGACGACACCGAGGTCGTGCGTGATCAGCAGCAGAGCCGCATCTCGTTCCGTCACGCGCGCTTCGAGGAGATCGAGTACGTGAGCCTGCGTGGTGACATCAAGTGCCGTCGTGGGCTCGTCGGCGATGACCAGGACAGGATCGTTGACGAGGGCGATGGCGATGGCCACGCGTTGCCGCATTCCACCGGACAGCTCATGTGGATAGTTCTGGGCATTGGCTGCGGCGAGCCCCACGTCGTCGAGTGCGTGCGCGACGCGGTCGTTGATCTGCTTCGTCTTGGGAGCGTGTGCCGTGATGGCTTCTGCGATCTGTGTGCCCACTCGCTTGAGCGGATCCAACGAACTCGATGCATCCTGGTAGATCAGCCCGACGCGATTTCCTCGGAGTCGACGACGTTCCCGTTCCCGCATCGTGACCATGTCCGCCCCGTCGATCAGGATGTTGCCCGCCCTGACCTCGCCGTTCCAGGGAAGCAGCCCCATGATGGCGAGTCCCAGCGTGGATTTCCCACAGCCTGACTCACCGATGATGCCCACACGACGCCCGCGCTCCAAGGTGAACGAGATCGACGAGACCGCATCGGCAAAGTGCGAATACCCGATCGACACGTCCTGCAGGCGCAGCGCCGGAGTCCCGTGAATCGCCTCCACGTCAATCATTTCTGCTCCTCCTGCAGGATGCGGGGGTCGACGCGCAGTTGTACGACGTCGACGATGAAGTTGACCAGCACGTAGGCCGTCGCCGAGAGCATCACGAAGACATCGACGACCGAGTAGTCCTTGAGCCCGATGCTCCGGGTGAGCAGGTTGCCCACGCCCGGCCAGTTGAACACGGTCTCTACAAGCACCGTCCCAGCCAACAGCTGACCAAGCACGATTCCGCTTGCGGTCAGCATGGGCAGCAGTGCGTTGTGCAGCGCATGTCGACGAAATGCGGTCCAGCGGCTGACGCCCTTGGCTTCGGCAGCCAGAACGAACTGCTGATCTCCGACCGCCAGCAGGCTGGCCCGCAGGATCCTGACCAGGTACGCGAACACGGCCAGACCCAGTGTCGCAACCGGGAGGATCAGATGCGTGATCGCGTTCCCGAACGCCGGCAGATCTCCTGCAAGAAGCGTGTCGACCAACATGAACCCCGTCACCGTCGGCACCGAGTACGTGAAGTCGAGTTGCCCCTCGGCACCTGGCAGCACCGGCAGCCACTGCGAGAACACCAGGACGAGGACGAGGCCAACCCAGAATGCCGGAGCCCCCAGTCCGACGTATGCCAGCGCGTTGATCAGCCGATCGAGCCACCTGCGAGGTCGGTAGGTCGACACGAGCGCCAGCCATGTGGCCAAAGCCACAGTGACGATGAACGTCACGACGGCCAGCTCGATCGTGGGAGCGAGCGTGTCGCCGAACAGCGTCGTCACCTTCGCACCGCTGCCGTATGAGTAGCCCCAGTCCCCTGTGAAGAAGTTCCGGATGAATGCCCAGTACTGGGCGGGAAGCGACTGGTCCAGAAGGTTGTCGGCGCGGAATTGCGCGAGCTGCTCGTCTGAGGCGAACGGACCCAGTGCTTGCCGCGCAGGGTCTCCCGGTGCGACCCGAAACACGATGAAGGCGACGATGGATGCGCCGAGAATCGAAAGGAGCGCCAAACCGAACCTGCGCGAGATATATGAGATCAAAGCTCCGCCCCCGTGAGTTCATCGGGCTGGTCCAGAATCACACGCAGTGAGTCAGCGATCACGTTCACTGATGCAACGATCGCCAGCAGCATCAGTCCCGGGAAGATGCTTATCCACCAGGCGCCCCCGATCAGCGGCGCGGCCCCGTCGAGGATCATCGCTCCCAGCTCCGGCGTAGGCAATTGGATCCCAAGGCCGATGAACCCGAGACCGGCCAGTGCGATGATCCCGAATGCCACGACCAGAGCAAACTGCACAAGCAGCGCGGAAGAGACGTGCGGAAGCACGTGACGCCAGACGATACGCGACGGAGTCACGCCGAGTGCTCGCGCGGCCTGGATGTGCCCCCCACCACGGATCCTGAGCACATCCGAGCGCACCACCCGAGTAACGAGCGGGAAGGTGCTGACAACGATCGCCACACAGGCGGAGAAGAACCCGCTCCCAAGGCCCGCCGCCACCGCTATCGCGAGAATCAACGCGGGGAAGGCGAGCAGCGAGTCGGTGATACGCATGATGACGAGATCGATTGCTCCCGGACGGAGGCCCGCGATGATCGCGAGGGCTCCTCCCACCGCGACCGCAGCCACGGCAATGATGAGCCCCGCCGCCAACGAGATGCCGGCGCCCTCGAGAACCCGAGCGAAGACGTCTCGTCCAAGCCCATCTGTGCCCATCGGGTGCGAAAGACTCGGCGTCATAAGGGCGGCGGCTGCATTCGTCTGATCGCTCGACTCCGGCCACCACAGCTTCGCTGTCGCGGCCGCCACCGCGATCACAACGATCGCGATCACGCTCACCCGCGCGGACCCGGAGAGCCGGCGGAACCAACCGGCCTTCCGCGCCTGTCCGGATCCGCGAACGGCGACGATACGTTCTGTCTCCGTCATGGGCTACCCCCAGTCAGTCACTCGGTTGCTGAAGTCGTACGAGTACTCGAACGAGGTGACACTCTTGCTCAGCACGATCGCCGGACTCATTGCAAACAGCGGAATCTGCGGGTAGTTCTCTCTCCATATGCGCGTGATCTCGTCGTACTTCGCCTGAGCCTTCTCGGGATCCGTAGTCGCTCTCGCCGCAGCGAGCAGCTTGTCCGCCTCGGGCATGCACATGTGGCTGGCGTTCGTCCCGACCGGCTTCAGCACGCACGCCATGGCGTAGCCGAGATAGAACCCCGTATCGGCATACCCCGGTGCATCCTCACGGATCTGAGCCTGAAACCCGTCGGCATAGGTGGCTTCCGAAAACTCTGCCGTGGGCAGCACTTCAATCTGGATGTCGAATCCCGCGGGTTTCAACGTCGACTGCAGCACCTGCGCAATCTGCTTGTCTACCGGCGCACCCTGGTCGATCGAGAGCGTGAACCGGATGGGGAGAGTCTCGCCAGAGTCCTTCAATAGCTGTTCAGCTTTGGCGACGTCTCTCGTGATCGGCGTGGCCAGTTCCTTGTTGAAGAACGGAAGATTCGGGTTCGAGGGACCGTAGTACAGCTGGCCGTCACCGTTCGCAGGTCCGTCGAGGATGGCCTTCAGGTCCACGGCGTAGGTGAGAGCCTCGCGCACCTTCGCGTTGGAGAAGGGCGCCTTCGACCACGCCAAGTTCAGGAACCTCGTGCGCACACTCTCGAACGTCTCAACCCGGACCGCCGAATCATTCTTCAGACTCGCGACGGACTGGCTTGTGAGGCCGATCACGACGTCGGCGCCCTGTTTGACCGCCAGCAGGAGTGCCGAGTCGTCGGCTGCAAACTGCACCGTGACGTTCTGGCGCTTCGGTGCCCAGCCCGCCCATTTGGCGAATCCGGGCCGTTCCTTCATGACGAGCTCACGATTGGGCGTGTAACTGACCAGTTCGTAGGGCCCGGATCCTGCCTCGTTCGTGTCGAGCCACTTCGCACCTTTTGCCTTGACGACGCTCGGATCGACAATGGCCGAAGAGTACGATGCCCAGGCTTGCAGCACACTCGGGCGCGGTTCCGACAGCGTGAAGACGACGGTGTCAGCGTCCGGAGTGTCGATGCTCTTGATGAGGCCAGGCGTGAGGGTGGTGATGAATGCCTCAGCCGTAGAGTCGAGTGCTCTCTCGAACGAATACTTGACTGCGGCCGAGTCGACGGGTGTGCCCGACGCGAAGGTGAGTCCGGGCTTGAGATGGAACGTATAGGTCAGCCCGTCATCCGAGACCTTCCAGTCCTTCGCGAGATACCCCTCGACGTCGGCCCCGTTCTCGGTCGACAGACCGTTTCCCAGGTCTTTCGTCCCTGTCCTCAACAGGGTGACATACATGTTCCCGGACAGTGTGTCGGTGCCGCCGAACTGATCAATCGGATCCAGCGAGGTGGGCGCGGTGGCCATCACCACTCGAAGCGCCTTGTCCTGCGTGGTGGTGTTCGATGTGCCGCTGCAAGCGACCAGCGCGCTCACCACCATTGCCACTCCGAGGAATGCCCCGGCAACACGCCGGAACCGGTACTGCTGTTTCATGGTTTCGCCTCCTTGCGAAATGCTGCAATCGCAGCGCTGCCCTCGTCCAACGGCATCCGACCAGGTCGGCTGCTATGCCTGGGCGGCTCCGCCCCATCCGCCGCCGCCGCCGCTGACGGTGCGCACGATGTCCCCCGCACGCAACTCCCCGGCGTCGTTTCCGCGGTCGGTGAGCACGACTTCGTCGGACTCACCGGGACGAAGGATGATGCGGCTCGCCTCGCCGTCGTCACCGCCGGCCACGCCGATGGACAGTACGTTCTTGGTGTTCTCGTTGGCGTACTTGAGGATGGTTCCGTCTTCAAGCACTTGATAATCGCGCACCAGCCCATAGCCACCGTTGTGCTCTCCGTGTCCACGTGAGCCGTCGACGTACGCGTACTGGAGGCAGCGCAGCGGGTACCGGTTCTCCAGCACCTCGACGGGCAGGTTGAGGGTGTCGCCGTCGCCGGGGAAGATCGCGGTCGCACCGTCGCCGGCTGAGTGGGCACCATGACCGCCGTCCAACGGGTCGATCATGATGAAGGGCTCCCCATGCCGGGGGTCGGTGCGGATGAGGTGGACGCCGAACAGCTGGTACGAGCCAGCACGGCTCGTTTCAGGGAACAGCTCAGCGAGGGCATTCACGATCATCTCCGTGAGTGCGCCGGCCACGAAGCCGAAGGAGTCACTGCCGGCAGGTCGAGTCGGGTTCACGAGTGATTCCTGCGGCAGTTCAATGTCGACGTTCTTGAAGTGACCCGCGTTCGAAGGCTCAAGTGGGGCGAGCAGCCCCTTGAGCGCCGCGTGCACCTCGCTCCGCGTGCCGATCCCCGTGAGGTTCATCGACCCCTGACTCGTGGGACTCGTCCCATCGAAAGTGACCTTGATGCGATCGCCATCGACGGCGACCTGCACCGCGACGACAGGCCTGGCCGCCTGATCGATCCCGTCATAGTCCATGACGATCGACCGTTCGTGCACGCCGTCGGGCAGCGCAGCAATGCGCTCGCTGACAGTGGATGCAGTTGACTGGATCGCCCGGTCCATGGAGGAGTTGACCGCTCCGGGACCGAATCGCTCGCAGAGCGCGCGAACCCGCGCCGCACCGGCGCGGCAGGCTGCGATCTGCGCGTCCAGGTCGCCGCGCACGATCTCAGGGAACCGGACGTTCGCGCTGATGAAGTCAAGCAGGTCGTCAACGGGCGCATCTTCGGCGATGAGCCGCTGATGTGTGAAGCACATGCCCTCTTGGTAAAGCTCGGTCGACGTCATGTCCCACCCGCCCGGGGTGCGTCCACCGACGTCGGCCCAGTGGGCCGTGACCGCAACGAAGGCGACCAGCGCGTCCTCATGGTGCACCGGCATATAGACGGTCGTGTCAGAGATGTGCGTGCCCGTCAGATATGGATCGTTGACGATCAGCACGTCGCCGGGCCGAAAGTGCGCCGCCCCATGCTTGCGGAGGCCCGTCTGGATCGTTGCGGGCATGCATCCGACGAAGGAAGTCAGGCCGGAGTCTTCCGCCCACAGCTCGCCATCGGCGGACAGTACGGCGATGCCGAAGTCCTTCGTGTCGAAAAGCAGGGGGTTGAAGGCCGTTCGAACGATGATGTTGTTCATCTCGTTCGCCGCGGCCACCAGGCCGTTGCGGACGACCTCTGCGGTGATCGGGTCGGTGACCGGAGTAGTGCTCATGCGCGCGCTCCTTCGCGAGTGAGGATGACATGACCTCGTTGGTCTATGCGGCCTGTCCATCCAGGCGGCACAAGGATCGTGTTCGTCGCTTCATCGACGACGGCGGGGCCGGAGAACTCGAATCCGGAACCGAGGTCGGCGCGACGGAAGATGGTGGCGGAGCTCGGCTCGTCGCCGAACCAGACATCCCTCCGCGACGTTTGCACCGCACGCCCGTCGCCGTTCAGCTGCTCGAGGCGAGGCTTGGGCACCGACACGGTGCCGTGGGCGCGCAACGACACCACCTCCAGCTTGGCCTCCATCGTGCGAGGTCCGTACATACGATCGTGCAGGCGAACGAATCCGGCTCGGATCTGATCAACGAGCCGCGCTTCGTCGGCCACGAGGTCTGCTTCCACGGGGACGACGACCGTGTGGTGCTGACCGACGAATCGCGCATCGACGCTGAACGACACGTCTACCGCACGAGTGTCGCTGTACACCGACATCGCTTCGCGCACCTCGTCGGCGAGTTCGCGCAGTTCAGCGACGATTTCGGAAGCCCCCGTGTCCAGCGCCACGATTCGGGTACGGACGACGTCTTCACGGTAGTCGCTGGACAGAATGCCCCACGCGGAGAAATTGGCCGCCGCCGCGGGGGCCACAACCGTCGTCACTCCCATCTCCTCGGCAAGAAGCGTGGCGAACAGACCGCCGCCGCCCCCGTAGGAGATGAGAGCGAAGTCACGCGGGTCGAGCCCACGCTGGATGGTGATCGCTCGAATCGCATTTGTCATGTTCGTCTCTGCGATGCGGAGGATTCCCAGCGCCGCTTGCTCGAGCGCCAGCCCGAGCGGGTCAGCCACCTGCGTCTGGATCGCACGGCGTGCGCCTTCGATGTCGAGGACCATTCGCCCTCCGAAGAATCGTCCAGGATCGAGACGCCCGAGAATGACCTGCGCATCGGTGACGGTCGGCTTGGTTCCGCCCTTCCCGAAGCACACGGGTCCCGGCACGGCGCCGGCGCTCTCGGGCCCCACCTTCAGCGCACCGTTGGCGTCGATCCATGCGATCGATCCTCCGCCGGCGCCCACCGAGGTGATGTCGACCATCGACCCGAGCACCGGGCGACCCCCGATCGCCGTCTCAGATTTCTCCACGAGCTCGCCGTCGAGGATCAGCGCGACATCGAATGTCGTGCCGCCCACGTCCGCGCAGATGGCGTGCGAGATGCCGATCTCCCCCGACAGCTCACGGCATGCGACGACGCCGCCCGCCGGGCCCGACATCAGGGTACGGACTGGCAACGCGGCCGCACGATCGGATGAGAGCACACCACCGTTGGACTGCATGATTCCGATGGGGCCGTGGTATCCGCCGTCGCTGAGCGCAGTCTGCAGTCTGTCGAGGTAGTCGGCGAACAGAGGCTGCACGTACGAGTTGATGACGGCCGAGGAACTGCGCTCGAACTCATGCCATTCGGATGCCACTTGGTGCGACAGCGTCAGACGAGTGCCGGGGAGGCTGTTACGGATCGCATCTCCCAGCGCCAACTCGTGCTGCGGGTTTGAGTAAGCGTGAAGCAGACAGATCGCGACGGCATCGGCACCGGACTCGCGCAACTGCTCGATCAACTCATTGACGGCCCCCGCTGTCAGCGGCTGGAGCACGTCGCCGGAAGCGGTGAGCCGCTCCGCGATCTCGAAGCGGAACTCGCGCGCCACGAGCGGCGGCGTGGGCGCGAACCGGAGGTTGTAGATCTGCGGACGGCCGCCCCGACCGATCTCCAACACGTCGCGGAAGCCCGCTGTCGTCACCAGGGCGACCTTGGCTCCCCGCTCCTGTACGAGAGCATTGATGGCGACGGTGGTCCCGTGGAACAGCTGCACGATGTCAGCCCCCGACAGCCCGAGATTGCCCAGGCCAGCCATCACTTCCTCGTGAAGTCGACCGGCGGTCGCCGGCTGCTTGTCGAAACGGACCAGCCCAGACTCGACATCCACGACCGCATAGTCGATGAACGTTCCGCCGACGTCGATGCCGACGCGTGATCCAGATGTGGACTGCTGCATCTTGGGTTATCTCCTTTAATAACTCGTCTGCGGCTGCTGAGCAGCAGAGCGCGGTATCTTTCGATCTTCGGTGGGGTGGCGGGGAAACAAGACAAGCACCTGTCGGAACCCGCCGGGAGACTCTCAGACAAATGTCGTAGGTCTTACTGGACGTGTTGCAGATGGACCCTGAACCAGTCGAGCATGCGGGCACACTGGTCTACGCGCGCATCGAAGCCGAGGACGCCGTGGCCCTCCAGGGGATAGATCGCGAACGCGGCATCCACGCCCTGGTCGCTGAGAGCCGCGTACATCGCCTCAGCCTGCGACGGCGGGGTGGCGAGATCGCTGAGACCTGCGGTCAGAAGAGTCGGGGCGTGCGGCGGCGTTACCCTGCGAACGGGGCTGCGCGCGATGTAGTGGCTCGCACCGTCCAACGGATTCGAGCCCACGAGAAGTCGGTTCAGCTCTCGAAGATTGGTGGTCAGGTCGAGAAGCTGCCAGTCCGTCACTGGGGATCGTGCGACCGCGGCCGCAAAGAGGTTGCACACGCACGGAAGCCATGCCGCCAGGAAGCCGCCATAGCTGTTCCCGGTGATTCCGACAGGAACGCGCGGCACGATCCGTTCCCGCAGAAGGTGCTCGATGCCCGTGGTGATGTCTTTCGCATCCTGGCCGCCAGCATCGCCGAGTACCGCGGCCGCAAACTCGTTCCCACGTCCGGAGCTTCCTCGCGGGTTGGGGCAGAACACCGCGTAGCCCGCTGAGACCAGCAGCCACACATACTCGTCACGCGCGACCCAGTTGACGTGGAACGCACTGATGGGACCTCCGTGGGCGAGAACCACCAGTCCGCTGATCTTCTCCGGGCGAATGAGAAGACCCTCAATCCGTGCACCGTCACTCGACTCCCACTCCACGACGTCGCACTCTCCAGACAGTTCAATGACGCGGTCAGTGGCCGGTGACGCAGTGCTCAGCAGCTGTGTCGGCATGCCGACCCCGGCGACTCGACACAGGGCAGGGGGAACACGATGGCCTTCCAGCACGGCGAGCACGTCACCGCTGGCCATCTGACCGGCAATCGGCACATCCGAGCCGCTCGTCAAAGTCGTGCTGCTCCACAACGGCCGGAAGAGCTGGCCGGCGGGATCCACAGTCCCGATGACCACTTCGAAGCCCCGATGTCCGACGACGAGCAATTGTCCATTCGGTGTCCATTCGCTCAGCGACGCGTGCACCTGGTCGAGTTCCACACGGCGACCATCGATGACCACGTCTCCCGCGAGAACGCCTCGATCCGACGCTGGGCCCGTCAGCACCGACCAGTGCAGTCCGTCGTGGCTCAACCGGGGCCATGCAAGCTGATACGGCGATCGACAGACCTCGATCTCTCCCGCGCCACCGCTGATCCGCAATGTCGCGCCGTACCAGGCCCCTTCACCTGCGTGTTCGCTCGCAAGCATCAGCACGGAGTCGCCGCGGGCGTCGAAGTCCCAGACATTCGCATCCGTCACCGTGCGCACATGACCGGCCGAGTCACGTATCCGAAGGACGCGCCGCCCCTCGGATGCAGGCATCACTCGGGGGTACCAGTTGGGCCGAGACGTGTCGGCGACAACGCCGGAACCATGGACGTCCGAGAGTTCAGCACCGACCTCCGCCTCGAGGAAGTACAGGCCGTCGTCGGTGCTGCGGAGCGATTCGATCGCCCCGGTGACTTCGAGCAGCACCTCCGCCTCGAGAGTGTCGATGTCGACCTCGACGATCTCGTTTCCCCCCGCTGAACCGCGGGCCACCAGAACCCTGCATCCGTTCGCGTGCCATGTCGCTGCACGGACGTCCTGGCAGCCGGGGATCGTGCGCTCTTCACCCGTGACGGTGTCGAACAGCTCGAGTTCCGACCGCGTGCCCCAGGAGACACGCCGTCTCACTCGCAGCACTGCGAGCGGAAGCCGTGGGTGGATCTCGATCGACTCGATATCGACGACTTGCCCGGCTTCGCCTCGACAGATAGCCAACTGGTCCCGCACCCATGCTTCCGTATCCATCACTCTCCGATTCAGTGCTGATTCCGTCTGATTCTGTCGCGACGCGACCCGACAGGATCAACACTGACCATCGGTCCCCATTGACACGTCCTACGGGTGTCGAAGCACCATCGGCTCGCCATCGGCGTTTGTCGCACCGACGGACAAACGAGGCGCTCGCAACGTGTGGCCTACTCCGGTGCCAGCCGATCGCGTACCTTCAACCACAGATGCAGCATCAGGCGCGTCTCACCGTCGTCGAGATCGAGCCCGGTGACTTCCCGGAATCTCGTGAGGTGGTAATAGACCGTGGTTCGATGAAGATGCAGGTCGTGGGCGGTACGGATGACGTTCCCTGCGTTGCGGAGGTATGCGGCGACCAGATCGATGGCGTCAGCCTGCTCGAGTTCGACCTTGCTCAGCACGGGAGGCAATAGTCTGCGATCCACGATCGGCCGCACGGTTGCGGTCAACAACGTCGTCAGCGCATCCTCACCCCATACGCTCACCCGCTGTCCCTGCTGCAACGCGATCCGAGCCGCACTGAGCGCTTGATCGAAGGACAGCGCGATGTCGTCGAGTCGTGTGCGCGTACTGCCCACACCAAGCGAGACGCGCTCCGCGAGACGCAGATCCAGGCGCCGCAACTCGGTTGAGACGCGCTGACAGAGATCTTCGAAGGCAGCGGCGCTGAAGCTCGTGCGATGCCCGATGATCAGAATCGGCACCTCATCATTCACGCTCACGACACTCATCTCTCCGAGCCGAGACCGCTGAACGTGCGACAGTGCTCGCCGGACCAAGTCGACCGGCGCCTCACCGGAGGAATCGACGGCGAGGTCGGTGACAGCAGCGACCACGGTGAACCTGGAAGCGTCCGGGAATCGCTGCTCGATCAGCTCCGCCGCTGCGGCCGCCCTCTCCGCTGGCGACGTGGACAGAAGTCCTGTGACCAGTGGCTGGATCTTCTGTGCGTCCTCCACCTCCTGCTCGGCACGACGCACGAGCAGGCTGCGAACAGTCTCCGCGGCATCGATGCACTCGGCCATCTCTTCGTTGGTCAACGGCCCCGCCATCGTGACCCAGAGAAATCCGAGCAGCTCGTAACGCGACCAGAGCGGAAGACAGAAGCGCGCTGCATCCGCGCCGATCGAAGGATTTGCGGGCACCTCGCGCGGTTCTCGCCATCTGCGTGCGCCCGAACCGAGTACGTACTCCCGCGCGTCTCCTTCCACACGTCGCCCGACGAGCGACTGCATGCGTGCAGCGTCCGCATCGTTGAAGTGGGTGCTTGAGGCGACCAGCCTGAGGTCGGCGTCGTCGACGGCCACAGATCTTTGCAGTGACTGCGCCAGGCTCTCGATCACATCTTGAACCGATTCCATATGTCACCTCCTAATGCACTGGTGATGAACCCTCGTCGCGCTGAACCGTTTCCCCCGCTCGGCTGGCGGCAGGTGATCGCGCCGGCTGTGCACTGAACATTATCGGTGACCGTGACCCGGACATCTCAACGCAGGACCGAAGACAAGAGGAGACTCGTCTCACTGTTGACCACGCCTTCGGTCGAACGTATCGCACCCAGAATGCGGTCGAACTCGCCCAGGCCGGGCGCTCCGATCTCCGCGACCAGATCCCAGCCGCCGTTTGTGGAGTGGAGTGAGATGATCTCGGGCATCCCGCGAAGGCGGCGGATGACCGAATCCGTAGAGCGTCCAACCACTTCTATGAATGAGATCGCGCGGATGGCGAGTGGGTCGATTTCGTCACGTACGCGAACCGTGAAGCCCACGATGATCCCCTCAGCGACCAGTCGATTGATACGTCCCGTGACGGTTGGGCGGCTGACACCCAGATCCCGCGCAAGAGTGGCCACGGGTGCGCGTCCGTCCTTGCGCAGCGCAGAGAGCAGTTCGCGGTCAAGATCATCGAGAGATTTAACCATCTGGCAAGACTAGCCATGCATATAGGCATATTGCTACTCAATATGTAGACATATTGCGAGTTGCCTCGTCATTACGTCAGCTCCTAGCGTGGAAGGAAAGATTGGAGGACGCATGACGGAGTTCATCGGCGTTGACAACATGGTGCGCTGGATCTCACGGAACGGAGCAGAGCGGATCATCTCAGGCCTGCGGGCGAGGCTGGAACGCGACTTCCGTCGATGGGCGCAGTTCGACAAGACTCCTCGAATCGCGAGCCATACGCCGTTCGGCGTCATTGAGCTGATGCCCACCAGCGATCACGAGACGTATGGCTTCAAGTACGTCAATGGGCATCCGTCGAATCCAGCGCGGGGGTATCAGACGGTGACCGCGTTCGGAGTACTCGCCGACGTGCACAACGGCTATCCCACCTTCATCGCTGAGATGACGTTGCTCACCGCGCTCCGCACCGCCGCGACTTCGGCGCTGGCAGCCCGGACCCTCGCGCGACGCGATTCGACAGTCATGGCCTTGGTCGGCGCAGGCAGCCAGGCGGAGTTCCAGGCACTGGCCATGCGAGACGCCCTCGGAATCGAGACACTGCGCGTCTATGACATCGACCCGGACGCGATTGCGAAACTGGTCCGCAATCTCGGACCTCTGGGATTCGACCTCGTCGTATGCGACAGCGTCGCTGAGGCCGTGCGAGGAGCCGACGTGGTCACCACCTGCACAGCCGACAAGGCTCTTGCCGTCGTGCTGCAGGATGTCGACGTACGACCTGGAATGCACCTCAATGCGATCGGCGGCGATTGCCCGGGCAAGACAGAGCTCGACCCCGTGATTCTTGACCGGTCCGAGGTCTTCGTCGAATACGCACCGCAGACCCGCATCGAAGGCGAGATCCAGGCTCGTGGCACCGATTTCCCGGTGACGGAACTATGGGAAGTGCTGGCAGAGCGCCGTCCGGGCCGACAGCACAGTACGAGCATCACGCTGTTCGATTCGGTCGGATTCGCGATTGAGGACTATTCGGCTCTGACGTACGTTCAGGAATCGGTGAGGGGAAGTGAGTTCGTCGAGACCATCGATCTGGTAGCGGCACCGGATGACCCGAAGGACCTCTTCGGAATGATCGGGGCGCCCGCCCCGGTTCTGTGACATGGCGATCCAGGCTCCCGGCGCGGTCGTCCTGGTTCGTCCGCGCGCATTTTCGCCGAACCCGCAGACGGCGAGCGACAACACATTTCAGGCTGAGACCGCGCGCCCCTCAACGGCAGCCGCCGCTTATCGAGAGGTGACGGAGGTGGCGCGGCGATTGACTGATGCAGGCGTAACGGTGCACCTGTTCGATGACGACCGTCCGACGTGTCCCGACAGCGTCTTTCCGAACAACTGGTTGTCGACCCACCAAGGAGGACGAGTGGCGCTCTACCCGATGTATGCCCCGAATCGTCGCATCGAGCGACGGGGAGACATCGTGGAGTTCCTCAAGTTCCACTACCGAGTGCAGGAGATCGTTGACTATTCGGGTCTCGAACAGGACGGCCTCTTCCTTGAAGGCACCGGAGCTATGGTCCTCGATCACGAATCACGTATCGCGTACGTCGCGCGGTCGCGTCGTGCCGACCCCCTCGTTCTTGAACGCTTCTGCACCACATTCGGGTATGAGCCGATGGTCTTCGATGCTTTGGATGCGGCTGGCGTGCCCGTGTATCACACCAACGTTCTCATGTGCATCGCGAGCACCTTCGCACTTATCGGAGCAGACATGATCAACGATGAGACCCGACGCGCCGAGGTGACGGACCGGCTCCGAGCGAACGGACGCTCGGTCCTTTCGCTGTCGGAAGAGCAGGTGAGAGAGTTCGCGGGGAACGCCCTTGAGCTGTCACCAGGGACAGGCGAATTGCTCCTCTGTCTCTCCACACGCGCGCTCGCCGCTCTGACCATCACCCAGCGTGTGACGATCGAACGGACGCACCGGATTCTCCCGCTGGATATCCCGACAGTCGAGCTCGGGGGCGGATCAGTGCGCTGCATGCTCGCAGGAGTGCACCTCGACCCCCGGGTGTGCTCGCGGAATTGAACCAGCAGATCAGGTGCCACGGACGCCGGATCTGATCCGGCGTCGGGCCGAAGGCCGATCCGGCTGGCGAGCCCGACGCACGCAATCACGCGCAAGTCCATCATCAGGACAGTGCCCCCACTGGGATTCGAACCCAGACTGAAGCGATTTTAAGTCGCCTGCCTCTGCCGTTGGGCTATGGGGGCCGTCGCCGTCAGCCTAGCGGCCGCCGATACGCGGAACGCCCGCCACCCTGTATGGGTCGCGGGCGTTCCGAAGAACATCGATCAGGCGCTGGCCTTCGACTCCACCGGCTTCTTGACGGCGCCGTCGGTCTTCGGCTCGTCCTTCTTCGGCTCGTCCTTCTTGGGCGCAGCCTCGGCCGGCTGCGGCGGACGCGGACGGGCGGCGAACTGTTCGAACACCGCACGCGGCGTCTGCACGGCCTCGAGGCTCACGATGTCGCGACCGAGCCAGAAGTTGTTCCACCAGCCCCACAGCACGCGCCACTTGCGCTCCCACGACGGCATCGCCAGGCCGTGGTAGGCGCGGTGCGCGCACCAGGCGATGAAGCCCTTGAGCGCGAACCCGCCCGACTGGAACACGCCGTTGTACAGGCCGAGACCCGCAACCGCACCGGCGTTCTTGTGGAAGTAGTCCGTGGTCTTCTCACCGCGCAGAACGGCGACGAGGTTCTTGGCGAGACGCTTGGCCTGGCGCACCGCGTGCTGCGCGTTGGGCACGCAGTAGCCGCCGACGCCGCCGCCCGAGAGGTCGGGAACGGCCGAGACGTCACCGGCGGCCCATGCGCCCTCGACGAACTCCTCCGGCGTGCCCACGCGCAGGTCGGCACGGGTCCGGATGCGTCCGCGCTCTTCGACGGGCAGGTCGCCGCCGCGCACGACGGTCGGGTTCGCCATGACACCGGCGGTCCACACGATCAGGTCGCTCGGGAAGACCTCGCCCGTCGACACCTCGACGTTGCCGTCCGTGGCGTTGGTCACCTGCGTGTCGAGGTGGACGTACGCGCCGTGCGTGGCGAGCGACTTCAGCACCCACTCGCTCGTCTTCAGCGACACCTCGGGCATGATGCGCCCCATCGCCTCGATGAGATGGAAGTGCGTGTCTTCGAACGTGAGCTGCGGGTAGTTCTTCAGCAGGGCGGATGCCAGGGACCGCAGCTCTGCGAACGCCTCGATGCCGGCGAAGCCGCCGCCGACGACGATGACGGTGAGCAGCCGGTCACGCTCGGGACCGGCCGGCATGGCCGCGGCGCGGTCGAAGTTGCTCATCAGGCGGTCGCGGACGGCGACGGCCTCTTCGATGGTCTTCAGCCCGATCGCGTTGTCGGCGATGCCGGGGATCGGGAAGGTGCGCGAGACGGCACCGGCGGTGACGACGATCTGGTCGTACTCGTGCTGCCAGGTCTGCCCGTCGGCGCCGGTGAGGGTCGCCGTCTTGTGCGCGTGGTCGATGCCCGTCACCTTGGCGTTGATGACCGTCGTGCGCTTGAGGTGACGACGGTGGGCGACGACGGCGTGACGCGGCTCGATCGAGCCCGCGGCGACCTCCGGCAGGAACGGCTGGTAGGTCATGTAGGGCAGCGGGTCGACCATGGTGACCTCTGCCTCGCCCCTGCGGAGATGCTTCTCCAACTTCCAGGCGGTGTAGAAGCCGGCGTACCCACCGCCGACGATGAGGATCCGGGGCGTGGTGGTCGCGGCGGTGTTCACGGTGTGGAGAACTCCTAGAGATTCTTACGGCGTGGCGCGCCAGAAGGGCGCGCCGAACGAAGACGACGGGCAGCAACGGTGACACCCAACAGCACCAGTATAGCGGGCACGGTGACCGCCATCAGCGGGATGCTCCCGTAGAGGACCCGGTCACGGTCGGGAAGCAGCGGTGACACGGGCGTCGAGACGGGGTCGGCGCGCGGCAGCGGCGGCACCTCGACCGCCTTCTCGGTCGGAGCGGGAGACTGCGACGCCTGCACGGGTGCGCGCCGATAGAGCCTGATCCATTCCTCGAGCTGATGCGTGGGGCTGTCGCCGGAGACGAGCGGAACGTCATCGGAGACGGCGGCGGCGGCATCCACCAGTCCGTACCCGTACAGCGGGCTGGGCACCGCGGTCATCCCGGGTGCGCGGCGCGCGGTCTCGGTGATGCGCTCGATGACGTTCTCCGCGTCGAGCTCCGGGTGCGCGGCGCGGACCAGGGCGATGATCCCCGAGACGATCGGCGCGGCCCCGCTGGTGCCGTCCCAGACGACCACCTCCCCGTCGGCCGACACGCCGAGCAGCTGCTCGCTGGGGGCCGAGACGCCGATCGTGATGCCCTGCGTCGACGCGTCTCTGCTGGCCTTCTCCTCGGGGGTCACGCCCGCCACCGTCAGGACGCCCGGGATCGTCGCGGGTGCGCCCACGACGCCGGTCCCACTCCCCCGGTTGCCGGCGGCGACGACCACCACCGCATCATGCTGATAGGCGTAGAGGAAGGCCTCGTCCCAGCTCTCGTCCCAGTCGAGCGTGTTCGTCGTGAACGACAGGTTGATCACCTTCGCACCGTGATCCACGGCCCAGTGCATGGCCTTGACGACCTGCTCGGCGAACGGCACCGGCGGGCTCGCGTCGGGGAAGCCGATCGAGATGGAGAGGATGTCGGCCTTCGGCGCGACCCCGATCATGGCCTCCTTGTCGCCGTGGTCGCGCGCGGCCGCGAGCGAGGCGACCCAGCTGCCGTGGTTCGCGTCGAGGGTGCCCACGGGTGTGCGGCCGTCCGCAGAGCCGGCTCCCGACACATCCGTGCCGCCCACCACGGCGGGATCGAGCTCGGGCGCGTGGCCGACACCGGTGTCGATGACGGCGATCTTCACGCCCTTGCCCTTCGTGACCTCCCATGCCTTCGTGATGCCGTACTGATCCAGCCAGTACTCCTGTGCGCGGATCGAGTCGTCGTCGCCCTCGTCGTCGGCGGGGGCGACGGATGCCGCGGTGCAGGCCAGCACCGCGATGGCACCGGCCAGCAGCGCGGCCGCCAGCCGTCGGATCATGCCGCTCCCCCGGTCGGGTCCGCCTCATCGGCGGCCAGCAGCGGTCCCGGCTCGGCGCAGGCGCAGCGCGCGGGAGACCAGCGCGAGCGCTCCAGCGCCCGATCGCCGATCGGGTTGACGCCGGGTCCTGCGGCCAGCGCGTGCGCCGCGAGGGCGTGCAGGCACTTGACCCGCGTCGGCATGCCGCCGGCGGAGATCCCCTCGATCTCGGGCACGTCGCCGAACTGCGCACGATCGGCGAGGTACGCCTCGTGCGCGCGCCGGTAGGCGTCCTGCAGCTCGGCGTCGTCGGCCAGGGCGTCCTGCAGCTCGCGCATGACGTGATCCGCCTCGAGCCGCGACATCTCGGCGGTCGCAGCCGGGTGCGTCAGGTAGTACAGCGTCGGGAATGGCGTGCCGTCGGGCAGCCGAGGCGCCGTGGCCGCGACGGTCGGGTTGCCGCACACGCAGCGGGCGGCGATGCCGATGACGCCGCGGGCGGGGCGGCCGAGCTGGGCGCGCAGCACGACGAGGTCGGCGTCGTCGACGGGGGCGAACGGCGGGGTGGTCACGTCGTCAAGGCTAGCGGGGGTCGGCCGAACGATCACCGGGAACCGGTCGGCGACGGCGAGGGATGCTGCGACGAGCCGGAATCGTCGGAGACCGCCACGGCGGTCGACGCCAGACCCGATTCTGCGACCGACCGCACGAACTGCGACATCCAGTCGGTCTTCGTCGTCCCGACGGTGTCGCTGACGGGCGCCTTCTCACGCGGGATGTCGGCGTCGGGCAGATCGTCCTCCACGAGGTAGACGATCTCGCCCGGCTGCGTGAAATAGAGCCGCTCCCGCGCCTGGGTCGTGATGTATGCGGGATCGTCCCAGCGGGCGCGCTGCCGCTTCAGGTCGGCGATCTCGTCTGTGGTGACCTGCACCGAATGCTCGAGTGCGGCGATCTGCTGCCGCTGCCCGATGTAGGTGCCGACCGTGGGCACGAGCACGAAGACCGCGATCACCACCAGCCCCAGCATGATCGCCGTGAAGGCGGACAGCCGTGAGGCGGCGAGCCAGCCGCGTACATCGACCGTGCGGCGAGCGGCGGGTGCGGCATCCCGCGCCGGCTTCGTCTTCTGCGAGGATGCGGGCTTCTGTCCGGAGACGGAAGAAGGGGGAGTCGGCCGCTGGACCATGACTCCCCCTTCCTGCGCCTGAGACGGCGTCAGTCCTTGTAGCGCGGGAAGGCCGCGCGGCCGATGAACTCCGCCGCGTCGCCCAGCTCCTCTTCGATGCGCAGAAGCTGATTGTATTTCGCCACGCGCTCGCTGCGGGCGGGCGCGCCGGACTTGATCTGACCCGAGTTCACGGCGACGACCAGGTCGGCGATCGTGGTGTCTTCGGTCTCGCCCGAACGGTGCGAGAACATCGTGGTGTAGCCCGAGCGGTGCGCGAGCTCGACGGCGTCGAGCGTCTCCGAGAGCGTGCCGATCTGGTTGACCTTGACCAGCAGCGAGTTGGCGACGCCGAGGTCGATGCCCTTGGCGAGGCGCTCGGGGTTGGTGACGAACAGGTCGTCGCCGACCAGTTGCACCTGGGTGCCGATCTTGTCGGTGAGGGCCTTCCAGTTGTCCCAGTCGTCCTCGGCCAGCGCGTCCTCGATCGTGACGATCGGGTAGTCGTTCACCAGGCCCGCGAAGTAGTCGGTGAGCTGCTCGGCCGACCACGGCTTGCCCTCGACGGTGTAGACGCCGTCGGCGAAGAACTCGGTGGCGGCCACATCCAGGCCCACGGCGATGTCGCGGCCCGGGGTGAAGCCGGCCTTCTCGATCGCCTTGACGAGGAAGTCGAGGCCCTCGCGGTTGCTGGGCAGGTCGGGGGCGAAGCCGCCCTCGTCGCCGAGACCGGTGGCGAAGCCCGCCGCCTTCAGCTCGCCCTTGAGGACGTGGTAGGTCTCGGCACCCCAGCGCAGCGACTCGGAGAACGAGGTCGCGCCGATCGGGGCGAGGAAGAACTCCTGGAAGTCGATGCCGTTGTCGGCGTGCTCGCCGCCGTTGATGACGTTGAACAGCGGCACGGGCAGAACGTGGGCGTTCGGGCCGCCCAGGTAGCGGAACAGCGGCAGGTCGGCGCTGTCGGCGGCGGCGCGTGCGACCGCGAGGCTGACGCCGAGGATCGCGTTCGCGCCGGTGCGCGACTTGTTCTCGGTGCCGTCGGTGTCGATGAGGATCTCGTCGATGACGCGCTGGTCCGCGGCATCCACACCCTCCACGGCAGGTCCCAGCTCGTCGACGACGGCGGCGACGGCCTTGAGCACGCCCTTGCCGCCGTACCGGCTCTTGTCGCCGTCACGCAGCTCGTACGCCTCGAACGCCCCGGTGGACGCGCCGGAGGGGACGGCCGCACGCTGGACGATGCCGTCGTCGAGGAGCACCTCCACCTCGACGGTCGGGTTGCCGCGTGAGTCCAGGATCTCGCGTGCGTTGACTGCCTCGATAAGTGCCACGGTGACTCCTTGAGTGGTGGGCTGAAGTTCGTGGAGCGTCGTCGGTCCGCGCATGAGTCTACTCAGTGGCGCGCGCCCTGCCCATGGACGTGACGTCAGGCGTCGGCGGAGAGCCCCTCCACGATCTTCGTGATGCGGCGCTCGCGCGTGGCCGGCTGCTTCGCCTCGGTCACGGCGCGCACATGCTCCTTGCGGTACGTGAAGGCCAGCGCATCGAACGCGGCCCGCGCACCGGGCGCCGCGTCCAGCGCCGCCGCAAGATCGTCGGGCACTTCGACCGATCGCTCCCCCGCGTCGACCTCGACGAGAGCGTCGACGGCGTCACCGATCTCGACGCCGAGCTCCGCGCGCACCGCCTTCGACATGCCGATCAGGTTCTTGCCGCCCATGACGCCCAGCCGCAGCTGCGCAGAGCGATCGCCGATCGTCACCCGCACGGCGGCGCGACGCCCTCCGCCGAGCTGTTCGACCTGCGCATCGGTGAGCTCGATCGCCGCGGCAGGTCCCTGCGGCGCGAGAACGGTGTGGATCTGCAGACTCATGCTGCGATCCTGCCCCGTCAGCGGCGGGCTGTCACCCCCGGTGCTGCGTCGCGCCGGTCCGGACCGCTTCGAGCAGCGCCGCGCCGGTCGACGCATCGTCCACGGTCACGACGAAGATGCGACCGCTGCGGCGCGTCACCTCGATCGCGTCACCGGTGCGCAGCACGACACCGAAACGCCCGTCGGTCCCCAGCCGCACACCCCATCCGCCGAACTCGGCGAACGGATGCACCGTGATCTCTCGCACACCGGCGATCTCCTCAGGCCGGATGCGGAATCGCGGCCATCCGGCCGTCGAACGCACGAGGAGCCCTGCGGCATCGACCCGCACCCGAAAGCTCAGCATCGTGAGCATCAGCACACACAGGATCACGCACACCAGAGCGAGGATCCACCAGGACGGCACATCGAGCGACCACAGCACGACCGCCGTGGCGACGAGCACCAGCAGCGACACCGTGAGCGTCGTCACGCCGGCCCGTCCGGTCGTGGCGCTCGAGGTCCACACCGCGCGCTCCCCCGGCGCCAGCGGCAGCGGCGCCACCGCGGCGTTCGACCCGGCGGTCGCCGCCACCGCCGGCTGCAGGAACCAGCCCAGCACCGTCGTCGCGGCCGCCGCAGCGAAGCCGGCGAGCATCCAGCCGGTGACGTCGGGCGCGTCGGCCGCGTCGGCGAGGCCGCGCTGCACGCCGACGCTGGCCGGCATCGTGATCGCCATCATCACGCTCACGCCGAGACTCATCGCGCCCAGGAAGCGCGCGGTCGACGACCACTGCGGGCCTTCCGGGTCGCGCGGCGGCATCCGGTGCGAGAAGAGGGCCATCACTGCGAACAGCGCGACGAGACCGAGCGGCACCGCCAGACCGATCACCAGGTATGTCCACGCCGGCCCGAAGCCGTCCGGTCCGCCGCCGCCCGACCAGTGCGTCGCTGCGGGATCGGGCAGCTGCGGCAGCCAGATCGCGATCACGGTCGCCGAAAGCAGCGTGATCACGACCGGGACGATCACCCCGACCCACAGGAAGGCGCGGCGGGCAGCACGGACGTCGGGGGTCATACGACGGTCTCCTTCACGAGGGCGGCGACGGTGGCGGGCGACAGCCCCAGGGCTGCGGCGCGCCCGATGAGGGCGTGGATGTCATCGGCGAGCAGCGCCAGCGACGCGGCGGCGTCGGTCACGACGACTCCGCGTCCTCGGCGCATGTCGACCAGTCCCTCCTCGCGGAGGTTCTGGTAGGCCTTCAGCACGGTGTGCACATTGATTCCGAGGGATGCCGCGACCTCCCGCGCCACCGGCAGCCGGTCACCCGCCGTCAGAAGCCCCGAGGCCATCTCCGCACGCACCGACGCCGCGACCTGGTCGTACAGCGCGGTGTCGCTGGCGGGGTCTATCCGGATGAGCACATGCCTATTCTACTTCAACTAGAACAACTAGCCGCACTCTTTGTGCCTTCAGCACAGCGAATGCTCCGCAGCGGCGGCGGATTCGGCATCCTGAATCTCATGCGCGTCACCCCTCGCCGTCTTGCCGTCGGCATGAGCCTGTGGATCCCCAACCTGTTCAGCGGCATCCGCGTGAAACGCTTCTCCGACGACTGGACCCGCGTCACCGTCGAGCTGCACGTGAACGTGTTCACGCGCAACTATGTGAAGACGGCGTTCGGCGGCTCGATGTCGGCCATGACCGACCCGTACTACTTCATGCTGGTCATGCACCAGCTCGGCCCCGGCTACGTGATCTGGGACACCAGGGGCGAGATCGAGTTCGTCAAGCCCGGGCGCGGTGTGCTCACCGCGCACTTCGAGGTGCCGCCCGAGCGCGTCGCCGACATCCGCGAGCGGGCGCAGGGCGGGGCGAAGGTGCTCGAGTGGTTCGAGACCGACATCACCGACCGCGACGGCGACGTCGTCGCGCATGTGCGCCGTGAGGTGTACATCCGCGAGAAGAAGCGGATCACGCAGGCTGCGGCATCCTGACCTCTCAGCCCAGCGGCTTGGTCTCCAGCTCGGCCTGCCCGGCCGACACGGTGGCGAACGCCGTGTAGCCGTCGGCGGACGCGCGCTCGAGCAGTCCCTTGAGGTTCTTCGTGCGCGTCTCCAGCCGCACGCGGGCGCCGGCCGCGATCAGGCGCGCCTTGTGGGCCGCAAGCTCGGACACCGGCACGTCCTTATCGTGCACGAGCACGATCGCCTCGACCGCGTCATCCACCCCCTGCTCGACGAGGTCGACGATCCGCTCGAATCCGATCGAGAACCCGACCGCGGGCACGTCCTGCCCGAGGAAGCGTCCGATCATGCCGTCGTAGCGCCCGCCGCCGCCCAGCGAATAGCCCACGCTCGGGTGCGCCAGCTCGAAGATCGTGCCGGTGTAGTAGCCCATGCCGCGCACGAGGAACGGGTCGAACACGAGCGGCACGCCGCCCGGGCCGTCGCCCTCGGGCCGCGCCGCCGCGACGGCCTCGCCGATGCCGACCAGGTGCGCGACCACGTCGTCGGGCGCACCCTCGGGCAGCGCCTTGCGGATCTGCCCCTCGCCGAACGGCCGGTACTCGAGCGTCTGCGGGCGCCGCAGGAACGCCTCGAACGCGTCGACGGCGGCAGCATCCGCCCCGCGCTCGCGCAGCTCGGCGGCAACGCCCTCCGGGCCGATCTTGTCGAGCTTGTCGATCGTGATGAGCACGCCCGGGCGGGTGTCTGCCGCGAAGCCGAAATGCTCCAGCATCCAGTCGAGCAGCCGCCGGTCATTGATCCGGATGCCGCCGCCGTCGAGCCCGAGCGCGTCGAGCGTGTCGAGTGTGGCGACGGCGAGCTCGGCCTCGGCACGCGCCGAGGCGTCGCCGATGATGTCGATGTCGCACTGCATGAACTGCCGGTAGCGGCCCTTCTGCGGGCGCTCCGCACGCCAGACCGGCGCGATCTGGATCGCGTGGAACACCGTCGGCAGTTCACCGCGGTGGCTGGCGTAGAAGCGCGCGAGCGGCACGGTCAGGTCGTAGCGCAGGCCGAGGTCGGTCAGCGCCGCCGGGTCGTCGGCCGCCGCACGGATGGCCTCTGCGTCCAGGCCGCGCCGCAGGATGTTGTAGGCGAGCTTCTCGTTGTCGCCGCCGACGCCGGCATGCAGCCGGCCGTACTCCTCCATGACGGGCGTCTCGATCTCGTCGAAGCCGTGGGCGCGGTAGCGCTCGCGGATGACGGCGAGCACGCGCTCGCGGCGGGCCTTGTCGGCGGGGAGGAAGTCGCGCATGCCGCGCGGCGGATTCACGGTGGGCACGACGGCTATTCTTCCAGGTCGCCGCGTCCATCCGTGTCGCGAGGGGATGCCTCGGCCGCCCGCACCTCGTCCTCCAGAGCGCGCAGCCGCTCGCGCAGTGCGCGCTCGGCGTCCCAGCCGTGGACCCGCGCCGCCGCCACGAGCGCGAGCAGGGCGTCACCGAGCTCACTCTCGGTGGCCGGCGGCGGCGTGGCCGGCGCCGGCGTCTCGACGACCGCCCCCGCGCGCCCCAGCAGCTTCTCTGCGAGCGCGAGCGACGGCATCCGCTCGCTCACGCCCTCGAGCACCGACCGGCGCTCGTGCTTCTCCTGCGCCTTCGCCGCATTCCACAGCACGAGTACCTCGTCGGGCGTGCGCGCCACCGCATCGCCGAACACGTGCGGGTGCCGGCGCACCATCTTCTCCTCGAGCCCGCGCGCGACATCGTCGATGTCGAACGGCTCGTCGGGATCGCGCGCGGCGATCTCGGCGTGGAACAGCACCTGCCACAGCAGGTCGCCGAGCTCTTCGCGCATGTCGTCGCGCGTGCCCGCTTCGACGGCGTCGATGAGCTCGGCGCTCTCCTCGACCAGGTACGGGACGAGGTCGCGGTGCGTGATCTGCTGCGTCCAGACGCAGCGGTCGCGCACCGCCTGCATCACTTCGGCGACCCGACGGAGCGGATCTGATGCTGCGGGGCCGGGCTGCGGCATCCTCAGTCCCCCTCCGCCAGGAAGCGGGCGATGACCGCTCCCCACGCCCGGGTCTCGGCAAGAGTGCCTGCCACGGAGAAGTGCGAGTCGGGGATGAGCTCGTGCAGCTGCTCACCGGTGGAGACGGGATGCCCGGGGTCGTCGCTCCAGCTGAGGATCAGCGTCGGCACGTCCAGCCCTCGGACCGCGTCGCGCGGCGGCAGATCGGCCTGCGCAGCCCCGCGCAGCACCGTGGGCAGCAGGCGCTCGGGAACCCGCATCGGGAGCGGGGCGTCGAGCTGGGCGAAGATGCCCGGCGCGGGCATCGCGGCCTGCGCACGCTCGAGGGTCGCAAGCCCCTGCGTCTCGACGAGCTCGGCCATCTGCCGGTACATGTCGCCCTGGGCTGCGCGCGTCTCCCAGGCGGTGGGCGGCGCCGTCAGCACGAGATGCGAGAAGCGGTCGGGCCGGCGCACGGCGGCCGTCAGGATCGATCCGGTGCCCATCGAGCAGCCGACGGCGGCGACCGGCGCATCGGGCTGCACCTCGTCGATCAGGGCGAGGACGTCGTCGGCGAGGCTCGTCCAGGTGTAGGCGGTGTCCTCGAGCGGCCCATCGGACGCCCCGTGCGCGGGCCAGTCCAGCCGCAGCAGGCGGAAGCCGGCCGCCACGATCGGAGCGAAGTCGAAGATGCCGGCGTCCTCCATCGTGCGGCCGTCGTTCGTGAGCCCGTGCCCGAAGACGACGAGAGGGCCCTCACCCTCGACCGTCCACGTCATGCGTGTCGTCATGCCTGCTGCCTCCTGTGCGCTCGTGCACGCCACGATACGACCACCGCCGACACGAGGAGCGCCGTCATCGACCCGCACAGCACGCCGAGCACCGCGTGATCGCGGATCTCCGGGGCGGCGGGGAAGGCGAGGTCCGCCAGCAGCAGGGAGACGGTAAACCCGATGCCGCCGAGGGACCCCACGGCGATCAGATCGGAAAAGCGGATGCGGTCGATCGGCGCCACCCGCAGCGCCTTCTGCGCGATCGCCGCCGTGCCGACGATGCCGACGAGTTTGCCGACCGGGAGAGCGAGGGCGATGCCCCAGAAGACCGGCGAGAGCGTGCCCGCGCTCGGGATCGCCACGAGCGCCGCCGAGAGCGCGAACAGCGGCAGCACGACGCCGTTGACCCACGGCTCGAGCACGTGCGACGCCCGTACTCCGGGCCGCTGCGACACCGCCAGTCCCAACAGCACCCCGGCGATCGTCGCATGCACGCCCGACGCGAGCATCGCCGCCCACGCGGCGAGCGCCAGCACGATCATGGCGGCGACGATCAGCCGGCCGCCGCGCCCGCCCAGCGCACGGCTGAGCAGCCCGAACGCCACGATGAGCACGAGGGCGAGCAGCAGCATCCCGAAGCTCACATCGTGGGCGAAGAGCACCGCGATGAACACGATGCCGATGATGTCGTCGAGGATCGCCAGCGCCAGCAGGAAGACCCGCACCCGTGCGGGCAGTCCGCGTCCGACCACCGCGAGCACGCCGAGGGCGAAGGCGATGTCGGTGGCGGTCGGCACCGGCCAGCCCTGCGGCCAGCCCGCGGGCGCGGCGATGAGCAGGTACACGACGATCGGCATCGCCACGCCGCCCGCCGCCGCGATCGCCGGTAGGAGCGCGTTGCGTGCCGAGCGCAGCTGGCCGCTCGTCAGCTCGAACTGCAGCTCGACGGCGACGGCGAAGAAGAACACCGCGAGCAGGCCGTCGGCGATCCACTCGCCGACATCGAGCACGAACGGGGTGTGCGGGATGCCGAAGCTGACGTGCTGCGCGGCGAAGGCCGCGTCGGCGAGAGGCGAGTTGGCGAGCAGGATGCCGCAGGCGGCCGCGACCAGCAGGAGGATCGCCGCCAGCCGGGGCGAACGCAGGGGGTGGGACATATCGCCTCCGTCATCGTCGTCGACGTCGCGCGCGCGACGCCCGCCGACCAGACTTCCCGGCACACCGCGCTCCATCGTAGCGGGCGTAACCACACCGCCCGACCCGGCTAGCGTGGAAGCATGCGTGAACCCACCCCGACCGAAGCGATCGCCCTCCTCGGGAGGTCTGAACGTGCGGACGACGTCCCCGAGCGAATGCGCGCCGATGTGCGCCTGCTGGCCGGGCTGCTCGGCCAGGTCCTGCGCGAGAGCGGCTCGGAGGGACTGTACGGCGACGTCGAGCGGCTGCGCATCGCGACGCTCCGGGCGCGCACCGAGGGCACGCAGGAGGCCTTCGACGACGCCGCGCGCATCGTCGACGGCTTCGACGTCACCCGCGCCGACGAGGTCGCGCGCGCCTTCACCTGCTACTTCCACCTCGTGAACCTCGCCGAGGAGCACCAGCGCGTCCGCGTGCTGCGCGAGCGCGAGGGCCGGCCCGACCGTGAGGACGCGGGTGACTCGCTGGCGGCGGCGTTCGTGCAGCTGGCCGCCGAGGTCGGCGACGACGAGGCACGCCGACACCTGGGTCGGCTGCGCTTCCACCCCGTGTTCACCGCGCACCCGACCGAGGCGCGTCGGCGCGCGGTGTCGACGAGCATCCGGCGCCTGGCGGCCCTGCTCGACTCGCATGACGCCGCCGTGCCCGACGGCGCCGACAGCCGCCGCGCCCGGCGCCGCATCCTGGAGGAGATCGACACGCTCTGGCGCACGTCGCCGCTGCGGCCCGAGAAGCCGTCGCCGGTCGATGAGGTCACCGCCGTCACCGCCGTCTTCGACGAGACGCTCTTCACCGGCGCGCCCCACGTGTACCGGCGCGCCGACGATGCGCTGCAGGGCGATGCGTCCGGCCGCACGGCCCCGGTCGTGCCTCCGTTCCTGCGGCTGGGCACCTGGGTGGGCGGCGACCGCGACGGCAATCCCTTCGTCACCGCCTCGGTGACGCGCCGCGCCGCCGAGGTGGCCTCCGAACATGCGCTCGAGGCGCTCGAGCGCTCGGCGACCCGTGCCGGGCGCAGCCTCACCCTCGACGACGAGCAGACCCCGCCGAGTGCGGATGCGGCGGCGCTCTGGGGGCGCTACCGCGATCAGGACGAGGATGCCGCGGCCCGCATCGCCCGGCACGCACCGCACGAGACGCACCGCCGTCTCGTGCTGCTGATCGCTCGGCGCATCGCCGCCACCGCGGCGCGCCATGCGGACCTCGCCTACACCGGGCCCGACGAGCTGCTGGCCGATCTGCGCGTCGTGCAGAAGTCGCTCGTCGCCGGGGGTGCCGCACGCGAGGCCTACGGCCACCTGCAGCACCTGATCTGGCAGGTCGAGACGTTCGGGTTCCATCTCGCCGAGCTCGAGGTGCGTCAGCACTCGGCCGTGCACGCGAAGGCGCTGGCCGAGCTCGACGCCGGCGGCGAGCTCGACGCGCAGACCGAAGAGGTGCTGGCGACCTTCCGCGCGGTCGCACACGTCCAGCGGCGGTTCGGACCCGCCGCCGCGGGCCGGTACATCGTGTCGTTCACGCGTTCGGCCGCCGATCTGCTGGCTGTGCACCGCCTCGCCGCGTATGCGACAGGCGACGGGCAGGACGCCCCGGTGCTCGATGTGATCCCCTTGTTCGAGACGTTCGCCGACCTGCAGGCGGCGCCGGCGATCCTCGACGAGGTCGTCCGCTCCCCCGAGTTCGCGGCGACGCTCGAGCGCACGGGGCGGCGCCTGGAGGTCATGCTCGGCTACTCCGACTCGTCGAAGGACGTCGGCCCGGTGGCCGCTACCCTCGCGCTCTACACCGCGCAGGAGCGCATCTCGACCTGGGCGCGCGACGCGGGGATCGAGGTGACCCTCTTCCACGGCCGCGGCGGCGCCCTCGGCCGCGGCGGCGGGCCCGCGAACAGCGCGATCCTCGCACAACCGCCGCATTCGGTCGACGACCGCTTCAAGCTCACCGAGCAGGGCGAGGTCATCTTCGCCCGCTACGGCGAGCCGGCGATCGCGATGCGGCACATCGAGCAGGTCGCCGCTGCCACGCTGCTGGCCTCGGCACCGTCGGTGCAGACCCGCAACAGCACGGCGGCGCGCCGGTTCGCCGACGTCGCGCAGACGATGGATGCGGCATCCCGCGATCGTTTCTTCTCCCTCGTGCACGCCGACGGATTCGCCGCGTGGTTCGCCACCGTCACCCCGATGCCCGAGATCGGACGCCTCGCCCTCGGCTCGCGCCCGGCTCGTCGCGGCCTGTCGGTCGACTCGCTCGACGACCTGCGCGCGATCCCCTGGGTGTTCTCGTGGTCGCAGGCGCGCATCAACCTGGCGGGCTGGTTCGGTCTCGGCACCGCGCTGAAGGCGGTGGGCGATGTCGCGCTGCTGCGCGCCGCGTACCGGGAGTGGCCGCTGCTGCGCACGATGATCGACAACGTGGCGATGAGCATGGCCAAGACCGACGAGCGGATCGCGCATGGCTACCTCGCCCTCGGCGGGCGCGACGACCTCACCGAGCAGGTGCTCGCCGAGATGGCGCTCACACGGCAGTGGATCACGATCGTCAAAGACGTGGATGCGCTCCTGGCCGACAAGCCGGTGCTGCAGCGCGCGGTCGGGCTGCGCGACCCCTACGTCGACGCGCTGTCGCTGCTGCAGCTGCGGGCGCTGCGTGCGATCCGCACGGGTCCGGACGACACCGACCCCGATCTCGAGCGGCTGCTCCTGCTCAGCGTGAACGGCGTCGCGGCGGGACTGCAGAACACCGGGTGAGCCGGGTCGGCCGGATGCGGCGGGTCAGTCGACCCGCCGGTCGTCGGCGTGCCGCGAGAGGCTGCGCCCGTAGCGCTCGGTCAGCTGCACCATCAGGTCGGGCGTCTCGCGGTCGAGGCCGAACACGTAGCCGGGGAAGTCGAGCTCCTGCTGGGCGTTCCAGATGTCCTCGTGGCGGTCCGGCGACAGGATCTGCACGGGTTCGCCGACGGCGACCCAGCCGATCGGAACCACGGTCGATGCCGCGAGGTGCGTGCGCAGGTGCACGACGGCGTTGATGCGCACCTCGCACCGGTCGTCGATGTGCGCACCGTTGAACACGCGCGTGCCGGTCGCGAGGAACACCTCCTGCCCGATCGTGGCGCCCGAGATGCTGGCCATCGGGCCCACCAGCGTGTGATCGCCGATGTGCACGGGGTTCGTCGCGCTCGCGCGGATGAGGGCGTTCTCCATCACGATGACGCTCGTGCCCAGGGTGATCGGCCCGCCCTCGGCGGTGATGACGGCGCCGTGCAGCACCTGGCAGTCGGGGCCGATCGTGACGTCTCCGCTGATCACCGCCGTCGGCGCCACGACCGCACTCGCGTCGATCTTCGGACCCGCACCCACGTGTTCGAACAGCATCCCGCACCCCTTGTGTTACGACGATCCGCGTCCGTCACAGAGTACCGCCGGGTAAAGTGAAACGGCCCGCACCCCGTGGGCACGCCGCATCTCGGCAGAAAGCCCCCCACTGTGACAACGACTCTGACTGCACTTCCCCTCTCCGTCCGCTCCGTCTACGACACCGTTGTCGCCAGAAATCCGCATGAACCCGAGTTCCTGCAGGCCGTCCACGAGGTCCTCGATTCGATCGGTCCGGTGCTGGACGAGCATCCTGAGTACGTCGAGACCGGCATCCTGGATCGCCTCGTCGAGCCCGAGCGGCAGATCATCTTCCGGGTGCCGTGGGTCGACGACGACGGCGTCCAGCACGTGAACCGCGGCTACCGCATCCAGTTCAACTCGGCACTCGGCCCGTACAAGGGCGGTCTGCGCTTCCACCCATCGGTGAACCTGTCGATCGTGAAGTTCCTCGGCTTCGAGCAGATCTTCAAGAACGCGCTCACCGGTCAGGGCATCGGCGGCGGCAAGGGCGGCAGCGACTTCGACCCGCACGGGCGCTCCGACGCCGAGGTCATGCGCTTCTGCCAGTCGTTCATGAGCGAGCTGTACCGCCACATCGGCGAGCACACAGATGTTCCCGCGGGCGACATCGGCGTGGGCGGCCGCGAGATCGGCTACCTGTTCGGTCAGTACCGCAAGATCACGAACCGCCACGAGTCGGGTGTGCTCACCGGCAAGGGCCTGGGCTGGGGCGGTGCCGAGGTGCGCACCGAGGCGACCGGCTACGGCGCGGTCTTCTTCGTGCAGGAGATGCTCGCCGTCCAGGGCGAGACCCTCGAAGACAAGCGCGTCGGCGTCTCGGGTTCGGGCAACGTCGCGATCTACGCGATCGACAAGGCGCGCCAGCTCGGCGGTCTGCCCGTGACCGCCTCCGACTCGTCGGGCTATGTCATCGACGAGGCCGGCATCGACGTCGACCTGCTGCGCCAGATCAAAGAGGTCGAGCGCGCCCGCATCTCCGAGTACGCGGCCCGCCGCCCCGGCGCGCAGTACGTCGACGGCGGTCGGCCGTGGGAAGTCCCGATGGATGTCGCGATCCCGTCGGCGACGCAGAACGAGATCGACGCCGACGACGCGCGCGTGCTGGTCGCCAACGGCGTGCGTGCGGTCGCCGAGGGCGCGAACATGCCCTCGACGCCCGAGGCCGTCGAGGTCTTCCAGTCGGCGGATGTGCTGTTCGGACCGGGCAAGGCCGTCAACGCCGGCGGTGTGGCGACCTCCGCGCTCGAGATGACCCAGAACGCAGGCCGCGAGCACTGGAGCTTCGCCGACAGCGAGCACAAGCTCCGCGCGATCATGCGCGATGTGCACGCCGCGTCGTTCGCCGCCGCGCGCCGCTACGGCCACGAGGGCGACTACGTCGTGGGCGCGAACTGCGCCGGCTTCGAGCGCGTCGCCTCCGCGATGTACGCGCAGGGCGTCATCTGAGCTGACGCGCACCTGCGGCGCTCGCGCGCCGCGCGCTGTGTTGCAGAGTGGCCGCGATCCCCCGCCGATGACCTCGGCAGTGCGGGATCGCGGCCACTGTGCTGTGCAGGCGTGACCGGGACACGGGGATGCCGCGGCCCGCGGCATCCACTCTCCAGATCTGTCGGCGCTGCGCGTTTTCCGGCCCTACCCCGCGCAACAGCGACAGATGTGCGCGGCGAACCGCCCGCTCAGGCCCCCGCGACCCCCGCGGCCGCGACCGCCGCCGGCAGCGGCCACAGCTGGTCGAGCAGCTGCCCCACCCAGGCGATCAGCTCGGCATCGGCGAGACGCTCGCCCGACGCCGTCGGCAACGGCACGACGACCGCCTCTCCCCCGGCCACGAGCTTGGCCTTCGGGTACAGCCGCTGCAGCCGCACCCGCATCGAGTCGGGCAGGTTCGCGGGTGCCACGCGCAGGTTCGGTCCCATCGCCACGACATCGGCCAGCCCCGAGCGCGCGGCACGACGTCGCAGCCGGGCGACGGCCACGAGTCCCTCGACTTCGCCGGGCAGCTCGCCGTAGCGGTCGCGCAGCTCGTCGATCACGAGGTCGATCGCGTCGTCGGCGGCGGTCACTGCCGCCGCGGCCGACAGCTTCTGGTAGGCCTCCAGGCGCAGCCGCTCGCTGTCGATGTACGACTCGGGGATGCGCGCCTGCACGGGCAGCTCGAGGCGCAGCTCGGCGGGCCCCTCGTTCTCTTCACCGCGGAACGCGGCGACGGCCTCGCCGACCATCCGCAGGTACAGGTCGAAGCCGACTCCGGCGATATGGCCGGCCTGCTCGGCACCGAGCATGTTGCCGGCGCCACGCAGCTCGAGGTCTTTCAACGCAACCTGCATGCCCGATCCGAGATCGTTGTTCACCGCGATCGTCTCGAGCCGGTCGGCGGCCGTCTCGCTCAGCGGCTTCATCTCGTCGTAGAGGAAGTACGCATACGCCCGCTCGCGTCCGCGCCCCACGCGTCCGCGCAGCTGGTGCAGCTGCGACAGCCCGTACTTGTCGGCGCGGTCGATGATGATCGTGTTGGCGTTGGAGATGTCGAGCCCCGTCTCGATGATCGTCGTCGAGACGAGCACGTCGGCGCGGCGCTCCCAGAAGTCGTCGACGACCTGCTCGAGCTGGTGCTCGCCCATCTGGCCGTGCGCGACCGCGATGCGCGCCTCGGGCACGAGCTCGGCCAGCTGCGACGCGACCTTCTGGATCGACTGCACCCGGTTGTGCACGTAGAAGATCTGACCCTCGCGCAGGATCTCGCGCCGGATGGCCGCGGCGACCTGCTTGTCGCTGCGCGGCCCGACGTACGTGAGGATGGGGTGCCGGTCTTCGGGCGGGGTCTGCAGCGTCGACATCTCGCGGATGCCGGTGACCGCCATCTCGAGGGTGCGCGGGATCGGCGTCGCGCTCATCGCGAGGATGTCGACGCCCAGCTTGAGCTTCTTCAGCGCGTCCTTGTGCTCGACGCCGAACCGCTGCTCCTCGTCGATGATGAGCAGGCCGAGGTCCTTGAAGATGACCTTCTCGGTCAGGATGCGGTGCGTGCCGATGACCATGTCGATCGTGCCGTCGGTGAGGCCGGCGAGCGTCTGACGCGCCTCCTTGTCGGTCTGGAAGCGCGACAGCGGCCGCACCTTCACCGGGAACCCCGCGAACCGCTCGGTGAACGTCTCCAGGTGCTGCTTGACCAGCAGCGTCGTCGGCACGAGCATCGCGACCTGCTTGCCGTCCTGGATGGCCTTGAACGCGGCGCGCACGGCGACCTCGGTCTTACCGAAGCCGACGTCGCCCGACAGAAGCCGGTCCATCGGGATCGGCTTCTCCATGTCGGCCTTGATCTCGTCGATCGTCTGCAGCTGATCGGGCGTCTCGGCGAACGGGAAGGCCTCTTCCAGCTCGCGCTGCCAGGGCGTGTCGGGCCCGAACGCGTGCCCCTTCGACGCCATCCGCGCCGAGTAGAGCTTGACGAGCTCGACGGCGATGTCGCGCACGGCCTTGCGGGCCTTGCCCTTGGCCTGCGCCCAGTCGCTGCCGCCCATCTTCGACAGGCTCGGCGCGTCGCCGCCGACATAGCGCGAGAGCAGATCGAGCTGGTCGGTGGGTACGTACAGCTTGTCGCCCGGGTGCCCGCGCTTGCTCGGCGCGTACTCGAGCACGAGGTATTCACGCGTGCTCTTGACCGGGTTGCGCCCGCCGCTGGACACCTCGCGCTGCGTGAGCTCGACGAACTTGCCGATGCCGTGCGTGGAGTGCACGACGTAGTCGCCGGCCTTCAGCTGCAGCGGGTCGACGACGTTGCGGCGGCGCGAGGCGAGCTTGCGCACCACGCGCGAGTCGGCTCCGATCGTGCGCCCGTAGAACTCGTTCTCGGTGAAGACAGCCAGACGGGCGGTGGATGCCTCGAACCCGCGCTCGAGCGTGGCGACGACGACGTGCACGACCCCGGGCTCGGGAACCTCGAGCACCTCGTCGACCCGGCGGGCTGCAACGCCGCGCTCGGAGAGCACGTCGCGGGCACGGTCGGCGAGACCCGCACCGGAGGCGGCGACGACCACGCGGTATCCCTCGCCGATCAGCTGTGCGATGCGCCCGATCGCCCCGTCGATGTTGCCCTGGAACGAGGGCACGGCCTGTCCGTCGATGCGCACGGCGTCGGTGTCTGCGGCATCGATGTCGACGAGGCCCTCGGCCGCGGCATCCACCGCTCCCGAGTCGAAGGCGCTGAGCGTCCACCAGACGCCGCCGCGGTCACGGGTGCGCTCGTGCAGTTCGGGCAGCGCGAGGAAGTCGCCCGACCCGAGGTCCACCGGCGACTGCCCGCCCGCAGTGGCGGCACTCCACGCCGCTTCGAGGAACTCACGGTTCGTCTCGGAGAGCGTCATCGCGCGGGTGACGGCGCGCTCGGGGTCGAGGAGCGCAACCGCGGTGCCCCCCGGCAGGTAGTCCACGAGGCTCACAAGCTCGTCGACGAGAGCCGGAGTGAGCGACTCCATCCCCTCGGCGGGGATGCCCTCGGCCATCTTCTCGAGCATGCCCTGCAGACCCGGAGCGGTCGCCGACAGCTCGAGCGCGCGCTCGCGCACCGCATCGGTCAGCAGCAGCTCACGGCTGGGCAGCAGCTCGACCTGCGGGACCTCGCCCGGCAGGCTGCGCTGGTCGGCGACCGAGAACGCGCGGATCTGGTCGACCTCGTCGCCGAAGAACTCCACGCGGAACGGGTGGTCGGCCGTCGGCGGGAACACGTCGAGGATGCCCCCGCGCACCGCGAACTCGCCGCGGCGCGACACCATGTCCACCCGCAGATACGCGCGCTCGACGAGCTGTGCGCTCACCGCGGAGAGGTCGTAGCCGCGGGCCCCGGTGGTCAGAACGATTGGCGCCGCATCGTCGAGCCCGGGCGCCAGCGGCTGCAGCGCCGCGCGCACCGAGGCGGTGATCACGAGCGGGCCGGATGCCGCGGCATCCCCCCACTCCCGCGCACGGCGCAGCGCGTCGAGCCGTCGACCGACGGTCTCGGCGCTCGGACTCAGTCGCTCGTGCGGCAGGGTCTCCCACGCCGGGAAGTGCAGCACCGTCGCGCCCGGCAGCAGCTCGGCCAGGGCCGGAGCGACCGACTCGGCCCGCCTGCTGGTCGGGGTGATCACCAGGAGCGCAGCGGGGTGACCGGCCGCACGGCGACGCTCGACGAGCGCGGCGAGGACCGGCGCGTTCAGGCCTTCGACGAGTGAGAGGTCGGTGTCGACGGATGCCGCGGCCAGGGCATCGCGGACGGACTCATCCTGCGCGAGGGCGCGCGCGATCCCGGGAACTGTCACCAGAGGATTCTACGGCGGTCCACGGACACCGCAGCCCGGCCCCCTAGGATGAGCGCGTGAGCTCCGACCTGTTCGCCCCGCTGCCCGAGCCGACCGCCGACCCGTTCGGCACCGCGCCGTCGTCGCGCACGCTCGGGCTCGTGGCCCTCATCGTGGCGGCCGTCGTCGTGCTGGCCGCATCGATCGGCGTGGCGATCGCCGGCTATCCGCTCGGAGAGGCCGCCGGGCATGCGTTCGCCTCCACCCCGGTGGGGCAGAGTGTCGATCCGGCGTGGATGTCGGACCTGCAGGGCTGGGTCGCCGTGCTCGAGGTCGCCTTCTGGCTCGGCACGCTGGGCGGCATGTGGGCACTCATCCAGGGACTGATCGCGGTCGCCACGAACCGCGGGCGCGCCTTCGGCATCGCCGCATCGGTCGTCGCCGTGGCAGGCCCCGTCGTCTTCACCGCGGCCGGCACCATGACGATGCTCGCCGGCTACGCGACCGCCGCAGCCATGCCGGTGGGCTGAGCCCGGCCCGAGACCCGAGACGTCATTCCCGCGGTGCGTGGTGCTTCTGCTGCGCGGCGAGAAGCCCCTCGTCGATGAGCTGCTCGACGGCGTCCGCGGCATCCGACAGCGCCATCGGGAGCCCTGCACGGTCGGTGCCGCCGAACGGAGCGAGCACCCAGTCGGCGGGATCCTGCCGGCCCGGCGGGCGGCCGATGCCCACCCGCACGCGGGGGAACTCGGGCGTGCCCAGCGCCTTGGCGATGTCGCGGACGCCGTTGTGCCCGCCGTGCCCGCCGCCGATTTTGAGCTTGAGCGAGTCGAAGGGGATGTCGAGTTCGTCGTGGACGACCACGACGTGTGCCGGGTCGATGCCGTAGAACCGTGCGAGGTTCGCGACCGGCCCACCCGACACGTTCATGAAGCAGTTGAGCTTGGCCAGCACGATCTTGTCGCCGCCGGGGCGCAGCCAGGTCTCGGCGACACGCGCGCCCGCCTTGTGCGCCTTGAAGCGCTCGCCCCGGCGGGCCGCCAGCTCGTCGACGACCATCTGCCCCACGTTGTGGCGGGTCGCCTCATACTGCGGCCCGGGGTTGCCCAAGCCGACCACCAGCCATGTCTGCGGCATCCTCATCCCTCCGGATACGCGTCGAGGGGGCGCGCAGCACGCACCCCCTCGACGAAAACGCGGGTCACTCCGCGGCGGTCTCCTCGGCCGGGGCCTCGGCGGCCTCGGCGGTCTCCTCGGCCGGCTCTTCCTCAGCGGCGGCCGTCGGGACCGAGATCGCGACGATCAGCAGCTCGGCGTCGTCGATGAGCGTCGCGCCCTTGGGCAGCTCGATCGCACCGGCGGTGACGTGGTCGCCCTCTTCGCGGCCGTTGACGTCGACCTGGACGTGCTCGGGGATGTGCGTGGCCTCGACCTCGAGACGCAGGGTCACGGTGTCGAGGTTGACCATGGTGCCGGGGGCCGACTCGCCGACGACGACGACGGGGACCTCGACCTCGATCTTCTCGCCCTTCTTCACGACGAGAAGGTCGATGTGCTCGATGATCTGACGCACCGGGTCGCGCTGCACGTCCTTGACCAGGGCCAGCTGGCTCTTGCCGTTGACGTCGAGCTCGAGCACGGCGTTCGCGCGGCGCACGAGGAGCGAGAGCTGGTGGCCGGGAAGGGCGACGTGCACCGGGTCGGTGCCGTGACCGTAGATGACGGCCGGGATCTGGCCGGCGGCGCGCAGGCGGCGGGCGAAGCCCTTGCCGAAGTTCTCACGCAGTTCAGCGTGGACCGTGGTGTCCTCAGACATGTGAATCTCCTTGCGGGACCAGCTCGTGCAGGTCCGGATGTATGGGGGTCGTGTTCAACTCGAACGCATGCGCGTGAGGAAAGCCGCCAGGGCCTGCTTCACTGCGTCGATCACGGACACCGCTCTTCCGCCGCACGGGCGGACGCGGCATCCCTCGCCGAAGTTGCGCTCCGAGTCTACCAGGCGGACCGGTACGATGAACACGACGTCCCCACACGACGGCCACAGCAACGACCCTGGAGGAACCCATGGATGCCCAGCTCGCTTCGGACCTCGTCCTCGGCTACGTCGGCCTCGTCGTGGTCGTCGGCATCATCGGGGTCGTCGCGTCGTTCTGGCACCTCGGCCGACAGAACTACCGCAAGCACTGAGCCGCCGCGCAGCGGCGGCTCAGTGCTTGCTCACCCGACGCCGAGGTAGGCCTCCTTCACGGCCGGGTCGTTGAGCAGCTCGCGGCCCGTCCCGGTGCGGGTGATCTCCCCCGTCTCCAGCACGAACGCCCGGTGCGCCCGCGCCAGCGCCTGATTGGCGTTCTGCTCCACGAGCAGGATCGTCGTGCCCTGCTCGTTGATCTCGGTGATGATCGAGAAGATCTGCCGGATGAACTGCGGCGCGAGCCCCATCGACGGCTCGTCGAGCAGCAGCAGCCGCGGGCGCGACATGAGCGCACGGCCGATGGCGAGCATCTGCTGCTCGCCGCCCGACATGGTGCCGCCGAACTGCTTGCGGCGCTCCGCAAGGCGCGGGAACAGCGAGTAGACGCGGTCGAACGACTCGTCCACGTGCGCGCGCGTCTTCAGGCCGAACGTGCCCATGTCGAGGTTCTCCTCGACCGTCATGCCCGGGAAGATCCCGCGGCCCTCGGGGGCCTGCGAGATGCCGCGCACCACGCGCAGATGCGCCTTGGTCTTGGTGATGTCTTCGCCCTCGAAGTGGATCGATCCGCTCGAGGGATTCAGCAGCCCCGAGATCGTGCGCATCGTCGTGGTCTTGCCCGCGCCGTTCGCGCCGATGAGCGAGACGATCTCGCCCTGCTCGACGCTGAACGAGATGTCGTGGATCGCCTGGATCCGCCCGTAGTGGACGGACATGTCCTTCAGCTCAAGCAACGTCATCTTCGGGCTCTCCCAGGTATGCGGCGATCACCCGCGGGTCGTTGCGGATGGCGTGGGGCACGTCATCCGCCAGTTTCTTTCCGAACTCGAGCACCACGATGCGGTCGGTGACGCCCATCACGAGCTTCATGTCGTGCTCGATGAGCAGCACGGTGTAGCCCTCGTCGCGGATGGTGCGGATGAGCTCCATGAGCTCTTCCTTCTCTGCGGGGTTGAAGCCGGCGGCCGGCTCGTCCAGGCACAGCAGCTTCGGGTCGGTCGCCAGCGCCCGCGCGATCTCGAGGCGCCGCTGCGAGCCGTACGACAGCTCTCGCGCGCGCTTCTCGGCGTGCTGGTCGATGCCGACGAACTCGAGCAGCGCCATGGCGCGGTCGATGGCCGTCTTCTCCTCGCGGATGTGGCGCGGGAGCCGCAGCAGTGCCCCGGGCACAGAGGTGCGGTGCCGGGCGTCGAGCCCCACCACGACGTTCTCGAGCGCGGTCATCTCGCCGAACAGGCGGATGTTCTGGAACGTGCGCGCCAGGCCCAGTCGCGTGATCTGGTGCTGCTTGCGCCCCTTCAGCGACTTGCCCTCCAGCAGCACGTCGCCGCTGGTCGGCTTGTAGACACCGGTCATCGCGTTGAAGCAGGTCGTCTTACCCGCGCCGTTCGGGCCGATGAGACCCAGGATCTCACCACGCTTGATGTCGAACGAGATGCTGTCGAGGGCCAGGAGGCCCCCGAAGCGCATCGTCAGGTCGCGCACCTCGACGAGCACGTCGCCGACGTCGACGGCGATGTCGCGCTCTGCCTCGGCGCCTTCTACGAGGGTCGGGTCGTCGAACGACTCGTCGGGGGTGGATGCCGCATCCGTCACGACGTCGCTCCTTCCGTCGTCTCGCCCGGTCTGACAGAGGTCTTCTCCGGTGGCGCATCGCGGTGGAGCGCCTTGCGTCCGTAGGCCAGCAGGCGGATCTTCGCCGGGACGAGGCCCTGCGACCGGTAGATCATCAGGACCACGAGCGCCACGCCGAAGATGAGGTACTTGTAGTCGGCGATCGCGGTGAAGCGCAGCGGGATGTACGCCACGATCGCGCCGCCGAGCAGAGCACCGACCTTGTTTCCGGTACCGCCGAGCACGACGGCGGCGAGGAAGAGGATCGAGGTCTGCACGTCGAACTTCTGGTTGTTCACGAAGCCGACCTGGCCGGCGAACAGGGCGCCCGACAGGCCGCCGACGCTCGCACCGATCGCGAAGGCCCACACCTTGTACTTGAAGGTGGGCACGCCCATGGTCTCGGCGGCATCCTCGTCCTCGCGGATGGCGATCCACGCGCGCCCGACCCGACTGCGCTCGAGGTTGCCGACCAGCAGCATCACGATGATGATGATCGTGATCGTCAGCCAGTACCACGGCGTACCGTTGGAGTTGGCGAAGATCGGGATGCCATTCTCGGCGACCCCCGGAGGGTGTCCCACGTTCTGGAAACCGACCTGACCTTTCATGGCCGGGATGATCGTGGCGAGGATACGCACGATCTCGCCGAAGCCGAGCGTGACGATGGCGAGATAGTCGCCGCGCAGACGCAGCGTCGGCACGCCCAGGATCACGCCGAAGACCATCGTGACGGCCATGCCGACCGGCAGGGTCCACAGGTACGGGATCTTGAACAGCGGCGAGTCGGGGCTGGTCAGCAGCGCGGCGGTGTACGAGCCAACCGCGAAGAACGCGACGTAGCCCAGGTCGAGCAGGCCCGCATAGCCGACGACGACGTTCAGGCCGACCGCGACCAGCGCGTAGACGGCCATGGCGAAGCACGCCAGCGGCCAGTCGTTGCCCGGTTCGGTGGTGAGAGGGAAGAAGTTGAGGTACGGCAGGCAGTACGCGATCGCCACGACGATCAGCATCCACGCCCACTGCCCCTGGCGGGGCAGCCCGTCCCACTTCTCACGCAGGCCGACGAACGGGCCGCGCCGCTTCACGACGACGGACTCGGTCTCGACGACCTCGCGCGCGGATTCCGCATCGGGCATGACGCGGGGTCCGTCTGAGGAGGTGCTCATGCGCGGCTCCTTCCGAGGGTCGTGCCCAGGATCCCGGTCGGGCGCACCAGCAGCACGAGGACCAGGACCACGAAGGCCACGACGTCCGCCCACTGCGAGTCACCGAGCAGAATCTGCCCGTAGTTGCCGATGACGCCCAGCAGCAGACCGCCGAGCAGCGCTCCGCGGACGTTTCCGATGCCACCGAGGACGGCGGCGGCGAACGCCTTGATGCCGAGGATGAACCCGCCGTTGTAGATGACGCCGGAGGGCACCAGCATCACGTAGAACAGCGCGGCGGCACCGGCCAGCAGACCGCCGAGGATGAACGTGATGAGGATGATGCGCTCTTTGTTCACGCCCATCAGCGTCGCGGTGTCGGGGTCCTGCGCGACGGCACGGATGCCGCGACCGGTGCGCCCACGGCGGATGAACAGGTCGGTGGCCACCATCAGGATGATGGCCGCGATCACGATGATGATCTGCTGGCTGAAGATGATCGTGCCGAACACGTTGAACACGGGCTTGTTGACGAACATCGTCACAGCGGGCTCGGCGTTCGCACCGCGGATCACGAAGATCAGGTACTGGACGGCGAATGACGCACCGATGGCGGTGATCAGGAACGCGAGGCGTGGAGCATTGCGACGCCGCAGCGGCCGGTACGCGACGCGTTCGAGGATGACCGCCATCAGCGCCGAACAGATCATGCCGACGATCATCGCCAGCAGCAGATCGCCGATGATCGCCCAGATGCCGATGGTCGGCGCACTCGGACCGAAGCCGAGGGCGGTGAGGGTCATGACCACGCCGTAGGCGCCGACGATGAACACCTCGGAGTGGGCGAAGTTGATGAGGTTCAGAACACCGTAGACGAGCGTGTAGCCGACGGCGATCAGGCCGTAGATGGCACCGAACGTGAGGCCGTCGAAGGTGGCGCTCCAGAAATTCTGGAGAAGGGAATCGAAATCGAAATTGATCCAGGAGTTGTCGAGGACCGGGTGGCTGGTGATCAGGAGCAGATCAAGCATTCAGGCTCCGCTACGGTTCGGGCGACGCGTCGCGCGGGATGGGACGGGGAAGGTGCCGGAAAGAGGCTGCGGCGCCGACATGCTGTCGGCGCCGCAGCGCTCCGTCACTGGCCGATGACCCCGATCGGCACGATCTTGCCGTCCTGGACCTTGTAGCCGTAGACAGCCGGGGCGGCGAGCTCACCCGTGGAATCCCACTTGTAGTGCTTGCTCAGTCCGTCGGCGTCGTACGAGGCGACCCAGTCACGCAGGTCAGCACGGGTCTGCTTGCCCGCGTCGATCCCGGCGAGGAGGATCGTCGTCGCGTCGTAACCCTCGACCGAGTAGGTGCCCGGCTCGGCGTTCGTCAGCTTCTTGTAGGCGTCGGCGAACGACGGGATCAGCTCACCCGGGATGCAGGGGCAGGTGAAGTACGCGCCGTCGGAGGCGTCACCGGCCAGCTTGATGAACTGGTCGTCCTTCACGCCGTCGGGGCCGACGAACGTGCCGGTGTAGCCCTTGTTGACGAGCTGCTGCAGGAAGGGCGCACCCTCGGCGTAGTAGCCGGCGTAGTAGACGGCGTCAGGCTGGGCGTTGATGATCTTCGAGGCGACGGCCGAGAAGTCCTTCTGGCCGGTGGTCACCTTGTCGGTGCCGACCAGCGCCGAGCCGAGCGCGTCGGAGGTCGTCTTGGCCAGGCCGATGCCGTAGTCGGAGTCGTCCTGCACCAGGTAGACCTTCTTGGCCTTCAGCTTGTCGGTGATGAACTCCGCCGCAGCCGGGCCCTGGACCGAGTCGTTGCCCAGGCCGCGGAAGAAGGTCTTCCAGCCGTTCTTGGTCAGGTCGGGGTTGGTGGCCGCCGGCGTGATGTGCACGAGGCCCTGCTGGTCGAAGATGTTGCCGGTGGCCTTCGACTCGCCCGAGAACGGCAGGCCGACGACGCCGACGATGTCCTTCTCGTTGACCGCCTGGGTCACCGGGCCGGTCGCCTTGTTCGGGTCGCCCTCGGTGTCGAACTTCTTGAACGCGATCTGGCAGTCGGGGTTGGCCTCGTTGTGCTGGTTGATCGCCAGCTGCACGCCGTTGTAGATGTTGATGCCGAGCTGCGCGTTCGGGCCGGTCTCGGCGCCGACGTACGCGATCGTGAGCCCATCACACTTGGCGTTGCCGCTGCCGGCGGGCAGAACAGCGTTCGCGGGTGTCTCGATGGAGGTGATCGCCGGGATGTCGACCTTTCCGCTGCCTCCGTCGTCGCCGGAACCTCCGGTGGAGGTGGCGCCGGGCTGATTGGCACAGCCCGCGAGCATGAGCAGGGTCGCGGCTGCCGCGACGCCTGCCAGCGCTGTCTTTCGCAACATGTGATTGCCTTCCGAAATCGGGCCCACGGCCGGGTGCGGACACAGCGACCCTGTACAACCGTGGACTGGGTGGGCAAGAGATTACCGCGCGATCTGCCGAAACGCACATCGTCACGGGCGATTCGCCATGTTCGGTACCGGCTTGTAACGCAACAGAAACACTCACGGGCGCGTGCCGGTGCCTCGCCCAGTACTCTGGGAGGGACCCCGCCCCTCACTATCAAGGAGAGCACTGTGCCCACAGCCACTGCCAACATCGGAGTCATCGGACTCGCCGTCATGGGGTCGAACCTCGCCCGCAACCTCGCGTCGCGCGAGGGCAACACGGTGGCCGTCTACAACCGCAGCCGTGCGAAGACCGACGAACTGCTCGCCGAGCACCCCGAGGCCGGCTTCGTCCCCTCGTTCTCCTACGAGGAGTTCGCCGCGTCGCTCACCGTGCCGCGCACCGCCGTCATCATGGTCAAGGCCGGCGCCGGCACCGACGCGGTCATCGACGAGCTGGTGAAGGTCTTCGCACCCGGCGACATCATCGTCGACGGCGGCAACGCCCTGTTCACCGACACCATCCGCCGCGAGAAGGCGGTGCGCTCCACCGGCATCAACTTCGTGGGCATGGGCGTCTCGGGCGGCGAGGAGGGTGCTCTGCTGGGCCCGTCGCTGATGCCCGGCGGCTCCGACGAGTCGTGGGTGACCCTCGGCCCGATCCTCAAGTCCATCGCCGCGGTCGCCGAGGGTGAGCCGTGCGTGACGCACGTCGGCCACGACGGCGCCGGCCACTTCGTGAAGATGGTGCACAACGGCATCGAGTACGCCGACATGCAGCTCATCGCCGAGGCCTACGACCTCATCCGTCGCGGCACCGGCAAGACGCCCGCCGAGATCGCCGACGTGTTCGCGCAGTGGAACAGCGGCGAGCTGGACTCGTATCTCATCGAGATCACCGCGGAGGTGCTGCGGCAGCAGGATGCCGCGACCGGCACGCCTCTGGTGGACGTCATCGTCGACCAGGCCGGCGCCAAGGGCACCGGTGGCTGGACGGTGCAGACCGCGATCGACCTGGGCGTGCCGGTCTCCGGCATCGCCGAGGCCGTGTTCGCCCGGTCGCTGTCGAGCCACCCCGAGCAGCGGGCCGTCGCCGCGAACCTGCCGGGCCCGGCCGACGAGCTGCAGGTCGCCGACGCCGACGCATTCATCGAGGACGTGCGCCTGGCGCTGTTCGCCTCGAAGATCGTCGCGTATTCGCAGGGCTTCGACGAGATCCGTGCGGGCGCCGCCCAGTACGGCTGGAGCATCGACCTGGGCGCGGTGGCCAAGATCTGGCGCGGCGGCTGCATCATCCGCGCCCAGTTCCTCAACCGCATCTCCGACGCGTACGCCGAGCAGCCCGATCTGCAGGTGCTGCTCACGGCGCCGTATTTCGTGGCGGCCCTCGAGCGCGCACAGGACGCGTGGCGCCGCATCGTCGCCACGGCCGCGGCCAGCGGCATCCCCTCCCCCGCCTTCTCGTCGTCGCTCGCGTACTACGACGGCCTGCGCGCCGACCGCCTGCCGGCCGCGCTCATCCAGGGCCAGCGCGACTTCTTCGGCGCGCACACGTACCGCCGCACCGACCGTGATGGCACGTTCCACACGCTGTGGTCGGGCGACCGGTCCGAGGTCTCCGCGGAGGACACGCACTGAGCATGACACGGCCCACGGCGGCGATGCGCGTGCAGCGCACCGCCGCCCGGCTCGTGCTCACCGCGCTGACGCTCGGCTACCTCTGGGCGGTCGGATGGATGACGCTGCGCGCGCAGCCGTACGGCTCGGACATCGCGACGGGCCTGGACCGCCTGCTCGCGTGGTTCGCCGAACACGCGTCGACGGCCTGGATCACCTTCGACCGCGTCGAGTTCGCCGCCAACGTCGCGATGTTCGTGCCCCTGGGCATCCTCGCGGTGCTGTGGTTCGGCGTGCGCGGGTGGTGGTCGGCGCCGGTCCTCGGTGCACTCGTCAGCACCGCCATCGAAAGCACGCAGGCGCTGCTGCTGAGCACCCGCGTGCCCGATGTGCGCGACATCGTGGCGAACACCCTGGGGGCCGTCATCGGCATGCTGCTCATGCTGCTGCTGGCGTTCCTGCTGGCGCCTCGCCGGTCGTGACGCCTCAGAGCCAGTCCTTGCGTTTGAAGACCACATAGAGCACCACGCTGGAGGCCAGCATGAGCCCCAGCGCCGCCGGGTACCCCCACGCCCAGTGCAGCTCGGGCATGTCGCTGAAGTTCATACCGTAGACCGTGCCCACGAGGGTCGGCGCCACGAGGATCGCCGCCCAGGACGAGATCTTCTTCACCTGGTCGTTCTGCGCGAGGCCGGTCTCGGTCATCCGGCGCATGGCCTCGTTGTTCTCCTGCTCGACGAGCGTCGCATGCACGCTCAGCGCCGAGGCGAGCGTGTTGCGGAATGCCTCCACGCGATCGGACACGTGCCGGGCCGCATCGCCGAGCTCACCGAACGCGGGTACGGGGCGGTGTCCGGCCTCGTCGGCCGCGAACTGTCCGATCCGATCGATCATGTCGGGCAGCGGCGCGGTGGCGTGCTGCAGCTCGATGACCTCGCGCTGGAGCTTGAAGATGCGCTTGGAGACGTCCGGGTCGCCGGTGAACAGCTGCTCCTCGATCTCGTCGATGTCGTTCTCGACGCCGTCCAGCACCGGCCCGTAGCCGGCCAGCGCGGCCTCCATCACCATCCACACCACGCTGCGCGTGCCCTTCGCGAGGATCTCGGGGCGATCCTCGAGCCTGGAGCGCACGTCATCCTGGTCGATGAAGCCGTCCGGCTGCACCGAGACGATCCGATCCCGGGTGACGAAGAGGGCGACCTCACTGCGCTCGACGGTCTCCGTGTCGTCGTGATAGCGCGCGGGGTGCAGCACCAGGTAGTGCATCGCCCCGTAGTCCTCGAGCTTGCTGCGCTGATTGCCGCGCAGGCAGTCGCGCACGGCGAGGTGGTTCAGATCCAGCAGGGACGCGATGTCGGTGAGCTCGCTCTCGCTCGGGGCGTCCAGCCCGACCCACAGCATCCCGCCCTCTCTGTCGGCGGCGGCGAGGGCGGCAGCCGGATCCGTGCCGGATGCCACGCGACGGCCGTCCACGTACACGCCGCAGGAGATGCTGCCCATGTCGAACACCCTAGGCGACGGTCATCGGGATCCGATCTACCGCGATTCACAGGAACGGCATAGTGTTTGCCATAGGTCCCTCACAGTCGGCCCAGGAGAATCGAGGCATGACCATGACAGTTTCGGGAACCTCGCTCCAGCGCGCCGACGGCTCCGCCCCGCGCATCCTCGTTGTCGACGACGAGCAGATGCTCACCGACCTGCTGTCGATGGCGCTGCGCATGGAGGGCTGGGACGTGCAGACGGCTGCCTCCGGGTTCGAGGCGCTGCAGGCCGCACGTGACTTCACGCCCGACGCCATGGTGCTCGACATCATGATGCCCGACCTCGACGGCATGAGCGTGCTGCAGCGTCTGCGACACAGCGGCAACAATGTGCCGGTGCTCTTCCTCACCGCGAAGGACTCGGTCGGCGACCGGGTCGCGGGGCTGACCGCCGGCGGCGACGACTACGTGACCAAGCCGTTCAGCCTCGAAGAGGTCGTGGCGCGGCTGCGCGGGCTCATGCGCCGCGCCGGCACGGCACAGTCGGCCGAGGCCGAGCCGATCCTGCGCGTCGGCGACCTGTCGCTGAACGAGGACAGCCACGAGGTCGAGCGCGCCGGGCGCGAGATCGAGCTCACGGCCACCGAGTTCGAGCTGCTGCGGTACCTCATGCGCAACCAGCGCCGCGTCGTCTCCAAGGCGCAGATCCTCGACCGGGTGTGGAACTACGACTTCGGCGGGCGCTCCAGCGTCGTCGAGCTGTACATCTCGTACCTGCGCAAGAAGATCGACCAGGGGTACGAGCCGCTCATCCACACCGTGCGCGGCGTGGGCTACATGATCAAAGCCCCGCAGTGACCCAGACGTCCGCCGTGCCGCGGAGGTCCCGGCGGCCTCGGCGGCACCTCAATCTGCAGACGCGGCTCATGGCCACCGTGATCGGCATCGTCGCCCTGATCCTCGTCGCGGTGGCCCTGGCCACGAGCGCGATCCTCGGCGGCATCCTGCAGCAGAACCTTGACAACAAGGTGCAGGAGGCCGTCAGCAGCCTGCGCATCCCGCGGCCGAGCCTCACCGACAGCTCGGGCATCGCGTACGACACGCTCGAGAATTCGCCGCGCCGACCCGGCTTTCTGCTGGTGGTCAGCGAACCCGGCGGCGTGCCCACGGGCGCCTATGTCACCGACGACGGCGACGTGCAGCAGCTCACGGCGCGTCAGGTCGAGCAGATCGTCACTCCCCTGCAGCACTCGCGCATGGCGACCGTGTCGGTCGAGTCGATCGGCACCTTCCGCATGCTCACCGGCGTCGCCGGCAACACCTATGCCATCGCGGGCGGACTGCCGCTGACGGAGGTCAGCCAGACCATCACCCAGATCCTGACCACGGTGGGCCTGGTCACCCTCGGAGGCCTGCTGCTCCTCGCGGCCGCGATCGCCATCGTGATCCGCCGCGGTCTCCAGCCCCTACGCACGGTGGCCGACACCGCCACCCGCGTCGCCTCCCTCCCGATGTCCGAGGGCGAGGTGTCGATCGCCGAGCGGGTCCCGGTGGCCGATGCGGACGCCGCCACCGAGATCGGCCGCGTCGGCACCGCGCTGAACACTCTCCTCGACCATGTCGGGGCCTCGCTGCAGGCCCGTCAACGCAACGAGGAGCGCATGCGCAGCTTCGTCGCCGACGCGAGCCACGAGCTGCGCACGCCGTTGGCGTCGATCCGCGGCTACTCCGAGCTGTCGCTGCGCGATCCCGCGCTGGGCGAGACGACCCAGCAGTCGCTCGAGCGCATCCAGGCGCAGTCCCTGCGCATGACCGCGCTCGTCGAAGACCTGCTGCTGCTCGCCCGGCTCGACGAGGGCAAGGAGCTCGTCTACGGCGCCGTCGACCTGACCCGTCTCGCCGTCGAGGCGACGGGTGACGCCCAGGTCGCCGGTCGCGATCACCACTGGATCGTCGACGTGCCCGAGGAGCCCGTCGTGGTGGCCGGCGACACCGCGCGTCTGCATCAGGTCATCGCGAACCTGCTGGCCAACGCGCGCACCCACACGCCGGCGGGGACGACGGTGACCACGCGTGTGGAGCGGGACGGGCAGGATGCCGTGCTCAGCGTGCACGACGACGGCCCCGGCATCGACCCCTCGGTCGCCGGCGAGCTGTTCGAGCGGTTCGCCCGGGCCGACGGGTCGCGCGCTCGCAAGACGGGCGGCACCGGGCTGGGCCTCTCGATCGCCAAGGCGATCGTGGACGCCCACCACGGCACGATCAGCGTCACGAGTGTTCCGGGCGACACCACGTTCGAAGTGCGACTGTCGGCGCGGCCCGCCGACCCGTCCGCTGCGACTCCCCCGGAGTCGCAGGATCAGTAGCCGCTGAACGCGTCGGTCGTGATCGACCGCGCCTGCTGCAGCGTCGGCGCGAGATCGGCGAGCAGGCCCGCGGGCCCCGACGCGTACGCGTGCCGCTCGCCGATGTCGGGGACCGCCCGGCGCAGCGTCTGGGCGTCCAGTCGCGCCCCCTGCGCCCAGAACCAGTTCTCCGGCATGTCGGCCGGTTCGTCGCGGGTGAAGGCGATGACCCTCACCCCCGACTGCTCGAGGTCGTCGCGGAACGCCAGCTCGGCAGCATCCCGCGCCACGTACACGACGACCGCGTCACGATGCTGTCCGGTCTGCGTCAGGTGCCGCAGGTGGGAGATGAACGGCGTCACGCCGATTCCGGCGGCGACCATCAGCAGGGGGTCGCGGGAGTGCCGGGGCAGCACGAAGTCGCCCCACACGCCGGTCACCGCCAGCGCCTGCCCCGGCTCGACGGCCGCCAGCGCCTTCTTGAAGCTCGACTGCGGCCCGCCTCCGTCGCGGAACGCGATGCGCACGGTCGGCAGGTCTTCGGGTGCCGAGACGATGCTGAACTCGCGGCGGGTGCCGCGCGCGTCGGGGTGCCGGTGCGGCACGTCGAGCTCGAGGAACTGGCCCGCCGTGAAGCCGAACCCGCGACTGGCGCGGAAGGTGAGTGCGCGCACCGTGGGCGTCAGCTGCACGCGCCCCTCGAACACGAGACGCACGGCGGCACGGACCGCGAAGGCGAACGCGATGAGGTTTCCGATGAGCACCGCACGCTCCTGACCGAGCCCGACCGGGAACGTGCCGAACAGCGGCGCCCACCCCACGAGCACGCCGACGACGACGGCGACGATCAGCTGCTGCCAGCGGCGTGGCGGCAGGGTCAGGGGCTCGGAGAGCATGAACGCCCCGAGGAACAGCACAGGCGACGACCACAGCTGCTGGCCGACGAGCGTCCAGACCTCCATCGGGACGCCCTGCTGCGCGTACTGCGTGGCCACCGCGACCACCCCGACGGCGATCGCGACGACCCAGAACAGAGCGATCACCCGCAGCTTCTCGGTGCGCCAGACCAGGATCACGCCCAGCAGCAGCACGATGGGCCCGAACAGTGGCGAGCCGACCCACCACGACGAGTAGCCGAGCTCGGCGACGCCGCTGGTCGCCGAGATGAGCGTGAGCACGGTCGCCCCCACCGCCGCGGGGTTGAACACGTGCCGCCCGCGCCAGGCCAGGACGTACTTCGAGACGGATGCCACGGCCCCGGCGATCGCGATGCCCACCAGCCCCAGCACCGTGGCGCTCGGCCGCAGCACGAACAGCAGGATGCCGGCGGTGATCAGGGACGACTCCACACGCCACGGCAGCTTCAGCAGACGCTGGGAGGCGGCATCCACCGCCGTGCACACCGCGACCAGCACGGCGGCCGTCGCGAGGATCTCGATCCATGAGGGACCTGCCAGCTCCGCCAGCGACAGCAGGAAGGCCACCGCCGCGAGCACGCCGACGCTCAGCAGGGCGAGGCGGTACATCGACACGCGGCCGAGGACCGCGAAGACGCGGTTCCACCACGCCGTGAGCGCCGCGATCACGCCGCCACCGCCGAGCCGCCGCGCCGACGGATGGCCTTGAGGCCCTCCACGGCGAGGAAGACGACGATCGACAGCACGATCGGCAGCGCCCACGACCAGACTGCCAGCGGACGCGAGCCGAAGAGATCGTTCATGAACGGCACGTACGTGTACACCAGCTGCAGCACGACGAGGGCCAGCGCCGACCACCACACGACGGGGTTGCCGCGCACCGCGTCGAGCGACAGGCTCGACCGCGACAGGAACCGGCAGTTCAGCAGGTAGGCGAGCTGGCCGAGGGCGAGCATCGCCACCGCCTCGGTGCGCGCGTAGTCGATGTCCACGCCCGTCGCGGCCACCCCGTAGAACACCGCGAGCGTGGCGCCGCCGATGAGCACCGACACGATGAGCACGAAGCCGAGTTCACGCAGCGACACGATCGACCCGCCGGGCTTTCGCGGCGGCCTGGACATGATGCCGCGCTCGGCGGGCTCGTACGCGAGGGCCAGCGACAGCGTGAGCGCCGTCACCATGTTCACCCAGAGCACCTGCACGGGCGTGAGCGGCAGCACGAACCCGAACACGATCGCCACCAGGATGACCAGCGACTGCGCACCGTTCGTCGGCAGCAGGAAGACGACGGACTTGCGGAGGTTGTCGTAGATGCGCCGGCCCTCGCGCACCGCGCTGCGGATCGTCGCGAAGTTGTCGTCGGCGAGGACGATCTCGGCGGCCTCCTTGGTCGCTTCGGTGCCCTTGATGCCCATGGCGATGCCCACGTCCGCACGGGTGAGCGCCGGGGCGTCGTTGACGCCGTCGCCGGTCATCGCGACGACCTCGCCGTGCGACTGCAGGGCGCGAACGATGCGGATCTTGTGCTCGGGGCTGGTGCGCGCGTACACGTCGACGTCGCGCACGACCTCCTTGAGCTGCTCCTGCGACATGGCCTCGAGCTCGGTGCCGGTGAGCACCGGGGCGTCGGGCGCGTCCACGAGATTCATCTCGCGCGCGATCGCCAGCGCCGTGCCGGCATGGTCGCCGGTGATCATCTTCACCCGGATGCCGGCGTGATGGCAGTCGGCGATGGCTTCGACGGCCTCCGGGCGCGGCGGGTCGAGGATGCCCCACACCCCGAGGAACTCGAGATCGTGCAGGTCATCGAGGACGATGTCGGCGGTGTCGGATGCCGCGGGCAGCCGCGCGGCGGCGAGCACGCGCAGGCCCTGACCGCTGAGGTCCGCGATGACGTCCTCCCAGTGCAGGACGTTCAGGGGCTCGCGACCGTGCGCTCCGCGCTGCGTGTGCGCACGGCGCAGGAGGCGGTCGGGCGCACCCTTGACCAGGATCGCCCGCGATCCGTCGGCCGACGCGTTGAGGGTGGCCATGAGCTTGTTCGTGGAGTCGAAGGGCAGCACCGCGACGCGGGCGGTCCCGGCCGAGCGCACGCCGCCCTTCATCGCGACGGTCTTCAGCGCGCCCTCGGTGGGCTCGCCGACCAGCGTCCAGTGGCCGGGCGCATCGTCGTCGGAGACGATGTGGGCGTCGTTGCAGAGGTTCGCGACGGCCAGGAGGGCCGCGAGGTCTCCCCCGTCGCCCGCGACGTCGCCATCGCCCGCGTCGGCGCGCGTGATCTCGCCCTCGGGGGCGTAGCCCAGACCGCTCACGTCGTACGACGCGAGCGGGGTGATGATGCGACGCACGGTCATCTCGTTGCGGGTGAGCGTTCCCGTCTTGTCGGAGCAGATCGTGGTCACCGAGCCGAGCGTCTCGACCGCGGGCAGCTTGCGGGTGATCGCGTTGCGCTTGGCCATCTGCTGCACGCCGATCGCCAGCGTGATCGTCACGAGCGCGGGAAGGCCTTCGGGGATCGCGGCCACGGCGAAGCCGATCGTCGCCGAGATGAGGTCGCCGAACGGCATCTGATGCACGAACCGGCCGATCGCCAGCATGAGCGCGGCCATGCCGAGGATGATCAGCGTCAGCTTTCGGCCGAAGTCGTCGAGCTGCGTCGTCAGCGGGGTGTCGAGCGTGCCCGCCTCGCCCACGAGCGTCTGGATCGTCCCGATCTCGGTGCGCGTGCCGGTGCCGGTCACGATGCCCCGGCCCTGCCCGGCCGACACGATCGTGCCCGAGAACGCCATCGAGTGCCGGTCGCCGATGCCGGCATCCGCGGGCACCGGCTCGGCGTCCTTCGAGGCGGGCACCGACTCGCCGGTCAGGGCGGACTCGTCGATGCGCAGCTGCGAGGTCTGGAACAGGCGCACATCGGCCGGCACCCGATCGCCCGGCGCGAGCCGGACGACGTCACCGGGCACCAGGTCGGCCGCCGGCACGGTCTGCCAACCGCCGTCGCGCCGCGCCGAGGCATCGGCCGACAGCATCCCGCGGATCCCGGCGAGTGCCTTCTCAGCACGCCCCTCCTGCACATAGCCGATGACCGCGTTGATCACGGCCACGGCCACGATCACCCAGAAGTCGAGCCAGTCGGCCATGATCGCCTTGATCACGGCGGCGCCCAACAGGATGTAGATCAGCGTGTCGTTGAAGTGCAGGAGGAACCGCACGAGGGCGGGCTTGCGCTTGGGCTCGGGCAGCAGATTCGGGCCCCCCTCGGCCAGCCGCGCTCCGGCCTGTGCAGAGCTCAGCCCGGCGAGGTCGGCGTCCAGTGCGACGACGACGTCGTCGACCGTCTGCGCGTAAGGCCTGTTCTGCACTGCCGGCTGCACCATGCCGACCGCCCTTCGTCCCGTCTGGTCTGCGGCAGGTCTCACGCCTCGCCGTTGAACATGCTCGTCACCGATCCGTCGACGAACACCTCATGGATCGCCCGCGCCAGCAGCGGCGCGATCGGGAGGACCGTCAGGGTCGGGAAGACCTTGTCCTCCGGCAGCGGGATCGTGTCGGTGACCACGACCTGGTCGATGACCTCGTTCTGCAGGCGCTCGACGGCCGGATCGCTGAAGACCGGATGGGTGGCCGCGACGATGACGCGCTCGGCGCCGTTCGCCTTGAGCGCCTCGGCGGCCTTCAGGATCGTGCCGCCCGTGTCGATCATGTCGTCGACGAGCAGGCACACGCGGCCGCGTACGCGCCCGACGATCTCGTTGACCGTGACCTGGTTCGCGACGTTCGGGTCGCGGCGCTTGTGGATGATCGCCAGCGGCGCGTCCAGCGAGTCGGACCACTGATCGGCCACGCGCACGCGCCCGGTGTCGGGCGAGACGACCGTGAGCTTCTCGCGGTCCTCCTCGCTGAGCGTGCGCGTGAAGTAATCGAGCAGCACGGGCTTGGCGAACAGGTGGTCGACGGGGCCGTCGAAGAAGCCCTGGATCTGCGCGGCGTGCAGGTCGACGCTCATCACGCGGTCGGCGCCGGCCGTCTTCAGCAGATCGGCGACCAGACGCGCGCTGATCGGCTCGCGCCCCCGGCCCTTCTTGTCCTGGCGGGAGTACGGGTAGTACGGCGCGACGACCGTGATCCGCTTCGCCGAGGCGCGCTTGGCCGCGTCGAGCATGATCAGCAGCTCCATGAGCCACTCGTTGACGGGCGGCCCGAACGACTGCACGAGGAACACGTCGCAACCGCGCACCGACACCTCGAAGCGGGTCAGGATCTCACCCGACGCGAACGTCCGGTATTCGGTGGGCACGAGCTCGGTGCCCAGTGCCGTGGCGACCTCGGCGGCCAGAGCCCGGTGCGAACGCCCGGACGCGACGACCAGGCGCTTCTTCGTCTTGGCGACCAGGCCCGGCGCTATCCCGCGCTCGCGATCGAGATCAACCTTCTTGTCCTTGTGGCCCATCGCCCGCTTTCTGTGCGGACCGGGAGGCGACATCCGCCGCCGCTGTGCCCGGTCGGTTCTTCTCGACCCACCCCTCGATGTTGCGCTGGGGGGCCACGCTGAGGGCCAGGGCTCCGGCGGGCACATCCTTGCGGATCACGGCGCCCGCCCCGGTCTTCGCGCCATCTCCGATCCTAACGGGCGCGACGAAGACGTTGTGCGACCCGCTGTGCACCTCGTCGCCGATCTCGGTGCGGTGCTTGGTGATGTCGTCGTAGTTCGCGGTGATGGCGCCGGCGCCGAGGTTCACGCCCCGGCCGATCGTGGTGTCGCCGATGTAGGAGAGGTGCGGCACCTTGCTGCCCTCGCCGATGGTCGAGTTCTTGGTCTCGACGAAGGTGCCGATCTTGCCGTGGTCACCGAGATAGGTGCCGGGGCGCAGGTAGGCGAAGGGTCCGACGTTCGCATCGGCGCCGATCACCGCGAGGGTGGCGTCGGCGCGTCGCACGATCGCCCGCTCCCCCACCTCGCAGTCGACCAGGCTCGTGTCGGGCCCGACGATCGCGCCCTCGGCGACGGTCGTCGCCCGCAGGATGTGCGTGTTCGGCAGCACGGTCACGTCGGGCGCCAGGGTCGCGGTGACATCGATCCAGGTCGTGGCCGGGTCCATGATCGTGGCGCCTTCGAGCTGCCACCGGCGCACGGTGCGGGCGTTCAGCAGCCGCCCCACGTCCGACAGCTGCGCGCGGTCGTTGACGCCGTACGTCACGGTCACGTCGTCGACGACGGATGCCGCGACCCGGCCGCCGGCACGGCGCACGAGCGCGGGCACGTCGGTGAGGTACTTCTCGCCCTGGGCGTTGTCGGTGCCCACAGCCGGCAGGTGCGTGCGCAGCGCCTCGGCGCGGAACACGTACACGCCCGCGTTGATCTCGGTGACCGCCGTCTCCTCCGGGGTGGCGTCCTTCTGCTCGACGACGCGGTCGACGTCGCCGTCCGCGTCGCGGATCACCCGGCCGTAGCCGTGCGGGTCGGCGACGACCGCGGTCATCAGCGTCACCGCGGCCTGCGCGGCGCGGTGCCCGTCGAGCAGCGCGCTCAGCGTCGCGGCGTCCAGCAGCGGCACGTCGCCCGACAGCACCAGCACGTCGCCGTCGAATCCGCCCAGCTCGGCGAGCGCGACCTCCACCGCACGCCCGGTGCCCGGCACCTCGTCCTGGTCGACGACCCGCGCGGCGGGATCCAGCTCGGCGACGGCGGCGGCGACCTGGTCGCGCTCGTGGCGGACCACCACGAGCACCTCGGTGGCCTCGAGCGCCTGCGCCGTGCCGAGCACATGACCGACCAGTGGCAGACCGCCGATGCGATGCAGCACCTTCGGCAGCGAAGACTTCATGCGCGTGCCCTGCCCTGCGGCGAGGATGACGATGGCGAGTTGGGTGTCGGTCATGCTCCGCCGCCAGGACTCGAACCTAGACCTCACAGCTCCAAAGGCTGTCGTGCTGCCATTACACCACGGCGGACCGCCGCTTCCGCGGCCACGTCAAGTCTGCCATGACCCGGCGCGCGGGCTGAGCGTGCACGCGGCCTGCGCCGCGGCATCCCTCGCGATAATGGACGGATGGCGAACGAGCATGACGAGGTCGACCGGATCGTCGAGGCGTGGAACCGGCAACGGCCCGATCTCGACTTCTCGCCCCTCGAGGTGCTCTCGCGCGTCGACCGTCTGTCGCGCCATCTCGACCACTCGCGGCGCGATGCGTTCCGCCGCAGCGAGCTCGAGCCGTGGGAGTGGGATGTGCTGTCGGCCCTGCGGCGCGCGGGCGAGCCGTTCCAGCTCACTCCGAAGCAGCTCCTGCAGCAGACGCTGGTGTCGTCGGGCACGATGACGAATCGCATCGACCGGCTCGTCGGGCGCCGGCTCGTGCGTCGCGAGGCCGACCCGGCCGACGGGCGCAGCGTGCTCGTCGTGCTCACCGGAGACGGGAAGACGCGGGTGGATGCCGCGATCACGCGCCTCGTCGACGCCGAGGCGGTGCTGCTGGCGGGGCTCACCCGCACCGATCGCGAGCGGCTCGCGACGCTCCTGCGCAAGCTCAGCCTCGGCTTCGACCTCTGAGCGGTTTCGCCGTCAGTCGATGACCGGTGACGGGGCGAGCCGGCTCGACGGCAGCCAGCCGACCTCGTCACCGCGGTCGAAGAAGTGGCGGAACGCGTACACGAGCGGATGCCACCGCCGCGGGTCGATCTCGCCGGTGCCCTCGGGAACGAGCGCCGGATCGGCGTGCACGCGGAGCACCTCGGCCTCGACCATGAAGTAGCTGCCGTCCAGCCCCGGGGTCATCCGGCGCACCTCCGCCTCGAACTGCAGCGCGCACTCGAGCACGCGCGGGGCGTCCACGAGGTCGGATGGCTGCGGGGTGAGGCGTGCGGCCGCGAACTTGTCGGGCTCGTAGCTGTACCGGTCGGCCTTGTCGGCGGGCACCGGCGTACGGCCGGTCAGGCGCGACAGGCGCACGAGAGAGGGCCACAGCGGTGCCGACGGGAAGCTGATCGTGATCCCCGGCCGCTCGGCGATGTTCAGGGCCGTCTGCCCCTCGGCCTCCAGCCCCAGGCACAGCATGTCACCCAGCGCCCAGTGCGACGACGCCGGTGCCAGGTTCGCCGTGCCGTCGGCATTCGTCGAGCCGATGAGGTAGGGCGGAGTGCCGACGTACAGCACGTGCGGGTGCGCGATCACGTGCGACGGCGCAGCGGCCGCGGCATCCACCCCCCTCTCCCTGGTCTCGGTGAGAGGGGCGGGCGAATCGGCGGTCATGGTGCGAACGTATCAGCGGAATCGATGCCCCCGGCCCGGTGTGACGTCGCATGATGGAGTCATGGGCGAAGACGACCGACGGCCCCCGCTGCAGAGCGTGGATGATGCACAGATGGGCGGGGATGCCGCCTGCTGGCTGCCCGCGCTGTGCACGGACTGCGGCGCGATGATCGAGGGCCCGCCCGGGACCGCGTGCTGGCGCTGCGGCGGCACCCGGCGCGAAGGCGGCTGACCCTGGCTACAGTGGGCGGATGCCGGGCATCCGATACGAGTTCGAGACCACGCTCTTCCGCTGGGCGGCGCGGCGCGAGCTGTGGGTGTTCGCGCGTGTTCCCGCCGGCATCTCCGACGAGATCCACGACATGCCGCTGCCGCGCGGCGGATTCGACTCGGTGAAGATCACGGCCTCGCTCGGTTCGTCGCGCTGGCAGACCTCGCTGTTCCCCGAGTCGGACGGCACCTACGTCTTCGCGATCAAGCAGGAGATCCGGCGACGCGAGAGCGTCGAGGTGGGCGACACCGTGCGCGTCGCCGTCGAGCCGGTGATCTGAGCGGACGACGCTGAGAGGGCGGCACAGCCCGGTGCCCTAGCCTGGGAAGGATATGGCACATCTTCTCGGGGCCGAGGCCCTGCACCTGGAGTATCCGACCCGGGTCGTCTTCGACGCCGTCAGCCTCGGCGTCGACGAGGGCGACCGCATCGGCATCGTGGGCCGCAACGGCGACGGCAAGTCGTCGCTGCTGGGCATGCTCACCGGACGGGTCGAGCCCGACGGCGGGCGGGTCACGGTGCGCGGCGGCGTGCGCATCGGCGTGCTCGAGCAGCAGGACATGCTCGACGACGAAGAGACCATCGGCCACGCCATCGTCGGCGACGCGCCCGAGCACGAGTGGGCCGGCGACGCGCGCGTGCGCGACATCATCGCGGGCCTCGTATCGGATCTGCCGTGGGACGGCCGCATCGGCATGCTCTCCGGCGGCCAGCGCCGCCGCGTCGCGCTCGCCGCGCTCCTCGCGCAGGATCTCGACGTGATCGTGCTCGACGAGCCCACCAACCACCTCGACGTCGAGGGCATCTCCTGGCTCGCGCGGCATGTGAAGAACCGCTGGCCCGCGAACGCCGGTGCTCTCCTCGTCGTCACGCACGACCGCTGGTTCCTCGATGAGGTGTGCACCGACACCTGGGAGGTGCACGACCGGATCGTCGAACCCTTCGAGGGCGGCTACGCCGCGTACATCCTGCAGCGCGTGGAGCGCGACCGGCAGGCGGCGGCGATCGAGGCGCGCCGGCAGAACCTCGCGCGCCGGGAGCTCGCGTGGCTGCGCCGCGGCGCGCCCGCGCGCACGTCGAAGCCGAAGTTCCGCATCGACGCCGCGAACGAGCTCATCGCCGACGTGCCGCCGCTGCGCGACTCGGTGGCGCTGCAGTCGCTGGCGACAGCCCGCCTCGGCAAGGACGTGGTCGACCTGCTCGCCGCCTCCGTCTCGTATCCCGACCCCGACACCGGCGACGCATGTGAGGTGCTGCACGACGTCGAGTGGCGCATCGCGCCGGGTGAGCGCACCGGAGTCCTCGGCGTCAACGGCGCGGGCAAGTCGACGCTGCTCGGCCTCGTCGACGGCACCGTCTCCCCCACGTCCGGGCGCGTCAAGCATGGCAAGACCGTCCAAGTCGCCGCCCTCTCGCAGCGCATGGACGAGCTCGACGAGCACCTGCACAAGCCGGTGCGGCTCGTGCTGGAGGGCCTGCGCACCACCTATACCTTCGGCACCGGTTCCAAGGCCGCCGAACTCACGCCCGGGCAGCTGCTCGAGCGCATGGGCTTCGCGAGCGTGCAGCTGTCGACCCCGGTCAAGGATCTCTCCGGCGGCCAGAAGCGCCGCCTGCAGCTGCTGCTCGTGCTGCTGAGCCAGCCGAACGTGCTCATCCTCGACGAGCCGACCAACGACCTCGACACCGACATGCTCGCCGCGATGGAAGAGCTGCTCGACTCGTGGCCGGGCACGCTCCTGGTCGTCTCGCACGACCGGTACTTCCTCGAGCGGGTCACCGACCAGCAGTACGCCATCCTCGACCACCGGCTGCGGCACCTGCCCGGCGGCGTCGACGAGTACCTGCACCTGCGCGCGGATCAGCGGGCGCGGCCGGCCTCGACGGTGCGGGATGCCGCGGCCGCGGCACCCGCTCCCGGCCTGACCGGGTCCGATCGACGCGCCGCCGAGAAGGAGGTCGCCGCGATCGATCGACGCCTGCAGAAGCTGCAGAAGGAGATCGCCGCGGTCGACGAGAAGCTGGCCGGCGCCCACGACGACTACGACACGCTGATGCGCCTGCAGAAGGACCGCGACGCACTCACCGACGAGAGCGCGACGCTCGAAGAGCGCTGGCTCGAGCTGTCGGAGTCGCTCGAAGGCTGAATCGCCGCGCCGTCCGGGGTGCTTGACCGCCGCCGGGCGCGGGTGGACCATGTGGATGAGGGGAGCCTCATCTAAGAAGGTTCATCATGCAATTCGCCGTATCGATGTTCCCACCCCTGGCCCTCGGTTTCTTCGGACTCGGAACCGGCTACCTGATCTACGGCCCGCAGGAGCTGTTCGGGTGGCCGAAGCGGGACGAAGGTGTCGACCGCGCCACCGGGATCTGGGGCATCTGGTTGCCGGGATTCTGTCAGTTCGTGACCGGGACGATCCTGTTCATCGGGCTGACATGGTTCCAAGTGTTCAAAGATGCACCGCTGTACATGGCCGCGCTCGCGTTCTCCGCGTATGGCATCCACTGGTTCGCGATCGGCTTCAACCGGTACCGCGGCCACGACCCTCGCCCGAACGCGGGAATGTGCGTCGCTTTCTTCATCATCTCCGTCGTCGGCCTCGTGGTGTTCTTCGTGGCCGGTGACTGGCCGGTGGGGCTGCTGTTCCTCGGCCTGGCACTCATCTATCTGTCCGACTTCTTCGCTGCGATCGGGCAGAAGTGGGGCGAACGCGCCCTCGGCTTCTGGCACATCGTCACAGGGCTGTGGCTGATGTACCTCATGGTCGCCGTCGCGTTCAACTTCTCGCTGGGCTGGGGTCTGGCCGTCTGAGAGAAGTCGGAACCTCCCGCCACCGCCGAGCCGTGCTCCCCTCGAGACGGCGGTGACGGGAGGTTTCGCGCGCTATTTCAGGCCGTTGTCGGCGAGGAAGGCCTTCGCGATGTCGGCGGCCGACTTCTTGTCGACGGTGTTCTGCACGTTCATGTCGACGAGCGCTTCGGGCGTGAGCTTGGCCTGCACCGCGTTGATGACGTCGGCGACCTTGCCCTGCACCGAGGTCGCGACCACGGGCACGACGTTCGAGGCGAGGATCATACCCTTCGGATCCTTCAGCACGACGAGGTCGTCGGTCTTGATGCGCGGGTCGGACGTGTACACGTCCGCGACGTTCACCGTGCCGGCGACGAGGTCTTCGACGGTGGTGTCGCCAGTCGCCTTGAACCCGATGTCGATGCCGTAGGTGCTCTTCAGCCCCTTCGGACCGTACGGCCGGTCGGCGAGTTCGGGGTTGCCGCCGAGAGTGAGCTTCTCGGTCACATTCTTCAGGTCGGCGATCGAGCTGAGGTGGTACTTGTCGGCGAACGCCTTCGTGACGGTGTACGAGTCCTGGTCGGTGGCGGTTGCCTGATCGAGGACCGTCAGAGAGTCGGGCATCGCATCTTTGAGCGCCGCATAGACCTCATCGGGGGCGGTCGCCGTCGCGCTCTTGTCGAGGTACTGCAGCAGATTGCCGGTGTACTCCGGGAACAGCTGGATCTCGCCGTCCTCGAGGGCCGGCATGTAGGCGTCGCGCTGGCCGATGTTGAACTTGCGCTCGACCTTCAGGCCCGCCCCTTCGAGCGCCTGCGCGTAGGTCTCGGCGATGATCTCGTTCGAGGCGTACGACTGCGAGCCGACGACGATCGTCGACGCGTCGGCGGTCGCATCGCCCGACGCCTCGTCGAGCGGGTTGTTCGATGAGCAGCCGGCCAGGGCCAGGGCGGCACCCGCGATCACGGCCGCGAGGGTCAGGGTCTTGCGTACACGGAGCATGGTGCTTCTCCTTCTTCGGGGGTTCGTGGGGTTCAGGGAGTCGCGACCGCGGGTCGCGAACGGGTGGGATGCCGCGCGGCACGGAATCCGCGCGGCACGCTGCCGCGCTGCAGCAGCGCGAAAAGGCCGTCGAGCACGAGCGCGAGCGCCGCGACGAGAATCGCGCCGCCCAGCACCATCTCCAGCTGCCGCAGCGGGATCCCGGCGATGATGTACTGGCCGAGGCCGCCGATGCCGACGTAGGCCGCGATCGTCACGGTCGCCACCACCTGCAGGACCGCCGACCGGACGCCGGCGACCAGCAGCGGCATCCCGAGCGGCACCTCGATGCGCCACAGCACCTGCCACTCGGTCATGCCCATCGCGCGTCCCGCATCGATGACGGCGCGGTCGATGGCTTCGAAACCCGAGTATGCACCGGCGAGGATGGACGGAACGCCCAGGACCACGAAGGTGACCACGGCCGCTTCCGGCTTGTGGATGACGCCCATCAGCAGGACGAGCAGGATGAACAGCCCGAAAGACGGGATGGCGCGCGCGGCTCCCGAGACCGAGACGGCGACATCGCGACCACGCCCCGTGTGCCCGATGAGCCAGCCGATCGGGACGGCGATGACGATCGCCACGGCGACCGAGACGGCCGTGTAGAGGAGGTGGATGCCGAGGGCCAGCGGGATCGGGTCGGTGCCGGAGAGATCGCCGCCGAAGATCCAGCGGATCGCGTCGATGAGGAAGCTCATGCGATCGCCTCCTGCGCGACGACCGCGGCCGCACGACGACGGCGCGGCCGGCGCGCCCAGGGCATCAGCAGCCGGCCCGCGAGCACGAGCAGCACATCGACGATGATCGCGATGATCACGACGGCGACGATGCCCGCGAACACCTCGATGAGGATGCGCCGCTGCAGCCCGTTGGTGAACAGGTAGCCGAGGTTGGTCACGCCGACGAGGACGCCGACGGTCGCCAGCCCGATCGTGCTGGCGGCCATCACGCGCAGACCGGCGAGGATGACGGGGCCTGCCAGCGGGAAGTCCACCGCCCAGAACCGGCGGAACGGCCCGTAGCCCATCGCGACCGAGGCGAGCCGCACATCGTCGTCGACCGAGCCGAGCCCGTCGGCCACCGAGCGCACCATGAGCGCCACGCCGTAGATCGTGAGGGCGACGAGAAGGTTGATGTCGCTGATGTAGCTGGTGCCGAGGAACACGGGCAGAAGCGCGAGGAGTGCGAGCGAAGGAATCGTGTAGAGCAGCCCGGTGATCACGAGGATCGGCCCGTGCAGCAGCCGATAGCGCCATGCGACCCACCCGAGCGGGACCGAGATGACGAAGGCGAGCACGATGGGGATGACGCTCTGCTGGATGTGCACGAGCGACAGTTCGAGGATCATTCCGATGTTGTCGGCGATCCAGCTCACCCGGACGCCCCGTCCTCGACGAGCGTGCCCTGCGTGCGCCCCTGGGCGTCGACGACGACGGCGCCGCGCGGCGTGTGCTTCACGCGCAGAGCGCGCGCGCCGCGATCAGCGCCGATGAAGCTCGCGACGAAGGCGGACGCGGGCTCTTCGATGATGGCGCTCGGCGTGCCGACCTGCGCGATCTGCGCGCCCACCTCGAGGATGACGACCTGGTCGCCGAGCAGGAACGCCTCGTCGATGTCGTGCGTGACGAAGACGATGGTCTTGCCGATCTCGCTCTGCAGGCGGATGAGCTCCTGCTGCAGCTCGGCGCGCACGATGGGGTCGACGGCGCCGAAGGGCTCGTCCATGAGCAGGATGTTCGGGTCGGCGGCGAGCCCCCGCGCGACGCCCACGCGCTGCTGCTGGCCGCCGGAGAGCTGGCTCGGATAGCGCCGGGCGAGTGCCTCGTCGAGGCCGACGGTGTGCATCAGCTCCCGGGCCCGGGCCCGGGCATCCCGCCTCTTCGCCCCCTGCAGAACCGGCACCGTCGCGATGTTGTCTTCGACGGTCTCGTGCGGCAGGAGTCCCGCGTTCTGCATGACGTAGCCGATGCTGCGACGCAGGGCGACGGCGGGTCTCGACGCGATGTCGACGCCGTCGATCTCGATGACGCCCGAGGTCGGATCGACCATGCGGTTGATCATGCGCAGCAGCGTCGTCTTGCCGCAGCCGCTCGAGCCGACGAACACCGTGGTCTTGTGCGCGGGGATGGTCAGGTCGAAGTCCCGCACGGCACGGGTGCCGTCCGGGAACTGCTTGGTCACGCCGCGGAACTCGATCATGCGATACTCCCCCGGCGGGCCGGCGGAGTCAGTCGCCGACCTCCACCTCGGGCGCGAACGCGATGTAGCCGGAGAAGTCGGTGCCGACCTTCTCGATGGCGCTCGGATACGGCGTCGGGTAGGCCCAGGCCAGGTCTTTGTGGATCTGGTTGCCGATCTTCACCGAGTAGTACTGGCATTCGCCCTTCCACGGACAGGTGTACGGGGTGTCGCTGTCTTGCAGCAGCGCCGCATCGACGCTCTGCGGCGGGAAGTACCAGTTCCCTTCGATGCGGACGAGCTCGGAGTCGTCTGCCGTCGCGATGGTGGTCTCGCCGAGTCGTGCTCTCATGGTCGTTCCTCCCATGTCGCCTCTCGCGTGTTCTCCACCGTAGCTCAGGGTGCCGACATCGGGGCCGTGGCCTTCACGCCGACGGCGCCGGATCAGTACCAGAAACTCAACCGCGGTGGCACGTGCCAGCCGAGCATGCGCGCAACAGCCGCGACATCGGTCGTCTCGATCCGTCCGGCGGCGGCGAGCGCCGCCGGCGACACTCCCCCGAGGCACATCGCCGACAGCTCGGTCGTCCCCGTGCGCAGCACGGGCACGTCACCGGTATCGACTCCCTCCGCCGAGACGATCCCGCCCTCGCCGTTCTCCGCCGCCTCGAGCAGCCAGCGCCCCTCGCTGATGCCGAGCGGGTCCGTGACCTCGAGCACGAGCTCGCCCGGCGAGGCGTATCGGCGCGCACCGAGGACACCCGGCACATCGAGGATGCGGACGTAGTGATGATCGGTCAGGCTGATGCGGACGGCACGCTGGTCGGCGATCATCCACAGCAGCGGCTCATCCGTCGACAGCTCGCTGGCGGTCACCGTCGCCACCAGCGGCAGCGACAGCAGAAAGCGCCACAGACCGGCGTATGCCTCGTCGTCCGTCGCGAGCAGGTACTGCACCCGCGCGGTGGCCTTCGTGAAGTCGTCCTCGTTCTCCGTGACCGTGTACATCGCCACGCCCTGCACCTGGCCGGCCGCGTCCGCGTACTGCACGGCGCGGACGGCACCGGGCTTCTCCGCATCCGCGTCGGTGCCGGTGAAGCGTCCCCAGTGCGACTGCGGCATCGCCAGTTCTCCGGGGCGCGACCGCAGCACGCGCTCGTGCAGGCCCGGCGCGAGGGAGCGCGCCAGCTCCCGCGGGATGTAGTCCACGCGTCCCGTGGCCTCGGGCCCGACCCATCCTGCGCGCCGTGTCTCGATCGTCCACGTGGCGGCCGTCACGGCCGGTCCGAACCCGTATCGGCCGTACAGCGTCGACTCGCTGACGGTCAGCGCGGCGATCGGCACGCCCAGACGCACCGCGTGCCGCAGCTCGCCTTCCATCATCGTCCGGGCGATGCCACGGCCGGCGTGCGTCGGCGACACCGTGACGGCGCTCACGGCCACCGCGGGTACGACGACGCCACCGGGCAGTGCGAGATCGTCGAGCCAGGTCGCGAAGGTCCCGACCGGCGTCTCCTCCTGCGGCGCCGAGGGATCGTACACACCGAGAAGCCTTCGGTTCGACGAGCGCTGCAGCGCCGCCGCGATCTGCTCCTCGGTCCGCTCGCTGTCGAGGAAGCCGCGCGCCGACGCCTGCAGCCAGCTGTCGTACGCGGGGCGCTCATGCGGCACGACGCGCAGCGTGAGACCCCGCTCGGCGAGCCGTTCGACCGCCTTCCCATCGGCACCGGCCTCGCGGTGCCGGGTGGCAAGGGAAACGTCCATGTCCATCCTCCTGATGTCGTCGAGGGTCGCGTGTCACTCCGGCAGAACGCGCGCCCCGGGCACCGGCCCGTGCACGTGCAGCGCCTCGTATCCTGCGGCGCTCAGCGCCACCTGAAGCTCGAGCGCGGACTGCTCCCCGTCGGTGAGGAACGCCACGGTCGGGCCCGAGCCCGACACCAGCGCGGTCATGGCCTCTTCTCTCAGCCCGAGATCGATGAGGTCGTCGAGCGCGGGCCGCAGCCTCAGCACGGCGGGGGTGAGGTCGTTGTCGGATGCCGCGGCCAGCATCCGCGCATCCCCCTGGCGGATCGCCTGCAGCACCGCCGGCTGCACCGTCGGACGCACCGGGGTGGGCGGAATGTGCGGCGCCGCCCCCGCCCGGTACTCATCGAGCTCCGCATACACGGCCGGGGTTGACATCCCCTCCTCGCTGACGACGAGCACCCAATCGAACCGTCCCCGTGCCAGCGCCGGGCTCAGCTGGTCGCCCCGGCCGGTCCCGACCGCGGTGCCGCCCATGAGGGCGAAGGGCACGTCGGCTCCCAGCTCAGAGCCGAGCCGCAGCAGCTCACCGGTCGACAGCCCCGTGCCCCACAGCGCATCGCAGGCGACGAGGGCCGCCGCGGCATCCGCCGATCCGCCGCCCATGCCCCCGGCCACCGGCACCGTCTTGTGCACGTGCAGATGCACACCGCCCGCATAGCCGGCTTCGGCCGCCAGCAGCCGCGCGGCGCGCACGGCCAGGTTGCGATCATCCAGCGGCACGCCAGCCAGTCCGACCGACCCGGTGACCTCGATCGTCACGTCATCGTCGGGTGTCGCCCACAGGTCCTCGTACAGCGACACCGCCTGATAGGCCGAAGCGACCTCGTGGTAGCCGTCGGCACCGGGCGCCCCCACCTGGAAGAAGACGTTCACCTTCCCCGGGGCACGCACGTGCACGCGTTCGGTCACCAGGGCTTCGCTCACAGCTCGGTCGACTCCGCCCACAGATCGACGTCGATGGCGTCGGAGAGCGCGTCGATCCGCTCGAGCTCTTCCGTGTCGAACGCGGGCCCCGACAGCGCCTCGAGGTTCTCATCGAGCTGCGCGGGGCGCGATGCGCCGATCAGTGCCGACGCCACGACGCCGTCGCGCAGCACCCACTGCAGCGCCATCTGCGCCAGCGTCTGGCCGCGTTCCTTCGCGATGACATCCAGGCCCCGCAGGGCGGCGAGCGCCGCATCCGAGAGGCGCCCGCCCGGCAGCGACGACCGCTGCTGCGCGCGCTCGGCCGTGCCGTCGCCCAGATACTTCGATGTCAGCAGTCCCTGCGCCAGCGGCGTGAACGCGATCGCTCCCATGCCCTCTTCGCGCAGGGCACCGGTCAGTCCGTCCTCGACCCAGCGATTCAGAATCGAGTACGACGGCTGATGGATCACCAGCGGCGTCCCCAGGCTGCGGGCGATGGCCTTCGCCTCGACGGTGCGCTCGGCGCTGTACGACGAGATGCCCACGTGCAGCGCCTTGCCTGCGCGCACCAGGGTGTCGAGCGCCCCGATCGTCTCCTCCAGCGGAGTGAGCGGGTCGGCGCGGTGGGAGTAGAAGATGTCGACGTAGTCGAGACCCATGCGGGCCAGCGACTGATCCGCGCTCGCCAGGATGTACTTGCGGCTGCCCAGATCGCCGTACGGGCCCGGCCACATGTCCCAGCCTGCCTTCGACGAGATGATCAGCTCGTCGCGGTACGGGCGGAAGTCCTCCCGCAGCATCCGGCCGAAGTTGGTCTCGGCCGAGCCGTAGGGCGGTCCGTAGTTGTTCGCGAGGTCGAAGTGGGTGATCCCGTTGTCGAACGCATGACGCAGCAGCTCGCGCTGCCTGTCGAACGGGATGTTGTCGCCGAAGTTCCACCACAGGCCGAGCGAGATCGGCGGGAGGAACAGCCCGGATGTCCCGACCTGGCGATACTCGGTGGTCGAGTACCGGTCGTCGGCGGCCGTGTACGGGCGATGGATGTCGCGAAGGTCGGCCCGGAAGCGCGGTTCGTCGGTCATCCTCCGAGGCTAGCGCGATCGTTCAGCCCGCGTCGGCGATGCGCACGAACTCGTCGATCCCGAGCTGCTCGGCCCGGTCGGTCGGTGCGACGCCGGCCGCCTCCAGCACCGTCGTCGCCGCGGCCGCGGAGCCGCCCAGCGCACCCGACAGCGACTGCCGCAGCATCTTGCGCCTCTGGCCGAATGCGGCATCGATGATCTCGAAGGTGCGGCGACGCGCCGCATCCGACCCCCGTGGCGTCTCGTCCCGTTCGAACGCCACCAGCACGCTGTCGACGTTGGGGACGGGCCAGAACACCTGGCGCGACACCGTCCCGGCCAGGCGCCACGGTCCGTACCACGCCGCCTTCGCGCTGGGCGTCCCGTACACCTTCGAGCCGGGTGCGGCCGCGAGTCGTTCCCCCACCTCGGCCTGCACCATGACGACACCGCGCTGCAGATTCGGGAAGGTCTCGAGCAGGTGCAGCAGCACCGGCACCGACACGTTGTACGGCAGGTTGGCCACCAGCACCGTCGGGTCGCCCGGCAGGTCGCTCACGCGCAGGGCATCCGCATCGACGACCGTCAGCGCCCCATCGGGCACGCCGTGGGCCGCGGCGGTCTCCGGCAGCCGCGCGGCCAGCCGATGGTCGATCTCCACGGCGGTCACCGTCGCCCCGGTCTCGAGGATCGCGAGGGTCAACGAGCCCAGCCCCGGACCGACCTCGACGACGCGTTCGCCCGCCTCGACGCGCGCGACCTGCACGATGCGGCGCACCGTGTTGGCGTCGACGACGAAGTTCTGGCCGAGCTTCTTGGTGGGCGTCACATCGAGGTCGGCGGCCAGTGCGCGGATCTCGGCCGCGCCCAGCAGAGTCACGGGCATCCCCTCACTGTACCGGGGCGGCGCCGGAGCACCCCTGACGGATCGGTCGGCGCGTGGCTAGTGTGGCGGATATGAGCGGTTCCGATTCCATCCCCACCGGCTCGTTCACCCTGCGCGGCCCGTACGGCCGGCGAGCGATCGGCCTCTCCATCGCGGCCGCGGTCGGCGGCTTCCTGTTCGGCTTCGACTCGTCGGTCATCAACGGCGCCGTGGACTCGATCCAGCACGACTTCGCGCTGAACCCCGTCATCACCGGCTTCGTCGTGGCCATCGCCCTGCTCGGCTGTGCCGTGGGCGCCGTGGTCGCCGGCAACCTCGCCGACCGGTGGGGACGGCTGCGCGTCATGCTGCTGGGCGGCGTCATGTTCTTCGTCAGCTCGATCGGCGCCGGCCTGTGCGTCACCGTCTGGGACCTCGGCTTCTGGCGCGTCATCGGCGGTCTGGGCATCGGCATCGCCTCGGTCGTCGCCCCCGCCTACATCTCCGAGATCGCGCCCCGGCAGATCCGCGGCGGACTCGCCTCACTGCAACAGCTCGCGATCACCCTCGGCATCTTCGTCGCGCTGCTGTCGGACGCCGTGCTCGCATCGTCGGCGGGCGGCGCCGACAGCGTTCTCTGGTTCGGGATGCCGGCATGGCGGTGGATGTTCATCGTCGGGGCCATCCCGGCCGCCGTGTACGGCATCCTCTCCTTCACGGTCCCCGAATCACCCCGCTTCCTCATCGCGAAGGGGCGCGCCGACGAGGCCCGGGAGATCTTCTCGCGGCTGGTGCCCGTGGCAGACCTCGACAAGACCATGAACGAGCTCACGCACGCCATCGAGGCCGACCGCAAGAACGCCGGCGTCTCCCTGCGCGGCCCCGTGCTCGGGCTGCAGCCGATCGTGTGGATCGGCATCATCCTGTCGGTGTTCCAGCAGTTCGTCGGCATCAACGTGATCTTCTACTACTCGACGACGCTGTGGCACTCGGTCGGGTTCACGAACGCCCCGCTGATCAGCGTCATCACATCGGTCACGAACGTGCTCGTCACGATCATCGCGATCGTGCTGGTCGATCGCGTCGGCCGCAAACCGATCCTGCTCACGGGATCCGCCCTCATGACGGTCGCGCTCGGCGCCATGGCGCTCTCGTTCACCTTCGCGACCACCAACGCCCAGGGCGAGGTCTCGCTGGGCGCCCCGTGGGGCCCGGTCGCGCTCATCGCCGCGAACGTGTTCGTCGTCGGCTTCGGCGCATCGTGGGGGCCGCTCGTGTGGGTGCTGCTCGGCGAGATCTTCCCCAGCCGCATCCGCGGCAAGGCCCTGGGCGTGGCCGCCGGCGCGCAGTGGATCGCGAACTTCCTCATCACCGTCACGTTCCCGGCGATGTCGTCATGGTCACTGCCGTTCACCTACGGCATGTACGCGTTCTTCGCTCTGCTGTCGTTCGTCTTCGTGTTCTGGCGCATCCCCGAGACCAAGGGCATGGAGCTGGAGCAGACCGAGACGCTCTTCGTGCGCAAGGCCAAGACGGCGGGCTGAGAGCGGTCAGCGACTGCTCACCGTCCAGAAGTCCTGCCAGTCCGCAAGGGAATCGAGGTCGTCTGCCGCGGTCTCGGGAACCGGTTCGAAGACGGAGTCCAGGTCGTCCGCGATGCCGGAAGGCTCATCAGCACTGGGGGCGACCTTCTCATTGGTGGAGATCTTGCCGTCGGCCAGTTGGGGTGAGATCCCGTCCTGCGTCAACAGGTAGTGGATGAACAGCTTCGCCGCGTTGGGGTGCTCGGTCCCGCTGGCGATGACACCGACCTTGGCGTAGGAGCGTCCCAGCCACGGCGTCATGCCCGTGCACAGGGCCAGGTGATAACCGGAGTCTGCGTTGTCGCGGTACTCGGCCGTGCTCACGAGGCCCACTGGTGCGGCGGCCTGTCCGGGAGCGCCGATCGCCTCCGCGACATCGCCGCCGGATTGCTTGACGATCGGGTCGTTCTCCCCGAGTCCCCGAAGCCACTGCGCCGTCGCGGTGCCCTCCTCCGGATCCAGGGGCTTGCCGAAGTAGTCCGCATAGGCCGCGGCGAGCTCGTCGTCGGCGTGCTCCTGCATCTGGTTCACCCAGTACAGGAAGTCTGCGCGAAGAAGGGGGTCCGAGATGGCGACCCTGGAGCGCCATTCAGCCGTTGTCAGCGCCCACATGTTGTCGACCGGGCACGTGTCGCCGTACGACTCCGTGTTGTATGTCCACGCGTCGACCTCATTCGACACGGCTGTCGGCGACTGGTAGCGCGCAGGCACATCGTCTGTCAGGTCCGGAGGAAACCAGTTCACCGCGATCCCCTGCGCCAGCAGGTCGCCGCTCACGGCGGGAGCGTCTGTCATGAAGAAGACGTCGCCCTTGACGTTGCCGCTCTGGGCCTCCCGCGTCATGATCTCCTGCTGTTCGTTGGCCTTTGCCTTCACGCCCGTCGCTGTGATGCCGTAGGCAGCCGTGAAATTCTTCGCGGTGTCAACGATCTTGCCGGTGACGTCATAGACGGTGATCGGACCTTCCTTCTTCGCCGCGGCGATCAGAGCATCGAGGTCGAAGTCGTCATCGCTGATTCCGAGTTCGGTGCGCGGCGAGTTGTTCGCGGGCGCGGATGAGGGCGCACAGCCTGCGAGCATCGCCGCGGTCACGAACGAGCAGAGGACGAAGGGCATCACACCTTTGTGGCGTCGGGCATCGGGACTCACATTGTCTCCTATCTTTGTCCTGACATTGCGTCAATCATACATATAGAGACAGGAATGACAGCAAGGGAGAAGAACGAGCGCCGACGATCCGCGGATTCAGAGGAAGAGGTCGCGCAGCCACCGCGCGCCGTGCACGCTCGCGCCGACCGCGCCGCAGCGATCGCTGAGCTCTCGGTCGCTCGTGACGACGGTCACGGTGCGTCCCGCGTCGACCAGGCGCGTCGCCTCGCCGACGATCGTGTCATCGCCGGATGCCGCGGCCCGCACGATCCGCACGCGGGAGCCGTCGCGGTCCGAGACGGCCTTCTCCCGTCCTTCGACCACCACGCTCGTCTCGGGGAACCAGGTGCCCGCGGCGAGATCGAGGGCCGCGGCATCCACCCCCTCGTCCACGAGACGGGTGACGTCGTCGATCAGCCGGTCTGCGGCCCCGAGACGGTCACGCCACCAGCCGTCGGGCACCGAGCCCACGACGTTCGCGGCGTCCACGACGAGCGCGGGCCGCACGTCGAGCAGCGCACGCAGCCGCGGCCAGGCGTCGGCGAATCCCGGGTGCAGCGGGCGCTGGTCGACCTCGGCGACGGGCACCCACTCCAACGCCACGCTCTCGGGGTCGCTGATGACCGGCTCGAACGGCCGGATCACATCGGCGACGACCGTCGCGTAGGTCCAGACCTGAAGGTCGAGCACGCTCATGAGCCGCGCACGCACGGCGCCGTCGGGGACCCCGGCCTCTTCCTGCGCCTCGCGCAGCGCACCGGCACGGGCCGACTCGCCCTCGTGACGCGCACCGCCGGGCAGACCCCAGGTGTCGCCGTGGTGGCTCCACGACACGCGATGCTGCAGCAGCACGCCGCGCACGGCGTCGTAGGCCAGCAGTCCCGCGGCGCCGAAGCGCCCCCAGTACCGCTCCCCCGAGTCGGCGATCACCCAGGCGTCGCCCGGGTCGCGCGGGCCGGACGGACGTCGCGGCTCACCGGGGCGCGGGTACTCGATCGTCACCTGTCCAGCCTGTCACAGCGGCGCGGCGCCGAGGCCGCGCCGCGTCACGCAACGACTCAGCGCTGCCGGCGCTCGCGCACCCGCATGTTGATGACGATCGGCGAGCCCTCGAAGCCGTACAGCTCGCGCAGCCGGCGCTGGATGAAGCGCCGGTAGCCGGGGTCGAGGAAGCCGGTCGTGAACAGGACGAACGTCGGCGGGCGGGTGCCCGCCTGGGTGCCGAACAGGATGCGCGGCTGCTTGCCGCCCCGCAGCGGGTGCGGGTGCTCGGCGACGAGCTCGGCGAGGAAGGCGTTGAACTTTCCGGTGGGGATGCGGGTGTCCCACGACGTGAGGGCCGTCTCCAGCGCCGGCACGAGCCGGTCGAGGTGACGTCCCGTGCGCGCGGAGATGTTCACGCGCGGCGCCCAGGCGACATGCGCGAGGTCCTGCTCGATCTCGCGCTCCAGGTACCGGCGGCGGTCCTGGTTCTCCATGTCGTCGTCGAACAGGCGGTCCCACTTGTTGTACGCGAGCACGAGCGCGCGGCCCGACTCGAGCACCATGTCGATGATGCGGATGTCCTGCTCGCTGATCGGCTGCGAGACGTCGAGCACGACGACGGCGACCTCCGCCTTCTCCAGCGCCGCCGACGTGCGCAGCGACGCGTAGAAGTCGGCGCCCTGCTGCAGATGCACGCGGCGCCGGATGCCGGCGGTGTCCACGAAGCGCCAGACCTTGCCACCGAGCTCGACGATCTCGTCGACCGGATCGCGGGTCGTGCCGGCGAGCTCGTTGACGACCACGCGCTCTTCACCCGCGGCCTTGTTCAGCAGCGACGACTTGCCCACGTTCGGGCGGCCGAGGATCGCGACGCGTCGCGGCCCGCCGATCTCGTTCTTGGCGACCGCCGACACCTCCGGCAGTGCCTTGACCACAAGGTCGAGAAGATCCGCCACGCCACGACCGTGGATGGCCGAGACGGGATGCGGCTCGCCCAGCCCGAGATTCCACAGTGCGGCGGCCTCCGGCTCCTGCCGCGAGTCGTCGATCTTGTTCGCCACGAGGAACACCGGCTTGCCCGCCTTGCGCAGCAGCCGCACGACGTGCTCATCGGTCGAGGTGGCGCCGACCTTCGCGTCGACGACGAACAGCACGACGTCCGACAGGTCGATGGCGACCTCGGCCTGGGCGGCGACCGAGCGGTCGATGCCCTTCGCGTCGGGCTCCCATCCGCCGGTGTCGACGATCGTGAAGCGCCGGTCGAGCCACTCCGCCTTGTACATCACGCGGTCACGGGTGACGCCCGGCGTGTCTTCGACGACCGCCTCGCGGCGACCGAGGATGCGGTTCACCAGCGCCGACTTGCCGACGTTCGGCCGCCCGACGATCGCGACCACCGGCAGCGCCGGCAGGTACTCGATGCCGTCCTCGCCGAGCGTGACACCGGCCAGCAGCGCGGCGTCCTCGTCCTCCAGCTCATAGTCGGCCAGCGACGCGCGCAGCGCCTCGGCACGCTGCTCGGCAAGCGTCTCGTCGATGTCGGCGAGCCGTTCGGCCAGGTGATCCTGGCCGGGCTCGTACTCGTCTTCAGCGCCCATCGGCGTTCTCCAGCTTCTCGTGTACGACGCCGAGGACGGCGTCGACGGTCTGCGCGAAGTCGAGGTCGGTCGAGTCGACCACCTCGACTCCCGGCGCGGCGTTCAGGAAGTCGACGACGCTCGAGTCCGACGCGTCGCGCTTGTGCAGGGCGGCGGCGACGGCCGCGGCATCCTGCTCGGTCACCTCGGCGGCGCGGCGGGCGGCACGCACCTCGGGAGCGGCCGTGAGCAGGATGCGCACGGGTGCATCGGGCGCGACGACCGTGGTGATGTCGCGACCCTCGATGATGACGCCGGGGCGGTCGGATGCCGCGGCCAGCGCCCGGAACAGCTCGTTGACCTGCACCCGCACCTCGGGAACCCGAGCGACCCCGCTGACGGCGCCGGACACCCGCGGGTCGCGGATCGCGGCGGTCACGTCGGTGTCTCCCACCCGCACCCAATAGTCGTCGGGGTCGAGCGAGATGGCGTACGGGAAATCGGATGCCGCAGCCTGCACGGCGGCGGCGTCCGCGGTGTCGGCGCCCTGCTCGAGCACGTGCCAGGCGAGGGCGCGGTAGGCCGCGCCGGTGTCGAGGTACCCGTACCCGAGGGCGCGGGCCGCCTGCTTCGAGACGCTCGACTTGCCGGATCCCGCCGGTCCGTCGATGGCGACGATGGCGACGTCAGTCATTCGTGGTGCTCGCAATCCGCCAGCCGCGTGCGGCCAGGCCCTCTTCCGCGCGCCGTGCGGCGCCCGGGTCGACACTGATCTCGGCGAGGCCGAACTGCGCGCCCGGAGAGTGCTCCAGCCGCAGGTCCTCGACGTTGACATCCAGTTCGCCGAGCTCGCCGAACAGGCGGCCCAGCTGGCCCGGCGTGTCGTCGACCATGACGACCACCTGGGCGAAGCGGCGGTTCTGCCCGTGTTTGCCGGGGAGCAGCTCAACGCCCTCGTTGCCGCGCCGGATCGTGTCGGCGACGGTGCGCCGCGCACCGGGCGCGTCGGGGTGGCGAAGTGCGTCGGCGACGTCGCGCAGATCGCCGGCGAGCGCGTCGAGCACGTCGACGACGGGCTCCGCATTCGCACCGAGGATCTGCACCCACAGCTCGGGAGCGGATGCCGCGATCCGGGTGGTGTCGCGCACGCCCTGGCCGGCCAGCCGCAGCGATCCCTCGGGCGCGGCCGTGAAGCGGCCGGCCAGAAGGCTGGCGACCAGTTGCGGCACGTGCGAGACGAGGGCGACCGAGCGATCGTGCTCGGCGGGATCCATCTCGATCGGCTGCGCCCCGAGATCGAGCGCGAGGCCCTCGACGATCGCGAGATCGGCGGGCGAGGTCTCCGCGTCGCGGCATACGACCCAGGGACGGCCGATGAACAGATCGGCGCGCGCCGAGATGGCGCCGCCGCGCTCGCGACCGGCCAGCGGATGCGAGCCGATGTAGTGCGTGAGGTCGACATCACGCTCGCGCAGGGCGCGCAGCGGCTCGAACTTGACGCTGGCCACATCGGTGACCACGGCATCAGGGAAGGCGGCCAGCTCACGGGCGACGACGTCGGCCGTGACGTCCGGCGGCACGGCCACCACCACCAGGCGCGGGCGATCGTCGTCGCCGGCAGCGCGCCCCGCACCGTAGTCGACGGCCAGGCGCAGCTGGGCCGGTGATGTGTCGGCGAGCGCGACGTCGACGCCGAGGGCGCTCAGCGCGTGGCCGATGCTCGCGCCGAGCAGACCCGCGCCCACGACCCGCACGGTCCCCGAGGTGCGCGCAGCACTGCGCCCGCCACCGTGTGCGGGCACGCCGGTGCTCTGGCTCATGGGGTCTCCTGGTCGTCCTCCGGCGGTGTCGGCTCCCCCGGCTCACGGCGCGCGAGGGTCAGCAGCGCGCCGCGTTCCACTTTAGTCAACTCACGGGTCGCGCCCACCGGGAGAGTTCCCAGGTGGAGCGGTCCGAACCGCCGGCGCACGAGTTCGTCGACGGGATGCCCCACTTCGGCCATCATGCGCCGCACGATGCGGTTGCGGCCCGAGTGCAGCGTGAGCTCGACCAGGCTGGTGCCGCCCGAGCGGTCCAGCAGCCGGGCGCGATCGGCCGCGATGGGCCCGTCGTCGAGGTCGATGCCGCGCGTCAGCGACGCGATCGTCTGCGGCGTCACGGCGCCGCGCACCTTGGCGATGTACACCTTCGTGACACCGAACGACGGATGCGCCAGCACGTGTGCCAGTTCGCCGTCGTTCGTCAGCACGAGCAGGCCGCTGGTCTCGGCATCCAACCGCCCCACGTTGTACAGCCGCTCGGACCACTCCCCCGTGAACCGGCGCAGGTCGGGACGCCCGCGGTCATCGCGCATCGAGCTCACCACGCCGGTGGGCTTGTTGAGCATGACGTAGCGCTTGGTCTGATCGAACTGCACGGCGGTGCCGTCGACGTCCACGAGGTCGCGCTCGGGATCGATGCGGCTGCCGAGCTCGGTCACGACCGCACCGTTGACGCGCACACGTCCCTCGACGATCAACTGCTCGCTCACGCGGCGCGAGGCGACGCCCGCGTTCGCGAGTGCCTTCTGCAGGCGCACTCCCTCGGCGCTCTGGCCGTCGTCGCTCATCGCGCTCCCCGTTCATCGATTCCGTCGGCGCCCACCGCGTCGACGTCGTCGAGCAGCGGCGAGATCGGCGGCAGCTCGTCGAGCGAGTTGATGCCGAGGTTCACCAGCAGCGCGTCGGTCGTGCCGTACAGGATCGCGCCGGTCTCGGCGTCGTGGCCGATCTCCGTCACGAGGCCACGCCCCAGGAGGGTCCGCACGACCGAGTCGACGTTGACGGCGCGGACGGCGGCCACCTGGCTGCGCGACACCGGCTGCTTGTAGGCGATGACCGCAAGGGTCTCGAGAGCCGCCTGCGAAAGCCGTGAGGGCGCCTGGGTGTTCACGAACTCGCCGACCAGATCGTCGAAGTCCTCGCGCACGTAGAGCCGCCAGCCCCCGCCGACCTCGCGCAGTTCGAAGCCCCGGCGCGGTCCGCCGGTCTCGCCGTCGTAGTCGGCGACGAGCCCTTCGATCGCCTGACGCACGGCCGGCACGGGTTCGCCGACCGCGGTGGCGAGAGCGACGAGGCTCTGCGGCTCCTCCACGATCAGCAGGATCGCCTCGAGCTTTCGCGCGACGGCGTGGACGTCATCGGTCATAGTCGGCTCCCAGCGCGGCGAGGTTCTCTTCGGACCACCGCTCGGCGGTCCAGGTCAGGGTGAGGTCTCCGAGCGGCTCGAGCTGCTCGAAGGTGAGGGCGGCGTGCCGGTACAGCTCGAGCACCGACAGGAAGCGGGCGATCACCACTCCGCGCTGCGCGACGCCCGTCACGAGATCCCGGAAGGTCAGGCTGCCGGCCGAGCGCAGCATCGTCACCACGACCGCCGCCTGCTCGCGGATGCTCACCAACGGCGCGTGCAGGTGGTCCAGCCCCACCGTCGGGATCTCCTTCGGCGCGAACGCGAGCAGCGCGAGCGCCGCGAAGTCGTCGGCGGACAGCGTCCAGACCAGCTCGGGCGCGGCGTTGCGATACTTCGCGTCCAGCCGCACGGCGCGCGCGTGACGCCGGTCCTCGCGCACCAGGCAGCGCGAGAACCACGCGGAGACCTCCTTGAAGGCGCGGTACTGCAGCAGCCGCGCGAAAAGGAGGTCGCGGGCCTCCAGCAGCGCCACCGACTCGGCGTCGACGAACTCGCCCTGCGGCAGGAGACCGGCGACCTTCATGTCGAGCAGGGTCGCCGCCACGACGAGGAACTCGGATGCCTCGTCCAGGTCGTCCTCGGTCTGCAGCTCGCGCAGATAGGCGATGAACTCCCCCGTCACCGTCGACAGTGCGACCTCGGTGATGTCGAGCTCGTGGGTACCCAGCAGGTGCAGCAGCAGGTCGAACGGCCCGTCGAAGACGCCGACCGAGACCCGGAAGCCGCCCTCCGGAGCGTCCGCGTCGGGCGCCGTCTCAGGCGACCGCACGCCGTTCTCGGGCGCCGTCTCAGGCGACTGCGCCACGCGCGACCAGCTCCCGCGCGAGCCGCAGGTAGGCCTGAGCGGCCGCGTGCTCCGGGGCGAACTCGGTGATGGGAACGCCCGACACCGACGCGTCGGGGAACTTCACCGTCCGCCCGATGACCGTCTCCAGGACGTCGTCGCCGAACGCCTCCACGACCCGCTCGAGCACCTCGCGCGAGTGCAGGGTGCGCGGGTCGTACATGGTCGCCAGCACGCCGTCGAGCTCGATCGCGGGGTTGAGCCTGTCGCGCACCTTGTCGATCGTCTCGATGAGCAGCGCGACGCCGCGCAGCGCGAAGAACTCGCACTCCAGCGGGATCACTACGCCATGGCTCGCCGTCAGCGCGTTGACCGTCAGCAGGCCGAGCGAGGGCTGGCAGTCGATGAGGATGACGTCGTACTCTTTCGAGACGTCGCGCAGGGCGCGCGCCAGCGTCATCTCGCGGGCGACCTCGTTGACCAGGTGCACCTCGGCCGCCGACAGGTCGATGTTCGCCGGGATCACGTCGAGGTTCTCGATCGCCGTGTGCACGATCACCCCGTGCGGGTCCCGCTTGCCGTCCAGCAGGAGGTCATAGATCGTCGGGATCTCATGCGTCGCGATGCCGAGCCCGGCCGACAGCGCCCCCTGCGGGTCGAAGTCGACGGCGAGCACCTTGCGGCCGTAGCCCGCGAGCGCCGCCGCCAGGTTGATCGTGGTCGTCGTCTTGCCGACGCCGCCCTTCTGGTTGCACAGGGCGATGATGCGCGCCGGACCGTGACCGGAGAGGGCCGGAGGGGTCGGGAAGCCGTGGTACGGGCGCCCCGTCGGGCCGATCGGCGTGTCGCCTGCGGCCTTCGACTTCTGCGTCTTGCTCGCCGTGCTGCCCGCCACCGTTCTCCTGACCTTGTCGTGCTTTCCGGACGATTCTAGCGAGGAGAACGCCCCGTCCGCGGGCGGCCGGTGCGGGATGTCGCCGGATCAGGGTGTTTCCGCCGTCTCACTGAGCCCGCGGATGCGAGGTCGCGTACACGTCACGCAGCGCGTCCGCGCTCACATGGGTGTAGATCTGCGTGGTCGCGACCGACGCGTGCCCGAGCAGCTCCTGAACGACGCGCACATCCGCCCCGCCCTGCAGCAGGTGGGTCGCGAACGAGTGCCGCAGCGTGTGCGGCGAGACATGAGCGCTCAGCTGGGCGCGCTCGGCCGCAGCCTGGATGACCAGCCACACGCTCTGGCGTGACAGCGGCGCTCCGCGCGCACCGAGGAACAGTCGGGGCGTCGCGCGCCCCCGACGCGACAGCTCGGGGCGCACCCGGGTGAGGTACGCGTCGACGGCTTCGCGTGCATACTGCCCGACGGGCACGATGCGCTCCTTCGAGCCCTTCCCGCGCACGCGCAGCACATCGCCGTGGGCGAGGTCGTCGACGTCGAGCTGCACGACCTCCGACACGCGCGCGCCGGTCGCGTACAGCAGCTCGAGCAGCGCCCGGTCGCGGATGCCCAGCGGCTCGGCGGGGTCCGGCGCCTCCAGCAGCCGCACGGCCTGGTCGACGGTGAGGGCCTTGGGCAGTCGCTGCGGCAGTTTCGGCGGACGCAGCCGTCCCGTCGGGTCCTCGGCCTCGATGCCCTCCCGCTGCAGGAATCGATGCAGCCCGCGTACCGACGACTGCAGACGGGCGAGACTGGATGCCGCGGGCCGGGGCTGAGCTCCGGACCGCTCCGCGATGAACTCGGTCACCCGTGCCGCCGTCACCTGCGCGCTGTCGGTGACGTCGTGCTGCGACATCCACTGCACGTAACCGGTCAGATCCCGCCGGTAGGCGCCCACCGTGTGCTCGCTCAGGCCGCGCTCGACCGTGACGTGGCGCAGGAACGCGTCCATCGCCCGGTCGAGCTGCACGGGATCAGCCCTCGCCGATGCCCGCGCCCACCGGCCGGGAACGCCGCGGCCACGGCGTGTCGCCGGGGACGAGGCTCTGCCAGTCGGCCGCCCGCGACGCGTGCGCCGCCAGTGCGCCGATCACGAGCGAAGGGTTCTGCACACGGCGTGCGAGCACCGCCGCCACGACGTCCTCGAGCGGCTCCCAGCGCAGCTCGATGTCGGCCTCCTCGGCCTCGCGCTCGAACGACTCGGCGGCCGGCGCGAGGTCACGGGCGAGATAGATGCGGATGCACTCGTCGCTGCCGCCGGGGCTCGTGGAGAACTCGGCCAGCACGTCCCACCGCGCGGCGGTCAGGTCGGTCTCCTCGGCGAGCTCACGCTGCGCGGCCGTCAGGGCGTCCTCCTGTGCGATGTCGAGGAGTCCCGCCGGGATCTCCCACTCGCGCGCGCGGACCGGATGCCGGTACTGCTTGATCAGCAGCATCCGGTCGTCTTCATCCAGTGCCAGCACCGCCACGGCGCCCGTATGGTCCATGTACTCGCGCACGATGGTCTCGCCGTTGTACGAGACCTCATCGCGGCGGATGTTCCACACCCGACCCTCGTACACGGTGTCGCTGCGCGTGACCGCGGCCTCGGCCGGCTCGTCCTGCAACGGTTCAGTCATCGTCGCCCTCGTCATCGAACAGCTCGCTCGCACGGTGGCGCACAAGTGCCGCCTCGACGAGTCCGCGGAAGAGCGGGTGCGCGCTGGTGGGCCGCGAGCGCAGCTCGGGGTGGGCCTGCGTCGCGATGTAGTACGGGTGCTCCGCGCGGGGCAGCTCCACGTATTCGACGAGGTTGCGATCGGGTGACAGCCCCGAGAACACGAGGCCCGCGTCGCTCAGCCGGTCGCGGTACGCGTTGTTGACCTCGTAGCGGTGCCGGTGGCGCTCCTCGACCCGGTTCGAGCCGTAGACCTCGGCGGCCAGCGACCCCTCCGCCAGATCGGCGGGGTACAGCCCGAGCCGCATCGTGCCGCCCAGATCGCCGGCGGCGATGATGTCGACCTGCTCGGCCATCGTCGCGATCACCGGGTCGGCGGTGTCGGGGTCGAACTCGCTCGACGAGGCACCGGCGATGCCGGCCACGTTGCGTGCGTACTCGATGACCATGCACTGCAGGCCGAGGCACAGTCCCAGGGTCGGGATGCCCTGCTCGCGCGCGAAGCGCAGCGCGCCGAGCTTGCCCTCGATGCCGCGGATGCCGAAGCCGCCGGGGACGACGATGCCGTCGAGGTGAGCGAGCGACTTCTGCGCACCCTCCGGCGTCTCGCACTCGTCGGAGGGGATCCACTCGATGCGGACCTTCGTCTCCTGGGCGAACCCGCCGGCCTTGACCGCCTCGGTGACCGAGAGGTAGGCGTCCGGCAGGTCGATGTACTTGCCGACCAGGCCGATGGTGACCTCGTGGCGCGGGTTGTGCACGGCGTCGAGGACCTTCTGCCAACGCGTCCAGTCGACCTCGCCGGCCTTCCCGGCCAGGCCCAGGCGGCGGGCGATGTAGACGTCCAGCCCCTGGTCGTTGAGCGTCGACGGGATGTCGTAGATGCTCGGCAGATCGACGGTGTTGACCACGCCCTCGATGTCGACGTCGCACATCAGCGCGATCTTCTTGCGGTTGCCGTCGCTGACCGGCCGGTCGCTGCGCAGCACGAGCGCGTCGGGCTGCACGCCGAGCTGGCGGAGGGCGGCGACGGAGTGCTGCGTCGGCTTCGTCTTCTGCTCACCGGAGGCGCCCATGTACGGCAGCAGCGACACGTGCACGAAGAACACGTTGTCGCGGCCGAGCTCGTGGCGCAGCTGGCGGGCCGCCTCGATGAAGGGTGTCGACTCGATGTCGCCGATCGTGCCGCCCACCTCGGTGATGATCACGTCGGGCTTGGGGTCGGCGTCTGCCTGCAGGCGCATGCGCCGCTTGATCTCGTCGGTGATGTGCGGGATGACCTGCACCGTGTCGCCGAGGTACTCGCCGGCGCGCTCGCGGGCGATCACGGTCGAGTAGATCTGCCCCGTGGTGACGTTGGCGGCCTGACTCAGGTCCACGTCGAGGAAGCGCTCGTAGTGCCCGATGTCGAGGTCGGTCTCGGCGCCGTCATCGGTGACGAAGACCTCGCCGTGCTGGAACGGGTTCATCGTCCCGGGGTCGACATTCAAGTACGGGTCGAGCTTCTGCATGACCACATGCAGTCCCCGCGCGGTGAGCAGATTGCCCAAGCTCGCGGCGGTCAGACCCTTCCCCAAAGAGGAGACGACACCGCCGGTCACGAAGATGTGCTTGGTGGTGTCGTCGTCGGTCGCCGTGGTGTCGACAAGAGGTCCGGAATCGCCTGAGCCTGAACTGTGCATCACGGGCTTCGATCCTATCAGTGCGAGGCTGAACGGTGGGTGCGTGTCGGCGTGTGCCGGCGTCGTGTCGCGATGAACATCCAGACGGCGGCTGCTGTGGCCAGTCCCGCGCTGCCCATGATCGGCAGGAACTCCGGCTCGTCGCCGGCCAGGTCGCGGGTCGCCCAGACGGTCAGCATCCAGGCGGCGACGGTGAGCCACGGCGTGATCCAGCGCGTCATGTCCCGGGGCGCCCCGGACACGCCCCGCCGCCCGCGGACGATGCCGATCAGTCCCGCCCCGACGGCGATCATCGCGCACAGTATCGGCAGCGCGATCGGCAGCGCACGCACTCCGGCGTCGGCGACGAAGGCCGCGTGCGACCCGGACGCGAACGTCGCCTCGGGGAACTGCAGCTGTGCGCCCAGGTAGTCGTCGTTCGACCAGAAGGGTCCGTCCTCCGTGACGCTGTGCGGCCACAGCCCGTCCTCGTCCGGCGCGAACCATTCGGCGTACTCCGTGCCGGATGCCGACCGTGCGGGTGCCCCGAAGTCGCGGACCCTCAGATCGGGCCACATGCCTCCGCCGAGCCAGCCGTGTCCGCTTGTCGCGGCATCCCGCACCCCGTCGGCGATCGTCAGCGAGAGCGACACCCCCTGCACGTCATGGTTCACTCCGGCCCAGCCGGAGTCCCATCCGGGGCTCAGCGCCGTCCAGCGCAGCCTCTGCTGCCATCGTCCGTCCTCCCAGACCTCGGCGACCGGGTCGTCGATCACGTAGCGGATCGTCACGTCGTGCGCGCCGGGCCACTCGTCCGGCAGCCGTGTGCGCAGCAGCGCCTGCCCCTCGAGACGGCTCTGTGAGAACCCCACCGGAGATCCGTCGACGGTCACCGAGGTCACGGTCAGCCCCATCCGGTGTCCGTTGACGGTGTCGTGCCACTGCCGCACGACCTGGGGCACGTTGCGGTAGCCCTCCCCCACGTCGGCGGTGATGTGCTCGGTGACCTCCAGCCGCGGGGCGCCGCCCGGGGCGCCGGTCAGCGTGGCGTCGGCCGCGAACGTGTTCACGAAGAAGCCGTACGCGCCGGCGACGACATCGCTGTCGTACCCCGCGTCGTCGAAGTCGTAGTGTGTGCTCGCGGGCACCCAGGTGACCACGGCGATGGCGGCGGGAACGGCCAGCACGGCCGCCGTCCGCAGTGCCAGCCGTCCACCGGACAGGAATCTCGGGTCGGCGGCGACGTCCGCGTCCAGGCCCTTCTGCGCGATGAGCGCGCGGACCAGACGCCCGGCACGACGCGGCGACGCGAACATCACCGTGTACGGCAGCAGCGGGTTCCTCAGACCGATCCGGTGCTCCGCGAGCGTCTGCTGCGCGTACAGGCGCAGCCCGAGCAGGTCCTCCTTCACGAGCGCGCCCTTGCGCGTGAGCGGACGGGCCGTGAGCGCGATGGTCAGAATGACGCCGGCGAGGAGCACCGACACCGCCACGACGGCCACCGGCCACCAGTAGCGGGACAGCGGCACCTGGTACGACAGCTGGCGCACAAGACCCCACTGCAGCACGGTCCACGCGATGGCCGCGCCGATGAACGACTCCCGCACGAACCCGCGCGGGACGCGCCGCAGTCCGCGCGTGAACGACTCACGCCACGCCGATCCGCCCACGTGGCGCCCCCATGCGAGCATCGCGTCGCCGGGTCTGCCCGCCTGTCGCGCGGCGCGCACCAGGCGCCGCTTGTCGGCCGCGCCGCCGCCGGTGCGATAGGCATCGAGCGCCTCGACGAGGGGAGTGTTCCGCACCGATCCCCACACCCGCGCCGCCAGAGCCGGGCTCACGGTGTCGGGCGGGTCCTCCCGGTACACGTACCAGGCGCGTCCGCGGGCATCCGACCAGGCGACGGCACGGGCCGCGAGGGCGAACAGCAGGGTCACCGCCAGGAGCAGCAGCGGCACGAACGGGCCGATCACCTGCACCCAGTAGAGGGCCGACGGCGCCGGCAGAGCGAACGTCCCGGGTTCGAACCCGAACCGGAACCAGAAGGTCGCGTACGGCGGGATGCTCTGGTCGTTCGTGAGGGTGTAGGTCACCGTGTCGGCCGTGGTGCGCTCCGCCTCCAGCCGGGATGAGTCCCCCGCCAGCAGCCACGAGAGTCCGCCCCGAGGTTGCCGCGAGTACTCGTCAGTGAGATCGCGCGGCACCGTGATGTTCAGTTCGGAGTGCGCGACCCCGTGCGCGAACGCCGGACCGTAGGCGTTCCACTCCCACAGCTGCTCGTCGCGGGCTGTTGAGTCGTCCTGAGCCGCATACGCCATATCGTGCAGCGTGTAGTGAAGCACGAGGTCGTGATCGCCGCGCAGCCCTGCCGGGTGCGGGATGTCGAAGACCACTCCGTCGGCGGTGGTTCGCGTGCGCGCATCGACCGCCGCCCCGTCGAACGTGGCACGAGCGAGGGTGGGTCGCAGATCATGCGACTCGTACTCTGCGGGGATCACCCGTTCGATCGTCTCGTCGCTCACGTCGTCGGGGAAGAAGGCGCTGATCCGCTCGGTCACATCGACCTGCAGTCGGCCGTCGTCGGTGCGATGCAGCACGTAGTCCGCCTGGAACGACCGGGCGATCCAGGTGTCGGTGACGTCCTCGGCGGACGCGGTGATGTCGTCGAAGCCGATCGGCTTGTTGATCACCGGGCCGAAGATCAGCAGCAGCCCGATGCCGACGATCATCGCCCAGACGAACCCGATGCCCCAGCGCAGGTTGACCGACCCGTGCGAGCGCACCCAGCGCTCCAGCCGGGTGAGTCGGGCCGACAGCCAGCGATAGAGCGGCGTGGGGCGACGCTGCTCCACGGCGATCGCGTCGGCGGGCATCCGCTCCCGCCGCTGCGGCCCCTCAGCCGTCACGAGCGCGCGGTCTCGAGCAGCTCCCGCGCATGCGTGAGAGCCGCCTGGGAATCCGCGAGACCGGACAGCAGCCGCGCCATCTCCGCCTCGCGGTCGTCGCCGTCCAGGCGCCGCACGCTCGAAGCGGTCACGGTGCCGTCGTTGTCCTTGACCACCGTCAGGTGATTGCCGGCGAACGCGGCGACCTGGGCGAGGTGCGTGACGGCGATGACCTGCGCCGATTCGGCGAGTCGCGCGAGCCGGCGCCCCACCTCGATCGCGGCGGCGCCGCCGATGCCGGCATCCACCTCGTCGAACACGAAGGTCGGAACGGGGTCGGTCGCCGCGATCACGACCTCGATGGCGAGCATCACCCGGCTCAGCTCGCCGCCGGACGCTCCGCGCGAGACCGACCGCAACTGCGCTCCCGGATGCGGCGCGAGCAGGATCGCCACTTCGTCGCGCCCGTGCAGCGAGGGAGCCGCCGGCTCCACGACGACCTCGAGCCGCGCGTCGGGCATGGCCAGCGCCCGCAGTTCTTCGGTGACGGCCTCGCCCAGCCGGGCCGCGGCGTCGACGCGCGCCGCGGTGAGCGCGGCGGCCGCATCGTCGAGAGTGGATGCCGCGGCCTCGCGCTCGGCGGTCAACCGGTCGATGCGGTCCGAATCGTCATCGAGTTCGACGAGCCGTGCCGAGCCCGTCTGCAGAAGATCGATCGCCGATGAGAGATCGCCGTGTCGGCGGATGAGCGCGCCCAGCTGCGCACGACGTTCTTCGACGGCCGCCAGCTCCGCGGGCCCGGACTCGTCCAGGTCGGCCAGGTATCCCGACAGCCCGGCGGCGAGATCCGCCGCGCGGTACGCGATGTCGGCGGCCTGCGCGGAGAACTCCTCGAGTGCGGGGTCGTTCTCCCCCGCACGTTCGAGCACGCGCCGGGCTTCGCCCGCGAGCACGCTGACGTCGGGCTGGTCGTCCTCGCTGGAGAGGGCGGCGTGGGCCGTTGCCGCGGCCATCCGCAGCTCTTCGATGTTCGCGAGCCGTTCGGCGCGCACCGTGAGCTCGTCGTCTTCGCCCGGCTGCGGATCGACCTGCTCGATCTCGGCGATGAGCGCCCGCAGCTCCTCCGCCTCGCGGGCACGTGCGTCGCGTTCGGTCACCAGTGCGGTCAATGCACGATCGATCTCCTGCCAGGCGGTGAAGCCTTCCTGGTAGGCCGTGAGCGCCGACGCCACGGGCTCGCGGCCGAAGCGGTCCAGCGCATCGCGCTGCGCGGCCGCCGAGCGCAGACGCAGCTGGTCGGACTGCCCGTGCATGACCACGAGCTGATCGGCCAGGTCGGCGAGCACGCCGGCCGGGGCGCTGCGCCCGCCCACCGTGGCACGGCTGCGGCCCTCGGCGGTGATCGTCCGCCCCACGTACAGCTCCGCGCGCCCCGCGCCCGAGGGCTCGACATCGCCGCCGGCGTCGCGCGCCCGCTCGGCGACGGGCCCGTCTTCGTCGACGAGCCACACGCCCTCCACCGACGCCTGCGCGGCACCGGCGCGCACCGCGCCCGAATCGGCACGACGGCCGAGCAGCAGACTCAGGCCGCTGATGACCATCGTCTTGCCGGCGCCGGTCTCTCCCGTGATGGCCGTGAAGCCGGGGCCGAGCGGCAGCGTCGCCTGCGCGATGACGCCGAGGTCCTGCAGGCGCATCTCCTCGATCATGCGCCGTTTCCCGTGCTCGGGCCGTCCCCGTTGCCACGCCAGCCGTCGACCGGCAGTCGGAACTTGCGCACGAGACGGTCCGTAAACGCGGCCGGGTGCAGCCGTGCGAGTCGCACGGGCTCATCGGCGCGCCGCACGACGACGCGGGCGCCGGGCGGTAGGTCGTGCGAGCGCCGTCCGTCGCACCAGAGCACGCCGACACCGTTCGTGCGTTCGAGCACCTCGATCGCGACCGAGGCCTCGGGCCCGACGACGAGCGGCTTCGCGAAGAGCGCGTGGGCCGACAGCGGCACCACCGAGATCGCCTCCACCGTGGGCCAGATCACCGGGCCCCCGGCCGAGAAGTTGTAGGCGGTGGAACCGGTCGGGGTCGACACGACCATCCCGTCGCACCCGAAGGTCGACAGCGGGCGGCCGTCGATCTCGACGACGACCTCGAGCATCCGCTCTCGGCTGGCTTTCTCGACGGTGGCCTCGTTCAGGGCCCAGGTCGAGTAGATCACCTGGCCCGCGGCATCCTTCACCCGCACCGCCAGGGTCATGCGCTCTTCGACGCGGTAGTCGCGGGCGATCACGCGGCGCACGGCGGCGTCCATGTCGTCACGATCGATCTCGGCCAGGAATCCCACATGCCCCATGTTGATGCCGAGGATCGGCGCGGCGCCCCCGCGCACCAGCTCGGCCGCACGCAGGATCGTGCCGTCGCCGCCGAGCACGATGGCGAGCTCGATGTCGTGGACGGTGACGTCCGTGCCCAGCACCGCCGTTGACGCGAACGCGCTGCGCCTCGACGCCAGTTCGTCGCGGTCCTCGGCGGCGAGCACGGGTCGCGCGCCGGCGTCGTGCAGGGCCCGGATCACCCGGGCTGCGGCTTCGACGGTGTCGTCGCGCAGGGCGTGCGCGACGACGAGGATGCTGCGCTGCTCGTCGCTCATGAGCCCCCTGTCAGTTCGTCCACGGTGTTCCTCCATTCTGACGGATCGGCGCCCGCCCCTGGTCGGAGGTGCACGACGTACTCGCGGTTGCCGTGGGTGCCGACGATCGGCGACGGGATGAGCCCGTGGGTGGCCAGGCCCGCGTCCCACGCCGACCACAGCACCTGCGCGACGGCATCGGCGCGCAGGATCGGGTTGCTGACGAGGCCGCCCTTGACGGCCGTGCGCCCGACCTCGAACTGCGGCTTGATCAGCAGCACGATGTCGGCGTCGTCGGTCGCGATGTCCCGCACCGCGGGCAGCACGTGACGCAGCGAGATGAACGACAGGTCGCCGGTGACCACCTGGGGCGCGGCGCCGGTCCCTGCCGCTTCCGCCAGCGTGTCGCGCGTCATGTACCGGACGTTGAAGCCCTCGATCGGGATGACACCGGGATCCGCGGCGATCTCGCGTACGAGCTGGTCGTGCCCCACGTCGACGGCGATGACCGGTGCGGCCCCGCGCTCGCGCAGCACCTGTGTGAACCCGCCGGTCGAGGCGCCCATATCGAGCGCGACGCGTCCGTCGACGGTCACCGCGAACGCGTCGAGTCCGGCGATCAGCTTGTGCGCGGCACGGCTCACATAGTGGTCGGGCGCGGCGACCGCGAGTGATGCGCCCTCGTCGACCGGCGTCGACGGCTTGTGCGCCGGACGTCCCTCGACGGTCACGACGCCCTGTGCGATGAGCGTCTGTGCGTGCGTGCGCGAGCGCGCGAGCCCGCGCGCGGCGAGAGCCTGATCGAGTCGCTGCGTCATGCCGACGGAAGACCCGCCGGTCCTGCGTCGAGCTCCCGTGCCAGGGCGTCGTGCAACTGGGCATAGGCGTCGGCGCGCTCCGACAGCGGCTGCTCCTCGATCACCCGCAGCCTGCTGATCAGCTCGTCGCGCTCGCCCGGTTCCATGTGCCCATGGTAGTCCGTGGCCCGTCTCCGGTCAGGGACGGAAGAACGGGTCGGCGTACAGTTCCTCCTCGACGCGGAAGCCGAAGATCGCACGTCCCGAGTCCCACACCGCGGCCGCGGCCGCCCGGACGAGGTCGATGGGCCGGGTTCCGGCATCCACCAGCCGCAGGTCGGCTCCGTCGATGCGCACGATCGCATCGCCGACGCGGGTCGTGTCACCGTCCGTGTGCGTGGTCGGGTACGGCTCGAACAGCTCGCGCAGGTCCTCGAGGATGAAGGTCGGCCGGCTCGCCGCGGGAGCCGCGAGCACGTGCCGGGGCCTGTCCACGCCGGTGAGGACGAGGACGGACGGGATGCCGGCGGCATGTGCGCCGGCGATGTCGGTGTCGAGCCGGTCGCCGATGAAGAGGGGATGCTGCGCCCCGAACCGCGCGACGGCCTCATGGTAGATCGGCGGTTCGGGCTTTCCTGCCACGGTCGCGAGGCGCCCCACCGCGGTGTGCACGGCGGAGACCAGCGTGCCGTTGCCGGGAGCGATGCCCTGTGCCTGCGGGATGGTCCAGTCGGTGTTGGTGGCGATCCAGGGGATGCCGCCTTCGTCCTCGGGAACCTTCAGCGCGAACGCGGCCTGGGCGAGGTCTGTCCACGCGACGTCGGGCGAGAAGCCCTGCAGCACAGCGGCGGGCGCGTCCGACGCGCTGCGCGTGACGGTGTAGCCGGCGCGCTCCACCTCGGTGACGAGTCCTTCACCGCCCACGATGAGGATCACCGCCGGGGCGGGCACCTTGGTGCGCAGCAGCCGCACCGCGGCCTGCGGGCTGGTGACGACGTCTTCCGGCGCGGTGCGGCTCAGCCCGAGCTCGCGCAGGTGCGCCGCGACGCTCGCATCGGTGCGTGAAGCATTGTTCGTGATGTAGCCGAGGCGGGCACCGCCCTCTGCCGCGCGCGTGAGGCTCTCGACAGCGTGCGGAAGCGCCCCGGAACCGGCATACACGACGCCGTCGAGGTCGGCCAGGATCGTGTCGACGCCGTCGAGGGGCGTGGACGTGGGACGGTGTCGCGAGAACAGCCCCATCAGTCGTCGGCCTCCTCGCCCGGTGCCTCCGCGGGTGTCGGCGGCTCGTCGTCAGCAGGCGCTTCGTCATCTGCGGGCACCTCGTCCTCGCCAGGCAGCTCGTTCTCGGGCTCGTCGAGCTCCTCGATGACGATGAGTTCGCTCTCGTCGACGCCGGCGGCTTCGTCGAGCGCTTCGGCAGCCACGTCGGCGAACTTCTGCCAGCGCGCGGCCTCGGCGTCACGGCCGAGCTCGTCGAGAACGGCGGCGCGCGCCGAGAAGAGTGCCGGGCTCCAGTCGAAGGCGCGCTCCGGATCCGCCTCGGGGATCTCGAGCTCCTGCAGCGCGCGCTGCGCATCGCCCAGATCGAGCCAGGCACCCGACATCGCAATGGCCAGATTCACGCGCACCTCTGTCGGCAGTGCGGCGCGGTCCACGGATCGCCCTTCTTCGAGCGCGCGCTCGGGACGGCCCATCCCTCGCTCGCTGTCGACCATCAGCGCGATCTGGTCGTCGCGCCCCGTCAGCCGGCGATAGGTGCGCAGCTCGCGCAGCGCCAGGGCGAAGTCCCCCGTCGCATACGCCGTGATCGCGACGGTCTCCCGCGCGACCGGAATGCGACCCGCGTGGCGGGATGCCGCCAGAGCGTGCTCGTGCGCGAGCGCGACGTCCTCGTCGATGAGCTGCGCGGCCATCGCCAGGTGCCGTGCGACCCGCTCGGCGTTCTCCTTGCTCAGGGTCTTCAGCTCGTTGCGCGCTGCGGGATGCAGATCGCGGGGCGTGATGTCATCCGGCAGACGCGGATCGAGCGGACGGTTCTCGCGCTCGCTCTGCGGCGGCCGCGTCGTACGCCGGTCATCGCGGCCCTCCACGCGGCCCCGCGCACCGCGGTCACCATACGGCTTCCGATCCGACCGGTCACCATACGGCTTACGCTCGCCCCGGTCACCATACGGCTTACGATCCGCCCCGTTGCCATACGGCTTACGGTCACGATCGCCATAGGGCTTGCCGTCTCGATTACCGTACGGCTTGCGATCACGGTCGCTGCCGTACGGCTTGCGATCACGGTCACCATACGGCTTACGATCGCCTCGATCACCATACGGCTTACGATCGCCTCGATCACCATAGGGCTTCCGATCCGCCCCGTTGCCATACGGCTTACGGTCACGATCGCCATAGGGCTTGCCGTCTCGATTGCCGTACGGCTTGCGATCACGGTCGCCGTACGGCTGACGATCACGGTCACCATAGGGCTTGCGATCGCCCCGATCACCATAGGGCTTCCGATCCGCCCCGCTGCCATACGGCTTACGGTCACGATCGCCATACGGCTTGCGATCGCGGTCGCCGTAGGGCTTGCGCTCACCACGTTCGCCGTAAGGCTTCTTGTCTCGGTGGCCGGTGCTGCGTTCCTGACCGTGCGCAGGGCGGCGCCGGTCTCCGCTGTCCCCCCGGTCGCTGCCGCTCTTCGCGCGCTCGTCGTCTTCAGCCACGTCGATACCTCATCTGCCGATTCTGCCGTAAAACAGAAATGGCCACCTCGAGGGTGGCCATTTCTGGAAAAATGTTCGGCGGTGTCCTACTCTCCCACAGGGTCCCCCCTGCAGTACCATCGGCGCTGAGAAGCTTAGCTTCCGGGTTCGGAATGTGACCGGGCGTTTCCTTCTCGCTATGGCCGCCGAAACTC
>NZ_JBEGDC010000005.1:0-492884 GCF_040196215.1 Microbacterium sp. KR10-403 | reverse complement strand
CGATCACCGACGACGGAGAGTCGCGGCTGAACTGGTCGAACAAGTGGCCCATGTTCTTGCAGGCGGCGATGCTGGTGCGCGACTCGGACGCGTATACGGAAGAGTTCGACACGGCCATGCGGGCGATGACGGTCACGGGCTTGAACTACTCGACCGCGTACAAGCAGACCGAGAACCGGGCCATGTGGGGGGTCGTGCTCAACCTCGCGTCGGGCGCGTTCCTCGGCGACCGGGCCGTGTTCGACAAGGCACTGTTCCGCTGGTCGGATCTGATGGCGACCTGTATCGCCGGGAATGTGCCGGTCTCCGAGATCGATCGTGGCAGCAACAGCCTCTACTACTGCAACTTCTACCTGAACGCGGCCACGCAGGCGGCGGAGATCGCACGGTTCAGTGGGGAGTGGCTGTACGACTGGACGGGCCCTGACGGGTCCACGTTCCGGGAGACGTGGCAGAAGGTCGCGTACTGGACGGCGCACCCGGAAGCGTTCCCGTACTGGCAGCCGACCGGCACCCCACGGATTCAGGCGCACGTCGACCCGCTGCACGCCCTGTGGCCCACCGACGACAGCCAGCTGCTGATCGACACGTACACGACCACGCAGGACTACTTCGGGTTCCGGCAAGGCATCCTCGCCTACCGCGGCCGGCCCCTATTCGGCTGACCCGACACGCAACCTCGAGCCTCACCGACCGGTGGGGCTCTCTCCACTGGAAGGACAAAGACCAATGGCCATAGAAGGCGTGGATTTCTCGTGGGGGCGACCATCCCCGCAGGCGCTCGTGAAAGCGGGCAAGCGGTTCGTCTGTCGGTACATCGGCAACTTCGGGGGCAAGTCCTGCACCCGCGCCGAGCTCGACACGTACACGCGTGCCGGGCTGGCGGTCGTGCTGAACTACGAGGCGTCCGGAACCGAGCTGAAGGGTGGGAGGGATGCCGGGGTGAACCTCGGCAAGGTCGCGCAGGCCGCGGCATCCGCGCTCGGCTACCCGGACGCGGTGATCTACTTCTCCGCCGACTGGGACGCGTCCGAGGTCGACCAGGCGAAGATTCACGCGACCCTCGACGGGATCGCGACGGTCATCCCGCGGGCACGGATCGGTCTCTACGGCGGCTACTACGTCATCGAGCGGGCCGCGAAAGCGGGCAAGGCATCGTTCTTCTGGCAGACGTACGCGTGGTCCGGCGGCCACGTCTCGTCTCACGCGCACCTGTACCAGTGGTGGAACAGCCAGAGCATCGACGGCGCCGCCGTCGACTACACCCGCGCGCTGAAGTCTGCCTATGGCCAGGTCGGCGCTGCATCGGCCCCGGCATCGACCGGCTACCAGCCCGGCGACATCACCGTGGACCGGTCGGTGAAGTGGGTGCAGCAGCGCCTCACAGCGCACGGGTACAGCGTTGGCCCGCACGGTGTCGACGACCAGATGGGTGCGGGCACGATCGCGGCCCTGTACGAGTTCCAGGGCGATCAGGGCATCACGAAGGATGCGATCGTCGGCTCGGTCACCGAGGCACGTCTCGCTGCGTCGCCGGCCCCGAAGAAGCCCGTCAAGCCGGCCAAGCCCGCGAAGTCGAGGGGCCCGAAGCCGACGACGCCACCGAAGTATCCGTTGCCGAGCGGCTCCTATTTCGGCCCCGAAGGGCTCGGCGCCCAGTCTGTGTCGGGCTGGCATTCGCACCGTGCGGATCTGAAGCGGTGGCAGCAGCGCATGGCGGATCGCGGCTGGAACATCACCGTCGATGGCCTCTACGGCCCGGAGGGCGCGACCACCCCGACCGGCAATACCGCGTTCATCGCCGGCGAGTTCCAGAAGGAGAAGGGGCTGCAGGTCGACAACCTGATCGGGCCGGAGACGTGGAAGGCGGCGTGGACGGAGCCCGTCACGTGAGTAAGCCCCGCCCGCCGATCTGGCCCACGGCCGTGATCGTCGTCGTGGGCGGGCTGCTCACCGTGCTGGTGCTCGCCTGGATGGGGTCCACGTACGACGACCACGGCAAGCCGCTGCTGGACGACACGCTCGGGCGGATCATCGCGGCGGGCATCGGCGGGACGGTGACGACCGGGGCCGCGTTCGCCCAGCGCGCCCTCACCCAGCTGCACCCGAATCACGGGTCGTCGCTGGCTGACATGTCGGCGCGCAGCGAGGAGAAGCTCGACGCGCTGATCACCAAGCTCGACCACCTCGAGCGCGCGCACCGGAAGAACGGCGACGACATCGTGCAGCTGCGCGAGGACCAACAGCAGACCCGGGTGGATCTCGCCGGGCAGGCATCCGACATCCGCGGGATCCGCAAAGACATCGCGTGGGTACGCGACGCAATCACCCAGAAGGAGAACTGACCATGAAGACCATCACCTCTGTGACCTGGTGGGAGGCGGCCGTGCTGCGCGCCGTCTACACGGCGCTCGCGATCGCACTCCCGTACCTCGGCGGTGCGCTGCTCACCTCGGTGCCGTGGCTGACGATCGCCTCGGCCGGGGCGCTCGGCTTCGTCGCATCGCTGCTGACATCGCTCGCAGGCATCCCGGAGGCGGACGGCGTGGACCTGCCCTGGTGGCTGGCCGCCGTGGAGCGCGTCGTGAAGACGTTCGCGCAGGCGCTCGCGGCCGGTTTCCTCGGCGCGACGCTGCTGACCGATGTGGCATGGTCGACGGTGCTGCAGGCGGCCGCGATCGCCGCGCTGACATCCCTGGTGCGCCTGATCCTCGCCACTCTGCCGCAGGATCCGACCGCTCCGCCGATCGACGCCGGCACCGCCGATGGCGACACGGTTCCGGTCGTGACCACCGTCCCGGCCGCCGCGAAGGGCATCGACCCCAGCGAGCTCACCGACTGATCGGTACACTGCCGATCGGGTTCCACACATGACCCAGACGCCCCCGCCGCGCATCCCCCGATGGATGCGCGGCGGGGGCGTCTTTCGTCGTATCCCGGCTGCGAGACGACTTGGTATCGACGAGCGTCGGACGGGTGCGCTACAGTCGCGGCATGGGGAACAAGACACCTGGGGCTGGGCGGGTTAGGCTTGGAGCATGAAGCAGCCGATGAGACCACAGATCGGCCGGGCAGTGATGCATGGGGCGTACGTCGGCGTGACCGGCGACCCGTCTCGGCTTCGAGAGATGATGGGCCTGCTGACGCGGAAGACGTCGTCCCAGCCGGCCTACCGGAGGACGTCACAGTCGAAGTCGCTCTCGCATCATTCAGCGGACCGCTCCCAGACCCGGGAACGCTAAGCGGCTACGACTCCGTCGTGCCGGGATCGGCGCGCCAGATCATCGATGCTCATCTCGCGAAGGAGCGAGCGAGCGCGGAAGCGTTGACGCGGCTGACGAAGGCTGAGTCCACGGGCGTTCGGTGGGGTGCGGTCGGCGCGCAGCTGATCACGTTCGGCGGTCTCATCGCCGGTGTGGTGCTGATCCTGATGGACAAAGGCGGCGCAGCGATCATCGGGTTCATGCCAGCCATCCTCGGCGGGTCCGCGCAGGTCATCTCGGCGGTTCGTCGCAAGGGCGACTAATACCCGGTGGTGCTGTGCACGTGTCCGCGCCGGCGGCGCCCGACGTCGACGTGTGCGGCTGCGGCGGGGAACGCGTCGAGCAGCTCGGCACAGTACTCGTGCCGTGACTCGTCGTCGAAGTACCCCACCCACTCACCTATGGTCTGGTGCAGGATGTCGAGACGGTCGCCGGCAGCGGCGCGCAGCTCAACGATCGCCACGCCCGCGCCAGGCTCATGCTGGTGGCGGGCACAGATCGCGTCCAGGGCCACGCTCAGCGCGGTGTCGGGGTGCATGCCCCACAGAGCAAGCCCCCTCACGGACATGCCGTGAGGGGGCGTCTCGTCGTGGGTGTCAGCACGGCTCGTCTGCGAGCTGCTCGTGCTCCTCGTAGCCCATTTCTTCGTACTCCGCGGCATCGGCCTCGGCCGCGAGCTCTGAAAGTCGACTCATCGGATTACCTCCTCTCTTCAGTTATGCCCGGAACCAATGCATCCGGGGAAGGGAAGCATATCCCTCGTGCCCACATTCTGCCCACACTCGACCGCTGATAACCCCTCCCGACGCCACCCGAGACGACCCCATCCGCCGTATGATTCCGGGGGAGCGGCGTCGTCACGGGGCTTCGCGTAGGGTTCGATTCCCCCCATCTCCACGAACCGCTGTCGCTCGGAGGAAGCCCCTCGATCCCTGTGCGGGACCGAGGGGCTTCGCTTGTCGCAGACCAGGTCGGGGCCCAGGAGAGTGCGGATGAAGACGGTCGCCGTCGGGGGAGTGCTGCTGGTGCTGGGCGCGGTGGCCCTGGCCACCGGCATCCTTCCCTTCTCCGACGCACTCGTGCTGTGGGATCGCGTGTGGCCGGTGCTGCTGTTCGTGATCGCGATCACCGTCGTGACCGAGCTTGCGGCGGTGGCCGGTGTGTTCACGGTGCTCGCACGCCACGTCGCCCGCTGGGGGCGCGGTCGGGCGTGGGTGCTGTGGATGCTGGTGGTCGTCGCCGCGACGGTGTGCACCGTCTTCCTGTCGTTGGACACGACGGCGGTGCTCCTCACCCCGATCGTCGTGGCTCTCGCGCGGCAGTCGGGGCTCAACCCGCTGCCGTTCGCATTGACCACGGTGTGGACGGCGAACACCGGGTCGCTGCTGCTGCCCGTGTCGAATCTGACGAATCTGCTGGCGCAGCGGGCGATGGGCGATCCGACCCCGGCGAAGTTCGCCGCGCTGATGTGGCCGTCGGCAGTGGCCGCGCTGGTGATGTCGCTGCTCGTGATCCTCGCTGTCGCGGGACACCATCTGCGCGCACGTTACGCGGTCGTGGCACCCGCGACGGTGGGCGACGCGGTGCTGTACCGCTGGAGCGCGGTGACCCTGGTGGTGCTGTTCCCTCTGCTGGTGAGCGGAGTGCCGGTGTGGATGCCGGCGGTCGGCGCCGCTCTCGTGCTGCTGGCCGTCTTCGCCGTACGTCAGCGGCGATCGCTGCGGTTCGGGCTGTTGCCGTGGCGGCTGGTGGTGTTCGTATCGGGTCTCTTCCTGGCCGTCGATGCGCTGCACGCGCTCGGCCTGGGCGACGCCCTGGCCGTGCTCGTCGGCGGCGGCACAGGAACGGGAGACCTGCTGCGCACGGCGACGGCGGGCGCGGCATCCGCGAATCTCGTGAACAACCTGCCGGCCTACCTGGCACTTGAGCCGGCGGTGGGAAGCGATCCGGTGCGTCTCGCTGCGCTGCTGGTGGGCGTCAACGCGGGGCCGCTGATCCTGCCCTGGGGGTCGCTGGCGACGCTCCTCTGGCATGACCGGCTCGTCGCGATGGGCGTCCACGTGCCGTGGCGACGTGTCATCGCGTGGGGAGCGATCGCGGCACCGCTGAGCGTCGTCGCCGGGACCCTCGCGCTGGCGGTGACGGCGTGATCAGCCGGCCGGAGGCCACTCGATGAGGAGGAGGCCCTGCTTCGTATCCGACACCGTCAGTTGGTCGTCGGTGAGGCGGTACGCCATGCCCATCGGTGCGTTGTCGGGTGCCACGAAGTAGGTTGCGCCGTTCTCCTCGGATGCGACCCAGCCCTGCGCCGTGAGCTCGTCGGTGACCTGCTGAGCCTGGTCGTCCGTGATCGGGGCCCATCCGTACACCTGTACGTCGTCGCTGGCCACCTTCGGGTTGCCCCAGATGCACTGCAGCCCGCCGCTCAGCTCGGTGTTGCCCACGTAGAAGGGGTCCTGGCGCGATGTCCAGCCGGCCTCGGTGAACGCCTCGACCGTCTCAGCGGGGAGGATGCCCTCGCAACTGAGGTTCGCGGGCGCCTCCGTGGCCGCATCGGTGACGGTGGGCGTGGGCGTCACCTGCGAACCGGCGATCGGGGCGGACGCGCCCGGTGTCTCGGGGGCCGAGGTCCCGGAATCACCGCTGCAGGCGGTGAGCCCGGTGAGCAGCGCTCCCAGGCCGATGACGAGTGCGATCGCTCGTGTGCGGCGGTGCGTCACAGGGCGTCCGGTCCGTGCAGCAGGCGCAGGTAGGCGTCATGGAGCAGGCCGTTGGTCGCGAGCGAGGAGCGGGTGTCCACGGCATCCCGCCCGTCGAAGTCCGTGAACCGGCCGCCGGCTTCACGCACGATCGGGACGTGGGCGGCGATGTCGTACTCCTTGACGTCGAACTCGGCCACCATCTCCAGGCGTCCTTCGGCGAGCAGCATGTAGGGCCACGCGTCGCCGTAGCCACGGTCGCGCCACACCGTGCGGCTGAGGCGGAGGAGAGCGTCCAGGTGCCCCGCCTCGTCCCACTGGGCGATGCTCTGGAAGCTCACGCTCGACTCTTCGAGCGCGTCGACCTTCGAGACGTGCAGTCGTCGCGGGTCGCCGTCGGGACCGTGCGTCCACGCGCCCTGGCCCGTGGCCGCCCACCAGCGGCGCCCCAGTGCGGGCTGGCTCACGACGCCCACCTGCGGCACACCGTCGACGACGAGGGCGATGAGCGTCGCCCACATGGGGATGCCCTTCATGTAGTTCGCGGTGCCGTCGATGGGGTCGATGATCCATTGGCGTGACGTCGATCCGCTCGTGCCGTATTCCTCGCCGAACACGCCGTCTCGCGGGCGCTGTGCGGTGAGGATGTCGCGGATCGCGCGTTCGGTCGCCAGATCGGCGTCGGTCACATGGGTCGCGTCGGCCTTGAGGAGAACGCCGAGGCTGGGGTCGTCGAAGTGCTCCATAGACACCTCGTCGGCCGCGTCGGCCAGCCGCAGGGCGAGCGCGAGATCGTCTTCGAACTCGGCGGGGGAAGTCTGGGGGGTCACCCGTTCAGGATAGCCGGGCGTCGATGTCCCGCTCGATTTCGTTGCCAGCCGATCTGGGTGCTAGTGTTGACTCTCGGTTCGCCGCTCCGGTGAACCGAGCGCCTCTAGCTCAACGGCAGAGCAATTGACTCTTAATCAATGGGTTCTGGGTTCGAATCCCAGGGGGCGCACAGCAGGGAGAAACCTCGGTAACGGGCTGAAGATCAGCACTGGTTACCGAGGTTTTTCGTTGCACGGACCGGCCCGCCGTGCAAGGGGCGCGCAACGTGCCGTGCGGCTCAGCAATCCTTCTCGTCGAACTCGTGGAGTGCGACCGGGTCGAGCGAATCGAGGTTCCACACATCGCCGGGCTGCGGGTTGCTGGTGACCCACGGACACAGTCCCTGGTTCAGGCTGGCCAGGATCGTCAGGTTGATGCACAGCCGCTCGACGACAGCGCCCGCGGCATCGTTGGGCGCGACCGTGTACGTGACGGGATAGCCGTTCGAGTCGAGCGTGACCTCCCCGCTCGCGTGTGCACGCGGCCCGGTGTCGGCGATCCCTGAAGCATTCGCTGCGGCCTCGCACGGCGTCTCAGGCGTCGGTGACGGCGTTGGCACGGCGGCGTCGTGGCCGGTGTCCGCCGCCTGCGCGGTCTGCGCGGCCTCGGTCTCGGTCTGCCCGGCCGCGGGCTGTGGCGTGGCGGTGCATCCGGCGAGCGCCGCGGCGGCGAGCGAGACGGCCGCGAGCAGTGCTGTCAGCTTTACGCTGCGGTGGGGCATGTCTTGACGTTACAGGCGCTGCACGGGGGGCGAGGCGACAGCGGGCGTCGCGCCCGCATGTCTTCGGCTCAGATCAGCGTCCAGGCCTCGTGGGCGAGGGCGGTGTAGCGGTCGCGCGCACCGGCGAGCTCAGGCGAGAACCACGCCACGAACTCCTCGTGGGCGATGCGCTCGAGGTCTTCGACGGTGCGCACCTCGCCGAGGCGCCGCGTAATCGCCTCGGCCTCGGCTCGATACTCGTCGGCCGGCACGCCGATCGGCACGAGCCCGAGAGGGTCGACGCGGTACAGCAGCGCGGCCAGGTCCTCGGCGAGGTCGGTGCCCATGCGGGCGAGGTTACACGGCCAGCCCGCGCGACGTCAGCTCTGAAAGCTGACGTCGCCGACACTCAACGCGGACCAGCTGCCGCGATCCCACTGGAGCTTGCTCACCGATCCGTTCTTCAGGCCGCCCGCGGGGATCTGGTCGTCGATGCCCCACTTGGTGAACAGCGCCGCGATCGACAGGCCGCTGGAGACGACGAGGATCTTCGCGTTCGCGCTGCGCGCGGACTTCTGCACGATGTCGTTCAGCCCCTCTTCCATGCGATCGGCCACCTCCGCCGATGTCTCGGCGACGGTCTCTTCGGGATCCGGATTCAGAGCGGCAGCGGCATCCACGAGATCGAGGATCGTCGCGCCCGCCTTCAGCGCCGCGCTCTGACTGGCGTAGCCGAGCTTGTTGGCCGCCGCCGTCCACATCACGGCGCCGTCGCCTCCGTCGAATCCGCCGAACGCGACCTCCCGGAGGCGCTCGTCGCGGGTCACGCGCAACGACGACCGGGCCCCGGCGAGCACCCGCGTCGCGGTCTCGTAGTGCCGGCCCATGTCGCCGCTGAACGCGGCCGTGAACCGCCCCTCGCTCTGGGCGAGGTTCTTGCCGATGAGGTTCGCCGTCGGCGCCCAGGTCTTCGTCAGCGGTGCATCGCTCCAGCCCTGCGCCGCACCCACGACGTTCAGCCAGGTCTCTCCGTGGCGCAGCAGGTACACCATGGCCGTCGTCGTGTGCGGACCGGACTTGCGGCCGGCGGATGATCCGATGGCAGCGAGTGCGGGGTCGCTGCCCACGAGCAGCGCACCGACGGCGAGGGCACCGCTTGAGAGGCCTCCTGTGAGCATGGTGCGACGAGTGAGTTCCGGCATGATCATCTCCTTTGACGATTCCGCCCTCGCCGCGGTGGCGTGGACGTCGACAGAGTAGGAGCGGCCGTGGCGGCCCGTCACGAGCTGTCGGCCGTCGCCAGGTATCGGACCGTCGGCCTCGCGCTCAAGGGTGCCGCAGGTGTAGTGTTGCGCCGTTTCGGGGTGGTCAGTCGTCGGCCTCGGCGAATCGCACGTCCAGCTCGGCGAGGATCTCCCGCGCGCGTTCGAGATCCCACGGCGTGCCCTGCAGCTCGAACTCGAAGAGGATCGGCCGGCCCGACGCGCGCGCGACGTGGTGCGCCGCCGCCTGGTAGTGCGCGCCGAAGTTGCGGTTGCCCGAGCCCATGATGCCCACCAGACGGCGGCGCGTCAGCGGATTGCGCAGAAACCTGCGCACCGGCTCGGGCAGGGTGTCGTTGTCGGGGTTGCCGGTCTTGTATGACGGCGTGAGCAGCACCCACGGCCCATCCGGCACCGATCGGCGCACGTCGCGGTCGCTGAGATCGAACACGGGGCGCCCCAGCCGCGTCGCGAACTGCTTGACCATCCCCGACCCGCTCGAGGAGAAATACACCGGCACCTGCACGATCTGCTCCGCTCACCCCGTCTGGGCAGACACGCTAGTCCGAAGCGGGATGCCGCGGCTCCGGCCGCGACCGTGAGTAATGACCGCGAGATTCAGGGGGAGGGGAAGAGCGCCCGCGCAGACGCCGTTGTCTGCGCGGATCGCTCGCTCAGGCCGCGTCGCCGATGAGGACGGCGGCGCCTTCTTCCGCGGCATCCGCTTCATGGATGTCGATGCGTGCCAGCACCTTGCGCCCCAGCGCGATCGCGAGGGTCGCGATCAGCACCGAGGCGCCCGCGAAGAAGTACGGGACCGACGCGTTGAACGCGTGCCAGAGGCCCGCGGCGATCGGCGGCGCGATGGCGCCGCCGATGAAGCGGACGGCCGAGTACGCCGACGAGGCGACGGCGCGGGGGAGATCGGTCGCCTCCATGACCGCCTCGGTGAGCACGGTGTTCATGATGCCCAGCAGCAGGCCGCCGACGATGATGCAGATGACCAGGGCGACGATCGACGAGACGAGGATGCCCGCGACGATCAGGTCGATCGCCAGCAAGGGCAGCACGATGAACATGACGGTGGTGCGCGACATCCGGTGCAGCAGGATCGGCGCGATCCAGACGCTCGTGATGGCGAGGGCGACACCCCAGCCGAAGAACGTGAAGCCGATGCCCATGGCAGAGAACCCGAGCACGAACGGCGAGAACGCCAGCAGCACGAAGAAGCCGATGTTGTAGAACAGGGCCGCCACCGCGAGGATCGCCAGCGCCGGGATGCGCAGCGCGCGGAAGGGTGCCGAGAGCGGCATCGGGTCGCGCTTCTCGCCCTTGGTGCGCAGCAGCACGAGCACGGCGATGAAGGCGATGGCCATGAGCACGACGACGCCGAAGAACGGTCCCTGCCAGGCGATCTCGCCGAGCAGGCCACCCAGGAGCGGGCCGATCGCGATGCCGACGCCCAGTGCGGCCTCGTAGAGGATGATCGCGGCCTCGCTGCCGCCCGAGGCGGCACCGACGATCGTCGCGAGGGCGGTGGAGATGAACAGGGCATTGCCCAGCCCCCAGCCGGCGCGGAAGCCGATGATCGCATCGACGCTGCCGCTGAGCGCGCACAGCAGCGCGAAGACGACGATGAGTGCGAGCCCTGTCAACAGGGTGGCCTTGGCGCCGATGCGGCTCGACACCCAGCTCGTGATGAGCATGGCGGCACCGGTCACGAGCAGGTAGCTCGTGAACAGCAGCTCGGTCTGCACGGCGTCGGCCTTCAGGGACTCGGCGATGGCGGGGAGGATCGGGTCGACGAGGCCGATTCCCATGAAGGCGACCACGCACGCGAACGCGACGGCCCAGACCTGTGGCGGCTGGCGCCAGATCGATCCTGTTGATGAAGCGGATGTCATCGAGCGGCTCCTGTAGGGGTGATGTGTGATTTGAGGATGCCGGCGGCGCGGGAGAGCACCGCCCATTCCTCGTCGCTGAGGTCGGCGAACAGCGGCGCGAGGGCGTCACGCAGTTCGATCCGCCACGCGGCGAGGCTCTCGCGACCGCCATCGGTGATGCCGATCACGGTCGCACGGGAGTCTGAGGGGTCATGTTCGCGGCTGACGAGCCCGGCATCGGCGAGTTGGCCGACGAGGCGGGTCATGCCCGGCTGGGTCGCGCGGCTCTGGCGGGCGAGCTCGCCGAGACGCATCGGGCCGTTCGAGTCCAGGACGCTGAGTGCGCGCCACTGCGTGGCGGGCGCGCTGTTCTTGGTCTCGAGGGCGGCGAGCCGTGTGAGGGTGTGCGCGGCGGTCACGATCTCGGCGATGTCCTGTGAGCGCGGCGGCATTCCAAAAGTATATACCGCAGTTATATAACCGACGAATCCATCGACGTCATGTTGACAGATGGATGCCGCGGTCCGTAGCATTCCCAGTACCTGAATCGGGTTTCATAATCCTTCCAACGGCGAAAGGCACTCCCATGCGGGCCACCAAGAAACTCGTGCTCCTCGCAGCACTGACGGCGTCAGCAGCCGTCGCCCTCGCAGCATGCGCCCCGACGGCCTCCGGCGAGACGGATCCGTCCGCCGCGGGCGGCGAGGTCAGCGTCGGCGTCATCACCAGCGAGACCGGCGCGCTGGCCGGGTACGGCAAGCAGTACCTCGATGCGTTCAAGGCCGGCCTCGATTACGCGACCGACGGCACCGGTGCGGTCGACGGCACCACGCTGAAGATCGACTATCGCGACGACGCCGGTGATCCCGACACCGCGGTGACGGCGGCGAAAGACCTCATCGGCAAGGGCACGAAGATCCTCATGGGCAGCGCCTCGTCGGGCGTGGCGCTGGCTGTGGCAGAGCAGGCGGCGCAGAACAAGGTGCTGTTCATCTCGGGTCCGGCCGCCGTCGACACGCTCACCGGCCTGAACGAGTACACCTTCCGCTCGGGACGGCAGAGTGCGCAGGACGTCGCCACCGCCGGCACGTTCCTCGACGACATCCAGGGCAAGAAGATCACGGTCTTCGCGCAGAACACGGCGTTCGGACAGGGCAACGAGGCCGCCGTGACGGCGATTCTGGGTGCGAAGGGCGCCACCGTCGACAGCGTGCTGGTCCCGGAGGACGCGACCGAGTTCACGCCCTTCGCGCAGCAGATCCTCTCGTCGAAGCCCGACCTGGTGTTCGTCGCGTGGGCCGGCGCGACCAGTGGTGCGATGTGGCAGGCGCTCTCGCAGCAGGGTGTGCTCGACAGCATCCCGGTGGTGACCGGGCTCGGCGACTCGCCGACGTTCGACGCCTACGGCGAGGCGAGCGAGAAGATCAACTTCCTCAGCCACTACTTCCCAGGCGCGAACACCGACCCGGTGAACGAGAAGATGATCGAGCTCATCGAGAAGGCCGGCGGAACGCCCGACCTGTTCAGCCCCGACGGCTTCAACGCGGCGATCATGCTCGTGCATGCGGTCAAGGAGGGCAAGGGCGATGGAGATGCGATGGTGAAGGCGCTGGAGGGCTTCAGCTTCGACGGACCGAAGGGCAAGACGACCGTCCGGGCCTCCGACCACGCGCTCATCCAGGAGATGTACCAGGCCAAGCTCGTGAAGAAGGACGGCTCGTACGTGCCCGAGCTCATCGGTGCCGTGCCCGCCGACGAGGTCGCGCCGGCGGAAGCAGGCAAGTGAGATGACGCCCCCGCTCCCGCCCGCACTCCGTATCCGCGGCCTCGGCCTGCAGATCGGCGGCATCGGCATCCTCGACGACGTCACCCTCGATGTGCCGCCCGGCGCTCTTGTCGGCGTGATCGGCCCGAACGGGGCCGGCAAGACCACGCTGTTCAACGCGATCTCGGGTGTGGTGCGTCCGACCGAGGGCAGCATCGAGATGCACGGTGACGACGTCACGCGGCTCTCGATCGCGCGACGTGCGCGGGTGGGGCTGGGACGCACCTTCCAGACCTCGAGCCTGTTTCCGCAGCTGACCGTGCGCGAGAACGTGCGGCTCGCCGCGCAGGCGCGGCTGGGCGGCAGCTACTCGCTGGTGCGATTCCCGCACCGTGGCGACGAGGCCACCGGTGTGGCCGACGAGATGCTCGAGACCGTCGGACTGTCGCATCGCGCCGATGCCCGTGCGGGCGACATCTCGCACGGCGACAAGCGCAAGCTCGAGATCGCCGTGCTGTTGGCCATGCGTGCGCGGGTGATCCTGCTCGACGAGCCCATGGCCGGGGTCGCCTCGGGCGATGTCGCGGGCCTGGTCGACAGCATCCGCGATCTGCACCGCGCAACCGGGTGCACCGTGCTCATGGTCGAACACCACATCGACGTGCTGATGGGACTCGTCGAGAAGGTCGCGGTCATGTACGCGGGGCAGATCATCGCCTTCGACGCACCGCAGACCATCATGTCCGACCCGCTCGTGCAGAGCGCGTACCTGGGGAGCGCGGCATGACCGACATCCTGCGGGTGCGCGGGCTGCGCGCCTGGATCTCCGGGCAGCAGGTCGTGGAGGACGTGAGCTTCGACGTGCCCGAGCGGGGCGTCACGGCGATCCTCGGCCGCAACGGCGTCGGAAAGACGTCGACGCTCCGGGCGATCATGGGGCTGATCTCGCGGCGCGGCGAGGTCCGCCTGGGCGGCGAGCGGATCGACGGCCTGCTCACTCACCGCATCGCCCGACGCGGTGTCGGCTATGTGCCCGAAGACCGCGAGGTGTTCGCCGGGCTCACCGTCGCCGAGAACCTCGCCCTCGCCGAGCGCGACCGTTCCCCGCGGCGAGAGCTGGTCGCCGAGCTGTTCCCCGATCTGACGGGCCGGATGGCCCAGCGCGCCGGCACGCTCTCCGGCGGTCAGCAGCAGATGGTGTCGCTCGCCCGCGCGCTGCTGAACGAGAACCGTGTGCTGCTCGTCGACGAGCCCACCAAGGGCCTGGCGCCGAAGGTCGTCGACGACGTGGCCGCCGCCCTCGAACGCGCCGCGCAGACCGTGCCGATCGTGCTCGTCGAGCAGAACCTGCAGGTCGTGCGCCGGCTCGCCGAGAACGCCGTGGTGATCGCGGCCGGGCGGGTCGTCCACACCGGCGCGACCGCCGACATCCTCGACGACGCCGACCTCACCCGCCGACTGCTCGGCGTGCACGCAGGGCAGGGGGCCGGAGCATGAGCACCGTCGTCCTCGCACTGCTCACCGGCGTCGGACTCGGCGCCCTGTACTTCCTCGTCTCCTCGGGCCTGAGCCTCATCTACGGGCTCATGCACGTGCTCAACTTCGCGCACGGGGCGTTCCTGTCACTGAGCGCGTTCATCGGATGGGAGGTGGCGAGAAGGCTGGATGCCGCGAACTGGGGCGGCTTCGTCCTCTCGATCCTCGTGGGGGCCGTCGTGGGCGCGCTGTTCGCCGCGCTCACCGAGCTGGCGCTCATCCGTCCGCTGTACGAGCGGCACATCGAGCAGGTGCTCGTCACGGTGGGCCTCTCGTTCGCCGCCATCGCCCTGTTCAACGGCATCTGGGGCACCGACCCGGTCTACATCTCCGGCCCGGCGTGGCTCGATGCCACGACGTCGGTGCTCGGCGCGAAGGTGCCGAACGTCTACTGGCTGCTCATCGTCGTCGCGGCGCTTGTCCTGGGGCTCATGGTGCTGTTCCTGCGACGCACCCGCTACGGCATCATCATCCGTGCCGGTGTCGAGAACCGGTCGATGGTCACGGCGCTGGGCATCGACGTGCGCCGCTCGTTCACGCTCGTCTTCGCGATCGGGGGAGCCGCCGCCGGCATCGGCGGGGTCCTCGCCGCGCAATGGGCGGGGTACGTGTCCAGCGGGCTCGGGCAGACGCTGCTGATCTTCGCGTTCATCGTGACGATCATCGGCGGGCTCGGCTCGCTGCCCGGGGCGGCGATCGCCTCGGTACTGGTGGCCGTGCTGCAGCAGTTCGCGAACTTCTTCCTCGCCGGCACCGGCGACTTCATCGTGGTGGTGCTGCTCGCGGTCGTGCTCCTCGTCCGTCCGTCCGGCCTCCTGGGGAGGGCAGCCGTATGACCCGCGCAACCCGTACCTCACTCGTGCCGGTGGTTGTCGGCGTCGCCGTGGTGGTCGTGCTGGCGGTCCTGCCGCTGCTGAACATCAGCATCCCCGGCGTACTGCCCGGACCCACCTACACGCCCGGCACGCTGGCGCTCCTGTCCTTGTGCATGGTGTACGCCGCGCTCGCGCTCTCCTACAACATGCTCTTGGGCACCGCGGGGCTGCTCTCGTTCGGGCACGCGCTGTCGTTCGGCGCCGGGGCCTACGGGCTGGGCATCGTGCTGCAGTCGCTGCAGATGCCGCTCTGGCCGTCGGTGCTCATCGCGGTGCTCGGCGGACTCGTGATCGCCGTGGTCACCGGGGCGATCAGCCTGCGCGTGAACGGCATCCCGTTCGCGATGGTCACCCTCGCGTTCGCGCAGGCCGCCTCCGTCCTGGTGCGGCGGAATGCGCAGATCACCGGGGGAGAGGAAGGCCTGAGCCTGCCGACGGCGCACGTGCCCGAATGGCTCGTCGGTGTCGTGAACACCCGCAACCTGTACTGGTTCGCACTTGTCGTCGTGGTCATCGCCTATCTCATCGCGCTGTGGATCGACCGGTCGCGCCTCGGGCATGTGGCCGGCGCCGCGCGCGAGAACGAGCTGCGCGTCCGCGTGCTCGGGCTGAGCCCGTATCGGGCGAAGCTCGTGGTGTTCGTGGCGGCGGCGGTCGCGGCATCCCTCGCCGGCATCGCCTACCTGCTGCTGCAGAGCGGCACGCAGCCGCATGCCGTGTCGGCGGACCTCACGATCACGATCCTGGTGATGGTGGTGCTCGGCGGCGTCGGCTTCCGCTGGGGCGCCGTCGTCGGCGGCGTGGTCTACACGCTGCTCGATCAGCGGCTCACCGTGCTGGCGCGCTCCGATGCCATCGCGGGGCTCCCCGATGTGCTGCGCATTCCGCTCTCAGAACCGCTGTTCCTGTTGGGCGTACTCTTCATCATCGTGGTGATGTTCCTGCCCGGCGGCATCGCGGGCACCGCGGATGCGCTCGTGCGCCGGCGTCGTGCCCGCCGCGCGCCCGCGGCCTTCGTCGAGGCGGATCGCGCCGACGACGTGACCGAGCAGGACGTGCGGGTATGAGGGACGACGACGGGATGCCGGTGGGCACCGATGGCGCCCACACACTGGGCCGGTGGCTCGATGACCGGGCCGTGACCTCGCCGGCGAAGACCGCGATCGACGATCGGGGCGTGACGATCGACTATGCGCGGCTCGCGGAGCGTGCGCGGGACCTCGCCGAGCGGCTGCGGAGCGCCGGCTACGGACCGGGCGACCGGATCGCCACCGTGTCGGGTAACACGATCGACCAGGTCGTCGCCTTCTTCGCGTGCGCGAAGGCGGGCATCGCGTTCATCCCGCTCTCCTGGCGCCTGGTGGCCACCGAGCTCGCCGAGGTGATCGCCCGCGCCGAGCCGCAGCTGCTCCTCGTCGAGGAGGAGTACGCCGGGCCCGCCGCCGATGCGCAGCGTCATCTGCCCGTGCCGGTCCCGCAGGCGTCGCTCGGAGTCGTCGGTGTCGAGACGCACACGCCCGACCGCGCCGCGCGGTTCGGCCCGCGGCCGGAGCGCGCCGAGGTGCGCGACGACGACATCGCGCTCGTGATCTTCACCTCGGGCAGCGAGGGCACACCCAAGGGCGTGATGCTCAGCCACGTGAACTGCTTCTGGAACAACCTCGCCCTGACCGGCACGATCGGCCTGCGTGCCGACGACGTGGTGTTGTCGGCGCTGCCGCAGTTCCACGTGGCGGCATGGAACGTGCAGCCCCTGCTGGCGTGGTGGACCGGCGCCACCGTCGTGCTGGAGCGCTCGTTCCAGCCCGATCGGGTGCTGCAGCTGATCTCCGAGCGGCGGGTGAGCGTGCTCATGGGTGTGCCCACCCAGTATCGGCTGCTCGCCGACGACCCGGGATTCGCCACCGCCGACCTGTCGTCGCTGCGTGTCGCCCAGGTCGGCGGCGCACCGGCGGACGACGCGCTGCAGGCCGTCTGGCGCGAACGCGGCGTCGAGCTGCTCGCCGGCTACGGGCTCACCGAGGCCGCCCCGAACGTCCTCTCCGTCGCCCCGGGCGACGCCGAGCACGCGCGGGGGACGGTGGGCGTGCCCTACCCGCACGTCGATGTGTGCATCGCCGATCCCGACACCGGCCTGCCGATGGGCGACGGCGCCGTCGGCGAGCTGTGGGTGCGCGGACCGAGCGTCTTCGCGGGCTACCTCGGCGACCCGGAGACGACGAGCCGTGCGTTCGCGGGGGAGTGGCTGCGCACCGGCGATCTGGCCCGCCGCGGCGGCGACGGCCGGTATCGGATCGTGGATCGCATCAAGGACATCTACATCTCCGGCGGGGAGAACGTCGCCCCCGCCGAGGTCGAACGCGCCCTGGGCGCGCATCCGGCCGTGCGTGCCGCGGTGGTGGTCGGCGTTCCCGACCGGGTCTGGGGCGAGCGCGGCGTGGCCTTCGTGGAGCTCGCCCCCGGCGCATCGTGCACGCAGGACGAGCTGCTCACCCACGCCCGTGAAAGGCTCGCATCGTTCAAGGTGCCGGTGCGCATCATCGCGGTGGACGAGCTGCCGCGCTCGGCGATAGACAAGTTCGCCCGATCACGTCTGAAAGAGCGTGCGCGGGCGACCTGGGAAGAGGGGGCCCATGAGTCTGCAGGATGAACAGGCCGTGCTGAACGTGTCGTCGGTGACCGGCCGGCCGCTCACCAAGCGCGGCGAGGCGACGCGGCGGCGGCTGCTGGAGGCGGCCGAGCACGTGTTCGCCGACCAGGGCTATCACGAGGCCTCGATCGTGAAGATCACCGAGCGTGCGGGCATCGGCCTCGGCACGTTCTACCTCTACTTCGACAGCAAGCAGACGATCTTCGAGTCGCTCGTCGTCGACCTGAACCAGCGGGTGCGGCACTCCATGGCCGAGGCCATGGCGGGGGCGAGCTCGAGGCTCGAGGCCGAGCGCGCGGGCTTCGCCGGCTTCTTCCGCTTCACCGCGCAGCATCCCGCCCTCTATCGGGTCGTCCGTGAGGCCGAGTTCGTCTCACCCGACATGCTCAAGCTGCATTACACGCGCATCGTCGAGGGATATGAGGCGGGCCTGCGCCTGGCCCAGCAGGAGGGCGAGATCGACGAGGCGCTCGACCCTGAGGTCGCAGCCTGGGCGCTGATGGGCATGGGGGAGCTGATCGGGATGCGCTACCTGCTGTGGGATCGCACAGCAGACGGCTCCGCGCCCGCGGCGCTGCCCGATGAGGCCTTCGACGCCCTCATGCACTTCATCGACAACGCGCTCTCATCGCGCACGAACGCACGCACCACGAAGGAAGGCGACGAGTCATGACCGAACGAGACCTCGACGGCAAGCGGGCCGTCGTCACCGGAGGCGCCAGCGGCATCGGCCTGGCCTGCGCACGCGAGCTCGCCGGGCGCGGTGCCCATGTGGTGATCGCGGACCTCGACGCCGACGCGGCGCGAGCTGCGGCATCCCCCCTCGACGGCGAGGTCTGGGAGGTCGACCTCTCCGACACCTGCGCGCTGGACGGGCTGTCTCTGGACGCCGACATCCTCGTGAACAACGCGGGCATCCAGCGGGTTGCGCCCATCACCGAGTTCGACCCCGACGCGTTCCGGCTCATCCAGCGGCTCATGGTCGAAGCGCCGTTCCTGCTCATCCGTGCGGCGCTGCCCACGATGTACCAGCGCGGCTGGGGACGCGTCGTCAACATCTCGAGCGCGCACGGGCTGCGCGCCAGCGCCTTCAAGGTGGCCTACGTCACCGCCAAGCACGCGCTCGAAGGACTGTCGAAGGTCACCGCGCTGGAGGGCGCCGAGCACGGGGTCACGAGCAACTGCATCAACCCCGCCTATGTGCGCACGCCGCTGGTCGAGAAGCAGATCACCGACCAGGCGGCGGTGCACGGCATCCCCGAGTCCGAGGTCGTCGAGAAGATCATGCTCACCGAGACGGCCGTCAAGCGCCTCGTCGAACCCGAAGAGGTCGCATCGCTCGCGGGTTGGCTCGTCGGTCCGCACTCCGGCATGACCACCGGCGCCTCGTACACGATCGACGGCGGATGGACGGCACGATGAGTCGCGAACGGCACGAGGTCGATGTTCCGGTCGACGGCGGGATGCTGCATGTCGGCGTCTGGGAGGCCGACGCGGCCGATGCGCCGACCGCGCTCCTCATCCACGGTGTGACCTCGTCGCACCTCGCGTGGCCCTTCGTCGCGGAGCGGCTGTCGGGCGTGCGACTGATCGCCCCCGACCTGCGCGGCCGCGGGCGCAGCAACACGCTGACCGGGCCCGCCGGCATGGCGGCGCACGCGGCCGACATGGTCGCGGTGCTGGACGCCCTGGGCATCGATCGCACGGTGGTGGTCGGGCACTCGATGGGCGCGTTCGTCTCGGTCGTCCTCGCAGACCTGCACCCCGACCGGGTCTCGTCACTGGTCCTCGTCGACGGCGGCTTCCCGCTGGACGTGCCCGCCGGGCTCGACCCCGACACCGCGATCCGCCTCGTGCTCGGTCCCACCGCGGAGCGGCTCGACATGAGGTTCGCCTCCACCGAGGATTACCTCGACTTCTGGCGGGCACACCCGGCGTTCCGGCAGGCGTGGACGCCCGAGCTGGAGCAGTACCTGGCGTACGACCTCGTCGACGACGGCGCCGGGGCGCTGCGCCCCGCCACGGCCTACGCGACCGTCGTGGACGACACCGTCGACATGAACACGGGCAGCGCGGTCCCCGACGCGCTCGCACGGCTGCAGCACCCGGTCCGGCTGCTGACCGTGCCGCGCGGCCTGCAGGACGAGGAACCGGGACTCTACGCCCCCGCCCACCTGGGCCGGCTGCTCGCCGCCCATCCGGCGGTGGCGCACCGGCGCATCGACGGGTTCAACCACTACACGATCGTGATGTCGCCCGGGGGCGCCGACGTGGTCGCGCCCGAGATCGCCGCGGCCGTCAGCGCCGTGACGACGCGATCCGCGTCGTGAGCTGATGGGCGTGCGCGAGAAGCGTACGCCCCAGCTCGGGCAGGCGGTCGGGCCCGAACCGGAATTCGACCCCGTTCAGGCTCAGCGCCCACTGCGGGTGGCCTTCGCGGGTGAACACGGCGGCGCCGATCCCGTAACTGCCCTCGACGATGAGCCCCGGGTTCAGGGAGTAGCCGCGCTCCTTGGTCTCACGCAGGCGCGCCCGCATGCGCGTCTCGCCGTGCGCGGCACCGTAGCGGTCGGACAGTTCGGGATGCCGCTCGAAGTAGGCGTCCACATCATGGGGCGGCAGGAACGCCAGGATGGCAAGCCCTGCGGACGCGACGCCGAGGGGGAACCGCTTGCCCTCGTGCAGCACGAACGAGCGGATGGGAAAGCTGCCCTCCTCGTTGACGAGGCACACCGTCTCATCGCCGCGCCGCACCGAGAGGAACGCGCTCTCCTCGGTGCGGACCGAGAGGGAGCGCACGATGTCGCGTGCGATCTCGGTGATGTCGTACCGCGCCGCGGCCACGTTCCCCATCAGGAACAGCTCGGGCCCCGGCATCCACGATCCGGTCCGGTCGTCCTGATCGACGAGCCCCTCATGGCGCAGCGCGGTCAGCAGCCGGTGCGTGGTCGGACGGGTCAGCTCCGCCTGCCGTGCGAGCTCGGCCGTGGCCACGCCGACATCGCCGGCGGCCGTGACCAGACGCAGGAGTGCGGCGGCACGGGCGACGGCCTGGGCGCCCGGGACGGTGGCATGCGTGTCCATAATGTGAACAGTAGAACGTGCGGCATCCACATCGCAAACGACGGGGTGCGGACGCGCCGCTTCGGCGAGACGATGGAGACGGCGCCGCAGCGGCGCATCACGACGAGGAGGTCCGTGTGATCGACAAGCAGGTGGCAAGCGCGGCAGAGGCCGTCGCCGACATCCCCGACGGGGCGTCCATCGCCGTCGGAGGCTTCGGCCTGAGCGGCAACCCGATGGCGCTGATCGAGGCGCTCCTGGCGCAGGGCACGACCGACCTGTCGGTGATCTCGAACAACTGCGGGGTCGACGACTGGGGGCTGGGGCTGCTGCTGAACCAGCGGCGCATCCGCAAGATGACCTCTTCGTACGTCGGCGAGAACAAGGAGTTCGAGCGGCAGTTCCTCGAAGGAGACCTCGAGCTCGAGCTGACGCCGCAGGGCACCCTGGCCGAGAAGCTGCGGGCCGGAGGCGCGGGCATCGCCGCCTTCTTCACCCCGACGGGCGTCGGCACGCAGGTGGCCGAGGGTGGCCTGCCGCGACGCTATGACGGCAGCGGCGGGGTGGCCGTGGCATCCCCCGTCAAGGAGACCCGCACCTTCACGGTCGGCGGTCGCGACCGCGACTACGTGCTCGAAGAGGGGATCGTGGCCGATTTCGCGCTCGTGCACGCGCTGCGCGGCGATCGGCACGGCAACCTCGTGTTCAACAAGGCGGCGCGCAACTTCAACCCGCTCGCGGCGATGAGCGGTCGCGTGTGCATCGCGCAGGTGGAAGAGCTCGTCGAACCCGGTGAGATCGACCCCGACGCCGTCCACCTGCCCGGCATCTACGTGCACCGCATCGTGGAGGTCGGCACCGACATCGAGAAGCGCATCGAGCGTCGCACGGTGGCGACGCCCGCGGAAGGAGCATGAACATGGGCCTGACACGTCAGCAGATGGCGGCCCGCGCCGCCCGTGAGCTGCCCGACGGCGCCTACGTCAACCTCGGCATCGGCCTGCCCACCCTTGTGCCCAACTACGTGCCCGAGGGCGTCACCCTCGTGCTGCAGTCGGAGAACGGCATCCTCGGGGTCGGTCCCTACCCGACGGAGGAGAACGTCGATCCCGACCTCATCAACGCGGGCAAGGAGACCGTCACGCTGCTGCCGGGCGCCTCGTTCTTCGACTCGGCGACGAGCTTCGGCATGATCCGCGGCGGCAAGATCGACGCGGCGATCCTGGGGGCCATGCAGGTGTCGCGCACCGGCGACCTGGCCAACTGGATGATTCCCGGCAAGATGGTGAAGGGCCCCGGGGGAGCCATGGACCTGGTCCACGGCGCGGGGCGTCTGATCGTGCTGATGGAGCACGTCGCGAAGGACGGCTCGGCGAAGATCGTCGAGGAGTGCTCGCTGCCCCTGACCGGCAAGGGCGTCGTCGACCGCATCATCACCGACCTGGCCGTGATCGACGTGACCGACGACGGTCTCGTGCTCGTCGAGCTCGCGCCGGGCGTCACCGTCGACGAGGTCGTGGCGGCGACCGAACCCGCATTGACCATCTCTGACGATCTCAAGGAGAACGCATGAACACCGACGACGTGGTGATCGTCGCGGCCGCCCGCACCCCGCAGGGACGGCTGAAGGGCCAGCTGGCACCCCTCACCTCCGTGCAGCTGGGCAGTGCGGCCATCGCCGGAGCGCTGGAGAAGGGCGGAATCGCCGCCGACGCCGTCGACGCCGTGCTCGTGGGGCAGGTCCTCGCCGCCGGTGCCGGGCAGAATCCGGCGCGTCAAGCGGCCGTCGGCGCCGGGATCCCGTGGACGGTGCACGCCGGTTCGGTCAACAAGGTCTGCCTCTCCGGGCTGACGGCGGTGATCGACGGGGCGAGGATGCTGCGACTCGGCGACGCCACGGTGGTCGTGGCCGCGGGCATGGAGTCGATGACGCGCGCGCCTCACCTGCTGATGGGCTCGCGCGAGGGGTGGTCGTACGGCACGATCGAGGTGCTTGATCACATGGCGTACGACGGCCTCACCGACGCGTATGACCGCGAGAGCATGGGGGCCTCCACCGAGCGGCTCAATGCGAAGTTCGCGGTGACCCGTGAGGATCAGGATGCCGTCGCGGCCCGTTCGCACCAGCGCGCGGCGGCCGCCTGGGAGGCCGGTCTCTTCGACGCAGAGATCGTGCCGGTGTCGATCCCGCAGCGGCGCGGCGAGCCGGTCGTCGTGTCGCGCGACGAGGGCATCCGCCCGGAGACGACCGTCGAGTCGCTCGCGAAGCTGCGCCCGGCGTTCGCCGAGGGCGGGTCGATCACCGCCGGCAACTCGTCGCAGATCTCCGACGGCGCATCCGCCGTCGTGCTGACGACGCGGTCGCATGCGGACGCGAACGGATGGGAGGTGCTGGCGGTCGTGGGCGCGAGCGGTCAGGTCGCCGGCCCCGACAACTCGCTGCACGAGCAGCCGGCGCGCGCCATCGCGAAGGCCGTCGCCAAGCAGGGCATCGAGATCGCCGATCTCGACGTCGTCGAGATCAATGAGGCGTTCGGTGCGGTCGTCGCACGCTCACAGCGCGAACTGGGTCTCTCGGACGACATCGTCAACATCCACGGCGGCGGTATCGCGATCGGCCACCCGATCGGCGCGAGCGGCAACCGGCTGGTCGTCCACATGGTGCACGAGCTCGTGCGCCGGGGGAGCGGTACGGCGGCGGTCGCGCTGTGCGGCGGCGGCGGTCAGGGCGACGCGCTGATCCTCACGCGCTGAGCGCTGAGTGCTGGCGGCCGGTCACTTCTCGAGGTGCTCTTTGAGGTACTTCTTCTCGTGGCCGGCCACCGGCGAGTCCTCGGGAGCGAGGTGGCCGGTGCCGGCGCGCCGGATGTCGACGATGGCGCCGACGGCGAGAGCCGCCGTGATCGCCCAGCTCAGCCATGCCAGTGCCGTGCGCCACGTGAACGGCTCGCCCCCACGGATCGCCTTGAGCATCGACAGGCCGCTGGTGAACGCTCCGATGATCCCGGTGCCGAAGAGGTACTTGCGCATCCCCCCACGGTAGCGCCGGTCGGCCCTGCGATGCCACGACGCGGCTGGGGCGCGCGGTAGCCTGAAAGCCACCGGTGCACCGAAAGGCAGGCTCTGACATGGACCGTGCTGACCTCGTCGTCGTCGCCAACCGTCTTCCCGTCGACCGTGACGACGACGGCGGATGGCGCACCTCGCCCGGCGGGCTCGTCGCCGCTCTCGAGCCGGTGATGCGCCGCGCAGACGGCGCGTGGGTCGGCTGGCCGGGAAAGCCCGACATGGCGCTCGAGCCGTTCGACTTCGACGGCGTGCACCTCGTGCCCGTCACGCTCAGCGCACAGGACGTCGCGGAGTACTACGAGGGGTTCTCGAACGACACGATCTGGCCGCTCTACCACGACGTCATCGCCGCCCCGCGCTATCGCCGTGAGTGGTGGAACACGTACGTCGAGGTCAACCGGCGGTTCGCCGAGGCGGCGGTGGATGCCGCGGCCGAGGGGGCGACGGTATGGGTGCAGGACTACCAGCTGCAGCTCGTGCCGAAGATGGTCCGCGAGCGCCGCCCCGACGTGACGATCGGCTACTTCCACCACATTCCGTTCCCGGCATATGGCCTCTTCTCGCAGCTCCCATGGCGGCGACAGGTGGTGGAGGGACTGCTCGGCGCCGACGTCATCGGGTTCCAGCGCCCGGCCGACGCCTCGAACTTCGCCCGGGCCGCGCGCCGGCAGCTCCGCTCGCAGACGCGGGCCGGCGGCATCCAGGTGCAGAACGACGACGGCTCGACGCGTGTGGCGATCGCCAAGGCGTTCCCCATCTCGATCGACGCGTCGTCGTACATCGAACTCGCGCAGCGCGAGGACGTGCGCGCCCGCGCGGCGGAGATCCGTGCGGACCTCGGTAATCCCGAGAAGATCCTGCTGGGCGTCGACCGCCTCGACTACACGAAGGGCATCCGCCATCGATTGAAGGCGTTCGGCGAGCTGCTGCGCGACGGGCGGCTGTCGGTGGAGCGCGCGACGCTCGTGCAGGTGGCCAGTCCCAGCCGCGAGCGGGTGGACGCCTATGTGCAGCTGCGCGACGAGATCGAGCTCATGGTCGGTCGGATCAACGGCACCTACGACACCATGGAGCACACCGCCATCCGATACCTGCACCAGGCGTTCCCGCGCGAGGAGATGGTGGCGCTCTATCTGGCGGCCGACGTCATGCTCGTCACCTCGCTGCGCGACGGGATGAACCTCGTCGCCAAGGAGTACGTCGCCACCCGCACCGACAATCGGGGCGTCCTGGTGCTGAGCGAGTTCACCGGCGCCGCCGATGAGCTCAGCAGCGCCATCCAGATCAACCCGCACGACATCGAGGGCGTCAAGGACGCGGTCATGCGCGCGGTGGACATGGCACCGGCCGAGCAGGGGCGGCGCATGCGCTCGCTGCGCAAGCGCGTGCTCGAGCACGATGTCGCCGCCTGGTCGCGGGACTTCCTCGACGCGCTCGCCCAGGCGCGGAAGGCGAACGCCTCGTGACCGTGGACGCCACGCTGCTCGACCGTCTCGTCAGTGCCCCGCGACTGCTCGTCGCCCTCGACTTCGACGGCACGCTGTCGCCCCTGGAAGACGACCCCATGGCGGCGCGCATGCTACCCGCCGCGCGCACGGCGGTCGACGCGCTGACGGCGCTGCCCTGCACCTGGGTCGCGCTGGTGTCGGGGCGGAGCCTGTCGGACCTGCGGATCATCGCCGAGCACGGCGACGACTCGCCGATCCTGCTCGCCGGCTCGCACGGCGCCGAGTACTGGACGCCGCAAACGGGCACGGTCGAGCCCGCCGACGATCCCGTCGACGTCGCGCTGCGCGACCGGCTGCGCGCCGAGGCGGAGCACGCCACGGCGACGCTGCCCGGTGTCTGGATCGAGCCGAAGACGTTCGGATTCGGGGTGCACACGAGAAAGGCCGCCCCGCCCGACGCGGCGAAGGCGAACGCCGCGGTGGACGAGATCGTGACCTCTGCCGCGCCGCACTGGCGCCGGCGCACCGGCCACAACATCGTGGAGTACGCGTTCCGCGACGAGGGCAAGGACACCGCGATCGCCCACCTGCGCGAGCTCACGGGTGCCGACGCGGTGCTGTTCGCGGGTGACGACATCACCGACGAGGACGCCATGCGCAGCCTGGAGGACGGCGACCTGGGCGTGCATGTCGGAGCCGTGGCATCCACCTCCGCCGACGTCGTGGTCGACGACATCCCGGCCTTCGCGGCGCTGCTGGCGCGCCTGGCGGAGGAGCGCGGCGCCCGCGGCGGAATAGACTGCGAGCATGTCTGAGGCAGAGGTCGATATCAAGCCTCGCAGCCGCGCCGTCACCGACGGCATCGAGGCGACGACGTCTCGAGGGATGCTGCGCGGGGTCGGAATGGGCGACGACGACTGGGACAAGCCCCAGATCGGCATCGCCTCGAGCTGGAACGAGATCACGCCCTGCAACCTGAGCCTCGATCGTCTGGCCCAGGGCGCCAAGGAGGGCGTGCATGCCGGCGGCGGCTACCCGCTGCAGTTCGGAACGGTCTCGGTCTCGGACGGCATCTCGATGGGCCATGAGGGGATGCACTTCTCGCTCGTGAGCCGCGAAGTGATCGCGGACTCGGTGGAGACCGTCGTCATGGCCGAGCGGCTGGACGGCACGGTCCTGCTCGCGGGCTGCGACAAGTCGATCCCCGGCATGCTCATGGCATCCGCCCGGCTCGACCTTTCCAGCGTGTTCCTGTACGCCGGGTCGATCGCACCGGGCTGGGTCAAGCTCTCCGACGGCACGGAGAAGGAGATCACGATCATCGACTCGTTCGAGGGCGTCGGCGCGTGCATGGCCGGGCGCATGAGCGAGGCGGACCTGAAGCGCATCGAGTGCTCGTTCGCACCCGGCGAGGGTGCGTGCGGCGGCATGTACACCGCGAACACCATGGCCTCGGTCGCCGAGGCCCTGGGCCTGAGCCTGCCCGGTTCGGCGGCGCCGCCGTCGGCCGACCGCCGGCGCGACCAGTTCGCCCACCGTTCGGGCGAGGCCGTGGTGGAGCTGCTGCGACAGGGCATCACGACCCGCGACATCCTGACCATCGAGGCGTTCGAGAACGCCATCGCCCTCGCGATGGCGCTCGGCGGATCCACCAACGTCGTGCTGCACCTGCTCGCCATCGCGCACGAGGCCGATGTGGACCTCACTCTGCACGACTTCAACCGCATCGGCGACAAGGTTCCGCACGTCGCCGACATGAAGCCGTACGGCCGGTTCGTGATGAACGACGTCGACAAGCACGGCGGCATCCCCGTCATCATGAAGGCGATGCTCGACGAGGGGCTGCTGCACGGCGACGCACTCACCGTCACCGGCAAGACGCTCGCCGAGAACCTCGAGGCGCTGGCGCCCGATCCGGTCGATGGCACGGTCATCCACACCTTCGATGACCCGATCCACGCCACGGGCGGCCTCACGATCCTGCACGGCAGCCTCGCGCCGGAGGGCGCCGTCGTGAAGACCGCCGGCTTCGACGCCACGGTGTTCGAGGGCCCTGCCCGCGTCTTCGAGCGCGAGCGGGCGGCGATGGATGCGCTCGAGGCCGGGCGGATCAACGCCGGCGATGTGGTGGTGATCCGGTACGAGGGACCCAAGGGCGGCCCCGGCATGCGCGAGATGCTCGCCATCACGGCGGCCATCAAGGGCGCGGGTCTCGGCAAGGATGTACTACTCTTGACGGACGGTCGATTCTCCGGCGGCACAACCGGCCTGTGCATCGGCCATATGGCACCCGAGGCGGTGGACGCAGGTCCGATCGCCTTCGTGCGCGATGGTGATCTGATACGGGTCGATATCGCGGCTCGCACTCTCGACCTACTCGTCGATGAGACCGAGCTGAGTTCCCGCCGTTCCGGCTGGGAGCCGCTTCCCCCGCGCTATACCCGAGGCGTTCTGGCCAAATACTCGAAGCTCGTCCACTCCGCAGCCCAAGGCGCGGTCACGAGCTAGGCCGCCTTTCATCCGCTGTACCGTCCGACAAGAGGAAGAACAACCATGCCCGCAGACACCGCTGCGGCCGTTCCACGGCCGCCCTCCCGCACCGCCGCACCCGTGCTCACCGGGGCGCAGGCGGTCGTCCGCTCGCTGGAGATGCTCGGTGTCACCGATGTCTTCGGCCTGCCCGGCGGTGCCATCCTTCCCGTCTACGACCCGCTCATGGACGCGTCGCAGATCCGTCACATCCTCGTCCGTCACGAGCAGGGCGCCGGCCACGCGGCCGAGGGCTACGCTTCGGCGTCCGGCAAGGTCGGCGTCGCGATCGCCACGTCCGGTCCGGGCGCCACGAACCTCGTCACCGCGATCGCCGACGCCTACATGGACTCGGTGCCGATGCTGGCCATCACCGGCCAGGTGTTCAGCACGCTGATGGGCACCGACGCGTTCCAGGAGGCCGACATCGTCGGCATCACGATGCCGATCACGAAGCACTCCTTCCTGGTCAAGCGCGCCGAGGACATCCCCGGTGCCATCGCGGCCGCGTATGAGATCGCTTCGACGGGCCGTCCCGGCCCCGTCCTCGTGGACATCACCAAGGACGCACAGCAGGCCGAGGCGCCGTTCATCTGGCCGCCGAAGATCGACCTGCCCGGGTACCGGCCCGTCACCAAGGCCCACGGAAAGCAGATCCAGGCCGCGGCGCGTCTGCTCGCGGCATCCACCAAACCCGTCCTCTACGTGGGCGGCGGCGTGGTCCGCGCCGGTGCGGCGCCCGAGCTGCTCACCCTCGCCGAGTCGACCGGCGCTCCCGTCGTCACCACCCTGATGGCGCGCGGCGCGTTCCCCGACTCGCACACCCAGCACCTCGGCATGCCCGGCATGCACGGCACGGTGCCGGCGGTGCTCGCCCTGCAGGAGGCCGACCTGATCGTCGCCCTCGGCGCGCGGTTCGACGACCGCGTCACGGGCAAGTCCGAGCTGTTCGCGCCGAACGCGAAGGTCGTGCACGTCGATATCGATCCCGCGGAGATCTCGAAGATCCGCACGGCGGACGTGCCGATCGTGGGCGATCTGAAGGACGTGCTCGTCGACCTCGACGTGGCCTTCCGCGACCGCACGGCCGAGGGGCGCCCCGACATCGAGGAGTGGTGGTCGTATCTCGACGGCCTGCGCGATCAGTTCCCGCTGGGCTTCGCCCCCACGAGCGACGGACTGCTCTCGCCCCAGCACGTGATCCAGCGCATCGGCGAGCTCACCGGCCCCGAGGCCGTGTACGCGGCCGGCGTCGGCCAGCACCAGATGTGGGCCGCGCAGTTCATCAAGTACGAGCGACCCAACGCATGGCTGAACTCGGGCGGTGCCGGCACCATGGGCTACTCGGTGCCCGCCGCCATGGGCGCGAAGGTCGCCGAGCCCGACCGCGTGGTGTGGTCGATCGACGGCGACGGGTGCTTCCAGATGACCAACCAGGAGCTCGCGACCTGCGTCATCAACGACATCCCGATCAAGGTCGCGATCATCAACAACTCCTCGCTGGGCATGGTGCGCCAGTGGCAGACCCTGTTCTACAACGGCCGCCACTCGAACACCGATTTGAACACCGGCCACGGTTCGATCCACGTGCCCGACTTCCTGAAGCTGGCCGAGGCGTACGGCTGCCTCGCGATCCGCGTCGAGAAGGAGGAGGACGTGGATGCCGCGATCCAGCAGGCCCTCGAGACGAACGACCGCCCCGTGGTGATCGACTTCGTCGTGAGCGCCGACGCGATGGTGTGGCCGATGGTGCCGCAGGGCGTCAGCAACAGCTATGTGCAATACGCCCGCGACCACGCCCCGGCGTTCGAGCAGGAAGACTGAGGAGGAACCGACATGCCGAACCACGTGCTGAGCCTCCTCGTCGAGGACAAGCCGGGCCTCCTGACCCGTGTCGCGGGGCTCTTCGCCCGCCGCGGGTTCAACATCACGTCTCTCGCCGTGGGCGTGACGGAGGTGCCGGGCCTGTCCCGCATCACCGTCGTCGTCGACGTCGACGAGCAGCCCCTCGAGCAGGTGACAAAGCAGCTGAACAAGCTCGTGAACGTCATCAAGATCGTCGAGCTCGACTTCGCCGCGTCCGTGCAGCGTGAGCACATGCTCGTGAAGGTGCGCGCCGACAACGCGATCCGCTCGAACGTGCTCGAGGTCGTCAACCTGTTCCGCGCGTCGGTCGTCGACTACGCGCCCGACGCGCTGGTGATCGAGATCACCGGTGACAAGGGCAAGGTCGAGGCGTTCCTGCGCGCCGTCGAGCCGTTCGGCGTGAAGGAGCTGGCGCAGTCCGGTCTCGTCGCGATCGGTCGCGGCGGCAAGAGCATCACCGAACGCGTCCTGCGCGGCTGACACCCACCACCCACACACAGACCACAAACAAGGAGAAAGACGAAGTGACAACTGAGATCTTCCACGACGCCGACGCCGACCTGTCCATCATCCAGGGCAAGAAGGTCGCGATCGTCGGCTACGGCTCGCAGGGCCACGCCCACGCGCTGAACCTGCGCGACTCGGGCGTCGAGGTCGTCATCGCCCTCAAGGAGGGGTCGAAGTCGATCCAGAAGGCCGAAGACGCCGGCTTCGAGGTCAAGTCGGTCGCCGACGCCGCCGACTGGGCCGACGTGATCGTGATCCTCGCGCCCGACCAGCACCAGCGCGGCATCTACGCCGACTCGATCAAGGAGCACCTCGCCCCCGGCAAGACCCTGCTGTTCGCGCACGGGTTCAACATCCGGTTCGGCTACATCGAAGCGCCCGAGGGCGTCGACGTCATCATGGTCGCGCCCAAGGGCCCGGGCCACACCGTGCGTCGCGAGTACGAGGCCGGCCGTGGTGTGCCGATCATCGCCGCGGTCGAGGTCGACGCCTCGGGCCACGCGTGGGACACCGCCTGGTCCTACGCGAAGGCGATCGGGGGCCTGCGTGCCGGTGGCATCAAGACCACCTTCACCGAAGAGACCGAGACCGACCTGTTCGGCGAGCAGGCCGTGCTGTGCGGCGGCATGTCGCACCTGGTGCAGTACGGTTTCGAGACGCTCGTCGAGGCCGGCTACCAGCCGCAGATCGCGTACTTCGAGGTCCTGCACGAGCTGAAGCTCATCGTCGACCTGATGTGGGAGGGCGGCATCGCCAAGCAGCGCTGGTCGATCTCCGACACCGCCGAGTACGGTGACTACGTCTCCGGCCCGCGCGTCATCGACCCGCACGTCAAGGAGAACATGAAGGGCGTGCTGGCCGACATCCAGTCGGGCGCGTTCGCACAGCGCTTCATCGACGACCAGGACGCCGGTGCCCCCGAGTTCACGCAGCTGCGTGCCAAGGAGGAGCAGCACCCCATCGAGGGTGTCGGCCGCGAACTGCGCGCCCTGTTCGCCTGGAAGCAGCAGGACGAGGACTACACCGACGGCTCCGCCGCGCGCTGAGTCCGTGTCGTCGAACGGGCCGGGGGAGCGATCCTCCGGCCCGTTCGGCGTGTACGGGCGCGACTGCGTACGCTGAGGGGATGACCCGCGCGCCGCAGCTCGAGATCGCCGTTCAGGACCCCGCCGGAGCGCGCGTCGCGTTCGCCGAGGGGGCGGATCGCGTCGAGCTCTGCCAGGCGCTCGAGGTCGGCGGCCTGACGCCGTCGGCGGGCATCGTGCAGCGCGTGATCGAGGCGACCGGAGATGCCGGGGCGATCGCGCCCCTGGTCCGCCCGCGTCCGGGCGGATTCGTGTACGACGCCGACGAGGCCGGGGTCGTCGCCGCAGACATCCGCTATCTGGTCTCGCTCGGCGTCGGCGCCGTGGTCGTCGGCTGCCTCACGGTCGACGGACGGGTGGATGCCGCGACCCTGGCCCGCTGGCGCGAAGCCGCCGGCTCTGCGTCCCTGGTGTTCCACCGGGCGATCGACGCCTCCGCGGATCCGCTCGCCGCGCTGGATGTGCTGATGGCCGAGGGGGTCGCCCGGGTGCTCACCTCGGGTGGTGCGTCCCGAACGATCGACGGCGCCGACGTGCTGCGCACCATGGTCGGCCGTGCCGACGGCCGCATCGAGATCATGGCCGGGGGCGGCGTGCGCCCCGAAGACGTCGCCGTGCTGCGAGATGCCGGTGTGGATGCCGTGCACCTGTCGGCGCGTGCACGGTCCGCCGATGCGGCACCGAGCGGCCCCGGCGGGGGAGCGGGGGGATTCGACGTCACCGATCCGGCGGTGGTCCGTGCAGCGGCCGACGCGCTGCGCTCGGGGGCGGTGTCTTAGACTTCGACCATGGCCGTCCCCGACACCCCTGATGACGACGACGCCCTGCGCTGGGACGGCGACGACGAGCCGGCGCCGCAGTTGCCGGCGGGGTGGGTGGCCAAGGGCACGGGCGCGGACCGCGTTGTCACCGAGGGGGCGGCTGCACCCGCCCCGCAGCACGTCGGCGCCGTCGAAGACGTGCCTGACGCTGCCGCCGACCCGGCGGCGCTCGGCAACGGTGCTCTCATCGGGCTCGGCATGCTCGGCGGCGTGTACCTGCTCTATACGATCGGCTGGATCATCGGCGGGCTCCGGCTGCTGGGCGTCGCCGGCATGATGATGGCGTCGGATGGGCAGGGCCCGGCGATGTGGACGGCCGGCAACACGGTGATGACCTGGCTGGCGATCCTCGCACCGGCGATCTGGTTCCTGACGGTGGCAGTGCTGTCGAAGGGACGTCGTGCGTGGGTGCGCTGGGTGTGGCTGGTCGCCGGCGCCGTCGTGCTGGTGCCGTGGCCGCTTCTCATGGGAGGGATCGCATGACCGACGCAACCGAGAAGCCCGCGCGCACGCCCGGCACGACCCCATCGTGGCTGCGGGCGACGATCCTCGGGGTCTTCGGGCTGCTGTATGCGTACATCGTCTGGAACGCGGTCGCCTTCCTCGTGGTGCAGGCGGGCGGATCGCTCGGGCTCAGTGCGCTCGGCTGGTTCGTGCTGCTGTTCGCCGTGGCCTTCCCCATCGTCGTCTTCGTCGCCGCCGTCGCGCTAGGGCGTCGCCGCACCGCCGGGCCGCTCAGCCTCGTGATGCTGGCGGGACTTGCGCTGGCGGCGGTCTTCTGGCTGAACGTGCTCGGCTACGCATACGCCTACGGCGGCCAGCTTCTGGGGTGACCCGCGACGTCACACTGTCGGGCGGCGTGTCGCGGGCACGGTAGGGTGTCAGTGTCTCGCCCCGAAGGCGTGCGGCGCGGCATCCCCCCATCATCGTCGTCGTGCGCCGTGCGCGATGCGTCGTTCCGAAGGGTCCCGAATGACCAAGCCTGTCGTCCTTCTCGCTGAGCAGCTGTCTCCCGCCACCGTCGATGCGCTGGGACCCGACTTCGAGATCCGGCAGGTCGACGGGACCGACAGGCCCGCGCTGCTCACGGCTCTCGCAGAAGCCGACGCCGTGCTGATCCGGTCGGCCACGAAGATGGATGCCGAGGCCATCGGCGCGGGCACCAAGCTCAAGGTCATCGCCCGCGCGGGCGTCGGCCTCGACAACGTCGACATCAAGGCCGCGACGGCCGCCGGCGTCATGGTGGTCAACGCGCCGACCTCGAACATCATCTCCGCCGCAGAGCTGACGATCGCCCACATCCTGGGTCTGGCCCGCCACATCCCCGCCGCCGACGCCTCGCTGGCGCGCGGCGAGTGGAAGCGCAGCGCATACACCGGCACCGAGCTCTTCGACAAGACGGTCGGCATCGTCGGCCTCGGCCGCATCGGCACCCTCATCACCGAGCGACTGCGTGCCTTCGGCGTGCGCGTGGTCGCCTACGACCCCTACGTGACCCCGGCGCGTGCCCAGCAGCTGCAGGTCGAGCTTCTGTCGCTCGACGACCTGCTGGCCCAGAGCGACTTCGTCACCGTGCACATGCCGAAGACCCCCGAGACGACGGGGATGATCAGCACCGCGCAGTTCGCCCTGATGAAGCCCACGGCCTACATCGTGAACGTCGCGCGCGGCGGGCTGATCGACGAAGACGCGCTCTACGAGGCACTGACGAGCAAGACGATCGCCGGTGCCGCCGTCGACGTCTTCACGAGCGAGCCCCCGGCCGAGGGCGGCTCCGCCCAGCGCCTGCTCGGCCTCGAAAACATCATCGTGACGCCCCACCTCGGCGCGTCGACCGGCGAGGCGCAGGAGAAGGCCGGCGTCTCGGTCGCGCGTTCGGTCAAGCTCGCCCTCGAGGGCGACCTCGTGCCCGACGCCGTGAACGTCGCCGGCGGCGTCATCGACCCGTTCGTGCGCCCGGGCATCGCGCTGGTCGAGATGCTCGGCCAGTTCTTCACGGGCCTCACGCAGGGCGCACTGACCAGCCTCGACATCGAGGTGCGCGGCGAGCTGGCCGCCTACGACGTGAGCGTCTACAAGCTCGCGGCGCTCAAGGGCATCTTCACGAACATCGTCAGCGAGAACGTCTCGTACGTGAACGCCCCGCTGTTCGCCGAGCAGCGCGGCATCGAGACGCGTCTGATCGTTGAGGCCGACAGCCCGATGTACCGCAACATCACGATCCTGCGCGGATCGCTGTCCGACGGCACCGTGCTGACCGTCGCCGGCACGCTCGCCGGCACCCGCATGGTCCCCAAGGTCGTCGGCATCAACGACTACGAGATCGAGGTCCCGTTCGCCCGCGAGCACCTCGTCATGCGCTACGCCGACAAGCCGGGCATCGTCGCGATCTACGGTCAGCTGCTCGGCGACGCCGGCATCAACATCGAGGGCCTGCAGGTCGCGCACCCCGACAGCACGGGTCGCGCGCTGTCGGTGCTGACGGTCGACTCTCCGGTGCCGGACGCGCTCGTGGAGAAGATCCGCGCCGAGATCGGTGCCGATCTGCTGCGTCAGATCGAGATCGTCGAGGCCTGACGCCGCGCGCGGGTGCGTGCCCGACCCGCCCTACACTGAATGTCACAACGACATCGGGCGGGCCTTGACAGCATGACGACCATCGACCTGAACTCCGACCTGGGCGAGAACGTTCCGGAGCGTGTCGTCAGCGACGATGCGCGCATGCTGCAGCTCGTCACCAGCGCGAACGTCTCATCCGGATTCCACGCCGGCAGTCCCGAGGGGATCCGCGAGACGCTTGCGGCGGCGGTGGCCGGCGGCGTTGTGATCGGGGCGCACCCGGGGTATCGCGACTACGACAATTTCGGGCGGGTGGACGTCGACATCGACTCGGCGACGCTGCAGGCGCACGTCGAGTATCAGCTGGGCGCCCTGATGGGTCTCGCCTCGGCGGTGGGCGGCCGCGTCGCCTACGTCAAACCCCACGGCGCGCTGTACAACACCATCGCCCACGACGAGCGTCGTGCACGTGACGTCGTCGCGGCGATCAGGGCCGTCGACGACGAGCTCATCCTGCTCGGGCTGGCCGGGAGCGCAGTCCTCGATATCGCGGAGGCCTCGGGGCTGCGCACGGCGGCGGAGGCGTTCGCGGATCGGGCCTATCTCCCGGACGGGCGGCTCGTGCCGCGCACGCAGCGCGGCGCGGTGCTGCATGACTCGGCCATCGTGGCGGAGCGGATGGTGAGACTCGTCTCCGACGGTCTGGTGCAGGCGATCGACGGCACCGATGTGCGGGTGGTGGCCGACTCGATCTGCGTGCACGGCGACAGTGACGGTGCGGTGCAGATGGCGGCCGAGACGAAGCGGCGGCTGCAGGCGGCCGGCATTGAGATCGCCCCGTTCGCGAGGGCGTGAGCCCGTATGCGCATCCTCCGTGCGTCCGACCGGGCGCTGCTGGTCGAGGCAGCCGATCTCGACGAGGCGATGCGCCTGAACCGCGCGTGGAGCGACGTGACCGGAATCATCGAGCGCGTGCCCGGCGCACGGACGGTCCTCGTGCAATTCGACCCGCTGCACGTGTCGGCGGCCGAACTCGCGGCGCGGCTGCGGGAGACGCAGGTGGCGGCGGTGTCGGAGCAGCCGGCGGGTGAGGTGGTCATCCCGGTCCGCTATGACGGAGACGACCTGGGCGATGTCGCGGCGCAGCTGGGGGTCTCGGCGGAGGCCCTCATCACGCGTCACCTGGCCGCGCGCTGGCAGGTCGCGTTCTTCGGGTTCGCCCCGGGGTTCGGCTATATCGTCGGCGACGATCCGCTGTTCGACGTCGCGCGCCGCTCCTCGCCGCGCACCCGCGTGCCGGCCGGCTCGGTCGCTCTGGCCGGTCGGTTCACCGGCGTGTATCCGCGCGAGACGCCCGGCGGGTGGCAGCTCATCGGGCGCAGCGATGCCGTCCTGTGGGATGCCTCGCGTGACCCCGCGGCGCTGCTGGTGCCCGGTGTGGCGGTGCGCTTCGAACGCGCTGAACGGCTGGCGGTGAGCGCGGTGCCGCCGGTACCCGCGACCGCGGTGCCGACCGCGACGGCGCGCGCCGTGGAGGTGGTGCAGCCCGGGCTCCAGACCGTGATCGAGGATGCCGGACGCACCGGTCACGCCGCGATCGGCGTCACCGCGTCCGGGGCGGCGGACCGCGTCGCGCTGCGCGACGCGAATCGCGCCGTCGGGAACGCACCGGGTGCGGCCGTTCTCGAGATCGTGGGGGCTGCGGTGCTGCGTCTCCACGGCGACGGGGTCGCCGCCGTCACCGGCGCGCGCGGCGATCTTGCGCTGGTGGGCGCCGGTGGCGCCCCGCGTGCGGCGGAGGCCGATGCGCCGTTCGCAACCTTCGACGGCGACGAACTGCACCTCGGCTTTCCGACGGCCGGCCTGCGGCGGGTCGTCGCGGTGCGCGGTGGTCTGGACGTCGGACGCACCCTGGGCAGTCGCTCGACCGACACGCTCGCCGGGCTGGGGCCGGATCCGCTCGAGGTCGGCGCTTTCATCCGGGTGGGGGAGGACGTGCAGGGCGCCGTCGACCCGTACCCGTCGCATCGCGCGCTCCCCGCACCCGGCGCGCTCGTCGAGCTCGAGATCACGCTGGGTCCGCGTGACGACTGGTTCACCGCGGGCGCGCTGGCGGTTCTCATTCAGCAGGAGTGGGAGGTGACGCCGCAGTCCGATCGTGTCGGCATCCGGCTGCGCGGCGACCGTCCGCTCGAGCGCGCCGTGGCCGGTGAACTGCCCAGCGAAGGCGCGGTGACCGGTGCGATCCAGGTGCCTGCCGACGGGCAGCCCGTCGTGTTCCTGCCCGACCATCCGCTGACCGGCGGCTATCCGATCATCGCGGCCCTCACCGATCGTGCACGGGATCTGGCCGGCCAGATCCCGCCGGGCGCACGCGTGCGCTTCCGGGTCGCAGGTTCTGCCGGCTGATCCGGACGCGCTCGGTCAGTGGCCGGTGGCGCTCTCCACGAGAGCGATGAGCGCCTCGAGTTCGGCGTCCGTGGGTACGGGGGAGACCGCGCCCTCCTCGAGCAGATTGTTGAAGTAGAGGCCGTCCGACACCAGCAGCACGAGGGCGAGGGATGCCTCGTCCCGCACGTGCGGCCGCACGGACGCGGCCCACCGGGCGCGCACCTCGGCGAGCGCGGCGCCGGCGGCAGGGCTGCCGGTCTGCGCGAGGCGCGAGACGGCGAGCATCGACCGATCGAGGGGACTGCCGTCCGTCACCGATGTGCGCAGGAAATAGGCGACCGGTCCTTCGGGTGCCGCCGCGATCTGTGCGACGTCGGCGTCGACGAGCGCGCGGAGACGCTCGATGAGCCCCTCCTCGAGCGCTTCCTTCGACGCGAAGTGGTAGAGCAGGCCGCCCTTCGACACGCCCGCGGCGCGGGCCGTGGCATCCATCGTCGCCGCACGCTCGCCGCCGGCGATGAGGATCTCCTCGTACGCATCGAGGACGAGGTCGCGGGCACGGGGAGGACGGCTCATCCCGCCATGATACTATACCGTCTGGCTGGTACAGTTACGTACTGCTGGAGGAAGAGATGACGACACAACAGATCACCGCACCCGTGCACGACGAGCGCCCGGCGCGGGTGGGATGGCGCGGGTGGGCGGCGCTCATGGTGCTGATGCTGCCGGTGCTGCTGGTGTCGGTCGACAACACCGTGCTCAGCTTCGCGCTGCCGGCGATCGCCCTCGACCTCGAGCCGACAGGCATCCAGCAGCTGTGGATCATCGATGCGTATCCGCTCGTGCTCGCCGCGCTCCTCGTGACGATGGGCACCCTCGGCGACCGGTTCGGACGGCGCCGGATGCTGCTGATCGGGGCGACCGGATTCGCCGTGGTCTCGGCGGTGACGTCGTTCGCGCCGTCGGCCGCCTGGCTGATCGCTGGCCGTGCCGGCATGGCGGTGTTCGGTGCCATGCTGATGCCGTCGACGCTCTCGCTGATCCGCAGCATCTTCACCGACCGCGACCAGCGGCGCCTGGCGATCGCCGTGTGGGCGGCGATGTTCTCCGCCGGGGCGGCCCTCGGGCCGATCGTGGGCGGGTTCCTGCTCGAGCACTTCGCATGGGGCTCGGTGTTCCTCATGGCGGTTCCGGTGCTGATCCCGCTGCTGATCCTCGCTCCGCTGCTCGTTCCCGAGAGCCGTGACCCCAAGCCCGGCCGCGTCGACCCGATCAGCATCCTGCTCTCGGTCGGCCTGATGCTGCCGACCGTGTATGCGATCAAGGAGATGGCGGTCGTGGGCCTGGGCGGAGCGGTCGTGCCGCTGCTGGTCGTCGGCGCGGTGTTCGGCGTGCTCTTCGTACGGCGGCAGCTGCGTGCCGACGAACCCATGCTCGACATGGGGCTGTTCCGGCGAGGCGCCTTCACCGGTGCGCTGCTGGTCAACCTGCTGAGCGTGCTCGCGCTGGTGGGGTTCCTCTTCTTCGTCGCCCAGCATCTGCAGCTGATCATCGGGCTCTCGCCGATGGAGGCGGGGCTGGCCCTGGTGCCGTCGTTGGCGGCCATGATCCTCTCCGGCCTGCTCGTGGTGCCTGTCGCCTCGCGGTTCTCGCCGCGGATCGTGATCCCCGTGGCACTCGCCTTCTCGGCCGCCGGGTACATCGGCATCGCGCTGACGACCGGTCCTGACACGCTTCTGCCCACGATCCTCGCCTCGGTGAGTCTGGGAATCGGCGTGGGCGCGGCCGAGACGGTGTCGAACGAGCTCATCCTCTCGGCGGCGCCCGCTGACAAGGCGGGAGCGGCGAGCGCCGTGTCGGAGACGGCCTATGAGGTGGGAACGGTGCTCGGCACCTCCATCATCGGCGGTCTTCTCACGGCGGTCTACCGCACCACGATCGACCTGCCCGCATCGCTGACTCCGTCGCTGGCGGATGCCGCGCGCGAGACGCTCGCCGGGGCGGTGGCGGTCGCCGAGCAGGTGGGCGGCACCGTGGGAGAGGCGGTGCGCACGGCCGCCGCCGTCGCCTTCGACCACGGCGTGTCGATCGCCGCAGCGATCGGGGCGGTGCTGGTGGTGGCCGCCGCGGTCGTCGCGGCGACGACGCTGGGCAGGTCTCGCGGCGACATGCGGTGAAAGCACCCGTCGCGCGGTCGATAGGCTGGGGGAGGCGCGCCGTGAGCGCTGTGACGCGGCGCCGGAGCCTGTGAGGAGTGCCATGTCGCGTGTCGTGAAGCTCGCCGTCATCCCCGGTGACGGCATCGGTCCCGAGGTGATCACCGAGGCCGAGAAGGTGTTGGATGCCGCGACCGCCGGCAGCGAGGTGACGTTCGAGAAGTCGCGCTTCGCTCTCGGAGCCGCCCGCTACCTCGCGACCGGTGACACGCTGACCGACGACGACCTCGCCGCGATCAAGGAGCACGACGCGATCCTGCTCGGCGCCGTCGGCGGCACCCCCGGCGACGCCCGGCTGAAGGACGCCAACATCGAGCGCGGGCTTCTGCTCAAGCTGCGCTTCGAGCTCGACCACTACGTGAACCTGCGGCCCTCGAAGCTGTTCGACGGCGCCCCCGGACCGCTGGCGAACCCCGGCGATGTCGACTTCGTCGTCGTGCGCGAGGGCACCGAGGGCCCGTATGTCGGCAACGGCGGGTCGATCCGCCGCGGCACGCCGCACGAGGTCGCCAACGAGACGAGCGTGAACACGGCCTTCGGTGTCGAGCGCGTGGTGCGCTACGCGTTCGACCTCGCCGAGCGGCGGAGCAAGCGGCTCACCCTCGTGCACAAGACGAATGTGCTGGTCAATGCGGGTTCGCTGTGGAAGCGGATCGTGGACGAGGTGGCAGGGGAGCACCCGGGCGTTGCCGTAGACTATCTGCACGTCGATGCAGCGACCATCTTCCTGGTCACGAACCCCGGTCGCTTCGACGTGATCGTCACCGACAACCTCTTCGGCGACATCCTCACTGACCTGGCCGGCGCCGTCACCGGTGGCATCGGTCTCGCCGCTTCGGGCAACATCAATCCCGACGGCGCCTTCCCGTCGATGTTCGAGCCCGTGCACGGTTCGGCTCCCGACATCGCGGGTCAGCAGAAGGCCGATCCCACCGCCGCGATCCTCTCCATCGCGCTGATGCTCGATCACCTCGGGCTGACGGCCGAGTCCGCCCGCATCGCGCAGGCGGTCGAACAGGACATCGCGGCCCGGGGCGCGGCATCCCGCACCACGACGCAGATCGGCGACGACATCGTCGCCCGCGTCCAGGCGTAATCTGAAGGCGGCAGCGCCGCCCGCGCATCGAAGACTGGAATGGACATGACCACAGACACCGCACTCGCCCCGCTCGAGTTCGCCGTGACCCGCAACCCCGAAGCCAAGACGGCCGCAGAGCGCGACGCGCTGCTGGCCGACCCGGTCTTCGGCACCGTCTTCACCGACCACATGGTGCAGGTGACCTGGACGGCGGGCGAGGGCTGGCACGACCCGGTGGTCCGTCCCTACGGTGCGCTGTCGCTCGATCCCGCCGCGGCCGTGCTGCACTACGGCCAGGAGATCTTCGAGGGCATCAAGGCGTACCGCCATGCCGACGGGTCGATCCACACGTTCCGGCCCGACCAGAACGGCGGCCGTCTGCAGCGCAGCGCGCACCGGCTCGCCCTGCCCGAGCTGCCCGTCGAGTACTTCACGCAGTCGCTGCGCGAGCTCATCGCCGTCGACGGCGCGTGGGTGCCCGGCGGCGACGATCAGAGCCTGTACCTGCGGCCGTTCGTCTTCGCGTCCGAGCCGTTCCTGGGGGTGCGGCCGGCGAACCAGGTCGAGTACCTGGTGATCGCGAGCCCGGTGGGCGCGTACTTCAAGGGCGGCGCCAAGCCGGTCTCGATCTGGCTCAGCGAGGACTACGCACGTGCCGGCAAGGGCGGCACGGGTGCGGCCAAGACGGGCGGCAACTACGCCGCGAGCCTGCTGCCGCAGGCCGAGGCCTACGAGCAGGGCTGCGATCAGGTGGTCTTCCTCGACGCCGAGGGCAACGTCGAAGAGCTCGGCGGCATGAACATCGTCTTCGTCCGCAAGGACGGCACGCTGGTCACTCCCGAGTCCGACTCGATCCTCGAGGGCATCACGCGCCTGTCGCTGCTGCAGCTCGCGAAGGACCGCGGCCACACCGTCGAGCGGCGCCCGGTGACGCTGACCGAATGGCGCGAGGGTGTGGCGTCCGGCGACATCGTCGAGGCGTTCGCCTGCGGGACCGCCGCCGTGGTGGCTCCGATCGGCACGCTGAAGGGCCACGACTTCACCGACGCGCAGCCGCTGGGCGAACTGGCGCTGTCGCTGCGCGAAGAGCTGACCGACATCCAGTACGGCCGTCATGAGGACAAGCACGGCTGGCTGGTCCGCCTCGACGCGTAGACCCGCGCGACCGTAGGCTGGTGCGGTGAGGATCGCACGCTTCAGCCACCGAGACGCCATCCGCTACGGCATCGTCGACGAGACCGACCTGGTCGTGCTCGCCGGCGACCCGATGTTCGCGGGATTCGAGACCACCGGCGACCGCGTGCCGCTGGCCGACGCCGCCCTGCTCGCGCCGGTGATCCCGCGCTCGAAGGTCGTCGCCATCGCGCGCAACTACCGCGACCACGCCGCCGAGCTCGGCAACGAGGTCAGCGAAGAGCCGATGCTGTTCCTCAAGCCGAACACCTCGGTCGTGGGCCCCGGCGATGCGATCGTGCTGCCGCCGCAGTCGCAGCGCGTCGAGCACGAGGGCGAGCTCGCGGCGGTCATCGGCACGATCGCGAAGAATGTGCCGGCCGAGCGCGCCCTGCAGTATGTCTTCGGCTACACGATCGCCAACGACGTCACGGCGCGCGACCTGCAGCGCAGCGACGGGCAGTGGTCGCGCGCGAAGGGCTTCGACACGTTCTGCCCGCTGGGACCGGCCATCGAGACCGATTTCGATCCCACCGGCGACGCCGTGATCATCACCCGCGTCGACGGTGAGGTGCGCCAGCGCGGCCCGATCAGCGACATGGTGCACTCGGTCGCCGAGATCATCGCGTATGCGTCGGCGGCGTTCACCTTGCTTCCCGGCGACGTGATCCTCACCGGAACACCGGCCGGCGTCGGCCCGATCGTGAGCGGGCAGACCGTCGAGGTCGAGATCAGCGGACTCGGCGTGCTGCGCAACACCGTGCGCTCGGCGTGAGCGCCGCGGCCGTCGGCATCCCCGACGCGGAGCGACTGCGCGGCGTCCAACGGCGTACGATCTGGATCCTCTCGCTCGGGCAGATCCTCGGCGGCCTGGCCTTCGGTGCGACGGTGTCGCTCGGCGCCGTGCTGGCGGCCGACATCTCGGGCGACGAGGCGTTCTCCGGCTGGGCGACCGCGTCGGTGACGCTCGGCACGGCGCTGACCGCGGTGCCGCTGGCGGCTCTCGCGCGGCGCGGCGGCCGGCGGCCGTCTCTGGCGAGCGGGATGCTGGTGGCCATCGTGGGCGTCGTGCTCGTCGTGTTCGCCACCGGGGCGCGCAGCTTCCCGCTCCTGATCATCGCGTTCGTCCTCGTCGGTGCGGGCCAGGCCGCCAACCTGCAGTCGCGGTTCGCCGCCGCCGACCTCGCCACCGACGCATCTCGCGGCCGCGACCTGTCGATCGTGGTGTGGGCCACGACGATCGGCGCGGTGCTGGGACCCAACCTGGTCGGGCCGGGCGAGGTCATCGGCGATGCGCTGGGCATGCCGTCGCTGACCGGACCGTACCTGTTCACGATCGTCGCCCAGGCGCTGGGCATCGTGCTGTATCTCGCGCTGCTGCGCCCCGACCCGTTGCGGCTCGCCCAGCGCATCACCGCCCATCACGGCGCCGCGGGCGCGCGGGTCGCGCATGCCGACCGGCCCGGCGCCGCGCGGTACGCGATGCTGGCGATCGCCGGCGCCCACGGCGTGATGGTGTCGGTGATGGCGATGACGCCGGTGCACCTGATCCACGCCGGCGCCACGCTCGAGATCATCGGGCTCACCATCAGCCTGCACATCGCCGGGATGTATGCGCTGTCGCCGGTCTTCGGCATCCTCGCCGACCGACTCGGCCGCGTCGCGACGATCCTCGTCGGGCAGGCGCTGCTCGTGGCATCCCTCGTCACCGCCGCTCTGGGTCAGCATTCGGCCGCCGCGGTGACGGTGGCGCTGATCCTGCTGGGGCTGGGCTGGAGTGCGACGACCGTGTCGGGTGCGGCGCTGCTGACCGAGGCGTCGGCCGAAGACCGCCGCACGCGCCGGCAGGGACGCAACGACTTCGTGATGAGCCTGGTCGGGGCGATCGGTGCGATCGTCGCCGGGCTCGTGCTGTCATGGATCGGCTACGGCGGGCTGGCACTGTGTGCCCTGGCGATCGTCGCCGTCGTCACGGCGCTGGCACCGCTCGGTCGCACGCGTCCGCCGGCAGTGGGGGAGGAACGGCCCGCGTCATAGACTGGAGGGCGTGCCTGCATCGCCCCATCCTCTGACCACGACCGCTTCCGGCTCCGACGTCCGCGTCCGTTTCTGCCCGTCGCCGACCGGCCTGCCGCACGTGGGCATGGTGCGCACCGCGCTGTACAACTGGGCCTACGCGCGCCACACCGGCGGCAAGCTCGTGTTCCGCATCGAAGACACCGACGCCGCCCGCGACAGCGAGGAGAGCTACCGCCAGCTCGTCGATGCGCTGACCTGGCTGCGGATCGACTGGGACGAGGGCGTCGAGAAGGGCGGGCCGCACGGCCCGTATCGTCAGTCGCAGCGCACCGAGATCTACGCGGATGTGCTCGCCAAGCTGATGGACGCCGGTCTCGTGTACGAGAGCTATTCGACGGCCGAAGAGATCGACGCCCGCAACGAGGCCAACGGCCGCGCCAAGCAGCTCGGCTACGACAACCACGACCGCGATCTGACCGACGAGCAGAAGGCGGCCTTCCGCGCCGAGGGCCGTGAGCCGGCGTGGCGTCTGCGGGTGCCGAACGAAGACCTCACCTATGTGGACCTCATCCGCGGCGAGGTGACGTTCCCGGCAGGATCGTTCCCCGACTTCGTGCTCGTGCGTGCGGGCGGCAAGGCGCTCTACCCGTTCACGAACCCGGTCGATGACGCGCTCATGGGCGTCACGCACGTGATCCGCGGCGAGGACCTCATGCCGTCGACGGCCCGCCAGCTGGTGCTGTACGACGCCCTCATCAAGGCCGGTGTCACGACCTTCATGCCGCGCTTCGGCCACATGCCGCTGGTGCTGGGGGAGACCGGCAACAAGAAGCTCTCCAAGCGTGACCCGAAGGCCGACCTCTTCCTGCAGCGCGAGAAGGGGTTCATCCACGAGGGTCTGCTGAACTACCTGGCGCTGCTGGGCTGGTCGATCGGCCCTGACCGCGACGTGTTCAGCCTCGAGGAGTTCACCGCGGCATTCGACATCAAGGATGTCAACCCGAACCCCGCCCGCTTCGATCAGAAGAAGGCCGAGGCCATCAACGCGGATCACATCCGGATGCTCGACGGCAAGGACTTCGCCGAGCGGATGATGCCGTACCTGGCCGCCGCGGGTGTGTTCGGCGACGGCGAGCCCACGCACGAGCAGATCGTGCTGGCGTTCCGTGCCGCACCGCTCGTGCAGGAGCGCGTGCAGCTTCTCGGTGAGATTCCCGGGATGCTGGGCTTCCTGTTCGTGGACGAGGTCGAGTTCACGGAGGAGGGCCTGAAGAGCCTGCCGGAGAACGCGACCGAGGTGCTCGTGGCGTCGGTGGGCGCCCTCGAAGACGTGCCCGAGGCCGAGTTCACGCCCGACGCCGTACAGGATGCCCTGAAGGCCGCGCTCGTCGAGGGGCTGGAACTGAAGCCCCGCGTCGCCTACGGTCCGCTGCGGGTCGCGGTGACCGGCCGGCGCGTCTCGCCGCCGCTGTTCGAATCGATGGAGCTGCTCGGCAAGGCCGAGACCCTGCGTCGCCTCGATGCCCTGGTGCAGCACCTCAGCGACTGATCCGCAAGGGGGATGCCGCCTGCGGGCGCGTTCGGTAGCGTGACGTGCCAGCAAGGAGGCCTCATGGCGAATGTGCAGGACGTGGACCGGCTCGACCTCGAGCGGTACGTGGGAATGTGGTTCGAGGTGGGGAGACTTCCCCTTCGCTTCGAAGACGATGACGCTCGCGACGTGACGGCGGAATACTCGCTGAACGACGACGGCACCGTTCAGGTCGACAACAGGTGCCTGAACGCCCAGGGTGAGCCGACTCAGGCGCTGGGGGAGGCGAAGCCGGATCCCGATCACTCTGCGCTCCTGCAGGTGTCGTTCCTGCCGAGCGCGTTGCGGTGGATCCCCTTCACGCGCGCGGACTACTGGGTGCTGAAGATCGATCCGGCGTACCGTCGCGCGCTTGTCGGGACGCCGGACCACAAGCACTTGTGGCTGCTGTCTCGGGAGCCGAGGATCGATCCCCAGGTCGAGGCCGACTTCCTCGCCGAGGCAGAACGGCGGGGCTTCGACCTCACCGAGTGGATCCGTCCGGCACAGTCGGGCCGACGCGTCGAGGTCTGACACGCGCGGCTGTCGGTCGTTTTGCCGCATCTGCCGTCTTCGTCTAGACTTGATCACTGTTGCGGCTTCGGCCGAAACACCATGGGGTATGGTGTAATTGGCAACACGGCTGATTCTGGTTCAGTTGTTCTTGGTTCGAGTCCAGGTACCCCAGCAAGATTGAAACCCCCGCTCGGTCGGGGGTTTTCTTCATTCCCAGGCGTAGTCCCCGCGAGGTGCTGCGCCGGCTCGTGGGCCTCCGTGGCTGAGGGCCGCTCCGGGCCGCGGCATCCCGTCTCACCGCCACATCGGTGAGACTGCAACTGACGGACGAGACAGAGGGAAGCAACCGCTCCCTCGTCCGTCAGTTGCAGTCTCACGGTCACGAGCGACCGAGCGTGTCACATCCGCACTGCCTGTCTCGTCGTCCTTGTATGGCAAAGAATCAGATCCTCGTCCTCGGCGGCGGCTACACGGGCATCGTGACCGCCGCGCGGCTCGCGCGCATGGTGCGCGCCGACGATGCGTCGGTCACCCTGGTGACCGAGCACGCGACGCGCGACGAACGGATGCGCTGGCACCAGCTGGCAGCCGGCGAGTCCTACCCGCGGCTCGACATCGAACAGGCACTCCGCGGCACCGGCGCGGCGCTGAAGGTCGCGCACATCGAGCGCATCGACCTCGCCGCCCGCACCGTCAACACTTCCGGCGGCGAACGCCTGCCCTACGACTCCCTGGTCATCGCGCTGGGCAGCGTCATCGACTTCGGCAGCGTGCCCGGTGCGCACGAGAACGCGCAGGGGCTGACCGACGTCACCTCGATCGCAGACACCGCGAAGCGGGTGGATGCTGCGCCCGACGGTGCCCGCATCACCGTCGTCGGCGGGGGCCTCACCGGCATCGAGCTGGCCACCGAGCTCGCCGAGGCGCACCCGCGGCTGAACGTCGCGATGGTCAGCGCACGCGAGCCCGGCGACTGGCTGAGCGAGCCCGCTCGGAAGCACCTCGCGGAGACCTTCGACCGGCTCGGGATCGAGCACATCACGGGGCGCGTCGCGCGCATCGACGACGACGCCGTCGCATTGGCCGACGGCCGCAGCATCCCCTCGTCCGTCACCTTCTGGGCGGGCGGCTTCCGGGCCAACCCGCTCGTCGAGGCGTCGGGGCTCGAGGTCGACGAGCTGGGACGTGCCCGCGTCGACGAGACGTTCCGGGCGGTCTCGCACCCCGATGTCTGGGTGCTCGGTGACGCCGCACGGGTCGCCGGCCGCGACGGCGAGCCGTTGAAGATGGGCTGCCGCACCGGCGCGTTCATGTCGTTCAGCGCTCCGCAGAAGATCGCCCGCGAGCTCGCCGGCGCGACCTCTTCGCCGTACGCAGGGCGCTACTTCGCCGAGTGCATCAGCCTCGGGCGGCACGATGCGCTCGTGCAGTGGCTTACGCCCGAGGGTGCCCCGACCGCACGCATCACGACCGGGCGTGCCGCCGTGTCGATCAAGGAGTTCATCCATCGCGGCAACCAGATGGTCCCGCGGCATCCCGGTCCGTACCTCCCGATGCGGCGCGCGCATGTTCTCACCCCGACCGGCGGTCATCGCGAGAAGATCAGGGCATGACCGAGATCGATCAGGCGCTGCGCAGCGTGGCATTCCGCGCCGCGTATCGCATGCTCGGCTCGATCGCCGATGCCGAAGACGTGGCGCAGACGGCGATCGAGCGGATGCTGCGGCTCGACGACGACGCGCAGCCACGCAACCCCGAGGCCTGGCTCACGACCGTCGCGACACGCCTGGCCGTCGACCAGCTGCGCTCGGCGCGCGCACGGCGCGAGCAGTACGTGGGCGACTGGCTGCCCGAACCCCTGGTGGGCAGCACGCTCGCACCGTCACCCGATGCGTCCGGTCACGCCGAACTCGCCGAGGAGCTCTCGTTCGCGTTCCTCGTGCTGTTGGAGACGCTCACGCCCAGCGAGCGGGCGGCGTTCCTGCTGCACGACGTGCTCGACTACCCGTACGACGAGGTCGCGTCGATCCTCGATCGGCCGACATCGGGCGCGGTGCGGCAGCTGGTCTCGCGGGCGCGGACGCGCGTGGCCGGGCGCGAGCCGCGGTACGCGGCATCCACCGCCGAACAGCAGCGGCTGGTGTCACAGTTCATGACCGCGATCGAGTCGGGCGAGGTCGACGGCTTCGTCGGTCTGTTGGCCGACGACGTGGCCATGGTCGGCGACGGCGGGGGACAGGTCCCTCCCGGCTTCGCGATCAGCCATTCGGTGCGCGGCGCCGATGCGGTCTCGAAACTGCTCGCGTCCTTCGGGCGGCGCGCGGTCTTCCCCGCGCACATGGCGCCGTGCGCGGTCAACGGCGGTCCCGGGGTCGTCATCATCGCGGACCTGCCGGTCGGCGGCGGCGTGATCGCGGTCATGTCGCTCGACGTGCGGGACGGGCTGATCGCGGCCGTGCACGGGGTGGTCAATCCCGAGAAGCTGCGGCACCTGGTGCCGCTGTTCGGACCGCTCGCAGACCTCGAGGCGGTCCGCAGTGCGGAGCGGGCGTTCGCCAAGCACACGCCCGGCTCGCGGTGACGGGAACACCCGGGTGCCCGGTGCGGTTGTGCGTGCCATGAGCGAAATCGAGTTCGGGTTGGACACCTTCGGCGGCGTCACCCCCGACGCGCAGGGCGAGCCGGTGCCGCACCCCCAGGTGATCCGCGATCTGATCGACGACGCGGTCGTCGCCGACGAGACCGGGTTGGACTTCTTCGGGGTGGGGGAGCACCATCGCCCCGACTTCGCCGTCTCCAGCCCCGAGATGGTGCTGGCGGCCATCGCATCACGCACCGAGCGGATCCGTCTGGGTTCTGCGGTGACGGTGCTCAGCTCCGACGACCCGGTGCGCGTCTACGAGCGCTTCGCGACGCTGGATGCCGTCTCGAACGGCCGCGCCGAGATCGTCGCCGGCCGCGGGTCGTTCATCGAGTCGTTCCCTCTGTTCGGTTACGACCTGCACGACTACGAAGTGCTCTTCGAAGAGAAGCTCGCGCTTCTGTCCGCACTGCTGACAGAGGAGCCGGTCACGTGGCAGGGCACGACCCGCGCGTCGCTGACCGACCAGCGCGTGTACCCCACGACCGAGAAGGGCATCACGGCATGGGTCGGCGTCGGCGGCAGTCCCGAGTCCGTCGTGCGCACCGCACGCTACGGCTTCGGGCTCTTCCTCGCCATCATCGGGGGTCCCGCCACACGCTTCGCGCCGTACATCGCCCTGTTCGAACGGGCGCAGGACCAACTCGAGATCGCGCATCGGCCGATCGCCGTGCATTCGCCGGGTCTCGTCGCCGAGACCGACGAGAGAGCGCGCGAGATCGTACATGACGGGTGGCTGGCCATGCGCACGCAGATGGGCAAGGAGCGCGGGTGGGCCCCGCCGCGCCCGGGCGACTTCGAGAACGAGATCGAAGAGGGCGCGCTGTACGTGGGTGGTCCCGAGACCGTCGCCCGCAAGATCGTGCGCACGCTGCAGACGCTGAAGGTCGATCGCTTCGACTTCAAGTTCGACCAGCCGGTGCCGCACGCCGACCAGCTGCACTCCATCGAGCTGTACGGGCAGAAGGTCGTGCCGATGGTCAAAGACATGCTGAGCTGACGCGGGGTGTGGATGCCGCGACCTCATGCCTCGCGCGCATAGGCTGGACGCATGCTGAGCGGCCGCATCCGTCCCATTGAAACCCGTGAGCTCACCGTGCAGGCGCCCTCCATCGATGAGACGCGCCAGCAGGTGCGCAGCGAGGTTCCCGAGGGATGGGATCTGACCGACGCCGCGGCCACCATGCCGAAGGCGTCGACGATGATCACGCTCAACGCGAAGATGGCCCGGCGCGACGGCGTGGAGGAGATCGAGGCCGAAGACATCGCCGCGCTCCGCGCGAAAGTGCCCGAGGGGTGGCAGCTGCTCAGCGTCTGCGAGATCTGAGGGTCAGGACGCCCCGCAGCGATACAGGCCGGAGAGCGCGGCTTCGTCGGTCGAGACCTCGGTGCAGTTCGACGTGACCCAGTCGCGGATCTGCGAAGACACCGTCGACGTCGTTCCCGATGCGAAGAAGCCGCCCCGGCCGCTGCTCGTCGCGAGCACATACGGAATGTCGCCGGCCTGCACCATGGCGGTGAACGCGGCCAGCGTGGGCACCGGGTCGCCCCCGTTGAATCCGCCGATGGGCAGGATCGATCCGCCGTCCGAGGCGATGATGAGCCCGGCCGCCGTCTGCGCACCGAACACCGCCACGAGGTAGCGGGAGTCGGTCGCGTTCTTCTCGACGTAGTCGAGGAGGGCGGAATCAGAGCCGCTGAAACCGGCTGTGGGGCCGCCCCCGAATCCGCTGGGCGCGCCCGCTGAACCGGACCGGCCCTGCCCGCCGAAGGCTCGGCTGGGCGGCATGCCGCCGTTCTGGCCGAACCCGCCGTCGCCGCGCTGCGAGAAGCCCGCGCCGCCCATGTTGCCGGTCGCCTGCGGTCCGCCGAGCGGCTGCTGGCGCCCCGATCCGCGGCCGAAGAGGCTCGTGCCGCCGCCGCCCGCAGAGTCGCTGACGCCGCCGGCCACAGGATTCACGCTGCTCGGGTGCGCGATCGTCACGACCGCCCACGACATCGGCGTCAGCAGGAGCGCGACGACGGCCAGCATCGGAACGACCACGCGCGGGAAGTGGGGCCGGCGCCGTTCCCACAGCAGGACCGCAACGGTGACGGCTGCGACCACCAGCTGGACGATGGCGAACGGCACGGAGTATCCGCCGTAGAACAGGGCGATGCCGAGGGCAGTCAGGGATGCCGCGGTCACCAGCGCGATCGGCGGCCACAGCATCCGCTTCCGTCGTGAGAGTCCGATCGCGACGCCGATCAGCAGTCCCATCGGCACCGAGAGCGCTGCCGTGTAGAACTCGTGCATGCCGGCGACCGTGGAGAACATCGCGAGGAAGGTGATGAGCCACCCGCCGAGGAACACCCACACGCGTGCCGACACACGCAGTGTGATGAGGATCGCGACCGCGAGGAGCGCGGCGGGGATCATCCACCCGATCTGTCCGGCCAGCTGGCTGTTGAAGAGCCGGAAGACTCCGGCGCTGCCCGAGTACGGGGGAGTGAACGAGTTGTAGGCGGTGCTGTCGGCGGTGGTCGCGCCGAACCGCCCGAGCCCGTTGTAGCCGAACACCATCTCCCACGGGCTGTTGTGCAGCGTGCTGCCGATGTACGGACGCGAGCCGGCGGGCACGAGGGCGACGACGGCGATCCACGCGACCGAGAGCGCGGCACTCGTGAGTCCGGCGACCGCGAGGTGCGCGATGCGGCGACGGAGCGGAATGCGCGCGCACAGGTACGCCGCGGCCAGCGCCGGCCACACCGCCCACGCCTCGAGCATGTAGCACTGGAACGCCAGGGCGATGAACGCGCCCGCGAGCACGAGCCAGCGCAGGCTCGCCCGTTCGAGCGCCTTCGTGGCCGCCCACGCCACGAGCGCGAGAGCGAGGACGAAGAACGTCTCGGGCTGGTTCGAACGCGCCACCGCCACGAGGATCGGGGTCGTGGCGGTGACGGCACCGGCGACGATGCCCGCGACCGGACCCGCCATGCGCTTCGCGGTGACGGCGACCAGGATCACCGCGGCGATCGCGGCGAGGGCATTCGGGAGGACCACGGAGAGTGTCGAGAAGCCGAAGAGCTTCACGAACAGGGCGGGCACCCAGTACGACCCGGGGATCTTGTCGAGCGTGACGGTCCCGGCCGGGTCGAGTGCGCCGAAGAAGAAGTTCGACCAGCTCTTGCTCATCGACAGGGCGATGGCGGCGTAATAGTCCGACCGAGAGCCGGCCCACGAGCCCCACACGGTGAGCACGGCCGTGCCGAGCCCGAGCACGGTCAGCGCCCCGTGCCACGGGGTCAGCCGGCGGGGAACGAGCCGTGCTGTTGCGTGCGCCGGGAGGGGCGCGGTGGCGGTGACCATGTCGCTCACGGTAGAACCCGTGGGCGAAGGTGCTCTCTGCGCGGGATATGAACTCGCTGTGTCGCGGCGGCGCCGATCAGATGTCGGCTGAGTCTCCCGGATCGAGCTCGAGGAACTCGCCGCCGCCCTGCTCCGTCGCCCAGGTGAGCCGATCGCGCCCGCTGCGCAGTCCGAGAGCTGAGATCGTCATGTCGTGCGTGCCGAACGCGCGCCGCGGCGCGACGGCGAGCACGAAGTCCATCGCCTCGCCGATCTTCAGCCACGGCGCACCGATCGGGGCTGCCAGCAGAGCGACATCGCGCCTCTCGGGCACGGCGTACGAGTCACCCGGATAGTAGAACTCGTCGTCGACGAGCACCCCGACGTTGTCGATCACCGGGATCGATTCGTGGATGACCGCGTGCCTGCCGCCGAAGAACTCGAGGGTGAAGGGATCGACGGTGATCCGGTCTCCGGGCGCGACGACCGTGATGTCGTAGCCGGATGCCGCGGCCGCCACGCCTGCGGGACCGTACACGGGCAGCGGGCCGGTCTGTTTCATGATGCGGTCGAGGTGCTGGGGCGTCCAGTGGTCGGCGTGCTCATGCGTGATGACGATCGCGACGACGTCGTGCAGATCCGTGAAGGGGTTCGTGTATGCGCCCGGGTCGATGATGAGACACTTGCCGTTCGACTCGAGCAGAAGAGCGGCGTGTTCGTGCTTGGTGACTCGCATGTGAGAAGTCAACCCCGCCCGCCGGAATCAGGCAAGCCGCGGCATCCCACCCTCGATTTGGCGACGCTCGTCGGGGCATGGCATACTTGAACGGTTGCCTCCGGAGCTCCGGAGAAGACGGCCCCATCGTATAGCGGCCTAGTACGCCGCCCTCTCACGGCGGTAACGCGGGTTCGAATCCCGCTGGGGTCACAGTGAGAGAAGAGCCGGTCCGAAAGGGCCGGCTCTTTCGTTTGCGCGTGGCGTCCGTCGGCTATGCTTGACGCCGCGAGAGGGAGTATCCCGTCCATCGCGTGTTCGTCATCACGGAGTCCGTCGGAGGATTCCCGGGCACGCACCGCAGCCGCGGGGGAGAGACTTTCGACGGAACGTCGACCCCTCGAAAGGGCCCCCATGGATTTCGTGATCCCCGCGTGGTTCGAGATCACCGCGATGGTGGTGCTCGTGCTCATCCTCGCCGCCGACCTGCTGCTGATCCTCAAGCGCCCGCACATTCCCTCGATGAAGGAGGCGACCCTGTGGGTCGTCTTCTACGTGTGCCTGGCGCTCGTGTTCGCCGTGCTGCTGCTGTGGGCCACCGGCAGCGGTGATGCCGCCGGTGAGTTCGTCGCCGGCTGGCTGACGGAGTACAGCCTGTCGATCGACAACCTGTTCGTCTTCGTCCTGCTGATGACGCAGTTCTCGGTGCCGCGCCGCTACCAGCAGGAGGTGTTGATGGTCGGCATCATCATCGCACTGGTTCTGCGCGGCCTGTTCATCCTGCTCGGCGCGGCGCTCATCGAGAACTTCAGCTGGATCTTCTACATCTTCGGCGCATTCCTCGTCTACACGGCCTGGAAGCAGGCGTTCCCCGGCAAGGAGGAGGACGATGCCCAGACGCAGACGTGGATCGTCCGGATCCTGCGCCGGTTCATCGACATCAGCGACGAGTACGACGGCCGCAAGATCCGCACCGTCGTGGACGGCAAGAAGGTCCTCACACCGATGCTGCTCGTGTTCGTCGCCATCGGGTTCACCGACCTGATCTTCGCGATCGACTCGATCCCTGCGATCTTCGGGATCACGCAGAACGCCTTCATCGTCTTCGCCACGAACGTGTTCGCCCTGATGGGTCTGCGCCAGCTGTACTTCCTGCTGGGCGGGCTTCTCGACCGACTGCGGTACCTGCACTTCGGCATCGCGTTCATCCTCGCGTTCATCGGCGTCAAGCTGTTCTTCCACGCCCTCGCCGTCAACGAACTGCCGTTCATCAACGGCGGCCACCCCGTCGAGTGGGCTCCCGACATCTCGACCTGGGTGTCGCTCGGCGTCATCATCCTGTCGATGGTCGTCGCCGCCGGCGCGAGCGCCATCGCCGCCGGGCGCGAGAAGCGGGCGGTCGCGGCGTCTTCCGACGATCAGCCCTGAGCGCTCGTCACGCGGCCGGGGGCACCCGTCTGCGGTGGTAACCTGGCGTGGTGCGGATCGCGCGGCTTCTCCTTACGTGCCGCGGCGGGTTCTGATATCAGCCCAGGCTCGTCGCGGAGTTCGTCGTGGGCACACCCCGGTAACTGTGGAGAACGAACAGCAATGAGCACACCCGCATCTGTGATTCCCGATCACCCTCGGACTCTGGCCGAGAAGGTCTGGGACGACCACCTGGTGGTCAAGGGCGAAGACGGTCAGCCCGACCTCATCTACATCGACCTGCACCTGGTGCACGAGGTCACGAGCCCGCAGGCCTTCGACGGCCTTCGCGCGGAGGGACGCCCGGTGCGCCGCCTCGACCTGACGATCGCCACCGAAGACCACAACACGCCCACGATCGACATCGACAAGCCGATCGCCGACCTCACCAGCCGCACCCAGATCGAGACCCTGCGACACAACGCCGCGGAGTTCGGGGTGCGCATCCACTCGCTGGGCGACAAGGAGCAGGGCATCGTCCACGTCGTGGGTCCCCAGCTGGGCCTGACGATGCCGGGCATCACCGTCGTCTGCGGCGACAGCCACACGTCGACCCACGGCGCGTTCGGCGCCATGGCGTTCGGCATCGGCACGAGCGAGGTCGAGCATGTGCTGGCCACGCAGACGCTGCCGCTGAAGCCGTTCAAGACGATGGCGATCACGGTGGAGGGCGAGCTGAACCCCGGCGTGACCGCGAAGGACATCATCCTCGCCGTCATCGCGAAGATCGGCACCAACGGCGGCCAGGGCTACGTGCTCGAGTACCGCGGCAGCGCGATCCGCTCGCTGTCGATGGAAGGCCGCATGACGATGTGCAACATGTCGATCGAGGCGGGGGCGCGCGCCGGCATGGTGGCACCCGACGAGACGACGTTCGCATATCTCAAGGGGCGTCCGCACGCGCCGCAGGGCGATGACTGGGACGAAGCCGTGGCCTATTGGCGCACTCTTCCCTCCGATGAGGGCGCCGTGTACGACGCCGAGGTCTTCATCGACGCGGCCGATCTCGAGCCGTTCGTGACCTGGGGGACGAACCCGGGCCAGGGCGTCTCGCTGTCGGGGGCGGTGCCGTCGCCGGACGACTTCGAGGATCCCAACGCCAAGGCCGCCGCCGAGCGCGCGCTGGCCTACATGGATCTGGCTCCCGGCACCCGCATGAAGGACATCCCGGTGGATGCCGTGTTCATGGGCTCGTGCACGAACAGCCGCATCGAGGACCTGCGCCAGTTCGCATCGATCGTGAAGGGTCGCAAGAAGGCCGAGAACGTGCGCGTCATGGTCGTGCCGGGCTCGGCACGCGTGCGGCTCGAAGCCGAGGCGGAGGGCCTGGACAAGGTGTTCGAGGACTTCGGCGCCGAATGGCGGTTCGCCGGCTGCTCGATGTGCCTGGGCATGAACCCCGACCAGCTGGCACCGGGTGAGCGATGCGCATCCACCAGCAACCGCAACTTCGAGGGCCGGCAGGGCAAGGGCGGGCGCACGCACCTCGTCTCACCGCTCGTCGCGGCCGCCACGGCAATCCGCGGCACGCTCTCCAGCCCGAGTGATGTGGATGCCGCAGCCGATGACACCGCTCGTCTGACCGCTTCGACGACCGACGTGAAGGGCGCCTGACATGGACAAGTTCACCACGCACACCGGTGTGGCCGCGCCTCTGCAGCGCTCCGCCGTCGACACCGACCAGATCATTCCCGCCGTCTACCTGAAGCGGGTCACCAAGACCGGTTTCGACGACGCCCTGTTCGCGAGCTGGCGGCAGGATCCCGAGTTCGTCCTCAACCAGGAGCCCTATCGCCATGCGTCGGTCCTGGTGGCGGGACCCGACTTCGGAACCGGCTCGAGCCGCGAACACGCCGTGTGGGCGCTGCGCGACTACGGATTCAAGGCCGTGCTGAGCCCGAGGTTCGCCGACATCTTCCGCGGCAACGCGGGAAAGCAAGGCCTGGTCACGGGTGTCATCTCCGAGGAGGATGTGGAGCGCCTCTGGGCCGCGATCACGGCCTCTCCGGGCGTGGAGATGACGATCGATCTGCAGGCGCGCACCGCGACCCTGGGTGATATCCAGGTGACCTTCGACATCGACGATTACACTAGGTGGCGGCTTCTGGAGGGGCTCGACGACATCGGGCTGACCCTCCGCAATGAAGACAGAATCGCCGCTTACGAGGCGCGTCGAGCACGCTGGAAGCCGCGCACCCTCCCGGTGCCCTCTCCAGCTGACTGACTGATTCCGACACCTGTGAGGCAGACTGCATGACACTCCTGAACGGCTTGGCATCCACCGACGGTCGCACGGGAGGGTCCGGCGAAGCGCTGGCCATCCGCGGCGGACAACCGCTCCGCGGTCGTGTCGACGTCAAGGGCGCGAAGAACCTGGTGACCAAGGCCATGGTCGCTGCCCTCCTCGGTGAGACGCCGAGCACGCTGCGTGACGTCCCCGACATCAGCGACGTGTCCGTCGTGCGCTCTCTGCTCGAGGTGCACGGCGTGCGTGTGACCGCCGGTGACGAACCGGGCTCGTTCACGTTCGACCCCGCCGACGTCGCCTCGGCGCACATGGAGGAGATCGACGCGCACGCCGGTGCGAGCCGCATCCCGATCCTGTTCTGCGGCCCGCTGCTGCACCAGCTCGGCCAGGCGTTCATCCCCGACCTCGGCGGGTGCCGCATCGGCGACCGGCCGATCGACTTCCATCTCGACGCCCTGCGCAAGTTCGGCGCCGTGGTCGAGAAGCTGCCCAGCGGCATCCGTCTGTCGGCTCCCAACGGGCTGCACGGGGCGAACATCCACCTGCCCTACCCGAGTGTGGGCGCGACCGAGCAGGTGCTGCTGACGGCCGTGCGATCGCGCGGCGTGACCGAGCTGCGCAACGCGGCCATCGAGCCCGAGATCATGGATCTGATCGCGGTGCTGCAGAAGATGGGCGCGATCATCTCGTACGAGCCGAATCGCGTCATCCTCATCGAGGGCGTCGACCGGCTCTCCGGCTACGACCACCGCGCGATCTTCGACCGCAACGAGGCCGCGAGCTGGGCGAGTGCCGCACTGGCGACCGACGGTGAGATCTTCGTCGCCGGCGCGCGCCAGCAGGAGATGCTCACGTTCCTGAACATCGTGCGCAAGGTCGGCGGCGACTTCGACATCCGTGAGGACGGCATCCTGTTCCGGCGTGCCGGCGATCTGCAGGCCGTGACCGTCGAGACGGACGTGCACCCCGGCTTCATGACCGACTGGCAGCAGCCGCTGATCGTGGCGCTGACCCAGGCGACCGGCACGTCGATCGTGCACGAGACGGTATATGAGAACCGCTTCGGCTTCACCCAGGCGCTGGTGAAGATGGGCGCCGACATCACCGTGCACCCGCACGGTCTGCAGGAGGGCCCGCGGCGCGTTCCGCGGCGCAACCTCGAGCAGGCGGCGGTCATCAGCGGTCCCACGCCGCTGCGCGGAGCCGACATCACCGTCCCCGACCTGCGCGGCGGGTACAGCCATGTCATCGCGGCGCTGACCGCCACCGGCTCGTCGACCGTGCACAACGTCGGCATCATCAGCCGCGGCTACGAGAAGCTGTACGACAAGCTCGCCGCCCTCGGCGCCGACTTCGACGTTCTGGGGTGACCCGATGAGCGACCGTCGTCGACGGGCCTCGACCGAGAAGACGCGACCGAGTGTGTTCTGGCTGCTCGGCGCCGTGGTGGTGCCGGTGGTGGGCCTGCTCGCGAAGATCGAGATCAAGGGCGCCGAGAAGCTGCCGCAGACCGGCGCGTACGTGCTCGCGGCCAACCACCACAGCGAGATCGATCCGCTGATCGTGGCCGTGGCGGTGTGGCGGCTGGGCCGCGCCCCGCGCTTCATGGCCAAGGAGAGCCTCTTCCACGTCCCCGTGCTGGGGTGGGCCCTGCGCAAGACCGGCATGGTGCCGGTGGCGCGCACCGCGTCGTCGGCAGCGGCGCGCGAGACGCTGAAGACGTCTCGCGATCTCGTCCGGCATGGACGCGGCGTGATCGTGTACCCGGAGGGGACTCTGACCCGCGACCCCGATCTGTGGCCGATGCGCGGCAAGTCGGGTGCCGTACGGCTGGCCGCCGCCGGCGACCTCCCCGTGATCCCGATGGCGCAGTGGGGTGCTCAGCAGCTTCTTCCGCGCTACGGCAAGCTGCGTCTCTGGCCGCCGCGCCGCCGCATGAGCGTCATGATCGGCGATCCGATCGACCTCGACGACGTGCGCCAGGAGCACGCCACCCCGGCGCAGCTGAACGCCGCGACGACGCGGGTGATGGACCGGATCGCCGCGATGCTGGGGGAGATCCGCGACCTGCCGGCACCGGCCGAGCGCTGGAACCCCGCCGCACACGGACAGAAGGAGACGGGCCGCCTTGACTCCTAGACACGAGCCCGCCTCGCGTGTGACCGTCATCGGTGCGGGCAGCTGGGGCACCACCTTCGGCAAGATCCTCGCCGACGGCGGCGCGCAGGTCACGATGTGGGCGCGTCGGCCCGAACTGGCGCACGAGATCAGCGAGGCCAAGCGCAACAGCCAGTATCTGCCCGGCATCAACCTGCCGCGCACGATGTCCGCCACGACCGATCTGGCCGCCGCCATCGACGGCGCCGAGCAGATCTACGTGTGCGTGCCCAGCCAGACCGCACGCGACAACCTCAAGACCATCAGGCCGCTCGTGATGCGCACGACCGTGCCGATCGTGTCGCTCATGAAGGGCATCGAGCGCAAGTCGGGACTGCGGATGAGCCAGGTGCTCGAGGAGGTCCTCGAGTGCGATCCCGCCCGCATCGCGGTCGCCTCGGGACCGAACCTCGCGCTCGAGATCGCCCGGGAGCAGCCGACGGCGGCGGTCGTGGCATCCACCAGCGAAGCCACAGCGGATGCGGTCGCGCGACGCGCGCGCAACGGCTATTTCCGCACGTTCGTGAACACCGACGTCATCGGCACCGAGTTCGGCGGCGTGCTCAAGAACCTCATCGCCGTCGCGATCGGCATCGTCGACGGCGTCGGCTACGGCGAGAACACGAAGGCGTCGATCATCACGCGCGGCCTCGTCGAGATGACCGACTTCGCCGTGGCGCACGGCGCCCAGTTCGAGACCCTGCAGGGGCTGGCCGGCCTCGGAGACCTGATCGCGACGTGCCAGTCGCCGCTGAGCCGGAACAACACCGCCGGGCGCCTGCTCGGGCAGGGCTACAGCTTCCAGGACGTGGTGAAGCAGATGGAGCAGACCGCTGAGGGTCTGGCCTCCGTCGCGCCCGTCCTGCATCTCGCGCGTGCCGCGCAGGTCGAGATGCCGATCGTCGAGCAGGTCAAGCGCGTGCTCGACGGCACCATGGACCCGCGGCGCATCGCACCGCACCTGACCACCGACGACGAGGCCCCGAAGGGGGAGAGGACGCAGTATGGACAAGGTCGCAGTGGCGGTGCTGTTCGGCGGACGATCAAGCGAGCATTCGATCAGCTCCGCCACGGCCGGGGGAGTGCTGCGGGCCATTGACCGCGAGCGCTTCCGCGTGATCCCGGTCGGGATCACCCGCGACGGCGCCTTCGTCCTCGAGGAGGACGACCCCGACAAATTCACCCTCGACCCCGAGCGTCTCCCCGAGGTCGTCGACAACGGCACGCGCGTGCTGTGGCCCGACTCCGCCCGCAGTCGTGAGCTGAGGGTGGTGGATGCCGCGGGCACACGCTCTCTCGGGGACGTCGACGTCGTGCTGCCGATCCTGCACGGGCGGTTCGGTGAGGACGGCACGATCCAGGGCTTCCTCGAGCTGCTCGACATCCCGTACGCGGGTGCGGGCCTGCTCATGTCGGCGATCGGCATGGACAAGGACACCACCAAGAACGTGTTGCGCGCGGCGGGCGTTCCGGTCGTGCCGTGGGTGAGCGTGACCCGTGCCGGCCTCGAGCGCGACCGCGAGCTGTGGGAGCGCCGCATGCGCGGTCTCGGCCTGCCGGTGTTCGTGAAGCCCGCACGTGCCGGCTCGAGCGTCGGCGTTTCGCGGGTGGACGAGTGGGATGAGCTGGATGCCGCGCTCGAGACCGCTTTCGCGGAGGACGGCACCGTGCTCGTCGAGCAGGCGGTCGAGGGCCGTGAGCTGGAGTGCGGTGTGCTCGAGGCCCGAGACGGCGGTCTGCCGCGAGTGAGTGTGGCCGGCGAGGTCGTGATCTCGGGGCGCGAGTTCTACGACTTCGCGGCCAAGTACCTCGGTGCGGACGGCATCGACCTGGTGTGCCCGGCGGACCTGCGCGACGGCGAGCTCGCCGAGATGCAGCGCGTCGCCGCGCGTGCCTTCGACGCCATCGGCGGGCAGGGGCTCTCCCGTGTGGACTTCTTCTACACCGGTACGGAGTTCTTCGTGAACGAGGTCAACACGATGCCGGGCTTCACCCCGATCTCGATGTTCCCGAAGTGCTGGATGGCCAGTGGCATGACCTATCCCGAGCTGATCACCGAGGTGATCGACACCGCGCTGACCCGCGACTGAGGCCGGATCACCCGTCGATCGTGTCGGGGTTCGTGCAGGCCGCGGTCTTCGTCGTGTGCGCGGAGACCAGGCGGCCCAGCGTGCTGAGGATCTGGTTCGGGTCGACGCTGGTCGTCCCGCCGTCGATGTAGACCTGCACCGCAGGGGTGCGCCCGTAGCTCGTGATGCGGAAGTTCGGCTGCTCCGATTCGTCGACGAGCCAGTCCACGCCGCCCAACGAGACGCACTTGATCGTGCTGGGTCCCGGCGGGGTGACGCCGCACGCCATGATGACGCGGGTAGGCGAGCCCCAGGCGGCGGTGGACTGCGCGTCGGTCCATACGCGGGACTGGCCGTCGAGGTCGCCGGGCAGGCGCACCATGATCTCGGCGCACTTCGGATTGTTCGAATCCGTCGGCTGATCGAGCGGAATCGTGGTGGCGCATCCCGTCAGGACCAGCCCTCCGGCCACGAGACAGACGGCGAGGGCACGGCGGAGGCGGGTCACTCCACAAGGCTAACCCGCCGCTAGCGTGGAGGGATGACGAACGAGGAGCAGACCGTCGGCGCACTGGGCGAGGCCGTGGTGCTCGCTGCGATCCTCGAGCGGCTCGGTCCGGCCTCGCGCGCGCTCGTGGGTCCGGGCGACGATGCGGCGGTGTTGGATGCCGCGTCCGGGCGCGTGGTGGCGACGGTGGACACGCTGGTGCACGGCCCCGACTTCCGCCTCGCGTGGAGCAGCGGGTACGACCTGGGGTGGAAGGCGGCTGCGGTCAACCTCGCCGACGTCGCGGCGATGGGCGCCCGTCCCACGGCACTGCTCGTGGCTCTCACCGTGCCCGACGAGACGCCCCTGCGGCTGCTCACCGACATGGCCGACGGTCTGCGCGACGCCTGCGCGGCGCTCGCGCCCGGCTGTGCGGTGGAGGGCGGAGACCTCGCCGTGTCGCCGACGCTCACGATCGCCGTGACGGCACTCGGCGTGCTCGACCGCGCATCGCCCGTTCTGCGCAGCGGCGCGCGGCCCGGTGACGTGCTGGCGCTGGCGGGCGACGCGGGGCGTGCGGCGGCGGGGCTTCGCATCCTGTTCGATCGGTTCCGGGATCCGGAGGGCGTGCCCGTCGCGGTCGACGCGACGGGCCTGGGCATCGCGCAGCGCGGGCAGCTGGCGGCCCAACTGCGTCCGGAGCCGCCGATCGGACTCGGCGTCGTCGCGGCGGCGGCCGGCGCCACGGCGATGATGGACGTCTCCGACGGCCTTGCACTGGACGCGTCGCGCATGGCGAAGGCATCGGGCGTCACCCTCGACCTCGCGACATCGGCCCTCGGCGATGACCCTGCCACGGCACTGTCGGGCGGCGAGGACCATGCCCTGCTGGCCGCGTTCCCCTCCGACTCCGTGGTTCCGGAGGGGTTCCGTCGTATCGGAGCCGTCCTCACCCGGGGCGATGCGGACGTGCTCGTCGACGGTGTGCCCTACGCCGGCCGCGGCGGCTGGGACCCGTACCTCGAATGGGACGCGGCTCAGGGCTGAGCGGTGGCGGTGGAGAGCCACCAGAGCGCGGTGTCGCCGTATCTCCTCACCCGGTCGACGGCGAGTCCTGTGGGCATGGGCGGTTCGGGCGAGCGGGCAGCGCGCTCGAGGATCACGATCGCGTCCTCGGCCAGGTGGGCGACGAGTGCCGTCAGCACGTCGCCGGTCGCGGCATCCGTCACGTCGTACGGCGGGTCGGCGAAGACGACGTCGTACTGCCCGGCGCCGCGCGTGAGGAAGCCGCCGACGTCGGCGCGGTGCACCTGGACGGTGGATGCCGCGAGCCCGGCCGCTGTGGTCACCCGGGCCGCGTTCCCCTTGGCGATCTGCGCCGCCGGGCCGGCCTTCTCGACGAGGGCGGCCGAGGCCGCACCGCGGCTGAGCGCCTCCAGGCCGAGCGCCCCCGAGCCGGCGTAGAGATCCAGGACCCGGGCCCCGTCGATCGCATCCGCCGACTCGAGTGAGCCGAACAGCGACTCGCGCACGCGGTCGCTCGTGGGGCGGGTGCCCGAACCGGGCACGTCAAGGCGGATGCCGCGGGCGGCCCCGGCGATGATGCGCGTCACCCCTTCAGCCTACAAACCCGTGTCGCAGGTTCTGCCTAGACTCGAATGCATGTCGGACTTCACGCTCGCTTCGCGGCTGGATGCGGCGCTGGGCGGGCGGACGGCCGGCTCGCTCGAGCGCGCTTTCGGCATGCGGACGGCGGGCGACCTGCTTGCGCACTACCCGCGCCGCTATGCGCGGCGCGGCGAGCTCACCCCGATCGACTCGCTCGTCGTCGGCGACCAGGTCACGATCGTCGCCGAGGTCGTGGGCGCGAGCGAGCGCAAGATGCGGCAGCGGCGCGGGTCGATCGTCGAGATCATCATCACCGACGGGCACGGCCGGATGAGCCTGACGTTCTTCAATCAGGCCTGGCGCCTGGGCGCGCTCAAGCAGGGCGCGCAGGGCATCTTCTCGGGCAAGGTCGGCGAGTACCGCGACGGCAAGCAGCTCACCCATCCCGACTACGTGCTCTTCGACGACGTCGATGACGCGCGAATGAACGCCGAGGCGTACGCGAACGCCCCGATCCCGATCTACCCGGCGACGGCGAGCGTGCCGAGTTTCGCGATCCAGAAGTCGGTGGACCTCATCCTCGACGGTCTCGGCCCCGTCGACGATCCGCTGCCCGAAGACCTGCGCCAGCGGCAGGGGCTGCTTCCCGCGCGGGAGGCGCTCGAGCGCATCCACCGGCCCGATTTCGAAGATCAGGTGCCTCCGGCGGTGCGCACGCTGCGCATGCACGAGGCACTCGTGCTGCAGACGGCGCTGCTGCAGCAACGGCAGTTCGTGCGCGCGCTGTCTGCTACGTCGCGGCCGGGCGGTGAGCTGCTGACCAGGTTCGACGAGGCCCTGCCGTTCCCTCGCACACCCGACCAGATCGCGGTGGGCGACCGGATCGCGGCCGACCTCGTGGGCGACTGGCCCATGAACCGCCTCGTGCAGGGCGAGGTCGGGTCGGGCAAGACCCTCGTGGCGCTGCGCGCGATGCTGCAGGTGGCTCAGAGCGGTGGGCAGTCGGCGCTCATCGCTCCGACCGAGGTGCTCGCCGGCCAGCACGTGCGGTCGATCGCGCGGATGCTGGGGCCCGAGCTGGCCCCGCGGCTCATGCCGACGCTGCTGACCGGGCAGCTGACGGCGGCCGAGCGGCGCCGGGCGGCGCTGCGGGTGGCGTCGGGGCAGGCCCTCATCGTCGTCGGCACGCACGCGCTGCTCAGCGACAGCACGACCTTCGCGGATCTCGGGCTCGTGGTGGTCGACGAGCAGCACCGCTTCGGTGTGGAGCAGCGCGAGACGCTGCGCGCGAAGGGCACGAGCCCGCACGCGCTCGTGCTGACGGCGACGCCGATCCCGCGCACGGTCGCGATGACCGTGTTCGGCGATCTCGATGTCTCCACGATCCGCACGATGCCGACGGGGCGCGCCGGCGTGCAGACGTTCGTGGCGCCTGTCGCCGAGAAGCCGGGCTGGTTCGGTCGGGTGTGGGAGCGCGTGGCCGAAGAGGTGGCCGCGGGGCACCAGGCGTTCGTCGTGTGCCCTGCCATCGACGCCGAGGCGACCACGGCGGCGAAAGCCACGGACGACCCCGATGCACTCGTCGAAGACACGGCGTCCACCCGGGTGCGCTGGGGCGTCGTCCAGGCCGAGCAGCTGCTGGCGCAGCATCCCTCGTTCTCGTCGATCCGGGTCGCGGTCCTGCACGGGAAGATGCCCGGCGACGAGAAGGACGCGATCATGCGGGCGTACGCCGCGGGTGAGATCGACGTGCTCGTGGCGACGACGGTGATCGAGGTCGGTGTGGACGTGCCCAACGCCTCGGCGATGATCATCCTCGAGGCCGATCGATTCGGCGTCTCGCAGCTGCACCAGCTGCGCGGTCGTGTCGGGCGCGGCAGCGTGCCCGGCGTCTGTCTGCTCGTGACCGAGGCGGCACCCGGCACGCCGGCTCGCGAGCGCGTCGAAGCGGTCGCCGCGACCTCCGACGGGTTCGAGCTCGCCGAGGAGGACCTGCGGCTGCGCGGCGAGGGCGACGTGCTCGGCGACGCGCAGTCCGGTGTGCGCAGCTCGCTGCGACTGCTGCGGGTCGTCAAGGACGCCGATCTCATTGCCCTTGCGCGTCAAGAGGGCGAGGCGATCCTCGAGAACGACCCCGCGCTCCTGCGTCACCCCGGACTCGCCGCGGCCATCGAACGGCGACTCGACACCGTGGAGCGCGCGGCGCTCGCGAAGAACTGAGAACGGCGTTCAGAAACCTCAAAGCTCGGCAGATAGGCTGGAGGGGTGAGCAACCGGATCGCCGTCGTCCCGGGGTCATTCGACCCACCCACTCTCGGTCATTTGGATGTCATCGAACGTGCCGCGCGGCTGTACGACACGATCCATGTCCTGGTCGTGCACAACCCCGACAAGCAGGCCATGCTGCCCATCGCGCAGCGCCTGTCGCTGATCGAGCAGTCGATCGCCGAAGCGGGCATCGAGGGTGACATCGTCGTCGCCTCGTGGAGCATGGGCCTGCTCGTCGACTACGCCACCGACGTCAAGGCCGGCGTGCTGGTCAAGGGCATCCGATCGCAGGTCGACGTCGCGTACGAGACGCCGATGGCCATCGTCAACCGGCATCTCGCCGACATCGAGACCGTCTTCCTCCTGCCCGACCCCGCCCACGCGCTGGTCTCGAGTTCGCTGGTGCGTCAGGTCGCGGGCCTCGGTGGGGACGTGTCACCGTATGTGCCGGCACCCGTCGCCCGGTTCCTCGACACGGGCGCGCGCGGGATCTGAACGGTAGAATCGTCGGATGAGAACTCCGCGTCCCGGCGCTTTCAGCGTGCTCGTCCGCGACATCGTGCGCCGTCCCGGCGAGATGCGCGAGACCGAGTTGGATGTCGTCCTGCCGGAACGGTGGGGCGAGGGTCTGGTGTCGCTCGACGCCGGCGAACATGTGCAGGTCGATGTGCGTCTCGAGTCCGTGCATGAGGGCATTCTCGCCTCGGGGAACGCGTTCTCGCGATACACGGGCGAGTGCGGGCGGTGCCTGACGCCCATCGAAGCGCCTGTCGAAGTCGAGTTCCAGGAGCTTTTCGCGTATCCTGGAGAGGAAGCGAACGACTTCGAGGTTCAAGACGACCACGTGGATCTTGAAACTCTGGTCCGGGACGCCCTCGTCCTGTCGCTTCCGTTTCAGCCGGTGTGCCGGCCGGACTGCCCGGGGCTCGACCCCGAAACGGGCGAACGTCTGGCTGACCTGCCGGATGACGAATCCCGGCAGAGCATCGACCCGAGGTGGGCCGCTCTGGCGGGGTTCTCGTCCGAGCCGGCAGAGGGCACCGATGATGTGCCCGGATCCCAGACGTAGGAAGCAAAGGAAGAACAGCCATGGCAGGTAACCCCCCGAAGCGGAAGGTCTCCCGCTCCAACACCCGTTCGCGCCGCGCGCAGTGGAAGGCCTCGGTCCCCACGCTCGTGAAGACCGTCGAGAACGGCAAGGTCGTCTACAGCCGTCCCCACCAGGCCAAGGTCGTCACCGACTCGCAGGGCACCGAGCTGTTCCTCGAGTACAAGGGCCGCAAGGTCGCCGACGTCTGATTCGCGTCCGATGACGCTCACAGCGGGTACGTCCCAGCTGACCGACAAGCTCGGGGTCGATATCGACCCCGAGCTTCTGTCGCTCGCACTGACGCATCGCTCGTACGCCTACGAACACGGCCATCTGCCGCACAACGAGCGTCTCGAGTTCCTCGGCGACTCGGTGCTGGGTCAGGCCGTCACGGTGCTGCTGTACACCCGGCATCCCGAGCTCGAAGAGGGATCGCTGGCCAAGCGCCGGGCGTCGGTCGTGTCCACCGTGGCCCTCGCCGAGGTGGCACGGGGCATCGGACTGGGCGAGTACCTCAAGCTCGGCCGCGGTGAGGACCAGACCGGCGGGCGTGACAAGGACTCGATCCTCGCCGACACGATGGAGGCCGTCATCGGCGCCACGTATCTCTCGGCCGGCCCGGATGCCGCGACCGGCCTCGTGCACCGGCTCGTCGAGCCGCTGCTGGCCGACCCCGATCGCTACGGCGCGGCGGTCGACCCTAAGACGAGCCTGCAGGAGTTGGCGGCGCGTCTGGGCATGACCCCGCCTGTCTACAGCGTGACGGCTTCCGGCCCCGATCACGACCGCCTGTTCACCGCGACGGTGACTGTCGGCGACTCGTCGACGACGGGCACCGGCACCAGCAAGAAGCATGCCGAGATGGCAGCAGCGCTGAAGCTATGGCACGCGCTGTCCGAGCGCGACTGAGGTGCCTGAGCTTCCCGAAGTCGAGGTCGTACGGCACGGTCTTGAGCCGGCCGTGAGCGGCGCGCATGTCGCCGCCGTCACGGTACGCGATGAGCGTTCGCTGACGCGCCACAGCGCGGGTGCCGCCGACTTCGAGGCGCGACTGACCGGCCAGGTGCTGCGCTCGGCCGTACGTCGGGGCAAATTCCTGTGGCTGCCGATGGTCGGCGCGGCGGAGGCGGTCGTGGGTCACCTGGGCATGAGTGGGCAGCTGCTGCTGCGCGAATCCGGGGCGCCCGTGGAGCGGTTCGAGCGCATCCGGCTCGACATCCAGCATCCCGTCCACGGCGAACTCGCCGTCGTGTTCGCCGACCAGCGCACCTTCGGGTCGCTCGCGATCGATTCGCTGGTGCCGACGCCCGACGGCGCGGCGGGAGGACGGGGCGATGCCGCTCCGCTCGTGCCCACCCAGGTCGCCCACATCGCGCGCGACGTGCTCGATCCCGCGTTCGACGATGTGCTCTTCCGCGCGCGGCTCGCACGCAAGGACTCGGCGATCAAGCGCGTGCTGCTCGACCAGACCGTCGCCAGCGGCATCGGCAACATCTACGCGGACGAGGCGCTGTGGGCCGCGCGTATCCACCCCGAGACGTCGGCGCGCGCACTGCCCACGCGGGCGGTGAACCTCCTGCTCACACAGGTGCGCCTGGTGCTCGAGAAGGCGCTGGCGGAGGGCGGCACGAGCTTCGATGAGCAGTACGTCAACGTCAACGGCGAGGCCGGGTACTTCGCCCATTCGCTCAACGCTTACGGACGCACAGGCCAGCCGTGCCCGCGCTGCGGGCGCCCGATCGTGCGCGCGTCGTTCATGAACCGCTCGAGCCACTTCTGCGCGCACTGCCAGCCGCGGCGCGGGTGACCCACGCTCGTCTCATGCGGTGACCGTCTTCTTCCACGCGCCGTTGTATGACACCGGAGTGAATCCGATCGCCTCGTTGATGTCGAGCATCGGGCGGTTCTCCTCGGCGTTGTAGGTGACCACCCGCGGCGACTCTGGTGCGAACTCGCGCCAGTCGTGCAGCGCGGCGCACTTCACGAGCATGCCGAGGCGGCGTCCGCGGTGATCGGCACGCACCAGGGTGTCCTCCTGGTGCGTGGTCTCCGTGCGGTCGGCACCGATGACAAGCTCGTTGAAGGCCACGAGCTCGCCGGACTCGACATGCTGCGCGGCGGTGACGTGCAGCGTGCGGCCCGATGCGAGGTAGGGCTTCTCGTGGTCGGCGATGCGAGCGGCATCCCACACCTCCTCGTCGAACTCGATGCCGGCGGCCGGCGCATCGGTGATCATGCGTTCCTTCATCAGGCCATAGCCCGCGAGGTACTCGGGAGGAGTCGGCGCCGTCCACTGCACGATGCGATAGCCCACCGCCGCCCGCTGCGCATCGGCGAGAAGCTCGTCGACGTGTGCATGCGTGTGCGCATTCAGCGGGAGGGCGCTCTTGCGCTCGATCTGCTCGAGCGCGTAGCCCCGGCGCTGTAGGAAACGGGCAGTGTGGTCGAGGGGCACGGTCCCGAATCCGGTGGGGGCATCGAGGCGCTGGGGCTCGTCGCCGCTGTGCACGGCCCACGCTTGCAGGACCGTGCGCCCCGCGTCGGCTGCTTCGCGCTCGAGCACCGCGGCGGCGGCAGAGCCGATGCCGTGGCCCCAGGCATCCTGCAGGATCTCGATGTTCGCGAACGCCACCCGCGACCCTTGCTCGCCCGGGAGCGTCAGGATGGCTCGGCCGACAGCCTCGCCGCCCCGCAACAGCAGCCAGAGCAGATTCTGCTCGTACTTCTCGTCCTGATAGCGGGGGAGAAGTTCGTCGGCCGTATTGGTGTCGTCGTCGTTGCCGTTGATCTCGCGGTAGATCTTGTTGCGCGCGCGCACCATCTCGACGAAGTCGGCCGCGTCGGCGGCATCCCGCGTCTGCGGGATGACCAGCCGGCGCAGCTCGACTCCGTCGGGCATGCTGATCTCGGGCGGCGTGGTGGTGGTGTGGGTCATGATCGTCTTCCTTCGTCGTCGCAGTGTGGATGCCGCGGCTCAGCGATACTGCAGCGTGATGGCGGCGCGCACGAGCGCGTTCTCGCGTTCGGTGCGGGCACGGTGCTCACGGGCGAGTGCGCGGAGGCGCTGCCCTTCGCGGTCGGAGCGGCGCTGAGCGCTGCGCTCGGCGTGCAGCAGCAGCCACAGACCGAGCCGCAGCGACAATCGGTCGAGTGCTGACACGCGGGTGTCGTGGGTCAGCTGGGAGAGCGTCTCGAGGCGTTCCCGCTCATCGGGACGCGTCAGGGACAGCACGGTGTTCATGAGGGCTCTTTCGGAGTCGTCAGGGATCCCGGGCGAGAAGGCCCGGCGAGTGCCGCACGGAAGGCGGCGGAAATGTCGCGCGGAGGCGACGAAGAACCGACACGCAGATCGGTGGGGCCGTCGGAGTGACGGCGCAGGGCGGAGGGCGAAGCGGAGCGCTTCTGACCCGTTAGCCGGCCGCGGGCGTCGTCGCTCCGAAGGGGGTGACGGCCGCCGGGCGGGTGACGACTGCAACGGCAGCGTCTGCGCAGCGCGACATGTGCGGCGTGGTGAGAATCATCGGCGGGCCTCCCTTCAGGAATCAAACGCGAGTTGCGACGTTAGCGCGGTCTCACGGGGCATGTCAAGCGATTCCCCAGAATCGGCGGCCGACGGGCGTGTCGCGGGCCCGGATCGCGGGCTCCGCGGCCGGTCGCAGGGCCCGAACGGACCGCATCCGATAACGTGTTCCGGTGATCGTACGGGGCGGAGGGGCCGTGACATGCACCTGAAGAGCGTGACGCTCAAGGGGTTCAAGTCGTTCGCCCAGCCCACGACCTTCGTGCTCGAGCCCGGTGTGACTGCGATCGTCGGCCCGAACGGCTCGGGCAAGTCGAACATCGTCGACGCGCTCGCCTGGGTGATGGGGGAGCAGGGGGCCAAGACCCTGCGCGGCGGCAAGATGGAAGACGTCATCTTCGCCGGCACCTCGACGCGCGGCCCGTTGGGACGCGCCGAGGTGCAGCTCACGATCGACAACGCCGACGGTGCGCTGCCGATCGAGTACGCCGAGGTGACGATCAGTCGCACACTGTTCCGCAACGGGGCCAGTGAGTACGCGATCAACGGCCAGAGCTGCCGCCTGCTCGACGTGCAGGAGCTGCTGAGCGACTCGGGCCTGGGCCGCGAGATGCATGTGATCGTGGGGCAGGGACGCCTCGACACCGTGCTGCAGGCCAGCCCCGAAGATCGACGCGGCTTCATCGAAGAGGCGGCGGGAATCCTCAAGCATCGGCGCCGCAAAGAGAAGACCGTGCGCAAGCTGCAGGCGATGGAGGCGAACCTCACGCGGCTGAACGACCTCGCCGGTGAGCTGCGTCGGCAGCTGAAGCCGTTGGGGCGGCAGGCCGAGATCGCGCGCGAGGCTGCGACCATCGCAGCGGTGGTGCGCGATGCGAAGGCACGGCTGTTCGCGGACGAGCTGGTCGGACTTCGCACCGAGCTCGCGGCGGCGGCCGCGAGCGAGCAGGAACGTCACGCCGAGAGGCTCGTTCTGCAGGACCGCGCCGAGTCGTTGCATGCGCGCATCGAACAGTTGGAGGCCGACCAGCGCTCGGAGGCGGTCGACCGCGCGCGGGGCGTCGTGTTCTCCCTGGAACAGGTGCAGGAGCGTCTGCGCGGCCTGTACACGCTCGCGGGCCAGCGGCTCTCGCTGCTGGCGGAGGACGATGACGCGCTGGCCCCGCAGCAGACGGTGACCCAGGCGTCCATCGACGAGGCGCGCGCCGGCATCGACGAGATCGCCTCGGGGCTGGATGCGGCACAGGATGCCGCGGCTGACGCGGCGCGCGCGGTGGTGCGTGCGCGCGGCGAGCTGGACGCCCTCGATGCGGACATCGCAGCACAGAGCGCGCTCGTGTCGGAGCACGACATGAAGATCACGAGCCTGCGCGGCACGGCCGAGGCCGCGGCATCCGCCCTCGCCGCCGTCGAGCAGGCCGTCGCACGCCAGCAGAGTGCGCTGGATGCCGCGCAGTCTCGACGTGCCGAGGCGCAGCGCGTGCTCGATGAGATCGATCCGGAGTCGGTATCGGATGCCGCATCCGCTGAGCATGCGGGCGCCTACGAGCGCGCGCAGCGCGACGCCACCGATGCGGAGGCCGCCGTCGGCGAGCTGCGGGACAAGCTGCACGCCGCCGAGCGCGAGAAGGAGTCGCTCACCGCGCAGACGAAGGCGCTCTCGCGCGCGCTCGATGTGCGCGGCGGTGCCGCCGAGATCGTCGCCCGCGGCGACGCGGGCGTGCGCGGCCTGGTCTCGGACGCTGTGGAGGTCTCGGGCGGATGGGAAGCCGCAATCGCCTCCGTGCTCGGCCCGATCGCCGAGGGCGTGCTCGTCGACGACGCGGCGACGGCCGTGGACGTGGCCCGCGGGCTGGACGGCGGCGACCTCGGAGTCGTCGACATCACCATCGCCGAGCCCGCTCGACGCACCGAAGGGTCTGCGGTCGCGGGGCTCACCTCGGCAGCCGAGGTCGTGCGGGCGCCCGACGGGGTGCGCGGGCTGCTGGCGGACGTGTACCTCGCCGACGATCTCGATGCCGCGCGTGCGGCGGTGGACGCAGCCCCCGGCACGATCACCGTGGTGACGCGGGCGGGGGAGCTGGTCACACCGTTCCGCCTGCGCGCGGGTTCGGGCGAAGGGCGCTCACGCATCGAGCTGCGGGCGGAACGGGATGCCGCAGCCGACCGCCTCGACGAGGTCGGTGTCATCGTGGACTCACTGCGTGAAGCGCTGAGCGCTGCGCAGACGCAGCAGGAGGATGCCCGGCGCACGGCGAAGAGCGCGCTGCAGGCGTTGCGGCAGCACGATGCTGAGCTCGCCGCGCACGCCGAGAAGGCGAACCGGGCGACCGTGCGCCATGAGGCCGCAGTGGCGGAGTGCGAACGCCTCGAAGCGACGCTGCGGCAGGCGGAGGCGGCCGTCGACGAGGCGAAGGACTCCGCGCGTTCCGCTCAGGAACAGCTCGATGCCGCGCTGGAGGCACCCCGCCCGATTCTCGATGCGTCTGCCCGCGACGGCATGCTCGCCGAGCTGGAGACGGCCCGCGAGACGGAGATGACCGCGCGGCTGGAGGTCGAGACGCTCAAGGAGCGCATCCGCGCTGAAGAGGTTCGCGCCGATGGGCTGGAGCGTCAGCGCGAACGCGAGAAGGCCGCGGCCGCGGAAGCTGCCCGCCGGGCGGTGGTCCGCCGTGCGCAGCGCGAGGTCGCCGCGGGCGTCGCCGACCGTCTGCCGCCTCTCCTCGACTCGGTGGACCGCTCGGTGAGCGAGGCGCGGGTGGAACTCGCCACGGCCGAGTCGGCACGCACGGCGCTCACGGCCGAGCTGTCGCAGCTGCGCCTCGATGATGCATCCGTCCGCGAGCGGCTCGCGGGGCTCACCGAGAACGTGCACGGCCTCGAGCTGCAGATCCACGAGAAGAAGCTTCACGTCACGAGCCTGTTGGAGCGCGTGCAGTCGGAGCTCGGGCTCGAGGAAGATATTCTCGTTTCGGAATATGGTCCGGATCAGCCGGTTCCGGCGACGGACGACGACGTCGAGCCGGCGCCGTATGAGCGCAGGTCACAGGCCAAGCGACTGCAGGACGCCGAGCGCAAGCTCGCGCAACTGGGACGCGTGAATCCCCTCGCACTCGAGGAGTTCGAAGCGCTCGAGCAACGGCACAAGTTCCTCACCGAGCAGCTCGCCGATCTCACGCAGACCCGCAAGGATCTGCTCACGATCATCGAGGAGCTCGACGAGCGCATGCAGTCGATCTTCCTCGCGGCGTTCGACGACACCCGGCAGGCGTTCACCGAGGTGTTCCCGATTCTGTTCCCGGGGGGCACCGGCAGCATCTCGCTGACGAACCCGGATGATCCGCTCACCACGGGGATCGAGGTGGCGGTGCGGCCGGTGGGCAAGAAGATCGAGCGGCTGTCGCTGCTCTCGGGCGGAGAGAGGTCGCTGGCGGCGGTGGCCCTGCTGACGGCGATCTTCAAGGCGCGCCCGAGCCCGTTCTACATCCTCGACGAGGTGGAGGCGGCGCTCGACGATGCGAACCTGGGACGCCTGCTCGGCGTGTTCGAGCAGTTGCGCGCGTCGAGTCAGCTCATCGTCATCACGCACCAGAAGCGCACGATGGAGATCGCCGATGCGTTGTACGGCGTCTCGATGCGCCAGGACGGCGTCTCGGCGGTGGTCGGTCAGCGTGTGGGCGACCGCAAGGCGCGCGAGCAGGAGCCTGCCGCCGTCTGACGCATGCAGGAGACGCACTCAGCCGGTTGATGCCACCGCGCGATATCGTCGAGCGCGTGTTCTTGCGTCGCACCGCACTGCTCCTGACCGCCGTACTCGGTGCTGTCGCGCTGTCAGGCTGCAGCGTGATCGCTGCAGACGACCCGACACCGACCCCGGCATCCACACCGTCGCCGTCGGCGACGATCACTCTGGCCGACGACTTCCCCTTCGACGCGGCATCCGGTCTGGACTCTTCGTCGACCATCCAGTGGGCCGACACGATGGGCGGTGCGGATGGCTTCACCGTGGCATCCGCCGATGACGGCAATGGACGCTGGTCGTACCAGCAGACCTCGTCGCAGTGCATCATCGGGTTCTGGCAGACCAAGGTCGACGATCTCGATCTGACGCAGGACGAGCGCACGCTCTCCGACACGATGCTCGCGCAGGAGTATGGCACCAGCGATGTCGCGAGCGTGACCAAGTACGCGTACGACGACGCGCTGCCGACTCAGTCGTCGGGGAACGGGACTGTGCGGGTGCGCAGCGTGGTGAGCACCAATTCGAAGAACGGGGCGTCGTCGATCGTGTCGGCACGCGTGTTCCGCTCCGTCAAGGTCGGACTGCTGACGTCGGTCGACTGCCCGGACGGCTTCTCGGCCGCGCAGGTGCGCGACCAGTTGGCGCCGACCGGCATCCGGATGATCATCCGCCCGGCGTCCTGACCGATCAGCGCCCCGGCTCAACGCTCGCATGGCGCGCCGCCCTCGACGAGCTTCTGCGCGATCGTCTCGTATTCCTCGTTCCAGTCGCCCGTGACCACGAGGGTCGGGATGCCGCGCAGCCCGTCGGGGCGCACTCCGTGGTCCCAGGGGGGAGCCGGCCCCTCGCCGCGGGCGAGGAGATATCCCGGAGCGAGGGCCGATATGGCGAATTCGGCCCTCGCCTGGGCAGATCCCCTCGCCCCGGGCGAGGGCGCCAGGCAGCGAGCCGAGGAGCGACGGGAAACGCCCGCTCGCGGCGGCAAGCGTCCGGCCAGAAGGGTGGGGCATGGGCGTGGTAGGCGCCCCGTAGGCTGGAGGCATGGCGGAGAAGTGGTCACTGGGACGCGCGTTGCGCGGCATGTTCGTCAAGCCGACGATCGACGAGACGACGTGGGACGACCTGGAGACCGCGCTGCTCACGGCGGATTTCGGGCCCGACATCACCGAGCGCATCGTCGATGAGCTGCGCGAGAAGGTCGAGCGGTTCCACACGACCGACCCGCGTGACCTGCAGCGCATGCTGAAGGAGACCCTCGAGGAGCACTTCGCGAAGTTCGACACGACGCTCAAGCTCACCGAGCGCCCGGCGGTCGTGCTCGTGGTGGGTGTGAACGGCGTGGGCAAGACCACGACCATCGGCAAGTTCGCGAAGTTCCTGCAGCGGTACCAGCGCTCGGTCGTGGTCGGCGCCGCCGACACTTTCCGCGCCGCCGCGGTCGACCAGCTGGCCACCTGGGCGGAGCGCTCGGGCGCCGCGATCGTGCGCCCGCAGCAGGAGGGGCAGGATCCGGCATCCGTCGCCTTCCAGACCATCGAGTACGCGAAGAACACGGGCACCGAGATCGTGATCGTCGACACCGCCGGCCGCCTGCACACCAAGGGCGGGCTGATGGACGAGCTGACCAAGATCCGGCGCGTGATCGAGAAGCAGGCGCCGATCAGCGAGGTCCTGCTGGTGCTGGATGCCACGACCGGCCAGAACGGCGTGATGCAGGCGGAGGCGTTCCTCGAGCATGCGGGCGTGACGGGTCTCGTCCTGACGAAGCTCGACGGCTCGGCGAAGGGCGGCTTCGTGCTGGCCGTGCAGGAGCGCACCGGGATCCCCGTCAAGCTGCTCGGCCAGGGGGAAGACATCGGCGACCTCACCGGCTTCACGCCGCACGTGTTCGCCGCGTCGCTGGTCGAATGACGCGCGGCTCTACCGGATCGGCGCGCGGGCTGGTTTCATAAAGGCATGGCGATCGAACACGACTACTTCGGACTTCTGGAATCCGGCCCGGACGGTTCGATCTTCTGGTCCGAGACCATCGAGCTGGGCGATCAAGCGGTGTCGGTGGATCTCACCGCGCCCGATGAGGACGACGTGTCTGCGGCGGCACTCGATGTCGCCGCGGCGATGATCACGTCGCTGGAGGATGTCGACCGCTCGGCCCGCAGCGCGATGCTGTCGGAGCTCGACGACCGGACCAGCGAGGTCATCGAGTTCATCCTGCAGCAGCAGGAGGAGCTGGGTGATGACCTCGAGGACTACCTCGTCGACATCTCGGGCGACACGCACGTCGACATCATCCGCTCGCTGCGTCTGATGAGCATGACGATCCTCGCCGACGAGCACGGCGGCACCGACCCGTTCGCGGTGCTCGAGTACGCGCTGGATCCCGATGCCACCGACGACGTGCTGCTGGTCAACCTCAACACCGACGGCGACGTGCAGTCGGTGACCAGCGCCGACTGACGGGGCCGGCGCCGGGCACCGAGGCCGCGTCGTTCAGACGGCCTGGGCGAACCCGCGCTCCACGTGCACGTCGGCGGCGATGTGCTGCAGGTGCGCGGGGATCTCGCGCCCCTTCGAGATCATCGACTGGGCCCACAGACGCCCGGCACGGTACGACGAGCGCACCAGGGGACCCGCGAGCACCCCGAGGAATCCGATGCGCTCGGCCTCCTCCTTGTACTCCACGAACTCCTCGGGCTTCACCCACCGGTCGATCGGGTGGTGCCGAGGCGTGGGGCGCAGGTACTGGGTGATGGTGAGGATGTCGCAGCCGGCGTCGTGCAGATCTTGCATCGCCGAGACGACCTCGGCGGGTTCCTCGCCCATGCCCAGGATCAGGTTCGACTTCGTGATGAGCCCTGCCTCGCGGCTCTGCGTGAGCACGTTCAACGACCGCTCGTAGCGGAACGCGGGGCGGATGAGCTTGAACAGGCGGGGGACCGTCTCGAGGTTGTGTGCGAACACCTCGGGGCGGGCGTCGAAGATCTGCCCCAGGAACGCCGGGTCGGCGTTGTGCTCGTTGGCGAGCAGCTCGACGCCGGTGTTCGGGTTCTTCGCGTGGATCTGCCGCACCGTCTCGGCGTTGAGCCACGCACCGGTGTCGGGCAGGTCGTCGCGGGCGACGCTGGTCACGGTGGCGTACCGCAGGCCCATGCGCTGCACGCTCTCGGCGACGCGCCGCGGCTCGTCGACGTCGTAGGCCGCGGGCTTGCCGGTGTCGATCTGGCAGAACGCACATCGCCGTGTGCACTGCGAGCCGCCGATGAGGAACGTGGCCTCGCGATCCTCCCAGCACTCGTAGATGTTGGGGCACCCGGCCTCCTGGCACACGGTGTGCAGATCCTCATCGCGCACCAGATGCTGCAGCTCGGTGTACTGCGGCCCCATCTTCGCGCGGGTCTTGATCCACTCCGGCTTGCGCTCGATGGGGGTCTGCGCGTTGCGGACCTCGAGGCGCAGCATCCTGCGACCGTCCGGGGCGGCGCTCATGCCGGCACCCCCGCGTACTCGTCACGGAACACGCGCGTCACGGTGTCGAGGATGTCGGCGGGCGCGACATCCCGCCCCACCACCTCGCTGACCGTGGTCACGCCCGCGTCGGTGATCCCGCAGGGGATGATGTTGCGGAACGCCGCCAGCGAGTTGTCGCAGTTGATCGCGAACCCATGCATGGTCGCGCCCTTCTCGACGCGCACTCCGATCGCGGCGATCTTGTCCTCCGACAGCGGGCGACGCACCCAGACGCCGCTGCGTCGCGCGACCTGATACCCGTCGACGCCGTGCTCGGCGAGCGCGGCGATGAGGAGCCGCTCGAGGCGGCGTACGTGCGCGACGACGTCGATGGGCTCGACCAGCCGCACGATCGGGTAGCCGACGAGCTGCCCGGGCCCGTGCCAGGTGATCTTCCCGCCGCGGTCGACGTCGATGACCTCGGTGCCGTCCTGGGGGCGCTCGTGCGGCTCCGTGCGCTTCCCGGCCGTGTATACCGCCTCGTGTTCGAGCACGATCATCGTGTCGGGGCGGTCGCCTGCCACGACCTCGGCATGGATGCGACGCTGCAGCGCCCATGCTTCGCGGTAGGGCACGTACTCCGGGGCCAGCCCGGCATGGTGGATCTCGAGCACGACATCTCCTCGTGGGTGATATTGGATGCAGTCCAACAATACGCCGCCGCGTGCGTGCCGCCGTACGCTGGGGGCGTGTCCGATTCGTCACCGCGCCCCGGTCGTCCCAAGTCCTCGTCGCACGAGACCCTGGCTGAGGCGGCGTGCGAGCTTTTCCTCGAGCAGGGGTTCGCGGCGACGTCGGTCGTCGACATCACTCGGCGCGCCGGGGTCAGCCGGTCGAGCTTCTTCAACTACTTCTCGTCGAAGGGCGACATCCTCTGGGCGGCCTTCGATGAGCGGGTGGATGCCGCTGAACGGGCTTTCGCGGGTGGGGGAGATGTCCTGCCGAGCCTGACCGCATTCGCCGACGACTTCGCTCCCGACGCCCTGGCGCTGGCCATCGTCAACGCCGAGCAGATGGGCGTCGCCGCCGAGTTGGAACGGGAAGCCGCGGTGCGGCAGGCGCGTATCGCCGACGGCGTGAGCCGCCGGTTGCTGATCGGCGGGCTCGAACCGCTGCGCGCCGAGGTGATCGGCGCCGCGTGCGGAGGCGCCGTGTGGGCCGCCGTGCGCGCGTGGGCGCACGAAGGCGCGGGGCGAAGACCGCTGCAGCCGCTGCTGGACCGGTCCCTCGCTCTCGCGCTCATCCTGCTCCCGTAGAATCGGGGCATCATGGCTACTTTCGGCACTCTCTCGGATCGGCTCACCGAGACCTTCCGCAACCTGCGCACCAAGGGCAAGCTCTCGCCCGCCGACGTCGACGGCACCGTCCGCGAGATCCGGCGCGCGCTGCTCGACGCCGACGTCGCGCTGAGCGTCGTCAAGGAGTTCACGGCGAAGGTGCGCGAGCGCTCACTCTCCGATGAGGTGAACCGCGCGCTGAACCCCGCCCAGCAGGTCGTGCAGATCGTCAACGAAGAGCTGGTCGCGATCCTCGGCGGCGAGCAGCGACGTCTGCAGTTCGCCAAGACCCCGCCGACGGTCATCATGCTCGCCGGCCTGCAGGGTTCGGGCAAGACGACCTTCGCCGGGAAGCTCGCCAAGCAGCTCGAGACGGACGGCCACACCCCGCTGCTGGTCGCGGCCGACCTGCAGCGGCCCAACGCGGTCAATCAGCTGGAGGTCGTCGCCGAGCAGGCCGGTGCCGCGATCTACTCGCCCGAGCCCGGCAACGGCGTCGGCGACCCCGTGCGCGTCGCTCGTGACGGCGTCGAGCACGCGCGTCGCGCCCAGCACGACATCGTCATCATCGACACCGCCGGCCGACTCGGCGTCGACGCCGAGCTCATGAAGCAGGCCGCCGACATCCGCACGGCGACCGACCCCGACGAGGTGTTGTTCGTCATCGACGCGATGATCGGTCAGGATGCCGTCAACACCGCGAAGGCGTTCCAGGACGGCGTCGACTTCACCGGCGTGGTGCTGTCGAAGCTCGACGGCGACGCACGCGGCGGTGCGGCGCTCTCGGTCGCCTCGGTCACCGGACGGCCGATCATCTACGCGTCCACGGGGGAGGGGCTCGACGACCTCGAGCCGTTCCACCCCGACCGCATGGCCAGCCGCATCCTCGACCTCGGCGACATCCTCACCCTCATCGAACAGGCCCAGCAGGCGTTCGACGAAGAAGAGGCGCGCAAGGTCGCGGAGAAGCTCGCGACCGAGCAGTTCACTCTTGAGGACTTCCTCGAGCAGATGCAGCAGATGCGCAAGATGGGCTCGATGAAGAAGATGCTCGGCATGCTGCCGGGCATGGGCCAGATGAAGCAGCAGCTCGACGACTTCGACGAGCGTGAGATCGACCGCACCGAAGCCATCATCCGTTCGATGACGCCCGCGGAGCGCCGCAACACCAAGCTGCTCAACGGTTCGCGTCGTCTGCGCATCGCCAACGGATCGGGTATGACCGTCACGGATGTGAACCAGCTCGTGCAGCGCTTCGAGCAGGCCGCGAAGATGATGAAGACCGTGGCCCGCGGTGGGACCCCGAACATCCCCGGGATGGGGCCGATGGGCAAGCCCGGGGCGTCCAGCAAGCGCGGCAAGCAGCAGAAGAAGAAGGGCTCGCGCTCGGGCAACCCCGCCCGGCGCGCCGCCGAGAACGCCGGGTTGGCGGCTGCTCCGACCGAGCAGACCGGCTCGGGTTTCGGTCTCAGCGGCAAGAAGGTGCCCACCGCTGAGGACATCTCCGAGCTCCAGAAGATGCTCGGCGACAACCGCTAGAAGTCAGCCGCCGAGCCGGGCGAGATGCTCGCGCAGAGTCGGGCCCTCGCGGAACTCGCGGATGAGATGCTGCACGACGGCGCGCAGGTCGCCGTCGACCGCGTCCGCGACGCGGGTCTGTCTCATCGAACTGTTGCCGCCTTCGAGGATCGACAGCACGCCCGTGAGCTCGCGCGCGCACCCGAGGTCGTCGGCCACGCCGCCGAGGGCGTGCACGGTCTCGACGAGATGCTCGCGCACGGGGCGCTGCCGACCGTCGCGATCGATGATGAGGCGCGCGTCGAGCCCGTAACGTGCGGCGCGCCACTTGTTCTCGCGGACAAACCACGGCTGCAGCGATGGCAGGGTGCGTCCCGAGTCGAGTTCGCGTGAGAAGTGCTCGACGAGCACCTGCGTGAGCGCGGCGACAGCGGCGAGCTCGGGCAGAGTCGACATGCCGTCGCACGCGCGCACCTCGATCGTGCCCCAGCGCGGTGCGGGGCGGATGTCCCAGCGCACCTCGCTCGCGTCGGCCATCACCCCGGTGCCGACCATGTCGTCAAGATACGACTCGAACTCCGCCCAGTTCTGCAGCGGCCAGGGGAGCCCCGCGGTGGGCAGCTGCTGGAAGACGAGTGATCGGTTCGAGGCGTAGCCCGTGCGCTCCCCGGCCCAGAAGGGGCTGGACGCCGACAGCGCCTGCAGATGCGGCAGATAAACGGACAGGGCCCCGATGAGCGGGAACACCTTCGCCACGTCTTCGACGCCGACATGCACATGGATGCCCCAGATCATCATGTTCCGCCCCCACCACTGGGTCCGGTCGATGAGCGTGCGGTAGCGGGTCTTGTCGGTGACCTCCTGGTCGTACCACTGTGCGAAGGGGTGGCTGCCGGCGCAGAGCAGTTCGACGCCACGCGGATCGGTGAACGCGCGGACAGCGGCGATCGCATCCGCGACATCGTGCGCGGCCTCGGCGACGGTGGCACCGATGCCGCTGGTGACCTCGACGGTGTTCGTCAGAAGCTCGCCGGTGACGGTGAAGCGCTCGTGGTCGGCGAGGGCGGCGCCGATGGCGGCGAGGAGCTCCGGAGCACGCGGTACGAGGTCGCCGGATGAGCGGTCGGCCAGCATCAGCTCCCATTCCAGGCCGATCGTGGAACGGGCCGATGACGCGAAGTGCACCCCCATTGGCACAGTCTGGCATGGACACGCCCCGCTGTCGGTTCGCGGCATCGGGCGGGATCTGGCAGAATTGAACGTCGGAGCGACGCCCGACCCTCTATCCGGCGTGCGTCTCCACCTTCGAGCTTCCGCCGGGTGTGCACCCCACGCTCCAGGCGACTGGTTCACCGTTTTCACACACATTCAGGAGAATCGTGGCTGTCAAGATCCGTCTCAAGCGGCTCGGCAAGATCCGTGCCCCGTACTACCGCATCGTCGTGGCCGACTCGCGCACCAAGCGCGACGGTCGTGTCATCGAGGAGATCGGCAAGTACCACCCCACCGAGGAGCCCTCGTTCATCGAGGTCGACTCCGACCGTGCGCAGTACTGGCTGGGCGTCGGCGCACAGCCGACCGACCAGGTGCGCGCGATCCTCAAGCTGACCGGCGACTGGGGCAAGTTCAAGGGCGACAAGGACGCGGTGTCGACCGTCAAGGTCAAGGAGCCCAAGGCCCCCTTCGAGGTTGACGCCGCGAAGAAGTCGGTCATCAAGCCCAAGGCCGAGAAGAAGGCCGCGGCTGAAGAGCCCGCCGCCGAGGCCCCCGCGGCCGACGCGGAGTAGTCGCAGTGCTGGCCGCCGCGCTCGAGCACGTCGTCAAGGGGATCGTGGATCACCCTGACGACGTGCGCATCGACGAATCCACGTCCCCCCGGGGCGAAGTGCTCGAAGTGCACGTGCATCCCGAGGACCGCGGGCGTGTCATCGGGCGCGGCGGTCGCACGGCCAAAGCCCTGCGCACCCTCATCTCGGCGCTGGCCGACGGCCGGCGCGTCCGCGTCGACGTCGCGGACGACTGAGATGGCATCGGACTCTGAGAAGAAGACCGGTAAGAAGCACTCGCCCAAGCCGGCCGGCACGCAGTTGCGCGTCGCACGGCTGCTGAAGGCCCATGGCCTGAAGGGCGCACTCAAGCTCGAGCTGTACACCGACGACCCTGACGGACGATTCGTACCCGGAGCGGTGTTCACCCTGCAGGTGCCCGAGTCGTCGCCGTGGCACGGCAAGTCCGTCACGGTGCGCGAGTTCAGATGGATGAACTCCCACCCGGTCGTCTTCCTCGACGGCGTCGACGACCGCACGGCCGCTGAGGAGCTGGTCAAGGCGATCCTCTGGGTCGAGGCCGACGCATCGGCCTCCTCGGAGGAGGACGCCTGGTACGACCACCAGCTCGTCGGCCTCGACGTGGTCCGCGACGATCAGGTCGTCGGCCGCATCGCCCGCGTCGACCACCTTCCGGCACACGACCTGCTCGTGGTGCCGCAGGGCGACCGTGAGGTGCTGGTGCCCTTCGTGAAGGCCATCGTTCCGGTGGTGGATGTCGCGGCGCGGCGCGTCGTCGTGACACCGCCCGCCGGGCTCTTCGAAGAGCTGCCGGTGGATGCCGACGAGCCCGAGGGACCCGCGGCATCCACCGACGAACTGCCTGTCGAGGACTGACGCGTCAGACCCGCTGCCCCGCGAGCGCGCGGCGCGGGACGAGGTAGACGACCACCGTCATCGCGAGCAGTGCGATGTAGGCGGCGACGAAGCCCCAGAACGCCGCGGTGTACCCGCCGGTCAGTGATTTCGACGCGCCCAGCAGCTGCGGGATGACGAACCCGCCGTAGGCGCCGATCGCCGAGATCAGGCCGAGAGCGGCGGCGGCCGCGCGCGTGTTCGCTGCCTGCGCCTGCTCGTCGTCGCCGCGGGCCCGCCCTCGGGCGGCGAACACGGACGGGATCATCCGATAGGTCGAGCCGTTGCCCACGCCCGTCGCGGCGAACAGGACGAGGAAGCACGCGAGGAAGCCCCAGAACCCTCCCGTCGGCAGGACGGCGATCAGCGACAGCGCTCCGAGCGACATGACGGCCAGCGCGCCGGCTGTCACGCGCGCGCCGCCGAAGCGATCGGCAAGCCGCCCGCCGTAGGGGCGCGCGAGTGACCCGACGAGCGCGCCGAGGAAGGCGAGCGAGAGCGCGGCCTGACCGACCTGGAACGTCGAGTAGTCGGGGAACTGATCCGCGATGAGCTTCGGGAACACGCTGGAGAAGCCGATGAACGATCCGAAGGTCCCGATGTACAGGAGCGCCAGCAGCCAGAGGTGCGGCTCGCGCAGAGCGGCGAGGGAGCCCGCCACATCGGCGCGCGCTGTGGACAGATTGTCCATGTGCCGCCACGCGCCCCAGGCGGCGATGACGATGAGCGGCACCCACATCCATCCAGCGACGGACAGGCCGAGCGTCGTCGCCGCCGTGAGCGAGACGGCGATCGGCACGAGCAGCTGCGCGATCGCGGTGCCGATGTTGCCGCCCGCGGCGTTCAGTCCCAGGGCCCAGCCCTTCTCCCTGTGCGGGAAGAAGTAGGTGATGTTCGCCATGGAGCTCGCGAAGTTGCCGCCGCCCAGCCCGGCCAGCCCGGCGACGAGAAGCAGGACGCCGAACGGCGTCTGCGGGTCGGAGACGACGATCGCCAGCAGGACGGTGGGGATGAGCAGAAGGCTCGCGGAGACGATCGTCCAGTTCCGCCCGCCGAAGCGCGCGACCATGAAGGTGTACGGAAAGCGGAGCGTCGCGCCGACGAGACTGGGCAGCGAGATGAGCCAGAACGTCTGCGTGGTCGTCAGGTCGAACCCGGCGCCCGGCAGCATCACGACGACGATGCTCCAGAGCTGCCAGACGACGAAGCCGAGGAACTCGGCGAAGACCGACCAGGCGAGGTTCCTGCGGGCGATCACCTGGCCCGACGTGTTCCAGAACTCGGCGTCTTCGGGTCGCCAGTCGTCGATCCAGCGTTTCGTGCGGCGTGCACCGGTCGAGGCGGACGGGGAGGCGCTGAGGGTCGGCTCGGTGGTCATGGGCGTCCTTTCGTCGGTGGAATGACGCTACGGATGCACTGTTTCCGCACTCGGACCCGAGCGTTGCCCGGCCGTGACGATCGGGTCACGGCGCGTCCCACACGACCGTGAGATCAGGCTGCGGCCGCCGCGACGGCACCGTGGTAGCGTTCCGCCACGACCGCCGCCACGCGGGGATCGGGAGCCAGCGGCATCGTCACGGCGTCGGCTCCGGCATCCCGGACCTGATCGGCGAAGTGACCCGGCGCCAGCATGTACGTGGCGGCGACCACTCGCCCGGCGTGCACGCGCCGAGTGGCGGCGATCGCCGCGGGCAGCCGGGGACCAGGACCCGCCGTGAACCCGACGTGGACGCGCCGACGCACGCAGACGGCGAGCCGCGATGCCACGTTGCGCACCGCCTCCGCGGATGCGGGGTCACGCGACCCGGCAGCGGCGAGCACGATCGCGTCGTCATCGCGCAGACCGAGCTCTTCGAGCCGAGACTCGAGGACCAACGCGAGCAGATCGTGGGGACCGAGCGCGGGCGTTGAGACGACGCCGGGTCGGCGCCGCGCCGCGCCCTCGATGTCGACGGTGGTGTGGAAACCGGGGGAGAGGAGCAGGGGCACGATCACGGCGGGCGTCCCGGGGGACAGGCCCGCGAGCGCGTCACCGAGCGCCGGTTCCTGCACGTCGACGAAGGCCTCCCGCACGTCGACGCCGGGGAGGATCGTGCGGCACTGCTCCAGGAGCCCGCGGACGGCGGCCCGCCCCTCGGGTGAGGACGTGCCGTGTGAGCATCCGATGAGGACCGGGCTCATGCGGTCGGAAGGCCTTCTCGGACGTCCAGACGGTACCCGCGCTTGACCACGGTGCGGATGATGTCCGATGAGTCGAGGGCATCGCGCAGGCGCGCGACGGCCATGTCGACGGCATGGGTGTTCTCGGTCGAACGCGGCAGCGCACGCTGCAGTGCGCGGCGCGTGACCACAGCACCGTCCGCGGCGTACAGCAGCTCGAGCACGGCGGCACACGTCCGAGACAGGGGCAGGAACGATCCGTCGAGGACGACCCCGCCGCTGCGCAGCTCAAGACGCCCGCCGGTGGTCTCGGTGGCGGCGTGCGATCCCGAACCGAAATGCGACACGACCGTGCGCACCAGGGCGCCCATGCGGCCGCGGTCGGCGACGGTGGCCGTGACGCCGGCGGCGTGCAGAGGCGCAGCCGTGACGGGGCCGACGGCGGCGACGAGCAGCCGGCGCTCGAGCGTGCGTCGCGCGATTGTCGGCACCGCGCCCTCCCGGCCTGCGGCGGCGAGCCATGCGGACGCACCCGGGGCCGAGGTGCACACGACGGCGTCGATGTCGCCGGATGCGGCATCCAGGACCGACTGCCGCACGGCTTCCGCGTCGGGCGGCGGACCCCAGCGGTACACGGTGAGGCTCACGACGTCTGCGCCGTGCCGACGGCAGAGCTCGTCGAGACCATCGGCGCCCGCTCCGTGGTGCTGTACGGCGATGCGGGAGCCCTCGATGCCGTGTTCGAGGAGGTGCCGCGCGACCTCTGCCGCAGTCTCCGTCTCGGCGACCCAGTGGACGGAGAAGCCCGCCTGCTGGATGGCGCCGCGCGCCTTCGGGCCGCGCGCGATGAACCTGGCACCGCTGAGCGCCTGGTGAAGTTCGTCGCGCACGCCCTCTTCGTCGGCCGCCTCCATCCACCCGCGAAGGCCCACGCCCGTCGTCACGATGACCATGTCCGGGGGATCTGCGATGAGGGCGCGGGTGGCGGCGGAGAGCGCGGCATCGTCGGCATGCGGCACGATCGACATCACCGGGGCGTGACGGACCAGCGCGCCGTGCCTCTCCAGAGCAGCGGCGAGCTCTGAGCTGCGGCGATCCGCGGTCACGACGATGGTGCAGCCGTCGAGCGCTGCGGACAGCTGGGGACGCATCAGCATGCCGCGGCTGCCGTCAGGTCGGCTCCGAGCAGCAGCCCCGCGCGCGCGACATCGCCGAACACGATCACGGCCGGGTTCCGCACCTCTGCGTCGCGGGCGTCATCGAGCACCTGTGCGAGTGTCGTGCGGGTCGTCCGCTGCTGTGGCGTGTGACCGTTCTCGACGATCGCGACGGGGCGGTCATCGGGGGCGCCGGCCGTGCGCGCGGCGGCGACGATGCGCGGCAGCGCGGCGACCGCCATCAGCAGCACCGTCGTCGTGGCGGCGTCGACGAGCGCGGAGAGCGTGGACGAGGCGAGCGCCGCCTGTCCGTTGGCGATGTGCACGCACGCGGACACGCCGCGGTGGGTCACCGGGATGCCCGCCGCCTGCGGCACGGCGAGCGCGCTGGTGACGCCGGGGACGACGTCGACGGCCACGCCGGCCGCGAGGCAGGCGGCGGCCTCCTCTCCGCCGCGGCCGAACAGGAACGGGTCGCCGCCCTTGAGGCGCACGACACGCTGACCCGCCCGGGCGCGGTCGATGAGCAGCTCATTGATCCGCTGCTGCGGCACACGGTGATCGCCCGGGCGCTTTCCGACGTCGATGACCTCCACGTCCGGCTCCAGTTCGTCGACGATGGATGCCGGCCCCAGCCTGTCCACGACGACGACATCGGCCTCCGACAGCAGGATCCGGCCGCGGATCGTGAGCAGATCGGTGGCACCGGGCCCGCCGCCGACGAGTGCGACGTGGCCGACTCCGGACGGACGGCGCCGACGCAGGGGGAGACGCCCCTCACGGAGAGCGGCGGCGATCCCGTCGCGCAGGCGCGCGGACCGCGCCGGGTCGACACCGGCGTCCGAGACGACGCCCACCAGGGTGTCGTCGGCACGCGTCTGGGCGGCGAGTCGCACCGAGCCGTGCGCGCCGTCGGACGCGTTGACGCAGAGGATGCGGCGCTGCTCGCAGACCCCCGCGACCCAGGCGTCGACCGCAGGGACGCCGGTCGCCGTGTGCACGAGCCACACTCCCTCGAGGTCGGACGCGCGTACCGAGCGCCGCGTGCTGCGCAGGCCGTGCACGGAGATCAGGCGCGCGACATCGGCGTGCAGGACGGGGGCGATGACGTGGACGCGCGCGCCCTCGTCGATGAACCGCAGGAGCCGGCGCGCCGCGAGGGCACCGCCGCCCACGAAGACGACGTCGCGGTCGTTCAGCGACAGTCCGACGACCGTGGTCATGCGGCCTCCCATCGGACGAGGACCTCGCCGTCGCGCACGGCGGTGGGCCACGTCCGGAGCGACTTGTCCTCCTTGCCCTGCGCGTCGAGGCAGGTGCCGGTGCGCAGGTCGAAGACCTGCTTGTACATCGGCGATGCCACCGTCGGCGCACCGTCGCGGGAGCCGACGATGCCGCGGGCGATCACGTGCGCGCCGCTGTACGGGTCGAGGTGCGAGACGGCGTGCACGCGTCCGCTGTGCAGGAGGAAGAGGGCGATCTGCGTGTCGCCCACGAGCGCCGCGCGACCACGCTCGAGCTCGAGGTCGTCGACGGCGCACAGCGGCACCCACTGCGCGCGGCGCTCAGCGGTGGTGGGGGCTTCGGGAGCGAGCAGGGTCATGAGCGGACCTCCAGAGTGGTGCCGGCGATCAGGACGCGGCGGTCCTGCTGCTCGTCGGCGGTGGCGGGACGGGGCTGGCCGCGTTCGATCGTGTATGCGAGCGCGGGGTCGGGGGTGGTGGGGGCGTTGACGAACGAGGCGAAGCGCCGCAGCTTGTCGGGGTCTTCGAGGGTCGCCTTCCATTCGTCCTCGTACGAGTCGACGTGGGCGGCCATGGCCTCGTCGAGGTCGGCGCAGATGCCCAGACTGTCGTCGAAGACAACGGCGCGGAGGGCGTCCATCCCGCCGTCGAGGTCCTCCAGCCAGGCCGCGGTGCGCTGCAGGCGATCGGCCGTACGGATGTAGTACATGACGAAGCGGTCGATGGCGGTGATGAGGCCGTCGTCATCGAGGTCTTCGGCGAGGAGGGTCGCGTGGCGCGGGGTGAACCCGCCGTTGCCGCCGACGTAGAGGTTCCATCCGGCCTCGGTCGCGATCACGCCGACGTCCTTGCCGCGTGCCTCGGCGCACTCGCGAGCGCAGCCCGAGACGCCCAGCTTGAGCTTGTGGGGCGAGCGTAGCCCCCGGTAGCGCAGCTCGAGCTTCACCGCCATCCCGACGGAGTCCTGCACTCCGTAGCGACACCAGGTCGAGCCGACGCACGACTTCACGGTGCGCATCGATTTGCCGTAGGCGTGGCCCGACTCGAAGCCTGCGTCGACCAGTCGGCCCCAGATGTCGGGCAGCTGCTCGAGCCGCGCCCCGAAGAGGTCGATGCGCTGGCCGCCGGTGATCTTGGTGTAGAGGCCGAAGTCGCGTGCGACCTCGGCGATGACGAGCAGGCCCTCGGGCGTGATCTCGCCGCCGGGGATCCTCGGGACCACCGAGTACGAGCCGTCCTTCTGCAGGTTCGCCATGACATGGTCGTTGGTGTCCTGGAGGGCGGCGTTCTCGCCCTCGAGAACGTGGCTGTGCACGACGGAGGCGAGGATGCTCGCCACGACCGGCTTGCAGATGTCGCATCCGCGACCGGTGCCGAAGCGCTCGACGATCGCGCTGAAGGTCGTCAGCCCCGTCACGCGGACCGCGTCGAACAGCTGCGGGCGCGTCATCTCGAAGTGCTCGCACAGCCCGGTGCTCAGCGCGTGGCCGGTCTTCGCGAGCTCAGCGCCGACGATCTTGGTGACCATCGGGATGCACGAGCCGCAGGTGGCCCCTGCGCGAGTGCAGGCCTTGACGCCCGCGACGTCGGTGCACCCGTCGTCGGTCACGGCGAGCCGGATGCGCCCGGCGGTGATGCCGTTGCACGAGCACACGAGCGCCTCGTCGGGCAGATCGCCGGTGGGTGCGGCCGCGACGCCGTCCGCCGGCATGAGATAGGCGGCGGGATCGCCGCCGAGGGGAGCGCCCACCAGCGGACGCAGCGAGCCGTACGCGGAGGCGTCGCCCACCAGCATCCCGCCCAACAGCGTCTGCGCGTCGTCGGAGAGGACGAGCTTCTTGTAGAGGCCGGCGATCGGGTCGGCGTAGACGACGTCGAGGGCCCCCGGTGTGACGCCGAAGGCGTCTCCGAACGTGGCGACGTCGACGCCCGCCAGCTTGAGCTTCGTGGACTCGTCGTACCCGGGGAACGATGCCGTGCCGCCGAGCAGGCGTGTGGCGGCGACCTCGGCCATCGCATATCCCGGTGCGACCAGGCCCACGCATTGACCGCCGAAGCTGGCGACCTCGCCGATGGCGAAGATGTCCGGGTCGCTGGTGGTGCACTCCGCATCGATGATGACGCCGCCGCGTTCGGCGATGGCCAGGCCTGCGTCGCGTGCCAGTTCGTCACGGGGCCGCACGCCGACCGTGAAGACGACCACGTCGGCGGGCAGTGACGAGCCGTCGCCGAAGAGCACCTCCGTCACGTCGCCGCCGTCGCCGACCACGACCGCGGTGCTGCGCGACTCGGTGCGCACCGCCATGCCACGCTGCTCGATGAGTCGGCGGAGAGCGTCGCCGGCCGGGCGATCGAGCTGTGCCGACATGAGCCGGTCCGACGACTGGACGACGGTCGCCTCCGCACCCAGCGTCTGCAGGGCGCCGGCCGCCTCGAGCCCGAGCAGTCCCCCGCCGATCACGACACCGTTGACGAGGCGATCGAGCTCCGCGATGCGCCGCTGCACGAACGCGCGCAGGTCCAGCACGTCATCGAGGGTGCGATAGACGAAGCAGGCGTCGTGGTCGGCGCCGGCGACCGGCGGGCGGGTGGCGCTCGAGCCTGTGGCCAGCACGAGGCGGTCGTAGGGGAGTGACGAGCCGTCGTCGCAGTGCACGGTGTGCGCATCGCGGTCGATGCGCGTGGCGCGGACGCCGGTGCGCAGCGTCACGCCCTCGGCCGCGAACACCCCGGCGTCGAGAGCGATGTCGTCCGCGGGCGTTCCGGTGAGGCAGACGGTCAGCCCGACCCGGTCGTAGGCGGCGAACCGCTCGTCCCCGAGCACGGTGATGTCGAAGCGCCCTGGCTCGCGGGTGACGATGCTCTCGACGAGTCGGTGGGCCACCATTCCGGCACCGACCACGACAAGTCGGGGGAGAGCGTCGTCCGTGTTCATGGCCTTCACGATAGGAAGACGGGTTTTCGTCGGTGTGTGATGCATGTTTCGTGTTCGTGACGTGATGCTCACTCGTGTGACCCTTGCGATACGCCCGCGTCACATCCGCCGTCGGGGCGGTGTGACAAGCGCCCCTGACTAGGCTCGTGTCGTGCGCATCGACATCGTGACGATCTTTCCCGGCTTCTTCGACGTCCTCGAGGTGTCGCTGCTGGGAAAGGCCCGCGTCAACGGGCTGCTCGACGTGCGTGTGCACGACCTGCGGGACTGGACCCACGACCGGCACCGCACCGTCGACGACACCCCGTACGGCGGGGGAGCCGGCATGGTCATGAAGCCCGAGCCGTGGGGCGACGCGCTCGACGAGATCGCGCGGGATGCGGCATCCCGCCCCACCTTCGTCTTCCCGTCGCCGGCGGGCGAGGTTTTCACACAGGCCACGGCCCGCGAGTTCAGCGGTATCGAGCATCTCGTCTTCGGCTGCGGTCGCTATGAGGGGATCGACGAGCGCGTCTTCGACTATGCGGCCACGCTCGGCGACGTGCGTCTCGTGAGTCTGGGGGACTACGTCCTCAATGGCGGCGAGGTCGCGGTCATGGCGATGGTCGAGGCCGCCGGACGGCTCGTGCCCGGTGTGGTGGGCAATCCCGACAGCCTGGTCGAGGAATCGCACGAGGACGGGCTTCTCGAGTATCCGAGCTACACCAAGCCGGCGGTCTGGCGCGACCGTGAGGTGCCACCGGTGCTGCTGAGCGGGAACCACGGGGCGGTGGCCGCATGGCGACGGGAGCAGCAGCTCGCACGCACGCGCGAGCGCCGGCCGGATCTGCTGGACGGCCGGGAGGACGAGGGATGACCGCGCACGGCGCGCTCGCGCGGTCGTTTGAACGCACCGGGCGGGACTATGACCGGTATCGCCCCTCGTTTCCGCAGAAGGCGCTTGATGTGCTCGTGCCGACCCGCGTGACCGCACTGCTGGATCTGGGCGCCGGCACGGGCAAGCTCACCGAGCTCGTGCGCGACCGGGCCGAGCGCGTGTTCGCGGTGGACCCGTCGGAGCGCATGCTCTCGGTCCTGCGCGAGAAGCTGCCGTTCGTCGCGGCGCTGCGGGGAACGGCAGAGGCGATTCCGCTGCCCGACGCGAGTGCGGACGTCGTCGTCGTCGCACAGGCCTTCCACTGGTTCGATCGGGATGCCGCCTCCGCCGAGATCCGGCGGGTGCTGCGTCCGGGCGGCACGTTGGGCCTTGTCTGGAACAGATCGACCCCGGACTGCGCGTGGGACTGGGCCTGCGGTCATGTCGCGCACCCGCCGGTTGCCGTCCGTGACGAGGACCCGACCGCGGATGACCCCGCCGCCGACCGACTTCCGGGCTTCCGCCTCGTGCAGGAGCGGCAGGTCCCTTGGGCCGAGCAGATTCCGCGCGCCGACTACATCCGCCGCTGGCACACGGTCAGCGCGTTCCTCACCGCGGATGAGGTACAGCACGCCGAGATGACCGCGCGCGTCGAGGCGATCCTCGACACCGACCCCGTCACCGCGGGCCGGAGCGTGCTCCCTCTCACGAACGTCGCGGACGCGTTCCGCTACGAGGTCATCGACGGCTGAGGCCGGCGACCGGGCCTCACAGCACGAGCGCGAGCTTGCCGCCCGGGTGGCCCTGCTGCAGGAAGTGGAGCGCCTCCACCGCGTCCTCCAGCGCGAAGGTGCGCGCGACCGGGACGGCGAGCTCGCCGGCGCCGGCGAGCGCGATGAGCCCGGCGCGCGCGGCGTCACGGAACGCCTTGCTGGCAGGCATCGCACCGCCGATCGCGGTGAAGCCCGCGGCATCCGTCGCCGGCCCCCGCACGATGGTCACCGCACGCGCGGCATCCCGCAGAAGGGCGGTGGATGCCGCGACCGCCTCGTCGGTGCCGACCGCGTCGAGAACGGCATCCACCCCGTCGGGCGCGAGAGCGCGCATGCGATCCTCGAGGCCGGGCCCGTGCGCGACCGGCTCGGCACCGAAGGCGCGCACCCGGTCGAGGTTCCCTCTCGACGCGGTGCCGATGACCCGTGCACCGCGCCACAGCGCCTGCTGGATCGCGCTGATGCCCACCGCACCCGAGGCGCCGTGGATGAGCACGACGTCGTGAGCGCCCACGTCGGTGACATGGAGCATGTCGGCTGCCGTCGTGCCCGCCAGCAGGAGGTTCGCGGCCTGCGGAAAGGACAGCGTGGCAGGCTTGGCGAACACATCGGCCGCAGGAACGGTGAGCTCTTCGGCATAGCCGCCCTGCACGCGGAAGGCCAACACCTCGTCGCCGATGGCGCCGCCGCCGGAGGCGATCCGGGTGTCCGTCCCGAGCGCGGTGAGGACGCCGGCCACCTCGTAGCCGATGCCGTCACCCGGTTGGGTGCGCACCAGATGCTTGTAGTCCGCCGGGTTGACGCCGGCCGCATGAACCCGGATGGTGACCTCTCCGGGGGACGGCGCGGGCACCGGCACGTCGATGAGCTTCAGACCGTCGAGGCCGTCACGGCCCGACACGACCCACTTCTTCGCCATACCGCCAGTCAACACCCCGTTCGGGGCCGGGGCTCAGTCCGTGCCGAGGAATGACCGATCGGTGAGCACGATGGGCCCGTCGGCGGTGATGGCGACGGTGTGCTCGGAGTGGGCGCCCCGCGAGCCGTCGGCGCTGCGCAGCGTCCAGCCGTCGTCGGGGTCGGTGATGAGCTCGTCGGTCGTGGCGAGGAACCAGGGCTCGATCGCGATCACGAGGCCCTCCCGCAGCGGGTAGCCGCGCCCGGCCCGGCCGTCGTTGGGCACGTGCGGGTCGCCGTGCATGATCCGGCCGACGCCGTGCCCGCCGAAGTCGGTGTTGATGGAATAGCCGCCCGCATGCGCGACCTCGGCGATCGCCGCGGAGATGTCGCCGATGCGGTGGTCGACCGTCGCCGCCGCGATCGCGGCATCCAGTGCCCGCTCCGTCGTGTCGATGAGGGCGAGATCCTCGGCGCGCGGCGTGCCGACCACGAACGAGACGGCCGAGTCGGCGACCCAGCCGTCGAGCGACACGGCGAAGTCGAGCGAGACGAGATCGCCGTCGCGCAGGACGTAGTCGTGCGGCATGCCGTGAAGAACGGCGTCGTTCACCGAGGTGCAGATGACCTTGCCGAACGGCCCGCTGCCGAACGACGGCTCGTAGTCGATGTAGCACGACTGGGCGCCCGCCTTGTGGATCATGCGGTGAGCGCTCTCGTCGATCTGCAGAAGGTTGGTCCCGACCTTGGTCTCGTTCCGCAGCGTCGCCAGGACCTCGGCGACGAAACGACCCGCCGGCCGCATCTGCTCGATCTCGGCCGGGGTGCGCAGTTCGATCATCGTGTTCCTCTCGTCTGCGTCCATTCTCGCGGATGATGATCGGCGTTCGCTCTGCGGATGCACAGGCGGCGCGCCCCACGCGTCGCACGCCAACGCGTAGTATCGCGTCATGTGGCTCCGTCGTGGCTTCTTCCAATGGCTCCTTCCGGCCGCCATCGTCCTGCCCGCCTGGCTTCTTGTCGGCTGGGCGGTGTTCAATGCGAGCGGCTGGGCGTTCCTGGGCATCCTGTTCGTCGCGGCCCCCGCGGTGCTCGTCGGTGAGCTCGTCCTCGCGCTGCTGATCCGCGCCCGCCCGACCGTGCGCACCGAGCGGGCGGTCTCCTGGTGGGACGTGCTCGGGCTCACGGTGTGGCACGCGCTGATCATCGTCTTCGGGTGCTTCATCCAGCCGGTGTCGTTCGCCGTGCTGGTCGCTGCGATCATCGTGTTCCTCGCCGTGTTCTGGTCTTCGCTCGCACAGCTCTGGAACGGGGCGCGCGGTTCGCTGCGCCGCATGTCGTCGGGCACGGGGCCGGCCGACCTGCCCGACGCCGATGAAGACATCCGCGAGCGCGCGCGTCAGCACGCTGAAGTCATCGTCGTGCACGAGGTGGGGCGACCCGGCGACGGACGGAACGTCCACTAGCCGTTTTGGTCAGGATGCGGCATCCATGGCAGAATTGATGATCGTGCCCGCGCACCGACTCTGCCTCAGGGGAGTCCGCGCGTCATCCTGACTGCGTAGCGTGCACCGACTCACGTATTCCTTCCATTTTCGCGGCCGACCTGTGGCGGTCGCAGAGAGACACGATCATGCAGATCCTCGACGCTGTCGACGCGGCATCGCTCCGCTCCGACATCCCCGACTTCCACCCCGGTGACACCGTCAAGGTGCACGTGAACATCACCGAGGGCAACCGCAGCCGTATCCAGATCTTCCAGGGCGTCGTCCTCGGCCGCTCGGGCGACGGTGTGCGCGAGACCTTCACCGTCCGCAAGATCAGCTTCCAGGTCGGCGTTGAGCGCACCTTCCCGGTGCACAGCCCCGTGATCGACCGCATCGAGGTCGTCACCCGCGGCGATGTGCGCCGCGCGAAGCTCTACTACCTGCGCAACCTGCGTGGCAAGAAGGCCAAGATCAAGGAGAAGCGCGACAACTGACGCGTTCCCACAGACGCCCCGAGGCAGACGCCTCGGGGCGTCGTCGTCTGATCCGCCGAGAATGTGCGACGCTGTAGTGTGCGATCGTCGAAGGGTGTGAATGACTGAGAACTCCGCGGCGGCCGTGCCCGAACGTCGTCCGCCGAAGCGGCGTGGCGCACTCGCGTTCCTGCGCGACGTGGTGGTCATCATCATCGTCGCGCTCCTGGTCTCATTCCTGGTCAAGACCTTCCTGATCCGGTCGTTCTACATCCCCTCCGGGTCGATGGAGAACACGCTGCAGATCGATGACCGGATCCTGGTCGACGAGATCACGCCACGGTTCACGGGCTACCACCGTGGGGACGTGGTGGTCTTCCGCGACCCGGGCGGATGGCTGACCGGAGAGTCCACCGCGGAGGCGCCCCGACCGTGGATCGTGGAGGCATTCGACTGGGTGCTCTCCCTCATCGGGGTGTCCGCGCCCGACAGCGACGACCATCTGATCAAGCGTGTCATCGGTCTGCCCGGGGATCACGTGGTGTGCTGCAACGCGATCGGCCAGATCACCGTGAACGGCCAGCCCATCGATGAGAAGCCCTACCTCAAGCTGGCCGCGGGTGAGAACGAGCCCGAGGTCGTCCCGTTCGACGTGACCGTGCCGGCAGACAGGCTCTGGGTCCTCGGCGACAATCGCGACCGCTCTCGTGACTCGCGCTACAACCAGGATCAGCCCGGCAAGGGCTTCGTCCCGATCGAGAACGTCGTCGGCCGCGCGTTCGTGATCACCTGGCCGTTCGACCGCTTCGGACTCATCGACACCCACCACGCCGTGTTCGCGGGAGTCCCGACGCCGACGGCGTCGGGGTCGTCGCCGTGACCGTCGTCGAGCCGACGCTGACGCTGGAACGTCGTCTTCTGCGCGAGCGCCCGGTGCTGATCGCCTGCGATGAGGTCGGTCGTGGTGCGCTCGCGGGGCCGGTCGCGGTGGGTGCGGTGGCGATCGACGCTCAGGCGTCGCGCCGCCGCGTGCCGCAGGGGCTGCGCGACTCGAAGCTCGTCGCCGAGGCGCGTCGCCCCGCCGTCGCCGAGCGCGCTGCGGCGTGGGTGTGCTCTGACGCCGTCGGCTGGGCGAGCGCCGCGGAGATCGATGAGCACGGCATCATGTGGGCGCTGGGCACGGCGGCCGTGCGGGCGATCGCCGGGCTGCGCAGCGCGGGCGTGGCCGTCGACGACGCGATCGTGCTCCTGGACGGCAACCACGACTACATCGCGCCCGTCGCACAGGTGGCGACCGAGGTGCTCGTGCAGATCAAGGCCGATCGCGATTGCGCGAGTGCGGCAGCGGCATCCGTCATCGCCAAGGTGGCCCGTGATGGGCAGATGGTCGCTCTGCACGACGAGCATCCGGCGTACGAATGGGCGCGCAACAAGGGGTACGCGAGCGCGGCGCACCGTGCGGCCATCCGCGACCACGGTCTGAGTCCGTATCACCGCGCGTCCTGGGCCATCGCAGACGCTCCCACACTCTTCTGACCGCGTGCGTGCGGGCGCGGTGCGGCGCCTAGGATAGAGACACCATGGACGACGACTTCGACGATTACGACCGCGAGCTGGAGCTGGCGCTGTACAAGGAGTACCGGGACGTCGTCTCGCAGTTCGCCTATGTGATCGAGACCGAGCGGCGCTTCTACCTCGCCAATGACGTGGATGTGGTCCGCCGCGACACCGAGCACGACTTCTACTTCGAGATCACGATGAAGGACGTCTGGGTGTGGGACATCTACCGGGCCGATCGCTTCGTGAAATCCGTGCGGGTGCTGACCTTCAAGGATGTGAACGTCGAAGAACTGCAGCGCCGTGACCTGCACCTGCCCGAGGAGCTCTCGCTGGACTCCTAGCGTCACCGGTTCCTCCACAGAAGGCGGTTTTCCGGGCTTTCGGCACATTCGTCCCCAGATCCCCTTCTCGCGCCGCGCGAGGATGCGCGTTCACGGGAGCATGCCGTTATGGCTGCGAAGGATGAACTGGGGCGCGCGGGTGAGAACCGCGCCGTCGCGTATCTGACCGCACGCGGGTTCGACGTCGTCGACCGCAACTGGCGAGCGCCCGACGGCGAGGTCGACGTGGTGGCATGCGCCGCGGGCGACCTCGTGTTCGTCGAGGTGAAGACCCGACGGACGGACCTGTTCGGCGACCCTCTCGAGGCCGTCGACGCGCGCAAGCGGGCCCGCATCTGGCGACTCGCCCACGCGTGGTCGTCGGCCCATCCCGACCTCGCGCAGGGAAGGCGCTGGCGTCTCGACGTGATCGGGATCACCGGCGGAGACCCGGCATGCGGTCGGCTCGAGCATGTCGAGGACGTGCCATGGGCGTGACGCGCACATGGGCGGTCGCCCTTTCCGGCCTCGAGGGGACTCTCATCGAGGTGGAGGCGGACCAGACCAAGCAGATGCCCGAGTTCCGCATCATCGGGCTGGGCGACCGCGCGCTCGGCGAGGCGGTCCAGCGCGTCCGCAACGCGAGCGAGAACAGCCGGCTCGCTCTTCCCAAGCGTCGACTCACCGTCAACCTGTCGCCGGCCAGTCTGCCCAAGCAGGGATCGGGTTTCGACGTGGCGATCGCGATCGCGGCGCTCGCGACCGACGGAGACATGGATGCCGCATCCATCGCCCGCACCGTCCACATCGGCGAACTGGGGCTCGACGGGCGGCTTCGGCCGGTGCCCGGCGTGCTGCCCGCGGTACGCGCGGCCGTGCGCGGTGGTGTGCCGCGCATCGTCGTTCCGTGGGCGAACCGCGCCGAAGCACGTCTGGTCCCCGGCGCGGAGGTCGTCGGAGCCAGCACACTCGCCGAGGTGGCGCGTCTGCACGGCGCCGACGTCGAGGTGCCCGCGCACGTGACGCCGGTCGCCGTCGCTGAAGACGAGACCGCGCCCCGCGAGCGGCTCGATCTCGGCGACGTCATCGGCCAGGACGACGCCGTGGGCGCGCTCGTGGTGGCCGCGGCCGGTGGCCACCACATGCTCATGGTCGGCCCGCCGGGTGCCGGCAAGACGATGCTGGCGCGTCGACTGCCCGGGATCCTCCCCGAGCTGGACGACGAGGCGGCCCTGGTGGCGGCGTCGGTCCGCTCCCTGTCGGGGGGCGTGGTCAACAGCCTGGATCGGATGCCGCCGTTCGAGGCGCCCCACCACAGCGCGAGCATCGCGGCTCTCGTCGGCGGGGGATCGCGGGCCGTGCGCCCCGGAGCGATCGCCCGCGCGAGCGAAGGGGTGCTGTTCCTCGATGAAGCGGGCGAGCACGCGGCCGGAGTGCTCGATGCCCTGCGCCAGCCGTTGGAGACCGGGCGCATCGAGATCCATCGAGCCGGATTCACGGCCTCGTTCCCGGCCCGGTTCCAGCTGGTGATGGCGACCAACCCGTGTCCGTGCGGCAACTACGGCGTGCGCGGAGCGAGCTGCTCGTGCCCGCCCGCGGCGATCCGGCGCTATCGGGGCCGCTTGACCGGCCCGCTCCTCGACCGCATCGACATCGAGATGCAGCTCGCCAGGGTGCGGGTCGCAGATCCCTTGCGCGCGTCGTCGTCGATGACGACGGCTCAGGCGCGGGAACGGGTGGTCACGGCCCGGGCCCACGCTGCGCACCGTCTGCGTGACACGCCCTGGCGCATGAACTCGGAGGTGTCCGGACTCTGGCTCCGACAGGGTCCGCTGGCCCCCGCGCCCGTCATCCGACGGCCGCTGGACGCCGCGCTGGACCGCGGCACTCTCACGATGCGGTCGTTCGACCGCATCCTGCGGGTCGCGTGGACACTGTGCGATCTGGCTGGTCGCGAGAGACTGACGACCGAAGACATCGGTCGTGCGCTGTATCTGAAGAAGGGAATCCGCTCATGACCGCGTTCCGCTGGGACGACACTGCCGCCCAGATCGTTGCAGAACTCGCCGACACATCGGAGCCCGCCGGCGATCGGCTCGCGCGCCGGTACGCGACGGCGGTGTGGAGCTATCTCGTCGAACCGGGGGATGGCGTGGCCGGCGCGCTGGTGGGAGCGCTGGGGGCGGACAGTGCCCTGCACGAGGTGCTCGCGGGCGCGCGGGACGGCATCGCGGCGGATGCAGCCGGCCTGACCGCCGCGGAGCTGCGGGCCGGGATCTCCCGGTGGAAGCCCCGGTTGCAGGCCGAGGAGATCGCCTTCGCGCTGGCACGCGCCCGCGATGTGGGTGCGCGTCTGGTGACGCCCGACGACGACTGCTGGCCCAGGGCGCTGCGCGACCTCGGCGCCCATGCGCCGCTGTGCCTCTGGGTTCGCGGAGACTCGGGTCGCCTCGCGAAGCTCGAGCCTGCGATCGCCATCGTCGGCGCACGAGCGGCGACCGGATACGGCGAGCACCTGGCGGGGGAGTTCGCGGCAGAGTTGGCCGGTCGCGGGATCGCCGTGATCTCCGGCGGCGCATACGGCATCGACGGGGCGGCTCATCGGGGAGCTCTGGCGGCCGACGGCCTTACGGCGGCGCTCGTCGCGGGCGGTGTCGACAAGCCGTATCCCACCGGGCACGCCGATCTGCTCCGGCGGATCGCGTCGTCGGGAGTCGTCGCGAGCGAGGTCCCCTGCGGTTCGGTGCCGTCCAAATGGCGCTTTCTCCAGCGGAACCGATTGATCGCGGCTCTGGGCGGTGCGACCGTGGTGGTCGAGGCGGGATGGCGCAGCGGTTCGCTGAACACCGCCTCGCACGCCTCTCAACTGGGGCGGCCGCTCGCGGCTGTTCCCGGTCCGGTGACCAGCGGTGCGTCGGCCGGTTGCCACCGCATCCTGCGCGAGTACCAGGCGCAGTGTGTCACGACGGCCGACGAAGTGTGCGAGCTCATCGGGCTGTCGAACGCGGCACAGGTCGAGACGGGCACCCGGACGGACGACCGTACGCGTGTCGTCGATGCACTGAGCAGCCGCTCTTGGCGCGACGTGGACGATGTCGCGCGTCGCAGCGGCATGGCGCCCGAAGACGTGCGCACGCATCTGGGCCTGCTCGCACTCGACGGCACCGCCGAAGCACAGGGCGGCGGGTGGCGGCGCGTCGCGGCCCGGGCCGCCGGGTGACCGGCATCCTGGTGGGGTGAAGACCTCCCGTGCCGTCGACGACTATCTGCGTCATCTCCGCGATGTGCGCCGTCTGTCGCCGGCGACGGTGCGTGCCTATCGGGCCGATCTGTCCGACCTCGTGGAGGTGCTCGGCGATCCGCCCGTCGACGACGTGACGCTCGACCTGCTGCGTGACTGGCTGTGGGCCGCCATGCAGCAGGGCCGGTCACGCGCCACCCTCGCCCGTCGGACGGCCTCGGTCCGCGGATTCTTCGCCTGGGCGCTCGACGCCGAGGCGATCGCCACCGATCCGAGCGCTCGCCTGGTGGCGCCGAAGCGGGGGAGGACGCTCCCGGCCGTCGCCACGGCGGACGGCCTGTCCCACGTGATGGAGTCGGCTGCGGTCGCTGCGGACTCCGGCGACCCACTGGCGCTGCGCGACGACGCGGTCCTCGAGCTGCTGTATGCGTCTGCGCTGCGCGTGTCCGAGCTGTGCGGGCTCGATCTCGACGACCTCGACCGCGGCCGCCGCACGGTGCGGGTGCTCGGCAAGGGCTCGAAGGAACGTGTCGTGCCCTACGGGCTTCCCGCCGAGCGCGCGCTCGACGCCTATCTCGTCCGGGCACGCCCTGTCCTCGCCGCTCGTGCGGCGCAGACGACGCCGGCGCTGTTCCTCGGCGCTCGCGGCGGCAGGCTCGGCCCGCGTGCCGTGTACACCGTCGTGTCGCGCACGCTCGGCCCCGAGGTCGGCGTCGAGACCATCGGCCCCCACGCCCTCCGCCACTCGGCCGCCACCCATCTGCTCGACGGCGGTGCCGATCTGCGCAGCGTGCAGGAGCTGCTCGGCCACGCCAGCCTCGGGACGACGCAGATCTACACACACGTGTCCAGCGAGCGGCTGCTGGCCACCTACCGGCTCGCGCATCCGCGGGCCGAGCGCTGACGCTCAGCTGCAGCAGGGGAGGAGCACCGCCCGCGGCACGTCGCCGAGCAGCAGGAGGGGGTTCACATAGGCGCCGTCGAGGCGCACCCCGAAGTGGAGGGTGCCCGGTGCGGCGTGGCCGCCGACGGAGAGGGTGCCGACGGGCTGATCTCGGCGGACGCTCGTCCCGGCATCCAGATCCGAATCGATCGGCTCCAGGGTCGTGACGTACCCGTCCCCGTGATCGATGGTGAGGATGCCGCGGCCGGCGATCCGGCCGGAGAACGCGACCACGCCCGCGCGGGGCGCGCGCACCGCGTCGTCGCCGGTCGGCTGCAGGTCGATGCCGCGGTGCCCTGCGCCGTACTCGTGCGCGGGCGCCTGATACGCACGGGTGATGCGAGCGCCGGCCACCGGCCACGACCAGGTGGTCATGGCGATCTCCATCGCGCCGGCAGAACCCGCCGACGACCGCGCTGCGGCAGGAGCAGGCATGCACACCGCGGCACACGCCAGCAGGACGGCGACGATCGCACACGCCGCGCGATGGCGACGCGTGCGCGGTCGAGGAGGTACGGGGACGACAGGCATGCAGCCAGCGTGGTGCAGGCATCGAGCGCGCGGACGGCCCGCCCCGGGAAATGTGGAGAACCCGGCGAGGACGGGCCATCGTCGACATCTGGGGAGGAGCCGCGTGCTGATACACTGGACGAGCACCCTGCATTGCGGGGTGACTACGCGTGCCCAGAGCCTGTGATCTCTCACGGGTGGCATCCACTCCCACCGGTCCCCGAACACGGGGCGGGATGTGTGCCGGGCACCAGGACTCGGCAGGCGACCGCCTGCCGACGCAACCGAAAGCGGCGCACAGCGCCGAGAACAGGAGGGCGGCGATGGCCGTCGTCACCATCCGCCAGCTGCTCGATGCCGGCGTTCACTTCGGACACCAGACCCGTCGGTGGAACCCGAAGGTGAAGCGCTTCATCCTCACCGAGCGCAGCGGGATCCACATCATCGACCTGCAGCAGTCGCTGGCCTACATCGACCGCGCCTACGAGTTCGTCAAGGAGACCGTCGCCCACGGCGGCACGATCCTCTTCGTGGGCACCAAGAAGCAGGCGCAGGAGGTCCTCGCCGAGCAGGCGACCCGCGTCGGCCAGCCCTACGTGAACCAGCGCTGGCTGGGCGGTCTGCTGACGAACTTCAGCACCGTCAGCAAGCGTCTGCAGCGCATGAAGGAGCTCGAGGAGCTCGACTACGAGAACCCGTCGGAGAGCGGCTTCACGAAGAAGGAGCTTCTCCTCAAGAAGCGCGAGCTCGACAAGCTGCACAAGTCGCTGGGCGGTATCCGCAACCTGCAGAAGACCCCGTCGGCGCTGTGGGTCGTCGACGCCAAGCGCGAGCACCTCGCGATCGACGAGGCGCGCAAGCTGGGCATCCCCGTGATCGGCATCCTCGACACGAACGCCGACCCGGACGAGATCCAGTACCCGATCCCGGGCAACGACGACGCGATCCGCTCCGTCTCGCTGCTCACCCGCATCATCGCCGACGCCGCGGCCGAGGGCCTGATCCAGCGCCACCAGCCGGCCGACGCCGAGTCGACCGAGCCGGCCGAGCCGCTCGCCGAGTGGGAGCGCGAGCTGCTCGAGCAGGGCGCCCCGGAGCAGTCGTCGGCGCAGACCGACAAGGTCGCCGACGAGACCGAGGCCAAGGCCGAGGCCGCCGAGGTCGCCGAGCAGGTCGCCGAGGGTGAGACCCCGGTCGCGCCGGCCGAGTAACACCCCTTTCCGCTTCGGCCGGTCCGTTTCCACGACGGGCCGGCCGTGGCATCCACGAGACAGATTTCATCAAGCAAGGAGCCGCCACCCATGGCAAACTTCACCATCGCCGACATCAAGGCGCTGCGCGAGCAGCTGGGCACGGGCATGGTCGACACCAAGAAGGCGCTCGAGGAGGCCGACGGCGACCTCGAGAAGGCCGTCGAGATCCTCCGCCTGAAGGGCGCGAAGGGCAACGCGAAGCGCGCCGACCGCTCCACGACCGAGGGTCTGGTCGTCGCCCGTGAGGGCGAGGGCAAGGTCACGCTCGTCGAGCTGGCCTGCGAGACCGACTTCGTCGCGAAGAACGAGAAGTTCATCGGCCTGGCCGAGACGGTCGCGGATGCCGCGGCCGCCGTCGCAGCCGATTCGGTCGAGGCCGCTCTCGCCGCACCGGCGGGCGACAAGACCGTCGAGCAGCTCATCTCCGAGGACGCCGCCGTGATCGGCGAGAAGATCGTCCTCCGTCGCGTGCGCACGGTCACCGGCGACAAGTTCGAGGTCTACCTCCACAAGACCAGCAAGGACCTGCCGCCGCAGATCGGCGTGGTCGTCGCCTACAGCGGTGACGACGCGGCGACCGCCCGCAGCATCGCCCAGCACATCTCGTTCGCGAACCCGACGTACCTCTCCCGCGAGGACGTCCCCGCGGCCGAGGTCGAGAAGGAGCGCGAGATCGTCACCGAGATCTCCCGCAACGAGGGCAAGCCCGAGGCCGCGCTGCCGAAGATCGTCGAGGGCCGCGTCAACGCGTTCTTCAAGCAGGTCGCCCTGCTCGAGCAGGACTACGCGAAGGACAACAAGCTGTCCGTCGCGCAGGTCGCCAAGGACGCGGGCATCACCGTCACCGACTTCGCTCGGTTCAAGGTCGGCGCCTGACACGCCGCAAGGGCCCGCATCGGACAACGATGCGGGCCCTTGTCATGCCCGTTCGCTACAGTGTGATCGCGACGAGAGGAACACACACGTGATCAATGAGGCCACCACGCGCCGCCGCGTCCTGCTGAAACTTTCCGGAGAGGCCTTCGGTGGCGGATCCCTCGGTGTCAACCCCGATGTCGTCAGCCAGATCGCCCGCGAGATCGCCGCAGCCGTCGACAGCGTCGAGATCGCGATCGTCGTCGGCGGCGGCAACTTCTTCCGCGGTGCGGAGCTGAGCCAGCGCGGCATGGACCGCGGCCGTGCCGACTACATGGGCATGCTCGGCACCGTGATGAACGCGCTCGCTCTGCAGGACTTCCTGGAGCAGGCCGGCGCCGCCACGCGCGTGCAGTCCGCGATCCAGATGACCCAGGTCGCCGAGCCCTACATCCCCCTGCGTGCGGAACGCCACATGCAGAAGGGCCGCGTCGTCATCTTCGGCGCCGGCGCGGGGCTCCCTTACTTCTCCACCGACACCGTCGCCGCCCAGCGCGCCCTCGAGATCCGCGCCGACGAGGTGCTGGTCGCCAAGAACGGCGTGGACGGCGTGTACACGGCGGATCCGAAACACGATGCCACGGCGACCCGCATCGATCGGATCACCTATCTGGAGGCCCTGCAGAAGGGGCTGAAGGTCGTCGACTCGACGGCGTTCAGTCTGTGCATGGACAACCGGATGGACATGCGCGTGTTCGGCATGGAGCCCGAGGGGAACGTGACCCGGGCCCTGCTCGGTGAGCAGATCGGCACTCTGGTCACCACGTGACCGTGTGCGCCGCGGATGCGCGGTGAGCCACGACTAGACTGGGCGGGAACGCCTGAGCGAATGGAGAGACCGTGATCGCGGACGTGTTGACGGATGCCGGAAATCGAATGGACCGGGCGGTTGAGGCCGCGAAGGACGACTTCGCGAGCGTCCGGACGGGACGCGCGAACCCCCAGCTCTTCCAGAAGGTGCTGGTGGACTACTACGGCACTCCCACTCCTCTCGCACAGCTCGCCTCGCTGAACGCGCCGGAGGCGCGCTCGCTCATCGTGACGCCGTACGACAAGTCGGCACTGAAGGCGATCGAGCACGCCATCCGCGAGATGCCGAACCTCGGCGCGAATCCGACCAACGACGGCAACATCGTGCGGATCACGATGCCGGAGCTGACCGAGGAGCGCCGCAAGGAGTACGTCAAGCTGGTGCGCTCGCAGGGCGAGGACGCGAAGGTGCGCGTGCGCGGCGTCCGTCGCAAGGCGAAGGACGACCTCGATGCCCTCAAGAGCGACATCGGCGAAGACGAACTCGCACGTGCGGAGAAGGAACTCGACGCGATCACGCGTGCGCGTGTGGATGCCATCGATGAGGCACTCAAGCGCAAAGAGGCAGAACTCCTCGAGGTCTGAGCACGAGCATGACCGACGCGTCCGAACAGCCACCCGACGGTGGGGGTCGCCGCCGGGGTCGGCGTTCGCGCGCGCGCGCTGATTTCGATCGTGCGCGTGCCGACTTCGACCAGGCGAACGAGCGCATCAAGCAGCGCACCGGCCGAGACCTCATCGGCGCCATTCTGATCGGTCTGGTGATCGGGGCGGCCGTGTTGCTGTCCCTGCTGATCTGGAAACCGGTCTTCATCCTGTTCGTGCTCGCAGCGGCGGGCACCGGGATCTTCGAGATCGGCCGTGCCCTGCAGGCGGGCGGGCGCCGCATCGACCTGATCCCGCAGCTGATCGGGATGCTGGCGATGGTGGCATCGGCCTGGTTCTTGCCCCTCTGGCAGCACTGGGTCGTGGTGTGCGGTGCGGTCGTGCTCATCGTGCTGTGGCGCGTGGTCGCCGGCGTGGTGGAGCGCACTCGTGGTGGTGGCGCGCCGTGGCAGGATGTGCTCGCCGGCGTGCTCGTGCAGCTGTACGTGCCGTTCACCGCGAGCCTGGCGATCATCCTCCTCCGGCAGGAGTCGGGGGAGCTCTGGGTCCTGGCGTTCATCATTCTCGCGATCGTCGCGGACACGGCGGCGTACGCGACCGGCCTCACCCTCGGCAAGCACCCGATGGCGCCGCGCGTGAGCCCGAAGAAGACATGGGAAGGATTCGGCGGTGCCGTCGTGGGGGCAGTCGTCGCCGGCATCCTTCTGTCCGCCTTCATGCTCGGACTGCCGTGGGCCAGCGGGATCATCTTCGGACTCGTGATCCTGTTCACCGCGACCATCGGTGATCTGGGCGAGTCCATGATCAAGCGCGACCTTGGCATCAAGGACATGAGTTCATGGCTGCCCGGCCATGGGGGAGTGCTCGACCGCCTCGATTCCATCCTCCCGTCCGCCGGGGCCGCCCTGGCGCTGTACTACCTGCTGACCCCCCTGGTGACACGATGACGACATCCCGCCCCGAAGCCCGCACCGCCGCGCAGGCGACCTTCCCCCGCACATCCGGACGTGAGCGTGGCTACGCGCGCACGGACGTGGACGAATTCCTCGAGCGCGCACGACTCGCGTTCGAGAGCCCGCAGAGCGAAGGCAGCCTGCGCGCATCCGACATCCGTTCGGTGGTGTTCCCGCTGGTGAAGCGCGGATATCAGCCGGATGCCGTCGATGCGGCGCTCAGTCGGGTGGAAGACGCCTTCGCCGCCCGGGAGCGGAAGGAAGCGCTGTCCATGGCCGGCACCGGCGCGTGGATCGACCAGACGAGGGCTCAGGCACAGGAGATCCTGGATCACCTGACCCGCGAGCCGCGGCATCGCTTCGCGCGGGCTCGCCTGCTCGGGTACGGGTATCGGCTGGACGAGGTCGACCTCGTCGCCGACAAGCTCGCGGCCTACCTCGCCGACGGGCGTCCGGTGACCGTTGAGCAGGTGCGGACGGTGGCCTTCCGCATGCAACGGCGTGGCTATCGGGAGGAGCAGGTGGACGCCCTGCTCGACGCCGTGGTCGACGTGATGCTCGCGGTCGGCTGATGACCACGGCACGTCGTCATGGCGAATCCGCGCCCGTCTCTGTAGACTCGTGGGCACTGTGACTTCCGGCACCCCCACCACACCCGAGACGCCCCGCGCAGTGCTGCGCCGTGATCTGAAGAATGCGGCGACCCCGCAGGCCCCGGCTCCCCGCCGCCGTGTTCGACGACGTCGCACGGCGCCCGCGGTGGCCAAGGCCGGATTCGCCGGTCTCGCCGTCCTCGGGCTGGCGGTCGCCTGCCTCAGCCCCCTCGGCGCCGTTCTGACGCCGGCTGCGAACGCGTCCGATTCCGCGCCGGTCACGCTGTACACGAGCGCGTTGGGCGATGCCCAGTCGGTCGAGGTGGCCTCCGAATCCACCGGGGCGGCGGCGATCGACCGCGAGAGCTATACGGCCTCGGTCAAGCCGAAGCCCGTCGAGACGAGCTCGAGCACCTCCGTGACGGCATCCGTCGCCTCCACCTTTGTGGCGCCGTCGGCCGGCACAGCGCAGGCCATCGCCTACAAGATGGTCAAGGCCCGCGGCTGGGGCGACAGCGAGTTCTCGTGCCTCGTCGCGCTGTGGAACCGTGAGTCCGGGTGGCGTGTGAACGCCGCGAACGCGAGCGGTGCCTACGGGATCCCGCAGGCGCTGCCCGGCAGCAAGATGGCCTCCGCCGGGGCCGACTGGGCGACGAACCCCGCCACGCAGATCACCTGGGGGCTCGGCTACATCACGTCGCGCTACAGCACGCCGTGCGGCGCGTGGGGGCACTCGCAGTCCACCGGCTGGTACTGACCCGATGCCGCGGTCGAACCGGCGGCGTCCCGAACCATCGCGCGGGGACTCCTTCGATGCCTTCGTCGCGGGGTTCAAGCGCACCGAGGTCCGTCGCGGCGTTGACTGGACGGTGCAGCCGCTCTCAGCTCGCCAGGCGCAGAAGCAGTACGTCTGTCCCGGCTGCGGCGGCACGATTGCGGTCGGTGTCGCGCACCTCGTCGTGTGGCGTGCGGATGGGATCCTGGGCGACGCCGCGGACCTCGCCGCCCGCCGTCATTGGCACACGCACTGCTGGAAGGTGTACTGAATGGAGATCCGTGGTGCGGTGCAGCTGCCCGCTCGGCGTGAAGACATCGAGCTGCACACCGATGACGGGCTCACCCTCGTGGGCGAGCTGGCGTCACCGGCAGAGCGCGATCCGGTGGCGACGCTGGTCACCCTGCACCCGCTGCCGACAGCCGGCGGCTTCATGGACTCCCACATCCTGCGCAAGGCCGCAGGGCGCCTGCCGGCACTCGCGGACATCGCCGTCCTGAGGTTCAACACGCGGGGGACCACGTCGCCGCGAGGGCGCAGCGAGGGCACATTCGGCGGCGCCGAGACCGAGCGCCATGACCTGGCCGCCGCCATGCGCTTCGTGGGGGAGCGCCGCCTGCCGCACCCCTGGCTGGTCGGATGGTCGTTCGGCACCGAGGTCGCCCTCAAGCACGGGCGCGCCTTCCCGGTCGAGGGCCTCATCCTGCTCTCGCCGCCGCTGCACCGGACCACGCAGGAGGAGCTCTCGGCGTGGGGCGACGATCCGCGCGCGGTGATCGCTCTGGTGCCCGAACACGACGACTATCTGCCGCCGGCGGATGCGGGTCCGCGCTTCGCGGCGCTGCCCCACGCGAGGATGATCGCGGTCGAGGGCGCGCGCCACCTCTGGGTGGGCGAGAACCAGACTCGCCGCGTGCTGAACGAGATCGTCGCGGTGGTCAACCCGGGCGCAGCGCCGTTGCCGACCGAATGGAACGGTCCCGAAGCCGGCTGAGTCAGCGCTCGTTCTGCCGGGGGATGATCACCTGACGGTAGATGATCAGCACGGCCGCCGCCACCGGGATCGCGATCAGCGCGCCGAGGAGCCCGAGAAGGGACCCGCCGGCGAGGGCCGCGACGACGACGACTCCGCCGGGCACCGACACGGCGCGGCTCATGATGCGCGGAGAGATCACATACGCCTCGAGCTGCATGTAGATCAGGTAGTAGATCGCGGCGATGAGTGCGGTCGTCGGCGCGCCGAGACCCGGGATGAGGCAGGTGAGCACGATGATCACGGATCCCGTGAGCGTGCCGACGAGGGGGATCAGTGAGAAGAAGAACGCGACGACCGCGAGCACGGCCGGAAACGGCGCGTGGATGATCGACAGGAAGATCGAGCTCAGGATGCCGTTGATCACGCCGAGCGTCACCTGGCCCATGACGTAATGGCCGACCGAATCGCTGATCTGCTCCGAGAGGTCGATGAAGCGCGCCCGGCGCGACGCCGGGACCAGCTGGTAGACCGCTGATTTCAGGGACGGGATGGATGCCGTGAAGTAGATGGTCAGGATGAGGACGATGAACGCGCCGGTCATCCCGGTGAGGAAGGCGATGCCCACCTTCAGCACGCCCTGGCCGATCGAACCGCTGATGCTCCCGAGGTTCTTCAGGACCCAGTCCTGCACGGTCTCGAACACCGTGTCGACCTGCAGCCCGGGGAAGGTGTTCTCGACCCACGTCTTGAAATTGCCGAGGGTGTTCGGGTCCTGCACGATCGTGGTGACCGACGCGACGAGCTGTGAGATCTGGTCGACGATGGTCGGCACCACGAGGAGCACGACGCCGGCGAACAGGGCGAGCACGGCGACGATCGTGATGAGCACCGCGGTCCAGCGCGGAAGACGGCGACGGACGAGGAAAGCGACGACCGGTTCGAGTCCGAGCGCCAGGAAGAGTGCCGTGCCGAGATAGAGCAGAATCGTGGAGAGCGTCTGGATGCTGCCGATCAGAAGGAGCCCGAGGCCGACCCCGAGCGTCGCCACGAGCGCCACGCGGAATGGGTTCTGGATCTTCACGGCTCTCCTTCGTCGTCGGCGATGTGTGCCAGACTACTGGGCGGTCCGCCAGGCGGGGACAACGACCCTCCCGGGACGCACACAGGTCGTGTTCGCTAGTCTGGAACGTCGAGTCATCGGCTGGGCGCACGTCCCGGCCGGGGAGGAACTATTCGTGCGATTCGTGTGGGCTGTGGCCGCCTTCGTGCTGGCCGCCGTGATGATCGCGAGCGGTGTGGCGCAGCGGACCATCTTCCAGGGGCCGAAGTCGGAGACATCCACGATCGACGTGTCCGACACGGCGTCGTACACCCTCATCGACGGAGCAGTGCTCGACCGCCTGCCCGGATCGCAGACGCTGCGCGCCGCCGCCGACGGCACTGTGTTCGCCGCCTACGGTTCGACGGCCGATCTGAAGGCGTGGCTGAGCGACACCGAGTACAACGCGGTGACCCTCGGCGCGGACGACAAGGTCAAGACGGCCGTCGTACCGCCGACGGCGGATGAGAACGGCAAGGTTCCGGATGCCGCGCACCGCGACCCCGCAGGGGCGGACCTCTGGCTCGACGAGTTCCAGCAGGACGACATCCTCATCGAGCACCTTCAGCTGCCCGACACGATGAGTGTCCTGCTCGCCACGGATGGAACCGACCCGGCTCCCGCCGACATCTCCGTCACCTGGGCGATCCACCGCTCGACGCCCTGGGCGGGTCCGCTCATCGTCGGCGGCGGCATCCTCATGCTCGTGGGCGTGTTCCTCTACATCCTCGGGATCCGCAGGATGCGTCGCTCGCGGGGTCCACGTCGAAAGGCCCTGCCTCCGCTGCCCGAGACCGAGCCGATCGATCTGGCCGTCGAGGCGGAGGGCAAGGGCGTGATCAGTGCGGGAACCCCCGCGAAGGCACCCACTCGGCGCCGTCGTGCGTTCCTCGCGCTGCCGCTCGTGGTCGTGTCGAGCCTGGCGTTCACCGGCTGCACCGCAGACGCGTGGCCCGAGTTCGGAGGCTCACCGACGCCCACCCCCACGGCGACGGTCGTGGACGCCGACGACGCGCAGGCCCCGGCGGTCACCGCGACGCAGGCGGACCGCATCCTCGGCCGCATCTCCACCGCTGTGAGCAAGGCCGATGAGAAGAAGGACGCGACGCTGGCGGCGACCCGGCTCACGGGCGCGCCTCTGGCCGAGCGCAAGACCAACTACACGCTTCGCAAGAAGATCTCCGATCAGGCGGCGCTCGACCCGCTGCCGGCCGGCGGGCTCAAGGTCGTGCTGCCGCAGGCGTACAACGGCTGGCCCCGCACCGTGCTCCTGGTCGCCGACGAGAAGAGCGGCGATGATGACACCGTCGCGTCGACGATGATGATGATCACCCAGGCCGATCCGTGGTCGGAGTACAAGGTCGCCTACACCGGTCGGCTGGAGGCCGACGCTCTGCCCGACGTCGCACCCGCCTACCTCGGCGCGGCGGCGGTCCAGCCGGACTCGTCGTTCCTCGTGATGCCGCCCAGCCAGATCGCCGCGGCATACGCCGATGTGATCGACAAGGGTGACAAGAGCAAGTACGCGGCCCTCTTCGCGACCGACGACGATCCGTTCCTGAAGGGCGTCGCCGAGAGCCGCAAGAAGCAGCTCGCAGAGTTCGAGAAGACCGCCAAGGACGAAGACTCGGGCAAGAAGACCGGCAAGATGTCGTTCTCCTCGGAGGCCGGCGCCGAGGACCCGCTGGCTCTCGCGACCCTGGAGAGCGGCGCGATCGTCGCGGTGAACGTCGACGAGGTGGAGACCGTCACGCCCACCAGCAAGGACTCGGTCATCAAGCTCACCAAGAACGACACGGTCAAGGCGCTCACCGGGGTGAAGGAATCGCAGTCCGGCTTCAACACGACGTACAGTGATCAGTTGTTCTTCTACGTTCCCGGAGTGGGCTCCACGGATGCCCAGATCCGGTTGCTCGGGTACTCGTCCAACATTCTCGGAGCCAAGGTGATCAGCCAATGAGCCAGCCCAACCCGGGCGCCGTCCTGCGCGGCGCCGTCGACCTGTCCTCGCTGCGCAACCGTCCCGCCGCGACGGCACCCGCCGCGGGCGACACCGGCGGAGAGGCCGGCACCCCGGCGTCCGGCGTGATCATCGATGTCACCGACGCGACGTTCCCGCAGGCGGCCGAGCTGTCCAAGACGGTTCCGGTCGTCTTCGACCTCTGGGCGGAGTGGTGCGGGCCGTGCAAGCAGCTCAGCCCGGTGCTGGAGAAGGTGGTCGCCGAGTTCGCCGGCCGGATCGTGCTCGCCAAGGTCGATGTGGACGCGAACCCCCAGCTCGCGCAGGCGTTCCGCGCCCAGTCCATCCCCATGGTGGTGGCCGTCCTGGCCGGGCAGGCCGTCCCGCTGTTCACGGGTGCGGTGCCCGAGGAGCAGGTGCGCGAGGTCTTCACTCAGCTGCTGCAGGTCGCGGCGCAGAACGGCGTGACGGGTAGCGTGCCGATGGGGCAGGATGCCCCGGCCGAAGAGCCGGCGGAGCCGCCGATGCCCCCGTTGCACGCCGAGGCGTTCGCCGCGATCGAGGAGGGCGACTACGCCCGCGCCATCACGGCCTACGAGCAGGCGCTGGCCGAGAGCCCCGCCGATGCCGAGGCCAAGGCGGGCCTCGGCCAGGTCCGGCTGCTGCAGCGTGTGCAGAACGCGAACGCCGAAACCGTGCGCACCGCGGCCGCGCAGGCGCCGACCGACATCGATGCCCAGCTCGCGGTCGCCGATCTCGACATCGCCGGCGGGCACGTCGACGACGCGTTCGCGCGCCTGCTCGACCTGTTCGCCCAACTGCCCGGCGACGACCGCACTGAGGTGCGTGAGCGGCTGCTCGAACTCTTCGAGCTCGTGGGCGAGGCGGACCCCCGTGTGGGTGCGGCGCGCCGCCGCCTCACCTCGCTGCTGTTCTAGCGCTGCTGTTCTCGTCAGTCCCTGTCGGGCACCAGCCAGAGCACGCCCAGCGGCGGCAGCGTCACTCGCGCACGCCCCTGCGCATCGGCGTCGACCGTCCCCATGTTCCCGACCCCTGAGCCGCCGTAGGCGACGGCGTCGGAGTTGAGCAGCTCGCGCCAGCGGCCCGGCCGCGGCAGGTCGAGCACCATGCCGTCGACGGGGTTGCCGCCGAAGTTGCACAGGGCCACCAGCATCCCGCCGTCTCTGTCTTCGCGCGAGAACGCCAGGACGTCGGGATGCCAGTCGGGCGCGCCCAGACGACGGAACGCGTCGGCGTCGCCGTCGCGCGCCCAGAGCGCCGGGGTGTCGCGGTAGGTGCGTCCGAGGGCGGCGACGAAGTCCTGCAGCTGACGATGACTCGGCTGATCGAGCAGCCACCAGTCCAGGCTGCGCGACTCGGACCACTCCGAGAGCTGGCCGAATTCCTGGCCCATGAACAGCAACTGCTTGCCGGGATGCGACCACATGTACGCCAGGAAGGCGCGCGCGTTCGCGAGTTTGCGCCAGTGGTCACCGGGCATCTTCGAGAGCAGGCTGCCCTTGCCGTGCACGACCTCGTCGTGGCTGATCGGCAGGACGAAGTTCTCGCTGAACGCGTAGACGAACGAGAACGACAGCTCGCCGGCGTGGTACGAGCGGTACATCGGGTCGCGCTCGACGTAGACGAGGGAGTCGTTCATCCATCCCATGTTCCACTTGAACCCGAATCCGAGGCCGCCCTGCGATGTCGGTGCCGTCACGCCGGCGTAACTGGTCGACTCCTCGGCGATCATCGCGATACCCGGGTGCAGCCGGTAGGCGGTGGCATTCGTCTCCTGCAGGAAGCGGATGGCCTCGAGGTTCTCCCTGCCGCCGTGAATGTTGGGCTCCCACTCGCCGTCCACCCGGGAGTAGTCGAGGTAGAGCATGGAGGCGACGGCGTCCACTCGCAACCCGTCGACGTGGAACTCGTCGAGCCAGTACAGCGCATTGGCCACCAGGAAGTTGCGCACCTCGTTGCGGCCGTAGTCGAAGATGTACGTGCCCCAGTCCCTGTGCTCGCCGCGTCGAGGATCGGGATGCTCGTACACCGGCCGTCCGTCGAACCGCCCGAGCGCGAACCCGTCCTTGGGGAAGTGGCCCGGCACCCAGTCGAGGAGCACGCCGATACCGGCCTGGTGCAGCCGATCGATGAGATGGCGCAGGTCGTCGGGCGTGCCGAACCGGCTGGTCGGCGCGTAATACCCGCTCACCTGATAGCCCCACGAGCCGCCGAACGGGTGCTCGGCCAGGGGAAGGAACTCGACGTGCGTGAACCCGAGCTCGTGCACGTGCGCGATGAGCGGGTCGGCGATGTCGCGATAGCCGAGTCCCGGGCGCCACGAGCCCATGTGCAGCTCGTAGACCGACATCGGCCGGTCGACCGGCTGAGCCGAGGCGCGCGCGCCCATCCAGTCCTCGTCCCGCCACGCGTAGGACGACGCGGTGACGACCGATCCGGTGGCCGGGGGAGTCTCGGCGAGGCGAGCGAGCGGATCGGCTTTGAGGATCCAGTCGCCGTCGGGCGTGAGGATCTCGTACTTGTACACCGTGCCGATGCCGACACCGGGCACGAACAGCTCCCAGATGCCGCTGGAGCCGAGGGTGCGCAGGGCATGGCCCGCGCCGTCCCAGCCGTTGAAGTCGCCCACCACCCGCACGGCCCGTGCGTCGGGCGCCCAGACGGCGAAGGCGGTGCCGGAGCTTCCGTCGGCGTCGCGCACATGGGCGCCCAGGACCTCCCACAGTCGCTCGTGCCGCCCCTCAGCGATCAGGTGCAGGTCGAACTCGCCGACCGTCGGCAGATGACGGTACGGGTCGTCGGCGGTGAAGTCGGGGCCGTCGGGGTAGGTCGTGACGAGCTCGTAGGCGTCCGCGCGGCCGTGCCGGGTGCCCTCCCAGATGCCCGACCGCACATGCGCCAGGGGAACCCGGTCGCCGTCGGCGAACACGGCGGTCACCGTCTCGGCCAGAGGGCGTCGCGCCCGCACCCGCCAGATCGGCCGGCCCGCGGCATCCCGCCCCTCATGGAGTCCGAGCACATCGTGCGGCGCATGGTGGGCGCCCGCGGCGACGCGGTCGAGGAGTTCGTCGGAGGTCATGACCGCCCTTTCACCTGCACGATGTGGACCGGCTCGGCGAACGCGTCGAGCCGGACGAAGTTGTGATCCGTCCACGTCCAGTCGGCACCCGTGACGAGGTCGCGCACCGCGTACTGCTCGCCCGGCGCGATGCCGAACAGCCGGGTGTCGAGGTGGATCGTCGTCTGCCGGACCGAGTGCGGATCGAGGTTGGCCACCACGATGATGGTGTCGTCCTCGCCGGTGCCGGTCAGCACGCCGTCGGCGTGCTTCACATAGACGAGGACCGCGTCGTCGTCGCTGTACTGCACCGTCAGATTGCGCAGCTGTCGCAGCGCCGGGTGCGCGGCACGAATGCCGTTGAGCAGGCGGAGGTACGGGGCGAGCGAGTCGCCGGAGGCCTCAGAGGCCGCCCAGTCGCGGAACTTGTACTCGTACTTCTCGTTGTCGATGTTCTCCTCCGAGCCCGGACGCGACACGTTCTCGTAGAGCTCGTACCCGGCGTACACGCCGTACAGCGGCGCTGCCGTCGCAGCGATGGCGGCACGGATGCGGTAGGCGGGCCGTCCGCCGAACTGCAGGTACTCGGTGAGGATGTCGGGAGTGTTCACGAACAGGTTCGGGCGGAAGACGTCGGCCGTCTCGTGACTGACGCCGGTCAGGAACTCCTCGAGCTCGGCCTTCGTGTTGCGCCAGGTGAAGTACGAGTAGCTCTGCTGGAAGCCGACGCGGGCCAGCGCCTGCATCGGATTCGGGCGCGTGAACGCCTCGGCGAGGAACACGACCTCGGGATGCCGCGCAGTGACCTCGCGGATGAGCCATTCCCAGAACCACAGCGGCTTCGTGTGCGGGTTGTCGACGCGGAAGATGTGCACGCCCTGTGCGATCCAGTGCAGGGCGATGCGCAGCACCTCGGCGCTCAGCCCGTCGGGGTCGTTGTCGAAGTTGATCGGGTAGATGTCCTGGTACTTCTTCGGCGGGTTCTCGGCGAAGGCGATGGTGCCGTCGGGCAGCGTGGTGAACCACTCCGGATGCGTCGTCACCCAGGGATGGTCGGGAGAGGCCTGCAGCGCCAGGTCGAGCGCGATCTCGAGCCCCTCGGAGCGCGCGTCGGCGACGAAGCCGCGGAAGTCGTCGAGCGTGCCCAGGTCGGGGTGGACGGCATCGTGGCCGCCGGCGGCGGCACCGATCGCCCACGGTGATCCCGGGTCGCCGGGGCCCGCGGTGAGCGAGTTGTTCGGGCCCTTGCGGTTGGTCACGCCGATCGGGTGGATCGGCGGCAGGTACACGACCTGGAAGCCCATGCCTGCGACCTCGGGCAGCCGTGCGGACGCGGTCGCGAACGTGCCGCTGTGCACGGTGCCGTCGCTCTCGCGGATCGCGCCCTCCGAGCGCGGGAAGAACTCGTACCAGGCACCCACGCCGGCGCGCTCGCGTTCGACGCGCAGCGGGAACGTCTCGCCGATCGTCGCCAGCGATGCCAGCGGGCGGTCGTGGAAGACGACGGCCAGGTCCGCATCGCGAACGATCTCGAGCGCCGTGGTCGGGTCGTCGGTCGCGGCGCCCAGCGCCTTGGCCCAGCGGCGCAGTGCGGTGCGCTGCCGGGCGGGGCGATCGGTCTCGGCCGCGGCGCGCGTGCACAGCTGCGCACCGAGCAGTGCCATGACCGCGACATCCACTCCCGCTGCGATCTTCAGCGCGGCCGCGTGCCGCCAGGTGGCGAAGTCGTCTGCATACGCCTCGAACCGGAAGGTCCAGTCGCCCTCGGCGAGCAGCGCGATCTCTGTGCGCCACGTGTCGAAGCCGTCCGCGAGCGGTGCGAGGCGATGCACCGAGGCGTCACCGGAGGGCGTGAACAGCCGCAGCTGGGCGCCGATCAGGTCATGCCCCTCACGGAACGCCACGACTTGGAAGGGAACGACCTCACCGGAGAAGGCCTTGGGGTGGAGCATCCCGACTCCCGGCAGGGTCGGTCGCGGATCCACAAGGGGGATGCGGCCTGTCGCGGTCGGGGTGTCGTGTGCGGGTGACGGCAGGGTCCGCACCGGAATCGCCGACCGGCTGCGCCAGGCGGGTGCGGTCTTCGTACGAGAGCGGGATGCCACGGGTCGAACCTATCGCGCACGCGGCGGCGGATCGAGCACCCGGCGGGTGCGGAAGACTGAGAGACGGACGATCGTGGAAGAAAGGCGCTCGATGAGCATCACGCGTGACCGCTTCGAGGAGGCACGACGGGACTGGGGCGTGGTGGGCAGCTGGGCCGTCTGGGCGGATGCCCGGCCCGGTCAGGGGGTGAAGGACGGCGTGGGAGAGATGTCGGTGCTCGACCCGGAACAGAACGAGCACCTGCTGGACACCCTGCAGCCCGAGGTCGTGATGCTGGGCATCAACGGATCGGGCGCGCCGATGCCCGTGCCGTTCAGCAACTTCCACGATCCGTCGCCACGGGCGAACCACTTCAAGCTGCGCCACGCGTACCGGGCGACGTTGTTCTGGGGCGCGTACCTGACCGACGCGTTCAAGGGCATCGAGTGCTACGGAGCGAAGCGCACGATCGCGTTCCTGCGCGCGCATCCGCTGGTCGTGCGCGATCAGCTGGCACGGCTCGACGACGAGCTCGCGGCGGTCGGGAGTGACGATCCTCTGGTCATCGTGTTCGGCGGCGATCTGTTCGCTCTGCTGCGCGAGCACTGGCATGACGGCGCACGGATGGTGAGGGTGCCGCACTACGCGCACTATCTCAGCAAGGAGGACTACCGCGCGCAGGCCCTTCGTGCGATCGACGAATACCTCGTCTCGCGGGGCTGAGGGCCCAGCCTTTGGGGGGCTCGCGCCGGCCCCGCCGACAAAGGGAAAAGGGCCCCTTTCGGGACCCTTTTCCATCTGTGCGCGAGGGGGGACTTGAACCCCCACGCCCTAATACGGGCACTAGCACCTCAAGCTAGCGCGTCTACCTATTCCGCCACCCGCGCAGGTGGTTTTCGGTTTCGCAACCGAGGAATGACATTATCACGTTCTGCGCGCCGGATCGAACCGCCGCGAACCCCGGGCGCGCCGATGACGCCCGGGGCAACAGGTAGCCTGGTCCTCATGCCCGACAACCGCGATGCGCCCGAACTCAGCGAGGTCGCCCGTATCGCGCGGGACCTCATCCGCATCGACACGACGAACCACGGCGGCGGACGTGCTGTCGGCGAGCGCGAGGCCGCGGAGTACGTGATCGCCTACCTCGAGGCGCTCGGTCTGCATCCCGAGGTCTACGAGCCCGTCGACCGCCGCACCAATCTCTCGGTGCGCATCCCTGGTCGCGACCGCACGCGGCCCGCACTCGTGCTGCACGGGCACCTCGATGTCGTGCCGGCGATCGCCGAGGACTGGAGCGTCGACCCCTTCGCCGGAGAGATCCGCGACGGCATGCTCTGGGGCCGCGGGGCCGTGGACATGAAGAACATGGACGCCATGATGCTCACAGCGGTCGCTGATCTGCTGCGCGGCGGAGAGCAGCCGGCGCGGGATGTCATCCTCACGTTCTTCGCCGATGAGGAGAACGGCGGCGTGCTCGGCTCGGCGCTCGTCGTCCGCGACCGGCCGGAGTGGTTCGACGGCGCCACCGAGGCGATCAGCGAGGTCGGCGGGTACTCGATCACGGTGGGCGGCACCCGTGCCTACCTGCTGCAGGTGGGGGAGAAGGGCCTGCTCTGGCTGCGGCTGCGTGCGCGGGGCCGCGCAGGCCACGGCAGCGGCTTCCACCCTGACAACGCCGTGACCCGCCTGGCCGAGGCCGTCGCGGCCGTGGGGCGCACGCAGTGGCCCGTGCGGCTGACCGAGACCACCCGCGCGCTGGTCGCACAGCTGTCGGAGCTGACGGGGGAGCCGGCCGAGGATCCGGACGCGCTGGCCGACCTCACCGGCCCCGCGGCGGGCTTCGTGCGGTCGACGTTGCGCACGACATCCAACCCCACCGGTCTCGAAGCCGGATACAAGCACAACGTGATCCCCGACACCGCCTCGGCGGCGATCGACGTACGCGTGCTCCCCGGCACGGAGCACGAGGTGCTCGCCGACATCCGCCGGATCGTCGGCGACGACATCGACGTGGAGGTCGTCACCCGTGACATCGGCCTGGAGACGGCCTTCGGCGGCGCGCTCGTCGAGGCGATGCTCGCCGCCCTCGATCGTGCCGATCCCGGCGCACCGGTGATGCCGTATCTGATGGGCGGCGGCACCGACAACAAGGCGCTCTCGCGCCTGGGCATCGCCGGCTACGGGTTCGCCCCGCTGCGCCTCCCCGCGGGCTTCGACTTCACCGGGCTCTTCCACGGCGTCGACGAGCGTGTGCCGCTCGACGCGCTCGACTTCGGCCGCGACGTGCTCGCCGATCTCCTCCGCACCTGCTGACACCGTCCGCCCTGCTCTCCTCCACCTCCCTTCCGACCGAAAGGCGTCCATGCACCTGATCGAGGCGATCTTCCTGGGTTTCGTCCAGGGCCTCACCGAGTTCCTGCCGATCTCGTCCAGCGCGCATCTCCGCATCGTCGGGGCGTTCCTGCCCGACGCCGGCGACCCCGGAGCGGCCTTCACCGCGATCACGCAGATCGGCACCGAGACCGCTGTCATCGTCTTCTTCTGGCGTGACATCGTGCGCATCATCGGGCACTGGTTCCGCGCGCTGTTCGGAAGGATTCCGCGCAACGACCCCGACGCGAAGATGGGCTGGCTGATCATCATCGGCACCATCCCGATCGTCGTGCTCGGGCTCCTCTTCCAGGACGCGATCGAGACGACGCTGCGATCGCTGTGGATCGTCGCGCTGAGCCTCATCGTCTTCGGCGTCATCCTCGGGATCGCGGACATGTACGCGAAGCAGCGTCGCTCGCTCGACGACCTGACCGTCGGGCACGGCGTCATCTACGGCTTCGCGCAGGCCCTCGCGCTCATCCCGGGCGTGTCACGCTCGGGCGGCACCATCACCGCCGGGCTGCTTCTCGGATACACACGCGAGGCTGCGGCGCGATACGCGTTCCTCCTGGCGATCCCGGCCGTGTTCGGCAGTGGACTGTTCGAGCTCGTCAAGACCGTGAAGTCGCCGACGCAGGAGGTCTTCACGATGGGCGAGACGGCGGCTGCCACCGTCGTGGCCTTCGTCGTGGGGCTGGCCGTGATCGCGTTCTTCATGAAGTGGATCTCCAAGCACAGCTTCCTGCCGTTCGTGGTCTACCGCGTCGCCATCGGCGCGACGATCATCGTCCTGCTGAGCATGGGCGTGATCGAGCCCTAACGACGGGGGTCGTCGCGGCCCGGCTTGCCCTCACCGCCGCGACGCAGGTACCGCTCGAACTCGCGGGCGATCGCGTCGCCGGAGGCCTCGGGCGAATCCCACGTGTCGCGGGCCTGCTCGAGCTGACGGATGTACTCGCTCATCTCGTCGTCCTCGGCGGCTGCGGCGTCGATCGTGGCCTCCCAGGTCGCGGCCTGCGCAGCGAGGTCTCCGCGGGGGACCGCGGTGCCGGTGATCTCCTCGAGCTTCTCCAGGAGCGCGAGGGTCGCCTTCGGTGACGGCGTGTGGCCCGCGACATAGTGCGGCACGCTGGCCCAGAGCCCGATGGTGGGGATGCCTGCCTCCTCGGCCGCCACGGACAGTGCGCTGAGGATGCCCACCGGTCCCTCATAGGAGGGCTTCTCGACTCCGAGGGCGGCGCGCAGCCGGTCGTTGTCGCTGCCCGCGAACACGGAGATCGGGCGCGTGTGCGGCACGTCGGACATCATCGATCCGAGGGCGACGAGACCCGTCACATCCTCGCGGAGCATGACATCCACGAGCTCGGCCGAGAACGCCTTCCAGGCGCGCGCCGGTTCGACCCCGGTCAGCAGCCAGAGCTGCGTGCCGCGCGGCCGTCCCGAGGGGCGGTAGACCGTGGCATCCGGCCACGTCAGCGTGCGCCGCCCGTCGGGCTCCGCATGCATCTCGGGTCGCGTGTACTGGTAGTCGAAGTAGAGCTCGGGGTCGACGGCGAACACGGGCTCGTAGGCGCCCGTCTCTTTGAGCAGCGCCGTCGCCGAGGTCGCCGCCTCGCCAGCGTCGTTCCAGCCGTCGAAGGCGACGACGAGTACCCGCCGGCCTAATCCGTCCACTCGTGCCCCTCCCACGATCGTTCCTCCTCCAGAATAGGCGCCGCCCGCGACCGACTCGCCCGGCCCGCCGCGGGTGTCTCGATACGATGGAGGGATGAGCTCCCGCCTTCCCGCAGCCGTCCTCTGGGACATGGACGGGACCCTCGTCGACACCGAGCCCTATTGGATGGCGGCCGAGGGGCCCCTGGTGGAGTCGTACGGCGGCACCTGGACGAAGGAGCAGGCGCTGCACATGGTCGGGCTCGGCCTCGAAGACGCGGCGCGTCTCCTTCAGGACGCCGGCGTGCGGATGGATGTCGCGGCCATCGTCCAGCATCTGACGGATGAGGTGCTGGCGTCCCTCCTGCGCGACGGTGTGCCGTTCCGGCCCGGAGCCCGTGAGCTACTGAAGGCGCTGAAGGATGCCGGCGTGAAGACCGCGCTGGTCACGATGTCGATGCGCCGCATGGCGCAGACGGTTGTCGACCTCATCGACTTCGATGCCTTCGACGTCATCGTCGCCGGCGACGACGTGACGCGGCCCAAGCCCTACCCCGACCCCTATCTGCAGGGGAGCGAGCTCCTCGGCGTCGATCCGCACCAGGTCGTCGCCATCGAGGACTCTCCCAACGGCCTCCGCGCTGCCGTCGCCTCCGGCGCCGTCACCCTCGGCGTCCCGCTCATGGTCTCGCTGACCGGCGTCGGCGCCCATGCGCTCTGGCCCACTCTCGAGGGCCGCACCGTCGGCGACCTCGCCGACCTGTACACCGACCACCGTCCCGAAGGCTCCGCATGACCGACTTCCCCCGCCCGAGCGGCCCGTTCTGCTACGGCGACCGTGTGCAGCTGACCGGCCCCAAGGGCAGGCTGCACACCATCACCCTTCGTGAGGGCGGCGAGCTGCACACGCACCGCGGCGTCCTGCGTCACGACGCCCTCGTCGGGCTGCCCGACGGGTCGGTGGTGCGGAACAGCTCCGACACCGAGTACCTCGCGCTGAGACCGCTCCTGCGCGACTTCGTGATGTCGATGCCCCGCGGCGCCGCGATCGTGTATCCGAAGGATGCCGCGCAGATCCTCGCACAGGCCGACATCTTCCCCGGTGCGACGGTGGTGGAGGCGGGCGTCGGATCGGGAGCGCTCTCGTTGTGGATGCTGCGCGCCATCGGCCCGCAGGGACGGCTGGTCTCCTTCGAGCGACGCGAGGAGTTCGCCGAGGTCGCACGCGCCAATGCGACGACCTTCCTCGGTGCGCTCCCGGAGAACTGGGAGATCGTCCTGGGGGATCTGAGCGACGCACTGCCCGCCGCGTTCGCTGCCGGCACGGCCGACCGCGTCGTCCTCGACATGCTCGCGCCGTGGGAGTGCATCCCCGCGGTGGCCGACGCCCTCGTCCCCGGTGGCGTGGTGCTCTGCTACGTCGCCACGGCCACGCAGCTCAGCCGGGTCGCCGAGTTCATCCGGGGGACCGGCCTGTTCACCGAGCCGGAATCGAGCGAGACGATGGTCCGCGGCTGGCACGTGGACGGTCTCGCCGTCCGCCCGGACCACCGCATGGTCGCGCACACCGGGTTCCTGCTGACCGCACGGCGTCTGGCCCCGGGCGCCGTTCCGCCGGATGTGCGTCGGCGCGCCGTGCGAAAGACGGCGTATGGGGACGAAGACGTCGAGGTGTGGACGCCGGGGGCCGTGGGCGACCGGCAGATCACCGACAAGAACCTGCGCAAGCGGGTCCGAGACGCCGAGCGGGCGGCCGACGGCGCACGTCGGGCGGCAGCGGACAGGCGCGCTGCGGACGAGACGCCGAACGAGACCGCCTAGACTGTTCCGGTGCGCAAGTTCCCCGCTGCCCTCGCCGTCCTGTCCCTGACGGCCGTCGCTCTCGTCGGCTGTGCGTCCAGCAACGACCCCGCGGCCTCGTGCCCGCGGGTGACGGATGCCGGTTCATCGACGATGGACCTCATCTCGGTGACGGGCTCCGCGGACTCCGCGCCGAAGGTGGACGTCGACACGCCGCTGCACGCCGAGAAGACGCAGTTCGCGGACGTCATCGCCGGCACCGGCTCGGTGCCGATCACGAGCGACGCGCAGATGATCGTCCTCGATGTCGCGCTCGTCAGCGCGACCACGGGCAAGACCATCGTGACGACCGCCTACGACGGCGACCAGAGCACGGTCTACCCGGTCTCGCAGTGGGTGCAGTCATTCCCGGGCTTCGAGGATGCGCTGCACTGCGCGACGGCCGGCACCCGGACAGCGGTCGCGATCGCTCCGGGCGGCATCCCCGAGGCGTCGCTGTCGAGCCTCGGCATGAGCTCGACTGATTCGCTCGTGGCCGTGCTCGATGTGCGCAAGGTGTATCTGGCGGCGGCGAACGGACGCAGCGTGTACAACGGCGGTTTCGGGATGCCCGCGGTCGTACGCGCTCCCGGCGGCCGTCCGGGTGTCATCGTGCCCGACAGCAGTGCTCCGAAGGACCTGAGGATCCAGCTGCTCAAGCGCGGTGACGGTGAGAAGGTGTCGGCGGATCGTCCGGTGCTGCTGCAGTACACGATCGTCAACTGGTCCGACAAGTCCGTGGCCTCCACCACATGGGATTCGCAGGCGGAGTTCGTGACGCTGTCGACGAAGTCGAAGGGCTTCCAGAAGGCGGTCGAGGGCCAGACGGTCGGCTCTCAGGTGCTCGCCGTGATCCCGCCGGCCGACGGCGAGTCCGGAGCGAAGGACACCCAGATCGCCGTCATCGACATCCTGGGGATCGGGCCCGACACGAGCACGAGCACCCAGTAGCCGCGCCTGCGGGCATCGCACCCCGCACGACCCTAGGATGGGTGGGTGCCCGCCGATGACCTGTCTGCGTCCACCGCTGCGCGCAATGCGCCGGAGGAGCGCCTGCTGAACCTCGTGGTGGCCCTGATGGCCACCGATCAGGGGCTGACCAAGGACACGATCCTGGGGTCCGTCTCCGGTTACCGCGAACAGGGCGAATCGGGAGCGTCGAAAGACGCCCTGGAGAAGATGTTCGAGCGCGACAAGGAGAGGCTGCGCGCGCTCGGTGTGCCGATCGAGACGATTGGCGACCGCCTGGAGCCCGACGACCTGCGACAGGCCCGATACCGGGTGCCGACGAGCGAGTACGCGCTCCCCGAGGAGATCACCTTCACTCCGGAGGAGATCGCGGTGCTGAACCTGGCGGCCGGCGTCTGGGGCGAGGCATCGCTGTCGGCCGATGCCCGCAGCGGTCTGCGCAAGATCGGGTCGCTGGGCATCACCGTCGACGAGCCCATCATCGGGTATTCGCCGCGCATCAGCCTGCATGAGGGCTCCTTCGCACCTCTGCAGCGGGCGATCGAGCAGTGCCGCGTGGCGACGTTCCCGTATCTCAAGCCCGGCGACGAGACCCCGCGCACACGCCGCATCCGACCGCTGGCACTGGCGGAGTACGAGGGTCGCTGGCATGTGTACGGCATCGACACCGAGATCGAGCAGGAGCGGACATTCCTTCTCTCCCGCATCGTCGGCGCGGTGAAGGTGACCCGCGAGTCCTTCGACGCGGGCCTGCGCGAGGGCGCGGGGGAGCGTGCACTGCAGGGTCTCGAAGATCTCGCCCGCCGCCAGACCGCGCTGCTGGAGGTGCACCCCGGCACCGAGGCGGCGCTGCGGCTGCACCGGCGCGGGGTGCCCGCGCTGCAGGGCATCCGCGTCCCGTTCGTGGATGTGCACATCTTCGCCGACGAGCTGGCTTCCTATGGACCCGAGGTGCGCGTCGTCGATCCGCCGGCACTGCGCGATGAGGTGCGGCGCCGGCTGCGCGCCGCGCTCGACATGAACGGAGCGGCACGATGACCCCCGGCGCACGCCCGGTCCTTGCGACGGAGCGCGCGGCGCTCATGCTTCAGCTGGTGCCCTACCTCATCAGCAAGGGTGAGGTCACGGTCGCCGAGGCGGCCGCCGACTTCGACGTGTCTGAGACGCAGATGCGGGCGATGGTCGAGAAGCTCACCGTCATCGGAAGGCCCGGTGACGCCGGCTACTGGCAGATGGCCAACGACCTCTTCGACATCGACTGGGACCTGCTCGACGAGCACGACCGCATCTCGCTGACCAACGCGGTCGGGCTGGAGCACGCACCACGGCTGACGGCGCGGGAGGCGGCGGCCCTGCTGGCGGGGCTGCAGCTGGCGCGCTCTCTGCCCGGCGTGGGCGAGAGCGGGGTCATCGCGGGACTCCTCGCGAAGCTCGCGCGCGGGGCGTCGAGCGCTCCCGCCGATCTCATCGTCGCTCCCGAGCCGGTGGACGACGTCCGCGGCAGCGTCGATGAGGCCCTGCGCCGCGGGGTGGCCGTGTCGTTCACCTACAAGGCGCCCGACGCACCGGCCACAACGCGCACGGTCGACCCCGTGAAGGTCCATATCGCCGACGGCCAGTGGTACCTGCAGGGCTGGTGCCATCTGCGGCAGGCGATGCGCACCTTCCACCTCGATCGGGTCAGCGACCTCGCGCTCACCGACATCGCGATCACCCATGGCGAGGAGCAGCCACCGGCGCTCTTCGACATGGGCGAGACCGGCAACATCGTGCGCATCCGGTTCCCCGACGCGGTGGCGCCGCTGCTGCGCGGCTACCTCGATCGCGCGCAGGAGACGATCGCGCACGGCGACCTGACGGTGGCTGCGATCCGCGTCGCCGACCCCACGAGCCTGAAGCGACTGGCGGCCGGACGTGGCGGGGAAGTGGAGATCCTGGAGCCGGGCGGCGCCCGTGAGGCCGCGGCCGACTGGGCGCGGGCGGGACTCGAGCAGTACACCGATACCGGTGTTCCCGAGCGCGGCGGAGAAGACGCTCCCGCGCCAGAGGGTTAGACTGAACCGACGGCGCACGACAAGGAGACATCATGGGCGCATTCGGGTGGCCGCACCTGCTGATCATCCTCGCGGTGATCCTGCTGCTGTTCGGCGCTGCGAAGCTGCCGGCATTGGCCAAGAGTCTCGGTCAGTCGGCCCGCGTGTTCAAGGGCGAGATGAAGGCGATGAAGGAGGACGACACGTCGTCCGCCACGCCGAGCGAGCCGAAGACGGATTCGCCGTCCGATGCTCCCGCCTCACACACCGCGGGTGACACCAAACCGTAGCCGGACGTGACCCAGACAGGACCACCGCAGGTCGAGGAGCCTGAACAGCCCTCACACGACAAGCGGATGTCGCTTGGGCAGCATCTGCGTGAGCTGCGCAAGCGGCTGTTCATCGCCGCCGGCGGCCTGGTCGCCGGGATGATCATCGCGTTCATCATCAGTCAGCCGGTGATCGCACTGCTCACCGAGCCGATCGCCAAGATCGCGGCGACCAACGGTGACAACTACACGGCACTGAACTTCAACACGGTCGCGAGCGGGTTCGATCTGCGCATGCGCATCGCGTTCTCGATCGGGCTGATCATCTCCGCGCCCGTGTGGCTGTGGCAGCTCTGGGCCTTCATCATGCCCGGCCTCACCCGCAAGGAGATCCGCTACACCATCGGGTTCCTGTCAGCGGCGATCCCGCTGTTCGTCGGCGGGCTGTTCGTGGGCTGGCTGATCATGCCGCACATGGTCGAGATCATGGCGATGTTCGTTCCGAGCGGCAAGGGCGTGGCGCAGTTCTACGACTACTCCACGTATTACGACTTCGTCTTCAAGCTGCTGCTGGTCGTGGGGATCTCCTTCATCACCCCGGTGTTCCTCGTCGCACTCAACCTGGCCGGCATCATGACGGGACGGGCCATCCTCAAGGGATGGCGGGTGGCGATCATCGTGATCGTCGTCTTCGCTGCCGCTGCGACGCCGGCCGCAGACGTCACGTCGATGCTGCTGCTGGCGGGCATCCTCTGCGTGCTGTACTTCGCGGCCGCGCTGCTGTCGATGCTCTTCGACCGACGCAAGGCCAAGCGCGCAGCGGTGCAGCAGTGACCGAGCCGAGCCCCGCGGAGCGCTACGCGAGCGCACGGGCCGACCGCCGGCATCCGCTGACCTCCGACTTCGCCGCGCGGCAGCGTTTCGATCTCGACGACTTCCAGGTCGCGGCCTGCCATGCGCTCGAAGAGGGCAGCGGGGTGCTGGTCGCCGCTCCCACCGGTGCGGGCAAGACCATCGTGGGAGAGTTCGCGGTCGACCTGGCGATGCGCGAACCCGGTCGCAAGGCGTTCTACACGACACCGATCAAGGCGCTGTCGAACCAGAAGTTCCGCGAGCTCGTCGACGTGTACGGGCCCGACGACGTCGGCCTGCTCACCGGCGACGTGAGCATCAACGGTGACGCGCGGGTCGTGGTGATGACCACCGAGGTGCTGCGCAACATGCTGTACGCCGACTCGGGCGCGCTGCGCGGGCTCATGTTCGTCGTGATGGATGAAGTCCACTACCTCGCCGATCGGTTCCGCGGCGCGGTGTGGGAAGAGGTCATCATCCATCTGCCGCGCAGCGTCCGCCTCGTCTGCCTGTCGGCGACGGTCTCGAACGCCGAGGAGTTCGGCGACTGGCTCGACACGGTCCGCGGCGACACCGAGGTCGTCGTGTCGGAGACCCGGCCCGTCCCGCTCGAGCAGCACGTCCTCGTGCGCGGCGACCTGCTGCCCCTGTTCGACGACCGTGCGGGGGTGGCGACCGCCCAGGTCAATCAGGAGCTCATGCGCATCCGCTCGTTCAAGGGCTCGAACTACGAGAACAACCGCCGCGCGCAGTCGTTCCGCAGCAGCGGCGGCTATGAGGCGAGCCACCGCCGGCCGTCACGCGGCGGGCGGCGCCCGGTCCGCTCCGCGAACGTGCACCGCATCGAGCGGATGGACCGCCCTGAGGTCGTGCGGCTGCTGGATCGCGACCGGCTGCTGCCGGCGATCTTCTTCATCTTCAGCCGTGTGGGCTGCGAGGCGGCCGTCCAGCAGGTGCGCCGCGCCGGCGTGCGTCTGACCTCCCGCGAGGAGCGTGACGAGATCCGCGCGCTCGTGGACGAGCGCACACGCACACTGGCGGACGAAGATCTCGGGGTCCTCGGCTTCTGGGAGTGGAAGGACAACCTCGAGCGCGGTGTCGCCGCTCACCATGCGGGGCTTCTGCCCGTGTTCAAAGAGGTCGTCGAAGAGCTGTTCCAGCGCAAGCTCGTCAAGGCGGTGTTCGCGACCGAGACGCTCGCGCTCGGGATCAACATGCCCGCCCGCACGGTCGTGCTCGAGAAGCTCGAGAAGTTCAACGGCGAGGCCCGCGTCGCGATCACCTCGGGGGAGTACACGCAGCTCACCGGACGTGCGGGCCGTCGCGGCATCGACGTCGAGGGGCACGCGGTCATCCAGTGGACCGAGGGCATGGACCCGCAGTCGGTCGCAGCCCTCGCGTCGCGGCGTACCTACCCGCTGAACTCCAGCTTCCGGCCGACGTACAACATGGCAGTGAACCTCATCGACCAGTTCGGTCGCTCGCGGGCGCGGGAGATCCTGGAGAGCTCGTTCGCGCAGTTCCAGGCCGACCGCGCCGTCGTGGGGCTGGCGCGGCGCGTCCGCGAGCAGGAGGAGTCGCTGGCCGGCTACGTCACGCCGATGACGTGCGACCGCGGCGACTTCGTGGGGTACTCGGGCATCCGCCGGCAGCTCAGCGACCTGGAGAAGCTGAACCGCAAGGACGGCTCGGCCACGCACGCGGCACGGCAGAAGCGGCAGCGCGAGATCCAGGCGCTGCGGCGGCGCATGCAGCGGCATCCCTGCCATTCCTGCCCCGATCGCGAGAGCCACGCGCGATGGGCCGAACGGTATTGGAAGCTCAAGCGCTCCACCGACAAGCTCCGCCGGCAGATCGAGACCCGCACCGGAACGGTCGCGCGCCAGTTCGATCGTGTGGTCGACGTGCTCGCCGCGCTCGACTACGTCACCGTCGGCGCCGACGGCACGACCGCACTCACGCCGGCCGCACACACGCTGCGCCGCATCTACGGGGAGCGGGATCTGCTGGTGTCCGAGGCCCTCCGGACCGGCATCTGGAAAGAACTGGATGCCGCGAGCCTGGCCGCACTCGTCTGCAGCCTCGTCTACGAGCCGCGGCGTGATGAGGCGTCGGCGGGGGAGCGGGCGCTGCCCCGCGGACCGTTCCGCACCGCGCTGGGCGCCACGCAGCGGCTGTGGGCACAACTCGACGACGTCGAGCACGACCACCAGCTGCCCGGGACCTCCGAGGTGTCCGCCGGTCTTGCCCAGGCCATGCACGGCTGGGCGCGGGGCGTGCCGCTGGAGCGGGTGCTGGCCGACGCCGACATGGCGGCCGGCGACTTCGTACGCTGGGCGAAGCAGACGATCGACCTGCTTGACCAGCTCACGCTCATCGGCGACCGCAAGGTCGCCGGCGTCGCGCGCACCGCGCTGGAGGCGGTGCGGCACGGGATCGTCGCGTATTCGTCGGTCTGATCGGTGACCTACCCTGGAAGGGTGCCCGATGCCCGCGCTCTCCCGCGCCCTGTTCTGCCCCTCGGCATCGCCACGTTCGCGGCCGTCGTCGCCGGTGCGCTGCTGACGACGGCCTTTCCCGCACTCAGCTGGTGGCCGATGGCGTTCGTCGCCGTCGCGCTCGCGCTGCTGACGCTGATCGGCCGCCGGGCGTGGGCCGCCTTCCTCGTCGGCTTCGCGTTCGGCATCGCCTTCTTCCTCATCAACGTGTCGTTCACCGGCCGGTACCTGGGCCCCGTTCCCTGGGTGGCACTGTCGGTCCTCGAGGCTCTGCTGACGGCGGCCGCCTCCGTGACGATCGCCTGGGCGTACCGGTGGATGCCGCGGCTGCTGCCGGCGCGGTGGGCGCGCGTGACGCTGCTGCCCGCACTCGTGGCGGGTCTCTGGACCATGCGAGAGCTGCTGCTGGGCACATTCCCCTACGGCGGCTTCCCCTGGGGACGGATCGGGATCACGCAGGTGAACGCTCCGCTCGCACAGGCGGCATCGTGGGTGGGCGTCAACGGCGTGACGTTCCTCGTGGTGTTCGTCTGCGCGGCCGTCATCGAATACGCTCGCATCCGCCGCTGGCGAGACGTGCGTCTCCTGATCGCTCCTGCGCTCGTCGCGATCGTGACCGTGGCGATCCCGCAGTTTCCGACGACCCCGGCCGGCACGCTGCGCGTGGGCGCGGTGCAGGGCAACGGGCCGACGGGGTACTTCGACCGGCGCGGTCCGAACGACGTCCTCCAGGCGCAGCTCGATGCGACGGCACCGCTGCTGGGCGAGCACCTCGATGTGCTGCTGTGGCCGGAGGGCAGCATGGATACCGACCCGACGCAGAACGCCACCACCGCCGCCGTTCTGGACGGCCTCTCGAGCGAGCTCGACGCCCCGCTCATCGTCGCGGCGGTCACCCAGCGGGGAGAGGAGTACTTCAACTCGTCGCTGCTGTGGAAGGCGGGCGCGCAGAACCCGGTGCAGACCTATGACAAGCGGCATCCCGTCCCCTTCGGCGAATACGTGCCCGATCGGTGGCTCTACCACTTCTTCGCGCCGGATCTCATCGACCTCATCCAGCGCGAGTACACACCCGGCACCAGCGCGCCGGTGTTCGACCTGGGCGACGTGAAGGTGGGACTGGCGATCTGCTTCGACGTGATCTACGACGACGTGATCACCGACGGCGCGAAGGGGGGAGCCGAGGTATTCATGTTCCAGACGAACAACGCCGACTTCCGCGGCACCGATGAGAATCTGCAGCAGCTCGCGTTCGCCCGTATGCGCGCCATCGAGACGGGCCGCTCGGTCGTGAACATCTCGACGGTCGGCACGAGTCAGATGATCGCCCCCGACGGATCGGAGATCGCCGGTCTGAAGGCAGACACGGCGGGGCACATGCTCGACGACGTGCCGCTAAGAACCGGTCTCACACCCGCCGTCGTGATCGGGCCGACGCTCGCGCTCGTTCTGGGTTGGGGGAGTCTTCTCGCGCTCGTGCTGTGCGGCGCGCTCGTTCTGCGGAACGGCCGGAAGACGAAGGATGCCGGCCCCGACGGGACCGGCATCCGAGAGAAGAACTGATCAGGCGCTGAGCTTGGACGGGCTGCCTTCGCCGCGGCGGGCGCGCACGTAAGCCAGACGCTCTTCGAGGAGCTCCTCGAGCTCGGGGATCGTGCGGCGTTCCAGGAGCATGTCCCAGTGCGTGCGCGCGACCTTGTCGTCGCTGTGGTCGACCGTGACGGTGCTCTCGCCGACGCGGAGCACGGCCTCTTCGCCGCAGGTGCGGCATTCCCACGTGTCGGGGAACTCGGCATCGGCCGCGAACGTCAGCGTCGTCTCACGTTCGCAGACGGTGCACACGTACGTCTTCTGCACGCGGTCATGGAATACGACGCCCTCTTCGCTCTGTAGGCTCTGGGCGCCGAGTCGGATGCCGCGCAAGCTGCGGTCTGCCATTGTGTGGTCCTCTCGTCGCTACTCAGGTATAACGTGACGACCTGTGCGGATCATCCGAGAGAGCCCAGCCGCACCTGCTATTCACAGAGGAATCCCAGCGCGTCACGCGTGGAGCGTCGCCAGAGCCACGTCGGCGCGGTCGGTGACGATGCCGTCGACGCCCAGCGCCACCAGGCGCCGCATGTCGCCGGGGTCGTTCACCGTCCACACGTGCACCTCGACTCCGTTCCGGTGCGCCGCCTCGACGAACCGACGGGTCACGATCTTCACGGGTCCCTCACTCTCCGGCACCTGCAACGCGTCCACTCCGGTCAGCGTCCGCCGGAGTGCAGGCCGCAGGCCGGTGCGCACGGCCGCGAGGGCGCGGATGATGGTGGCACGCCCGCCGGATGTCGCGGGCACCCGACCTCGGGACGCAGCCGCAGCCAGGGCCGCGCTGCGTCTGCGATCGGAGAAGCTCGTGAGGAGCACCCTGTCTCCGAAGCGCCCGATGATCTCGCCCGCGGGGCGGGCCGCGGCATCCGCTTTCACATCGATGTTGAAGCGCAGTGCGGGGAAGGCGTCGAGCGCCTGCGCGAGGGTGATCAGCCCGCCGCGATCGCCCATCAGGTCCTCGAGCTCTCGCAGGGTCACCTCGGCAAGTGCGCGCGGATCGCCGGCGACGCGCTGCAGGTCGCTGTCATGGAAGAGCACGACCTGTCCGTCGGCGGTGAGGTGGCAATCCGACTCGACGTAGGTGACGCCCGCCGCGTGTGCGGCGGCGACGGCGGCGAACGAGTTCTCGACCATGCCGTCGGCGGCGTCTTCCGGGGTCACCAGTCCGCGGTGTGCGAGCACGCGTGGCGTGCCCGCACCCTCGAACCACGGGTGGGTCACGGCGTGGGCGGCGTCAGCGGTGTCCCGTGCGTACTCTCGGCTGCGCGGGCGGCCTCGGCCGCCTCGGCGATCTTGCCGCCGAAGGCACCGGTGAGGCCCTTCATCGCGTCCGTGAACTCGCTCGGGATGATCCAGAGCTTGCTCGAGGCGCTGTCGGCGATCTTGGGGAGGGTGAGGAGGTACTGGTAGGCGAGGAGCTTGTCGTCGGGGTTGCCCTTGTGGATCGAGTCGAAGACCGCCTGGATCGCCTGGGCCTCGCCCTCGGCGCGCAGCACCTGTGCCTGCTTGTCACCCTCCGCGGTGAGGATCGCTGCCTGGCGCGCGCCCTCCGCTTTGAGGATCTCGGACTGCTTCGTGCCCTCGGCGGTCAGGATCGCCGCACGGCGGTCACGTTCCGCGCGCATCTGCTTCTCCATGGAGTCCTGGATCGACAGCGGCGGGTCGATGGCCTTGAGCTCCACGCGGGCCACGCGGATTCCCCACTTGCCGGTGGCCTCGTCGAGGACCGCGCGCAGCCGCTGGTTGATCTCGTCGCGGCTTGTGAGCGCCTCTTCGAGGTTCAGCCCGCCGACGACGTTGCGGAGGGTGGTGATGGTCAGCTGTTCGACGGCGCTGAGGTAGTTCGCGATCTCATACGTCGCGGCCCGGGCATCGTTGACCTGGAAGTAGACCACGGTGTCGATCGAGACGGTCAGGTTGTCTTCGGTGATCACCGGCTGAGGCGGGAACGTCACCACCTGCTCGCGCATGTCCAGGAGCGGGCGAAGCCGGTCGATGAACGGGACGAGGATGTTCAGGCCCGGCGTCAGCGTCTTGTGATAGCGACCGAGTCGCTCGACGACACCGGCGGTCGACTGCGGGATGATCCTGATGGCGCGCACGATCGCTGTGATCACGAAGATCGCGACGGCGATCGCGAGCACCCACCCGATGATGGTGGGGATGTACTGAGCGGGTGTCATGCCTGCTCCTCCTGTGGGAAGTCGGCGTCGGGGTGCACATAGGCCGTCGCGCCTTCGATGCGGGCGACGCGCACATGGGTGTCGGGTGGGAAGGATGCCGCATCATCGGCGGTCCGTGCGGTCCACGTCTCGCCGTTGTCGAGTTTGACGAGGCCGCCCAGACGCGTCACCGTCGACAGCACGAGCCCCGGCATGCCGATGAGTGCGGCGACGTTGGACGGCGTGGGGTCTTCGCCGCGGCGCAGGCGATGCAGCAGCGGCGGCCGCACGAGGAAGATCAGGAGTACGGCGGCGAGAGCGGCGATGAGAACCTGAAGCCAGAGCTCGGCGCCGAACAGATCGGCGATGAGTCCGGCGAGGCTGCCGATGCCCAGCATGAGGAAGGTGAAATCGAGGGTGAGCATCTCGATCACGAGGAAGATCGCGATCAGTGCGATCCACGCGATCCAGGCGAACTGTTCGATCCCTGTGATGACGTCCACGCCACCTCCCCTTCGTGCTCCGAACCTAGCATGCGCCGGGCGCGCGCCGACGGGATTGGTAAGGTCGAAACGCCGGTTTCGTCGCGCTGTCCGTGTGGCTGCGGCATCCCTCACACTCCAGGAGTTCTCGTGACCCAGATCCTTCCTCCCGATTCCCTCAAGGGAAAGACCGCACTGGTCACCGGCTCGTCGCGCGGGATCGGCGCCGACACCGTGCGCTACCTCGCCGAGGCCGGCGCGAACGTCGTGATCAACTACCGCAACAAGGCGCCCCGTGCAGAGCGTCTGGCGACCCAGCTGCGCGAGCTGGGGGTGCAGGTCCTGACGGTCGCCGCCGACCTCACCGACCAGGCGTCGGTCGACGGGATGTTCGCGCAGATCGCATCGGAGTTCGGCTCGCTCGACCTGCTGGTGCTCAATGCCTCCGGCGGCATGGAGTCGGGCATGGCCGAGGACTACGCCCTGCAGCTGAACCGCGACGCGCAGGTGCGCGTGCTCGAGGCGGCGCTGCCGCTGATGTCCGCGGGTGCCCGCGTCGTATTCGTGACCAGTCACCAGGCCCACTTCATCCGTACCACCGAGACCATGCCCGAATACGAGGCGGTCGCGCTGTCGAAGCGCGCGGGGGAGGACGCCCTGCGCGAGCGGATCCCGGCGCTGACCGAGAAGGGCGTCGAGTTCGTGGTCGTGTCGGGCGACATGATCGAGGGCACCATCACCGCGACGCTGCTGAACCGCATGAACCCCGACGCGATCGCATCGCGTCGGGACGCCGCCGGGAAGCTCTACAACGTGGCGGAGTTCGCCGCAGAGGTCACGCAGGCCGCGATCGATCCGATCCCCGCGGACAACATCCGTCTCGTCGGCGACACCGGCTCGTTCGTCGCGGAGTGAGCAGACGACGAAGGCCCCGGGATATGTCCCGGGGCCTTCGTCATGTCGTGATGAGGTCAGAGCGCCTTAGGGCTGAACGTGAAGGCGCGGACGATCTGGATGATGCCCAGCACGACCAGCGAGATGCCCAGCAGCCACCAGAGGACGACCGCGCCCCACAGCGGCGACATCAGCAGGACGATGCCGGCGATGATGCTCAGGATCGCGAAGAACACCGTCAGGCCCTTCGAGACCGCACCGCCGAGGGTCGTCAGTGCGACGACGCCCTCGATGATCCACATGATGCCGACCAGGATGCCGAGGAAGACGGCGAGCCACAGCGCCGTGTGCTGCAGGTTCGTGAACGCGATGATGCCCGCGACGATGTAGAGCAGGCCGAGCACGAGGTGGCCGACACGGGCCCAGCCGCCCATCGTGCGCGAGAAGATGCCGAGGCCGAGGTAGACGAGGCCGCCGACGATCGCATAGATCGCGATGATCGCGGTGACGACGACGGCGGTCTTGCCCGGCCAGACGAGGATCAGGATTCCGACGATGAGGGCGATCAGGCCGGAGAGACCGAGGAATGTGCGGATGCCGTTGACCGCAGACTTGGCGGCCGGCGAGGTATCTGTGGACATGGGGGAGTGCCTTTCTGAGATTTACCTGTGAGGCCTTTCTCTGGGCCAGACTAGTGCCCCGGGGAGTGCGCTCACCACCGACACGCTGTCGTACGCTGTGCCTCATGCATGCCGCCGACGCACACGACATGATCCGGGTCCGCGGGGCTCGCGAGCACAACCTCAAAGGCATCGACCTGCAGATCCCGAAGCGCCGTCTGACGGTGTTCACCGGTGTCTCCGGCTCGGGGAAGAGCTCGCTGGTCTTCGGCACGATCGCCGCCGAGTCGCAACGCATGATCAATGAGACCTACAGCGCCTTCGTCCAGGGGTTCATGCCCCGGCTCGCACGCCCCGAGGTCGACGTGCTCGAAGGCTTGACGACGGCGATCGTCGTCGACCAGGAGCGCCTCGGCGCGAATCCGCGCTCGACCGTGGGCACCGTGACGGACGCGAACGCGATGCTGCGCATCCTGTTCTCGCGACTCGGGGAACCGTACATCGGCGGCCCGACCGCCTTCTCCTTCAACGTCCCGACGCAGAAGGCCAGCGGCATCATGACCTCCGCCAAAGGCGGCAAGAAGATCGTCCGCAACGCCGTCTATCTCGGCGGCATGTGCCCGCGGTGCGAGGGGCGGGGACAGGTCTCGGACATCGACCTCACCGCCGTCGTCGACGAGTCGCTGTCGCTTCTGGGCGGCGCGATCCTCGTGCCCGGGTACACCGCCGACGGCTGGATGGTGCGCGGCTTCGCCGAGTCGGGGTTCTATCCGGCGGACAAGCCGATCTCGACGTTCACCGACAAGCAACGCCAGGCCTTCCTGTACAGCGAGCCGACGAAGGTCAAGATCAACGGGATCAACGTGACGTACGAGGGACTCATCCCGAAGATCACGAAGTCGATGCTCTCGAAGGACGTCGAGTCTCTGCAGCCCCATGTCCGGCGCTTCGTCGAGCGTGCGGCGACGTTCACGATCTGCCCGGAGTGCGACGGCACACGCCTCACCGAGGCTGCACGCTCGTCGCTGATCGACGGTGTGAGCATCGCCGACGCGTGCCGCATGCAGGTGACCGATCTTGCGGCGTGGGTGCGGGGGCTGGATCGCCCCGAAGCAGGGCCTCTTCTGAACGCACTGGGCGCCAATCTCGACGCCTTCGTGACACTGGGCCTGGGGTATCTGAGCCTGGAGCGACCGTCGGGCACGCTCAGTGGCGGGGAGTCGCAGCGCATCAAACTGCTCCGCCACCTCGGCTCGTCTCTCACTGACGTGACGTACGTCTTCGACGAGCCGACGATCGGTCTGCACCCGCACGATATCCAGCGCATGAACACGCTGCTGCTACAGCTGCGTGACAAGGGCAACACCGTGCTGGTCGTCGAGCACAAGCCCGAGACCATCGCGATCGCCGATCATGTCGTGGACCTGGGCCCCGGTGCGGGCACGTCCGGGGGACAGGTCTGCTTCGAGGGCGACGTGGACGGTTTGCGCACCAGCGGCACTCTGACGGGTCGGCATTTCGACGACCGTGCGTCGGTGAAGACGGCTGTGCGCGCAGCATCCACTGTTCTTTCCATCCGCGGCGCGAACGCCCACAATCTGCAGGACGTGGATGTGGACGTCCCGCTCGGTGTGCTCACGGTCATCACCGGTGTGGCGGGTTCGGGAAAGAGCTCGCTCATCGAGGGCTCGGTCGTGGGGCGCGAGGGGGTCGTCGCGGTCGACCAGGGTGCCATCAAGGGGTCGCGTCGCAGCAATCCCGCCACGTACACCGGCATGCTCGAGCCCATCCGCAAGGCTTTCGCGAAGGCGAACGGCGTGAAGCCGGCGCTGTTCAGCGCGAACTCGGAGGGCGCCTGCCCCACGTGCAAGGGCTCGGGCGTGATCACCACGCAGCTCGGGTTCATGGACACGGTCGAGACCCCGTGCGAGGACTGCGGCGGCAAGGGCTTCCAACCCGCCGTGCTCGAGTACACACTGGGTGGCCTCGACATCACGGAGGTGCTCGGGATGCCGGTGGCCGAGTCTGCCGCGTTCTTCGCCGACGGCGGGGCGAAGATCCCGGCCGTGACGAAGATCCTCGGCCGTCTCGTGGACGTCGGTCTCGGCTACCTCACGCTCGGCCAGCCGCTGTCGACGCTGTCGGGCGGTGAGCGTCAGCGCATCAAGCTCGCGACGCAGATGGCCGACGGTGGAGAGGTGTACGTGCTCGACGAACCGACCAGCGGCCTGCACCTCGCCGATGTGGAAAATCTGCTCGGACTGCTGGATCGGATGGTGGATGCCGGCAAGAGCGTCATCGCCATCGAGCACCACCAGGCGGTGATGGCCCACGCCGACTGGATCATCGACCTGGGCCCTGGCGCCGGCCACGACGGGGGACGTGTGGTGTTCGAGGGGACGCCCGCGCAGCTCGTCGCCGACCACTCGACGCTGACGGGGGAGTATCTGGCAGAGTATGTCGGTGCCTGAACGCCGTCTTCTGCCCCGATCCGTGCCGGCGGCCGTCGGTGTCTCCTCTCGAGCGGTCGGTGCGCTGCTGGACCGGCTCGAACGGCTGAGCGTCGAATGTCACTCGCTGATGGTGGTGCGGCATGGCAACGTCGCCGCCGAGGGCTGGTGGGCACCCTACGCGGCCGAACAGCCGCACCTGCTGTACTCGCTCACGAAGTCGTTCACCTCGATCGCGGTCGGAATGGCGATCGCGGACGGCCTGCTCTCGCTCGACGACCGGGTGGTCGATGTGCTGCCTGAGCACGTGCCCGATGACGTGTCCCCGCAGGGTGCTGCGGTGACCGTGCACCACCTGCTCTCGATGAGCGCCGGGCATGCGGTGGACAGCCTCGAAGAGGCGTGGCGGCTCGAGCCCGGCGATCTTGTCAAAGGCTTCCTGCGGGTGCCGTTCTCCGAGGGCGTCGGTGAGGTGCACACCTATGACAATGCGACGACGTTCGTCCTGGCGCGCATGCTGGAGAAGGTCACCGGCCGGGGCCTGCCCGAGTTTCTCGACGAGCGGCTGTTGCGTCCCATGGGCATCGACGAGGCAGAGTGGGACCGCGTCGCCAGCGGTCGTGCCTTCGGCTTTCACGGGCTGCACCTGACGACCGAGTCGGTGGCCGCCTTCGGCGAGCTGCTGCTGCGCGGCGGGCGCTGGGGAGACCGGCAGCTGGTACCGCGCGACTATGTGGAGCGTGCGACGCAGTTGCACATCGCCGGCCGGCGCACGGGCGAAGGATCCGATGGCCCCGACTTTCTCAGCGGATATGGCTATCAGATCTGGATGTCGCGCCACGGATTCTACGGCTTCGGCGCCTTCGGTCAGTACTGCGTCGTTGTTCCCTCCTGCGACCTCGTGGTCGCCGTCACGTCGGCTCAGCGGGAAGTCCGCGAAGCCCAGGATGTGCTCGACGCCATCTGGGAGTGCCTGCTTCCCGGTCTCGACGTCGCTGACAGTGCCGACGACGACGCGGCTCTCGTCGAGCGGTTGCGCTCACTCTCGCTGCCGATGCCCGAGGGGGCAGCGGGACCTTTGGTGCCCGTCGTCGCGACGCTGGAGGCATCTGGTCCGGACGACGCGCTCCCCGGGGGAGCGGGGCTACTCCTCGAGCGGATCGACGGCGGCTGGCGGGCGCGATTCGAAGGACTGCTCGACATCGAGATCGGTCATGGATGCTGGGCCGCGAGCTCACCACTCGGCCGCCCCGTGCGCGCCGCCGGCGCCTGGGTAGGCAACACCTTCGTGACCGACCTCTACGTGATCGCCAGTCCGCACTGCGTGCGTCTCACGGTCGACGCCGACACGGGCGTCGCGCGCGCACGCTGGACGACGGTCCCGCTGACGGGTCCGGACCTTCTGCTGCACCTGCGCGCGCCGCTGATGACCAGGCCCGATGTCGCGTAGGGCCTTTGTGGCTACAATGTGGTGATATTGGTAGCCACAAACGGAGGGGTTGCGATGAATGTCGGTATCCGGGAGCTGCGCGATGGCCTCAGCCGCTATGTCGCTGTCGCGCGTGATGGGGGAGAGGTCGTCGTGACCGATCACGGCCGTGCAGTCGCGCGTCTCGTGCCATACGGCGCTCCGACTGCTCTGGAAGCTTTGGCGTCACGCGGCCTTGTGACGCTCGCCGTGCGAGCGAAGTCTGAGCTTGAGGCGCCCGTTCGCGCCGAGGGGGCGGTGAGCGACCTCGTGGACGAGCAACGGCGGTGATCGCGTATTTCGACACCTCGGCGATCGTCCCGCTCATTGTCGCCGGACCAAGCTCACCGCTGTGCGCGCACGTGTGGACGGTCGCCGATCAGGTGGTCACGAGTCGTCTCTCGTACGTGGAAGCCGCCGCGGCGCTGGCGTCCGCCGAGCGCATGGGTCGGCTGATGCGCGAGTCATACGACGAGGCTCGCCGTCGCCTCAGCACCCTGTGGGAGATGGTGCAGATCGTCGAGGTGGATGTCTCGCTGATGGAAGAAGCCGCCGATGCTGCCAGGAATCAGGGGCTCCGCGGCTATGACGCAGTGCAGTTCGCGAGTGCACTGCGCGCCGCGTCGCTGGACTCGATCGTGATGTCGGGGGATCGTGATCTACTCGTCGCCTGGCGGCGCTCCGGGCTGGCCACGGTGGATACGAATCAGCGCCTCTCGTGACTGTCCGAGCCGCAGTCGACGTCCCCAGTGTTGCTGCATGATGGAGGGCATGCCTGTCGACCGCTCGTACATCCGCGTCAAGGCGATGCTCGTCGCGCCGCACCCCGATGGCACGAGTCATCTCGTCAGCGTCAACGAGCCGACCGACGAGAATCCTCAGGGATACCACCGAGTCATCGGCGGCAGCGTGGAGCTCGGGGAGACATTCGAAGAGGCGATCATCCGCGAGGTCGACGAAGAGCTCGGCGCGCGCGTGCACGACCTGACGCATCTGGGCGTCGTCGAGAACATCTTTCGCTACAACGGCGAGCTCGGTCATGAGATCGTCGCGCTGTATTCCGGCTCTGTGGATCCGGTCCCGTCCGACGACGACGGGACGCTGACCGAGTCGGACGGTGCGGTCATGCCCGTCGTGTGGCGACCGTTCGATGACTCCGAGGTCGATGTTCCGCTCTATCCCGCGGCGGCGAGCACGTGGATTCGCGGCCCCGCTCGGCCCTCATGAGATACGCCGATAATGCACATTATGTCAGTTCGCGTTGACAAGGGCCCGGGGTGCCGTTGCACGCGCCCTCCTCCGGCGCGCGGCGTGGGCGTTCAATCGCGCTCTTGGGAGTTGCCTTCTCGTACGCAGGGCGGTCCTGTTCATCCCGAAGAACGCGTGCGCGACGGCTTCATAAAATGAGCTCGTGAGTTTCACCATCCGGACCACGTGTGAGGACGACTGGCCGCTTGTCCGTGCGTTCCGAGTCGAGAACGCAACGGACAATCCGATCTCCTATGGCGCGACGCTTCAGACGACGTTGTCGATGACAGAGGACGACTGGCGGCTACGAGCTCGCTGCGGTGAGCAGGACGATGACACGGCACTCGTTGCGATCGAGGCCTCCACGCAGCGCTGGACTTCCGTGGCAGAACCCACGGCGTAGCGGACGCGCTTCTCGCGCGCATCCTTCTGTGGGCGAAGCCGCGCTCGTCGCAGCTCCGCCTCTACGTGCATGAAGACGTGGAACCCGCACGCCGCTTCTATGCTCGCCATCGGTTCACAGCGACGGGCCGCACTCGCTCGCACCCATATGCCGCCGGCGTACAGCTCGAGCTCGCGCGACCACTCCCCTGACGGAGCACCGCGAGGATTCGCACTGTGTGAAGCCCTTGGCCCCGCCATGGACCAGGATGGAAGTCCGGGGTCCATCAGCCTGTCTCAACGCTGAGGAGGACGCCATGAGCACCGGCATCCGTCGCCTGATCGTGGTCGGTCTGCTGCTCGGCGGGTTCGCGGCGCTGTGTTGGGCGACGTTCACGACAGCCGCCTGGATCATATGGCTCATCTGGGGTTTATATGCCACATTCGCGATCGGTGCGGTCGTCAACGGCTGGCGCCTCCATCGGCACGGCCGCCGCGCGGAACGCCTCAGCGTGCCGGGTCAGGACCCGGTCCAATCCATCTATTCGGGGCGGACTCCCCCGACGTATTATGTGCCGTCCGCTGATGCGACGTCTCAGATCGCCGGTCCGCCTCACGCCGATCCACTCCGCCTCGACGGCCCGGGCGCGCCTCTTCCGGACGAACCCGCGCCGCACGAAGAATGACGTGCAGCACGGCCGACCACGCGTGGAGCCGGTATCCACCCGCGCACGCGATCGACGTCAACGGGTCCAGAAGTCCTCGGGGCGTCGCCCCGGCCTGAAGCCGAAGTATTCGGCCATCAGCACCGCCTCCGGGAAGTTCGCCGCCACATCCTGAGCCCGGTGTGCATCGCTGCCGAAGGTGACGGCGCGGCCGCCTTCTTCCGCCCACCACTGCGGTATCCATGGCCAGAGCCGGCGCGTATTCAGCTCCAGTGCCCGATCGGATGCTGCGAGCGCACGCATCGCGGTGCGGAACCCCTCTTCGAACTCAGTCGGGTCGAACGGGCCGACCCGCTCAGCCGGCCACGTACGGATGGCGAAGTCGATGTGCGTGAACACCTCGAACGAGTCGCTCCCGGCGACCATGCGCGGAATCTCTTCGAGGTACGCCCACATCACCTCGTCGGCCGGTCGGGAGTGATAGAGGCTCGTCGGCTCAGTGCGCGTCGATCCCTGGTACGGCAGCATGTGCAGCGACCCGTTGACGCGGTCGATCACGCCGCTGCCGATCAGATCGGCGGCTTCGCGGGCCCACAGATGAGGCTGGCCGAACTCCACGCCGGTGAGGATTCGAAGTCCCGGGTACACACGGCGGCAGCGTTCGATGGCCTCGAGGTAGCCCTCCACATCGAAAGGGGGCAACCGCACACGCCCCTGCCCATCCACATAGCGCTGAGCGGTGGTCCCGATATCGGCCGGCTCCTCCACCACCCACTCAGGATCGAGGTCGAGGTGCTCCGTGAAGATCACGGCCGGGAGACCTATGCGTACGGCACGCGCGCAGGTACGGTCCATGGTGCCGGCCGAGGCTGGATCGGATCCGGCATCCCACGACCACTCGCTGTGGACATGTGCGTCAGCGGGCCGGCTCGTCATGCCCAGTCACGCTACTCCGTCGCATGGGCCTGCAGTGGGCTCCGATCGTCCCGATACCCTGGGCACATGCGCGACGACGCCGGTAATGGAGACGCTGCGTCTGCCCCGCGCGAGATCCTGCGGCATCCCGCATTCGCGTACTTCTGGACCGCAACCACACTCCGCGCCTTCGGAGGTGCTATCGCGGGCGTCGCGTTCCAGGTCGTGATCGTCAATGTGCTCGAGGCCACTCCCCTGCAGATCAGCGTGTTGAGTTCGCTCGGTGTGGTTCCCTACCTCTTCCTGGGCCTCATCATCGGGGCGTTCATGGACCGCTGGCGACGGCAACGCACTCTCGTCGCGACCACGGTGGGCCGCGCCATGGTGCTTGCGGTCGTTCCTGTCCTTCTGCTGACAGACACCCTCGACTTCTGGTCGCTGAGCGCGGTGATCCTCGCTCTCGGCGTGCTCACGCTCTTCGCTGAATCGGCTGCCCAGCCGCTCCTCCCCCGGATCGTTCCGCGCGCATCGCTCGTCTCGGCGAACGCACGTCTCGGCCAGAGCAGTACTGTGGCGACCACGGCCGGGCCCGCGCTCGGCGGCGCACTGCTCAATCTCATCGGCCCGCCGATGCTGTTCGCCATCGAAGCGCTGATCAATGCCATCGCGGCGGTGTTGCAAGCGCGCATCCGCATCACCGAGCCCAAAGCGGCACCGCGACCGCGCGGTCGTCACGTCGGCCACGACATCGGCGAGGGCATGCGGTTTGTCTACCGGCACGCAACTCTTCGGCCACTCGCCATCTCGGTACACGTCTGGTTTCTGGGAAACAGCATCGTCGTGACGGCGTTCGCCGTCTATGTGCTGCGGGCTTTGCGTCTGCCGGAGTGGGCGTACGGGCTGGCACTCGCTGCGGGCGGGGTAGGCGGGTTCGTCGGTGCGCTCATCGCGCCGCACGTGGGGGTGCTGCTCGGCGCCGGTCGAGGCATCCTGCTCGGACGCGTTCTCGCCGTCATCCCCTGGCTCGTCCTCGCGGTCGTGCCGTTCTCGTCTCAGAGGCCCATGGCCATCACCCTCTGGATCGTTGCGGCGGCGCAGTTCGTCTACGGTCTGGCGATGGGAATCGAGGACACGAACGACATCTCCTATCGGCAAGCCATCGCGCCCGACGCGATCCAGGGCCGTATGAACGCGACGATCCGCACCGTGAACCGCATCGTCTTCTTCTTCGGCGCGTTGCTGACAGGCGTGCTGATGACTGTGCTCGGCTACCGATGGACGCTCGGACTCGGTGCTGTCGCCTTCGCCGTCGCCGCGCTCGTCATCGTCTTCTCGCCTCTGCGGGCAGCCCGGCATGAGGATCCCGCGACCTGAATCTTGACGGGCCCTCCCCCGCGACCCGCAGCCGCAGCCTTGACAATCGCACCCGCGCGTGTGGGATGTTCGTACACATGGGTGACTACGAGGTCGTGAACATCGGTGGTCTTGACCAATGGCGTGCGTTCCACGGCGGATTCGACGCCGCGCGCTCGCGCGACGGGCGCAGAGTCGTCGACCACGAGCTGACGATGCAGTACATCGGCATGACCGCCAACGCGCTCGAGCCGGGTGAGGAAGCCGGATACTGGCACGCGCACGCGCGCATCGAAGAGCTGTACGTCTTCCTGGCGGGAACCGGCCAGATGGGGCTCGACAACGACGTCGTCGAGGTCGGGCCCGGCACCGTCGTCAGGGTCGGACAGGGTGTGTGGCGCACCTGGCGCGCCCGCCCCGACAGCGATGGGCAGCTTCGGTGGCTGTGCATCCGTTCCGGAGGCGAACCGCTGCCCAAGCTCCCCGACGACAGCAAGCGCGACCCGGACCGTCCCGCCCCGTGGTGAAGAGCCCGATCGGTGCAAGGCCATGAACACCGACGGCAGCGCGGGTGACGCCGACTACGCCGTGATCGGCGACGGCTACTCTCACTACCGCCGACCCGACCCGCGTGTCTTCGCGGCGATCGAGAGAGCCCTCGGCAACGCCCGCAGCATCATCAACGTCGGTGCCGGAGCCGGCTCGTATGAGCCGACCGATCGTGACGTGACCGCTGTCGAGCCGAGCGCGACGATGCGGGCGCAGCGACCCGCGCATCTCACCAGCGCCGTCGACGCGACCGCTGAGGCACTCCCCTTCGGCGACCACGCCTTCGACGCGGCACTCGCCTCCTTCACCGTCCACCAGTGGCACGATCTCACCGCGGGGCTCCACGAACTCCGACGGGTCACACGCGGGCCGATGGTCATCCTCACCTGCGATCCCGCCGCGCTCGATCGCTTCTGGCTCGCCGAGTACGCTCCCGAGGTGATCGCGACCGAGGCAGGCCGTTACCCGAGCATCGAGCGCATCGCCGACCGGCTCGGCGGCGAGATCGAGGTCTCGTCGGTTCCCATTCCCCTCGACTGCACCGACGGCTTCGGCGAGGCGTACTACGGTCGCCCCGAGGCGCTGCTCGATCCGGGTGCTCGTCGGGCGAACTCGGCGTGGAGCTTCGTCTCCCCCGATATCGCCGACCGCTTCGAGAGGACCCTCCGCGCAGACCTCGAGGACGGGACGTGGGATGCCCGGCACGGCGCGCTTCGCTCGGCACCGGCCTTCGACGGGTCGCTGCGCCTGATCGTGTCGCGCCCGTAGGAGCGACGTCTCTGAGATCGCGCGGTACTCCCCCGCCAGCCGCTTCATATGCGCGTGCTCTTCGGCCATGCCGGGGCGAGCGATCCGCGGATCGTCCGACCGGCCGCGCGTGATCATGCCGTCGATGTACCGCCGGTCAGCGTCCAGACGCGCGAGGGCATTCGCGCCGACGTTCCCGTGCCCGGGGACGACGAGACTGGCTCGCTCAGCGAAGGGCGCGAGCACGTCGAGCGCGGCGATGTATGCGGACAGATCGTCAGGGAAGAACGGCAGCGGCAGTTCGGTGTCGCTGAGCATGTCGCCGGCGATCAACACCCGCTCTTGCGGAAGCCAGAGTGCCGTGTGACCTGGGGCGTGGCCGTCGTGAACGATCAACTCGACGTCGACTCCCGCCGGTAGCGAGTCGTCAGGCACGTGGTCGTCAACTCCGTTGATCCGACCCATGAGATCCACGAGCTCAGCCGGAGAGTCCGGCCCCAGAAAGCCGACGAGCGTCTGCCTTTCGGACACGGCGAGCCGTGCCGTCTCGTGAGAACCCCACCGCGGCGCATCACCGAAGCCGGGATGCCACAACAGGTGATCCTGGTGGGCGTGCGTCGCGAACCCGCCGATGACGCGCAGCCCGCGATGGTCGATCTGCGACGCAAGGTCGTCCAGCTCATCAGGGAGCCATGCGGGGTCGACCAGGAGCGCCGTCCCACCACCCGTCACGACGGTCGAGTTCGTCGACATCTTGCGACTTGTGGCGACGAGCACGCCGGGGGCGATCTCCTGCAGCTGCGGCATCCCGTTCATCCTTCGTCTTGAGCGCGAGCGTGGTCAGCAGCCGGACACGGGCGAGGCTCGTCAGCGTCCATCCCCGCGGCGAACCCGCCGTATCCCGATCCACACGCAGCTCATCGGAGACGGACGATCGTGATCGCTCCCACGAACGCGGCGCCTCCGACCACTGCCAGCAGAACGACCCACACGTGGAGCGCGGACGCGCTCGCCAGGTCATAGCCGAGGTCATCTGTCACGGCAGAATGCACCAGCCAGAGCATGAACGAGACGACCCATGCGAAGCCGCCGACGGCGGCAAGCGCAACGGCCCAGGCGTTCGGCCTCACAACGACCGGCGTCAGGGTGACTTCCGTCGTTCCCGGTGTCTCACTCATCGAGCTCACGAGCGCAGTCTCGCATCTCGTCTGCGGAAGGGCAATCATCTCCCCAGAAGAAACACGCACGACGCTACCCGCACAAGCAGGAGTGGATGGACCGCTATCTCGGCATCATCGTCTTCAGGCTCCGCCCACTCCCCCGCGCGTAGACTCGCACGCATGTCTTCATCGATAAGCCGTCCGTATGGGCGTCGGGAGGTCGTCGGCGCATTCCGCGCCGGCATGAGATGACCGCGCACCGCAGCGCTCGCGCCATTGCGCCGAGTGCCGCCCGTCGTCCCTCCACATCATCGACAGAAAGACCCTCCTCATGCACGCTCTCACCGAGAAGGACATCCGTGCGTCCTTCGTCAACGCCTCGCAGCGCGAGCGCAGCAGCCTGACGCTGCCCTCCGATCTCGACCGCATCGACTGGGAAGATCGCGACTTCCTCGGCTGGCGCGACGCCAAGTACGTCCAGCAGGGGTACGTCGTCGTCCCCGTCGACGGCGCGCCCGTCGGCATCCTGCTCCGCGAATCCGAGCAGCGCGCCCGCACCCGTCCGCAGTGCTCGTGGTGCGAAGACGTTACACTGCCGAACGACGTGGTGTTCTTCAGCGCCAAGCGGGCGGGCCGTGCCGGCCGCAACGGCGATACCGTCGGAACCCTCGTCTGCGCGCACTTCGAGTGCACGCGCAACGTGCGCAAGCTGCCTCCGCTCGCCTATCCCGGATTCGATCGGGATGCCGCGCGGCAGCGCCGCATCGAGGCGCTCCGCGAGAGCGTCGTGGGATTCGCACGGGACATCCGCGACAGTCGCTGACGCGCAGGGTGTCATGCTGGGTGGCATGAGCGATGACATCGTGCGCCCGCAGACCCGCCTGGGCGGCCTCCTCGTGTCGGAAGAGGCCGTCTACGGGCTGATCCTCGTGGCGGGCATGGTCATCGTCGGCTCAGAGAACAGCGATGAGGCGTGGGAGACCATGCTGACCGTTCTCATCACGGTGCTCGTGTTCTTCGCCGCCCACGTGTACGCCGGAACCCTTTCGCGCATGGCTGAGGGACGAGGCGCGTCCATCGCGCGGTCGCTGCGCGGCGCGATCCACCATTCGATCGGCCTGCTCATCGTGGCCGTCCCGCCGCTGGCGGTGCTCGTCCTCGGCGCATCGGGCGTGATGGACTCCGAGGCGGCCGTCTGGCTGGCGCTGCTGATCACCCTCGTTCTCCTGGTGATCGACGGCTGGCTCATGACCGCCGCCCGGACGGCATCATTCTGGGAGCGGGTGCTCGGCGCGGTGATCAGCGGGGCGTTCGGTGCTGTGCTGATCCTGCTGAAAGTGCTCATCCACCACTGACGGGTGGCGGGCGCGGCGCGGGCTACCCTGGAATCCGTGACCACGCCCCGCCTGCCCGCCTCGCTGTGGCGGGCGTGGATCATCTGGGGCGTCGCGGTCGCCGCCTATGTGCTCTCGGTGATGAACCGCACCTCGTTGGGGGCGGTGGGGGTGGATGCCGCGCACCGGTTCCGTGCGGATGCCTCGACCCTCTCCATGTTCGCGGTCCTGCAGCTCGCGGTCTACGGCGCGATGCAGCTGCCGATCGGACTGCTGCTCGACCGCTGGGGAACGCGGCCGATCATCGTGGCAGGCATGGTCCTGATGGCCGGCGGGCAGCTGGTCATGGCGCTCTCCCCCAACGTGGGGATCGCCATCGGCGCCCGCATGCTCATCGGCGCGGGCGACGCGGCGATCTTCCCGAGTGTGCTGCGCGTGGTCGCGACCTGGTTCCCCGCCCAACGCAGCTCGCTCATGGTGCAGCTGACCGGAATCGTGGGATTGACCGGCCAATTCCTCTCGATCGCGCCGCTCGCCGCCCTCTTGCATGCGACGACGTGGGAGGTCACCTTCGCCTCGACCGCCGGCCTGTGCGTCCTCTTCGCGATCCTTCTCGTTCTGGTTGTGCGCAACCACCCGCCGACCGTGGCCACCGATGTCTCCGTGAACACCGACACCGGGGCGATCCAGGTCGTGACCTCGGCGGCCGACACCCGGGTGGGCGTGCGTGCGGCACTCTCGCACCCGGGGACTCGCTTGGCGTTCTGGTCGCACTTCACGACGCCGTTCTCGGGCACCGCGTTCATCATGCTGTGGGGCATCCCGTTCCTCACCGCGGGCGAGGGGCGCACACCTGCCGAGGCCGCGGTGATCACGACGGTCTACATCGCGGTGGGGATGGTGCTCGGCCCCGTGATGGGGCTGCTCTCCGGCCGTATGCCGAACCATCGCTCGCGCGTGCTCGTGCTGCCCACGGTCGTGTTCCAGATGGTGGCATGGCTCGCGGTCATCGCCTGGCCGGGGCCGGCGCCGCTGTGGCTGCTGTTCGTCTTGGCCGTCGCGATGGGCACCGGGGGTCCGGCATCCATGATCGCCTTCGACCACGCGCGTACGCACAACCCCAGCCATCGGCTCAGTACCGCGACCGGCATCACGAACACCGGCGGGTTCGTCGCCGGGCTCGTCGCCATCTTCCTGATCGGCGCGGCGCTCGACCTGCAGGGCGCGGGAACACCGGCGACCTACAGTCTCGACGCGTTCCGCATCGCGTTCCTCACGCAGGTGCCGCTGTGGGTTCTCGGCGCGTTCTTCATCGTCTTCGAACGCAAGCGCACCCGCATCCTGCTCGGAATGGACGAGCCTCGGCGCCCACGGGACGCGAAGCGGTAGCCTGACGGCGTGAACCGCGGACGGCCGCTCGGCGACTACGGCGTCGACGCACCCTGGGTGCCTTGGATGATGGTGGGCTTCGGGGTGATCTACCTCGTGCTCTCCGGTTGCGCCTTCTGGCTGTGGGACTCGCCCGGATTCGGGGTCGTCATCGGCGTGATCGGGCTTCTCATGTTCGTCAGCGCGTGGCTGTACTGGCACACCACTCGGCGCGGAAAGTTCGCGGTCTGGCGCGAGGTGCTCGCCGAGACGCCGGCGGCAACGCGTGTGCTCGACATGGGCTGCGGGCGCGGAGCGGTGAGCATCATGGCTGCACAGCAGTATCCGCAGGCGGCGGTGACCGGTATCGACCTGTGGCGTTCGGTCGACCAGTCCGGCAACACTCCCGACGCAGCTGAGCGCAACGCGCAGCTGAACGATGTCGCCGATCGCCTCTCGCTTCTCACCGGCGACATGACGCAGCTCCCCTGCGCCGATGGATCCTTCGACCTCGTGACGGCGAGCCTGTCGATCCACAACATCCACACCGCCGACGGCCGGGAGAAGGCGATCGATGAGGCGTGGAGGGTGCTCTCCCCCGGCGGACGGCTGCTCATCGTGGACATCTCGAAGACCCGCGAATACGAGCAGCGGCTGCGGGATCTGGGCGCCGCCGACGTGCGCCGCCGACCCGTCGGGTGGCGGATGTGGTGGAGCGGACCATGGATGGCGACGACCGAGTTGCGAGCGATGAAACCGATAGCCTGAACGGGTGAGTGAGAAGTGGCGCGGCGTCGTGGCGGCGCTGCTGAATCCCGATCTGCGCGCGGCACTCGGCGAACTCAGCGCCGACGTACGGCTGACGGATGCGCGCCGGGCGCGTGCCCTGCAACGGCTCACCGAACTGGGGCTGGCCGAGACCAACGCGGCCGGCGCTGTCGGCTTCACGGATGCCGCGCTGCGCGCTCTGCTCGCAGAAGACGTTCCGGTGCGCCCGACGGGCCCCGAGCGCTTTCTCGACGCGGACGGCAAGATCGACCGCTACCCCATGAAGGCGCCGGAACGCCGGGCGCTGCTCGTCTGGATCGTCGAACGAGCATTCTCCCCCGGTGAGATGCTCAGTGAGTCAGCGCTGAATGAGCGGCTGAGCGCGTACACATCGGACGTGGCCGTGCTGCGCCGGTACCTCGTCGACCACGACCTGGTTGAGCGCACACGTTCGGGCTCTCAGTACGCGCGCGTCACTGCGGAGTGATCTCGATCCACTCGCCGAACTTCGCGACCCGGCCGTCACCCGACGACGTGTGCGTGAGGCGACGCTTGATCCAGGGCAGCACATGGGCTCGGTAATACGCCCCGCCCTTGAGGCCCGTGTCGGGCATCTCCGGCAGTGACCACCAGCCGGCTGGCGGACGCTCTCCGACAGCGGTGAGAACGCGTGCCGCGACGCGGTGATGCCCGCGCGGGTTCATGTGCAGACGGTCTGCCGACCAGTAGCCGGGTGTGCTCAGCTCACGATCAGGCCAGTTCCACGCCGTGACGACATCGGTGCGTTCTGCCAGCCTTGCCACCACCGCGGCAGACAGCTCGTCGCCGCGGCGCTGGATCAGATGACGCATGGGCAGCTGCGCGGACGGGTTCGCTCCCGACAGCGCGATCAGCGTCACACCCTCTTCGTCACAGCGTCGCAGCACCTGCAGGAACAGTTCGGACACGTGCTCGATCGACGTGTGCGGGCGCAGCATGTCGTTCCCGCCGCCGTTGAACGAGAGGTGCGTCGGCTTCAGTGCCAGTGCGGGCTCGAGCTGCTGCTCGACGATGGGCTCGATGAGTTTGCCGCGGATCGCGAGGTTCGCGTACTCGATCGGTTCGCCGCTCGAGTTCGCCCATCCCTGCGCCACGAGGTCTGCCCAGCCGCGGGCTGTGCCATCGGGAAGCTCGTCACCCACGCCCTCTGTGAACGAGTCGCCGATTGCCACGAAACGCACCGCTGCCATTGCTCAAGCCTACGTCTGCGCCGCAGGTGCGCTTGACGACGTAGGGTGGCGCCATGGCGCTCTTCGCCGACCGTGCCGATGCCGGCCGCGACCTCGCCGCGCACCTCGAGCAGTGGCGTGGCTCGGATGCTGTCGTCGCGGGGATCGCGCGCGGTGGTGTGGTGGTCGCAGCTTCTGTCGCCGCCGAGCTGACCCTGCCGCTGACGGCGGTGGCGGTGCGCAAGCTCGGAATGCCGGGGCGCGAAGAGGTCGCCCTCGGTGCGATCGCCGAGGGTGTGACCGTCATCGACGAGCGTGCCGGCGGGCACGGTGCGGTCAGTGAAGCCGACCTGACCCGCATCGAGGCGCGTGAGCGTGCCGTGCTCGCGCGTCGTCAGGAATTGATTCGGGATGCTGTGCCCGCCCTCGACGGCAGAGCCGTGCTTCTTGTCGACGACGGCATCGCCACCGGGTCGACGGCACGCGCGGCCGTGCGCAGCCTGCGGGCCCGCGGAGCGGCGAGGGTCGTGCTCGCGGTTCCGGTCGCGCCCACGGAGTGGCTGCCCGAACCGGGCAGCGTCGATGAGTACGTGTGTGCGCATCCGATCGAGCGACTCTGGGCCGTCGGTAGTTACTACGACGACTTCACACAGACGACGGACGAGGAGGTCGTGCGGTTGCTTCGGGCCGGGGGTCGTTGAGCGAGCGGGGCCGGAGTCGTTTCGACTCGCGGCTGCTCCGCTCGCTCAACGACCGGGCGGCGTCAGCTCGCCGGGGCGAGCAGCGCCGTGCGCAGCGTGTCGAGACCGACGCCGCCCAGATCGAGCGCGCGCTTGTGGAACTGCTTGATGTCGAAGGCCTCGCCCTGCGCGGCCTTGTACTCGTCGCGCAGCTGCTCCCAGATGCGCTGGCCGACCTTGTACGACGGCGCCTGTCCCGGCCAGCCCAGGTAACGGTTGACCTCGAACTGCACGAAGGCGTCGGACATGTTCACGTTGTGACGCATGAACTCCAGGGCGAAGCCGGCGTCCCAGGTCGCCCCGTCGTCGCCGAGATGCTTCCAGGCGGCCGGGCGCGGCTTGCCGAGGTGCACGCCGATGTCGAGCACCACACGAGCGGCGCGCATGCGCTGGCCGTCCAGCATCCCGAGGCGATCCGCCGGGTCGTCGAGGTACCCGAGCTGCTCCATGAGCCGCTCCGCGTAGAGCGCCCATCCTTCGGCGTGCCCCGACGTGCCCGCCAGCAGGCGGCGCCAGGCGTTGAGCTCTCCGCGGTTGTACACGGCCTGCGCGATCTGCAGATGGTGCCCGGGCACACCCTCGTGGTACACCGTGGTCAGTTCACGCCAGGTGTCGAAGTCTTCGACTCCCTCGGGAACGGACCACCACATGCGTCCCGGACGTGAGAAGTCATCGGTCGGGCCCGTGTAGTAGATGCCGCCCTCCTGGGTGGGCGCGATCATGCACTCGATGCGCCGCACGGGCTCGGGGATGTCGAAGTGCGTCTTGCCCAGTTCGGCGATGGCCCGGTCGGCCGTGGACTGCATCCACTCCTGCAGCGCCTGGGTGCCGTGCAGTCGGCGCACGGGGTCGGCCTCGAGGAACGCGATGGCCTCCTCGACCGAGGCGCCGGGTGCGATCTCGTTCGCGACAGCCTCCTGCTCGGCGATCATGCGGTCGAGCTCTTCGAGGCCCCATTCATAGGTCTCGTCGAGGTCGATCGTCGCGCCGAGGAACTGCCGCGAGAACAGGCTGTACAGCTCGCGTCCCACTCCGTCCTGCTCAGTCGCAGCCGGTGCCAGCTCGGTCTGCAGGAAGTCGGCGAGCTTGTCATAGGCGACGCGCGCACCGCCGGCCGCGTCGGCCAGATGACGGGCGAGGGATGCCGGCAGCTGCCCTTCTGCGGGAGCGGCTTCGCCCGCGAACGCGGCGAAGAAGCCGTCGTCGGCCGTGTAGCGGGCGATCTGGGTGGCGACCTCGTTCACCTGGCGCCGCGCCGGGACCACGCCCGACTCGATGCCGGTCCGCAGCGTCTCGATGTAACCGTCGAGCGCCGCGGGGAGCGTGTCGAGGCGCTTGGCGATGACCTCCCAGTCATCGACCGTGGCCGTCGGCATGATGTCGAGGGCGTTGCGCAGGTCCTGCGCGGGCGACGCGATGACGTTCAGGTCGCGCAGGTGCGCCTTCGCTTCATACGTCTCGAGCACGAGCTCGAGCTGCCCCGTCAGGTCCATCTTCGTGACCTCGTCGATCGGGTCGACGGGGGTCGCCGCACGCAGCTCGGCGAGCCGCTGACGTGCGCGCTCGGCGCCCACGTCAGCACCCGCCGGCGACAGGTCTCCATAGCGGTCGTTGTACTCGTCGCGCCCGATGTAGGTGGCGATCGTCGGGAACAGCTCGGCGAGGTCGTCGACCCACGCTTCGGCGATCGTGTCGACCGGCGTGGGGGTGCGTTCGGATTCCGTCATTGGTGTCATCCTCTTCGTGTCCGGCCCGGTGGGGCCTGTGTGATCCGCGATCCGCCGCGTGGTGCGGCGTCGGAGCGGAGGTCGTCAGTGCCCGGCCTCGTCCCAGTTCGGCCCGCGGCCGATCTGCACGTCGAGGGGAACGGTCAGTGCTGCGGCATCCCCCATCCGATCGCGCACGATGTGCTCGACGGCGTCCCACTCCCCCGGCGCCACTTCCACGACCAGTTCGTCGTGGATCTGCAGAAGCACGCGGGAGGCCAGCTGCTCTTCGCGGAGCTGACGGTGGATGCGCAGCAGCGCGATCTTCATGATGTCGGCGGCGCTGCCCTGGATCGGCGCGTTCAGTGCCGCACGCTCGGCGTTCTCGCGCAGCACGCGGTTGGGGCTGCCCAGGTCGGGGAACGGGCGGCGGCGGCCGAAGATCGTCTCCGTGTAGCCGTCGACCCGCGCCTTCTCGACGGACGCGCGCAGATAGTCGCGCACGGCGCCGAAGCGGGCGAAGTACTCGGTCATGAGCTGCTTGGCCTCGGACTGCTCGATGCGCAGCTGCTTCGACAGGCCGAACGCGCTCAGCCCGTACACGAGCCCGTACGACATGGCCTTCACCTTGGTGCGCATGAACGGCGTGACCTCGGCGGGCTCGACGCCGAACACCCGCGAGCCGACGTACCGGTGCAGGTCTTCGCCGCTGCGGAACGCGTCGATCAGGCCCGGGTCTTCAGAAAGGTGCGCCATGATGCGCATCTCGATCTGCGAGTAGTCCGCGGTCAGGAGGGTCTCGTAGCCCTCTCCGACTTCGAAGGCCGCGCGGATGCGGTGGCTCTCATCGGTGCGGATCGGGATGTTCTGCAGGTTCGGGTCGGTGCTCGACAGGCGCCCGGTCTGGCTGCCGGTCTGCAGGTAGGTCGTGTGGATGCGGTGGTCGGGCCCGATGGCGACGTCGAGCGACTCGATGATCTGCCGCAGCTTCGTGGCTTCGCGGTGCTGCAGTAGCAGGTCGAGGAACGGGTGCGGGCTGCTCTCCTGCAGGGCGGTGAGGGCCCCGGCATCGGTCGAGTATCCGGTCTTGGTCTTGCGGGTCTTCGGCAGGCCGAGCTCGTCGAAGAGCACTTCCTGCAACTGCTTGGGAGAGCCGAGGTTCACCTCGCGCCCGATCGCCGCGAATGCATCATGGGCGATGGCGTCGGCCCGCGCGCCGAGCTCGCCGGAGAAGGCGCTGAGCTTGTCGTGCGACACGGCGACACCGGCGAGCTCCATGTCGGCGAGGGCCACCAGCGTGGGCATCTCGATGTCGGTCAGCACCGCCTCGACACGCTCGGGCAGTGCGGCGCGCTGCGCTTCGGCTACCCGCAGCACGTACCACGAGAGCTGCCCCGGCGTCGCGCCCTCGTGTTCGGGCACGAGCTGGGTCGGGTCGGCTTCGGGGAGCTTCTCGTCGAGGAAGCGCTCGACGAGATTGCCGAGTGTCTTGTCGGGCAGTGCGGGACGCGCGAGCCACCCGGCGATCAGCACATCGTGGACGATGCCGCCGAGGTCGGAGCCGGTCCGGCGCAGAGCCTTGAGCTGCGGCTTGGCATCGCACAGGAGCTTCGGTGCGTCAGAGGCCAGCCACGAGCCGATGGATGCCGCCACCTCTGGTGACCAGGATGCCTCGGCCGCGGCATCCATCGTCGCGAACCCGATGCGGTGCGGCGCGCCGCCCTCGACGGTCACCGTGACCCCCACTTCGCCCTCGGTCTCGCCCAGCCACGCCGCAAGCGCATCGGCATCGAGCTGCGCCGGCTCGGGCGCCGTGGCCGCGGGCAGATCGGGCTCGTCTTCGACGGTGCCGGTCGCCTCGTACAGGCGCGCGGTCAAGGTGCGGAACTCCAGACGCGAGAAGATGTCGCGCACCGCCTGCGTATCGATCGGCTTGACCGCGAGATCGGCGGGCGTGACCGGCAACGGCACATCGCGCAGAAGGCGGTTCAGGCGGCGGTTGCGGCGGACGTCATCGATGTGCTCGCGCAGGTTGCCGCCGACGACGCCCTTGATCTGGTCGGCGCCCTCGAGGATCGCGTCGAGCGAGCCGAACTGGGTGAGCCACTTGACCGCGGTCTTCTCCCCCACCTTCGGAACGCCCGGCAGGTTGTCGCTGGTCTCGCCGACGAGCGCTGCGACGTCGGGATACTGCTCGGGTGGGACACCGTAGCGCTCCATGACCGCAGCAGGGTCGTAGCGCTTCAGCTGCGAGACGCCCTGCACACTCGGATAGAGCAGCGTGACCTCGTCGTTGACGAGCTGGATGCTGTCGCGGTCGCCCGAGCACACCAGCACGTTGTAGCCCTCGGCCGAGCCCTGCGTCGACAGCGTGGCGAGGATGTCGTCGGCCTCGACGTCTTCGGCCGTCAGCACGGTGATGCCCATCGCGCCCAGACACTCCTGCAGAAGCGGGATCTGGCCGCGGAACTCTTCGGGTGTCTCCGACCGGGTGCCCTTGTACTCGGCGTACTCGCGGGTGCGGAAGGAGACCCGCGACGTGTCGAACGCGACGGCGATGTGGGTGGGCTGCTCTGCCTTGATGAGGTTGATGAGCATGGACAGGAACCCGTAGATGCCGTTGGTGTGCTGCCCGTCTTTCGTCGAGAAATTCTCGATCGGCAGAGCGTAGAACGCACGGTACGCCAGCGAATGGCCGTCGACGATCAGGAGGGTAGGCTTTGCGGAGTCCGTCACCCTGTCAGCCTAGTCAGGGCTTCCGACGTCCGCCGCCCGAAGGAGAGTCATGCCCGTCGATCCCCCCGCAGCCCCCGCCGCGACCTGGGACGACAGGTCGACCGACCCGCTGGAGTGGGCAAGGTCACGCGGCAACGGGGCCCTCGCCGAGAAGATGGGCTTCGAGTGGCTCGAGTTCACCGACGAGCGCTGCGTGGCACGCATGCCCGTCGAGGGCAACACCCAGCCCGTGGGGCTGTTCCACGGCGGCGCCTACGTCGTGCTCGGCGAGTCGCTGGGGTCGATGCACGCGAACTGGCACGCCGGTCCGGGGCGGCTCGCGGTCGGCGTCGACATCAACGCGACGCACACCCGCTCGGCGACCACGGGGTTCGTGACGGGTGTGTGCACGCCGATCCATCTCGGACGAAGCGTGATGGTGCACGAGATCGTGCTCAGCGATGACGCGCGCCGGCGGTGCTCCACCGTCCGCATCACGAACATGGTGCGCGACCTGCCGCCGCGCTGAGCGCCCTACTTCTTCTTGGGCGCGAGCTGCTCGATGATCGCCTTGGCGACGTCCTGCATGGTCAGGCGGCGGTCCATCGATGCCTTCTGGATCCAGCGGAAGGCCTCGGGCTCGCTCAGCCCCATCTTCTCGTTGAGCAGGCCCTTGGCACGGTCGACGAGCTTGCGGGTCTCGAAGCGCTCGACCATGTCGGCGACCTCGGCCTCGAGCGTGATGATCTGCTCGTGGCGCGCCAGGGCGATCTCGATCGCCGGCAGCAGGTCGTTCGGGGTGAAGGGCTTCACGACATAGGCCAGGGCGCCCGCCTCACTCGCGCGCTCGACGAGCTCCTTCTGGCTGAACGCCGTCAGCAGCACGACGGGGGCGATGTTGCCCTTGCTCAGCTTCTCGGCGGCGGAGATGCCGTCGAGCTGGGGCATCTTCACGTCCATGATCACCAGGTCGGGCCGCAGCTCGGTCGCGAGCTGCACGGCGGTCTCGCCGTCGCCTGCCTCACCGACCACGTCGAAGCCGTTGTCCCGCAGGATCTCGACGATGTCCAGACGGATCAGCGATTCGTCCTCGGCGACCACGACGCGGCGCGGTGCGGATGCGGACCCGGAGTTCTGTTCCTGCTCAGTCACCCTAAGATCCTACGGTATTGTCAGAGATCGGCGTGCGCAGCGCGTCGGTGTGCGCCGATGTGGCGGAATGGCAGACGCGACCGACTCAAACTCGGTTGCCCGCAAGGGCGTGTGGGTTCGACTCCCACCATCGGCACGGTTCTTCTTCCCCCTCTCGACGCGTCGTCCCCGCCACCGCGTTCCCCGTTGCCGGGCCCCTCGGAGTGTGGGATCCTGAAGACAACGGCGATGGAGTCCGCCGGGGCGTTGGCCCGAACCGCAAGAGCGCTGATGGCACCTGTGACGAGAGGAGTCACGGGTGCCTGTCATCTCCCCCGGTGCATCGCGCACCGACACGGTTTTTCGAAGCGTTCTCACCCCCGGCGATCGAGGTGTTCCCTCTGACCGCCGCACGTCGGATGATGCGCTGCACGATCTGGCACTCGACCAGGTGCTGGACCGGCTGATAGAGCGTGCTCCCGCTGCCGCCGACGCGTTTCGCACTCTCTGCACCGATGAGGCCGAGGTCTCGTATCGGCAGGAGGTCTTCGCAGCCCTCGACGACGACGTTCTCCGCACGGGGGTGAAGACGTTCCTGCAGGAGATGGACCGCGCCGATGTCGCCGATGCGGGGGCTGCGCATGCCCACTACCCGTTCGAGGGCGAGTTCTGGCGGTTGGAGGCTGTGCTGCGCTACGCGGGCGCCGTGAACGCCCTCGCCGATTGCGTGTCTGACAACGCTTCGACACCCCGCTCCGCCGCGTTGACGGGGTTGGCCGGTCATCTGGCCGACTACCGTTCCTCCGCCGTGTTCACGCGGCTGGAACAGGAGGCGCAGGGGTGCCGCGAGGAGCTTGACGCACTGGAGTACAACATGCTGATCCGCGGCGGGAAGGTGATCGTCGCCCCCACCGACGACGAGGACGACCTCCGCGAGGCAGTCCTCGAGACCTTCGCTCGCTTCCGCTCCGCAGACGCCGAGTTCGCCGCTGAGACATTTCGCGATCCGGGGTTGGATCACGTGCAGGCGTGGGTGCTCGAGAAAGTCGCCCTCGTGCGCCCGGGCGCTTTCGAACGGCTGCGGCGGTTCACCGCAAGCACCGACGGGTACCGGGATGAGGTCGTACAGCGGTTCGCTGCCGAGGTCTGGTTCTATCTGGCCTGGCTCGAGCACATCGCTCCCCTGCAGGCGGCAGGGCTCCCCTTCTGCTCTCCCACGGTCTCCGCCGAGACCAAGGAGCTGGACGCCCGCGACACGTTCGACGTCGCCCTGGCCACCCGACTGGTCGCCGACGGGGAACCGGTGGTGCGCAACGACATCCGCCTCGACGGCGGCGAGCGCGTGATCGTCGTCTCCGGTCCGAATCAGGGCGGCAAGTCGACCACGGCCCGGGCATTCGGGCAGTTGCACCATCTGGCGGGGATCGGATGCCCCGTCCCGGGGCGGACGGTGCGGGTGTTCCTGTGCGACCGCGTGCTCACCGCCTTCGAGCGCGAGGAGCAGCTGGACGACCTGGAGGGCCGCCTGGGAGCCGAGATCCAGCGGATGCATGAGCTGCTCGCCCACGCAACCGGGCGTTGTGTGCTCGTGCTCAACGAGGTGTTCTCATCGACCGCGCTGCAGGACGCCCGCATCCTCACCCGCGACGTCCTGCACCGCATCCTCGATCTGGATGCCCTCGCGATCTGCGTCACGTTCATCGACGAGCTCTCACGGCTCGACGAGCGCACGGTCTCGATGGTCAGCACCGTCGACCCGCACGATGCCGCTGTCCGCACCTTCCGCGTGGAGCGACGGCACGCCGACGGCCGTGCGTACGCCCGCGCCTTGGCCGCCCGGCACGGACTGACCGGCCCTCAGACCACCGAACGGATGAGCACACGAAAGGGGCAGGAACGATGAAGGTCAGGCTGCTCGACCCCGACACGGACTTCGATCCCGACGCTGCGGAGCCCGGCACCGCCGACGATCTGCGTCGCGACCTCGAACTCGACTTCCTGTGGGACGCGATGGGTGCCGGCGACGGATTCCTGCGTGCGGTCGCACGAGCCGCGACCGTCCGGCCGGCGACCCATCCTGAGACCATCGCGTACCGACAGGATGCCCTGCGGGACGTGTTCGAGAACCCGGATGCCGTCTCCCGCCTGTATGCGGTGACGATGGACGCCCTGGCGGTGCGGCGCGGAATCCTCATGATGCCCGTGCGTGGACGCCCCGAGATCACCCTCTCCCACTCCGTGCGGATGCTCACCCAGCTCGCCGACCGCCTCGACACTCTCCGCACGCTGTGCGCCGAGGTGACCGACGCATTCCGGTCCGCCGCGTTCCGGGAGCTGTTCGCCGTCGTCGTCCGCGAACTCGACGACTCCTACATGCAACGCATGCGCGGTCAGCTCAAAGAGCTCGAGTTCGGGCCGGGCATGCTCATGAGCGCCCATGTCGCGCGTGACGGGCAGGTGACGGGGCAGATCCTGCGGCGTGGCAAGCGTGCCAACCAGGGGTTCTTCGACCGAACGCCCCTACGCAAACCACGGTTCGCGTTCACGATCCCCGAACGCGACGAAGCCGGCTTCAATGCGCTCGCCGACCTCCGGGCCCGCAGCGTCGCGGAGGTCTCCGCCGCCGTGCACGAATCCACCGAACACGTTCTGGACTTCTTCCGGCAGCTGCGCATCGAGCTCGCCTTCTACCAGGCCGTCGCGAACCTGCGCGCGGCCCTCGAAGGCGTCGGCGTACCCACCTGCATCCCGGAGGTCACAGACAGGCCAGGCTGCACCGCGGTCGCACTGTGCGACCCGTGTCTCGCGCTGCGCGCCGGCACCGCGCCGGTCGGAAACGACCTCGACCTGGCCGACGGCCGACTGCTCGTCATCACCGGCGCCAATCACGGCGGCAAATCCACCTTCCTGCGCGCCCTGGGCGCAGCGCAGCTGATGGCCCAGTCGGGAGGTGTCGTCGCGGCATCCCGCTTCTCATGCCCGGCGGTGGGCCAGGTGCTCACCCATTGGACCCGCGAGGAGGACCCCGAACTGCGCCACGGCAAGCTCGACGAAGAACTCGACCGGATGAGCGGACTCATCGACCGCACCCGGCCCGGCGACCTGCTCCTGTGCAACGAGTCCTTCGCGTCGACCAACGAAGCCGAAGGATCCCAGATCGCCCTCGATGTGACGTCCGCCCTTATCAGGGCAGGCGTGCGCGTGCGATACGTCACCCATATGTACGACTTCGCCCACGCCGTCCAGGATGCGGGCCTGGGCGCCGAATTCCTGCGCGCCCCGCGCGACGCCGCCGGTGCACGCAACTACCGGCTCGAAGCAGGCGCACCGCTTGCCACGAGCTACGGGGTCGACCTGTACGACCGTGTCTTCGGCACGCGTCTCGCTCACGTCGGCAGCGAAGACGGACCCGACGATCACCATACAGAAGGAGACTCCCATGCCCGATGACAGCAAGGTGACGATCAGTGCCGTCGCCGCGCGCCAGACCCTCGACTCCCGCGGGTACCCCACGGTTGCCGTCCGCCTGACGCTCGACGACGGCGCCACCGTGGACGCCTCGGCCCCCGCCGGAGCGTCGACGGGTGAGTTCGAAGCGGTAGAGCTCCGTGACGGCGATGACGCATACTCCGGACGCGGTGTACGCCAAGCCGTGGCATCCGTCACGGGAGAGCTCGCCGAAGCCCTGACTTCGCACCCCTGGGCCACCCTGCATGAGCTCGACGCGGCGATGATCGACGTGGACGGCACCGACAACCTTGCCCGGCTCGGCGCGAACGCCGTGGTCGCCGTCTCGATCGCGGCGACACGGGCCTTCGCCCACGTCGCCGACACGAGCGTGCATGCGTGGCTGGCGCGACTGACCGGCAGTTCCGAGCGCTTGCCGGTCCCGCACTTCAATGTGCTCAACGGCGGTGCGCATGCGGCGAACCCCCTGGATTTCCAGGAATTCATGGTCGCGCCGGTGGGGGCCGCGAGCGAAGAGGAAGCGGTGCAGACCGGAGCCGAGGTCTATCACGCCCTCGCAGCCCGCGTGAAGCAGCGCTTCGGCACCGCAGGCCTCGGTGACGAGGGCGGTTTCGCCCCCGACGTGGCCAACCCACACGAAGCCCTCGACCTGCTGGTCGCAGCCATCGAAGACACAGGGCTGACCGCCGCAGTCGATGAGGTGGCGATCGCGATCGATCCCGCCGCCAACGGCTTCTACCAGGGGGACGGCCGATATCGCGTGGACGGCCGTGTGCTCGACCGCGGGCAGCTTGTCGACTACTACGAGCGACTCCTCGATACCTACCCGCTGCGGAGCATCGAAGACGGGTTCGCGGAAGATGACCACGAAGGGTGGCGGCTGATGTTCGATGCCACCGGGCGGCGCACCCAGCTCGTCGGCGACGACCTCTACGTCACCGACGCGCGCCGCATCGAAGAGGGCGCGCTCAGTCACTGGTCGAACGCTGTGCTCATCAAGCCCAACCAGATCGGCACGGTCACCGGAACCCTCGACGCGATCACCGTCGCCCGCGAGCACGACATGCGATGCATGGTGTCGCACCGCTCGGGCGAGACGACCGACGACTTCATCGCCGACCTTGTCGTCGGCACCGGCGTGGGACAGATCAAGTCCGGCGCGCCGGCACGCGGTGAGCGCGTGGCCAAGTACAACCGGCTCATGGAGATCGAAGCCGAGTCCGGCGGCATACCCTACGGACTCGCGGAAGGATCTGCACGATGACCGCCACGGTCTACCTCGTCCGTCACGGCCGGACCACCCTGAACGCGCAGGACCGGCTGCGCGGGCTGTCGGACCCTCCCTTGGACGACGTGGGGGTCGCCCAGGCCGAGGCTGTGGCCGCGGTGCTCGCCGGAAACGACATCGCCGCCGTCTACTCGAGTCCTCTGCAGCGTGCGGTTTGGACGGCCGAGGCGATAGCCGCGCAGTTCGGCCTGTCCGCGCGCCCGGATGCGCGGTTCAACGACCGAGACTACGGACCGTGGACGGGGCATGAACGTCGCGCCGTGATCGAAGAGTTCGGATCGGTGGATGCCGCACCCGGCGTCGAGGCCACCGCCGATGTACTCGCACGCGTCCGTCCTGCCCTTGACGCCGTGCTCCAGGAGGATCGCGCGGTCGTCATCGTGTCCCACGATGCGGTCATCAAGCCGCTCATCGCGGGTTTCGCCGAAGGCGAAGAACCCGTCATCCCCACCGGATCATGGTCGGAGCTGCAATGGGACAACAGCGGTTGGCGCGTCATCGTCGCGGGTCGCATCCCCGATCTCACCGCCGGATGACGCATCATGCGCAACCGGTGCCTCTTCATGCCGTGAGGAGTGCACGATGATGCTCGACGGATACCTCGGTCCACGTGAGCCGGCGGAGCTTCACGGCGGGTTGACCAACATCGAGGTCGAGAGGGCCCGTGCAGAGTACGGCTTCAACGAGGTCCCGGAGAAGTCGACCGGGCCGGTGCGGGGCACGGTGAAGCGGATGTGGGACCCGGTGTCGTGGCTGTTGGAAGCCGCGATCATCTTCGAGTTCGTGCTGGGGCAGACCATCCAGGCCGTCTTCGTCCTCGCCCTTCTGGCCTTCTCGGCCGTCACCGGGCAGGTGCAGGCCTCGCGGGCGGCGAAGGCGATCGGGTATCTGCACGAGCGGTTGCAGGTGTCGGCCCGCACCCTCCGGGATGGGACGTGGGCGATACTGCCGGCCCGTGAGCTGGTGCCCGGCGATGTCGTCCACATCGGCGTCGGCGACATCGTGCCTGCGGACCTGCACATCACGCAGGGCACGGTGAGCGTGAACGAGGCCGCCCTGACCGGCGAGTCGGCCGATCTCACCAAGACAACCGATGAGGCTCTGCCGCAGGCGGCGACGATCAGTCATGGGGCCGCGATCTGCATCGTGACCGCCACAGGCGCGTCGAGCTCGTACGGCAAGACCGCCGAGCTGGTGCGCACCGCCGAGCCCCCGGGCCGATTGCAGAAGCTGCTGTTCACGATCGTGCGCTACCTGGCGTTCCTCGACGTCGTCCTCGCCGTCGTCCTCGTCATCGCCGCCGTGATCCGGGGCGAGTCGTGGGTCGATCTCCTGCCGTTCGTGGTCATCCTCTTCATCGCCACCATCCCCATCTCCATGCCCTCCAGCTTCACTGTCGCGAATTCGCTCGAGGCCCGCGTCCTCGCCGAGAAGGGCACGCTCGTGGTGGGCCTGTCCGGCATCCAGGAAGCCGCGACGATGGACGTGCTGCTGGTCGACAAGACGGGCACGCTCACCCGCAACCGGCCCGAGATCGCGAAGCTGCTCGGGTTCGGCGGCGTCACCGGCGCCGAAGTGCTGCGCCTGGCCGTCGCGGCGACGGACGCGGACGCGCGCGACACCATCAGCGCCGCGATCGCCCGTGCTGCCGGCCAGGATGCGGCCTTCCGGCCGCTGACACGACTCTCGTTCATCGCGTTCGACCCGGTCGCGAAGGTGTCTCGGGCCCGCGTCGCCGGCGACGGCCAAGCCGTGGCCGTCGTGCTCGGCGCCCCGGCCGCGCTGGCACGTCTCGCGTCGACGCCGGTCGAGTACGCCGAGCACGTCGATGAACTGGCCGCAACCGGTGCGCGGGTGCTGGCCCTGGCGGCAGGGCCAAACGAGTACGAACTGCGCGTGCGGGGGCTGGTCGCGCTCGCGGACTCTCCGCGTGAGGATGCCGCCGAGATGCTGGCTCTGGTGCGCGAGCGCGGAGTGCGGGTCATCATGATCACCGGCGACAGCCTGCGCAGCGCGCAGGCGATCGCCGCGCAGGTCGGCATCGGCGAGCGAGCCGGCATCCGGCAGGACGCACTCTCCCACCCCGGCGACTTCGACGTGCTGGCCGAGGTCTACCCCGAAGACAAGCACGTCGTGGTTGCGACCCTGCAGAAAGCCGGGCACGTGGTCGGGATGACCGGCGACGGCATCAACGACGCCGCCGCCCTCAAGCAGGCCGATGTCGGGATCGCCGTCGCGGACGCGACCGACGTCGCCAAGTCCGCCGCCCGCATCGTGCTGACCGCTGAGGGGCTGGGCGGGGTGCCTGAGTCATCGACAGCGGACACCGTGTCTACCGACGGATGATGACGTGGACCATCACCAAGCTCGCCCGCACCGCCGAGCTGGCCACGCTGCTGACCTTCGGGTTCATCATGGCAGGGTTCTTTCCCGTCTCCCTCAGCCTGATCGTGCTCATCGTGATCCTCAACGACCTGGTGACCCTCACACTGGGCACGGACCGAGCCGGCGCCTCCACGAGCCCGGAGCGGTGGGACATGCCCCGCTTGGCGCGTACCGCGGCAATCTTCACCGTCGGCTGGGCGGCCGTCGGCCTCGGTCTACTCGCGTATTACCTGGGCGTGCAGAACCTCGCTCCCGCGCAGATCAGTTCGCTCATGTTCGCGTACCTGATCTACTCGGCAATGGCCACCATCCTGATGACCCGATCCCGCAACGTGTTCTGGCGATCCGCGCCGTCCCGGTGGGTCGGCAGCGTGGTCGCCGGCAACATCATCCTGACGACACTGCTCGTTCTGCTCGGGGTGCTCACCGCTCCCGTCCCCCGGTCATCGCTGCTGCTCGTGGCCGTGGTCACGATCGTCGTGACGCTCATCCTCGACGCGATCAAGGTGCACGTCTACCGCCGCGTGACAGATCAGGCGGACTTCTCGTAGACCCATACCGCGTTGGTGGGTGGGAACCAGTGACCGGATGCCGGGTCGATGAGCGTGTAGTCGGCCAGGTGTCGGACGTACTCGGGCTGGACATACGAGCGCGCGCGCAGCAGCCGCAGGCTGCGGCCGGTGACGACACTGTGCCGGTAGCCGTCGAGGGTGTCCAGCTGGTACCGCTCCTGCGACTCGCGGGGCAGGGAGTCCCTGCCCCAGGTGAGGGTGAGGACGGCCTCGGCGACCGCGTGGCGGGTGCCGATCCAGGCCCCCGGTCCGGCATGGGCGAGGGCGAGTTCCCGGTGCGGGGTGAGGGCGAGGTAGTCGGTGACGAGCTCGTCGTCGGGGGCTGTGAGCGTCGCAGGCTCACCAGGACGCTCGGGCATGACGCCGTTGCGGATGATCAGCCGGCCACCGGATCGGAGGGATGCTGCGGCGAGGTCGAGGGCCTCGGCGACAGCCGGGTACCCGCCGGCATAGGAGTAGACCTCGTGCAGCACGCTGCAGAACACGATGTTGTCCAGTGGGGCGAGACCGGGCAGCTGCGCCACGGAACCGGCCACCGCCGTCACCCCAGAGAGGTCGCGGAGGCGTGCGAGGGCGTCCGGTGCGTCGTCTATCGCGTACACACCACTGATGCCGTCCCGAGCCGCGAACAATGCGGACAGCTCTCCCCCACCGGCGCCGACGTCGGCGACGCTGCCCGGCACGAGTGCGTCCGCCAGGCGCGCCTTGTCGCCGAGCGCGGCTGCCATCCGCTCGAAGTAGCGATTCTCAAGCGTGGAGCGTACGGGTGCGGGCATGGGCACCTATGCCTGCGGCCGTTGTTCGGGTGCGAGCAGGCTCCGGATCAGGGTGACCGTCTCGTCCTTCCTGGCCGGGTCGCTGGCGGCTGCGATCAGCGTCAGCGCCGTGAGCATGTTCCCGGGGATGGCCCGGTCCAGCTCGATGCCGTTGCGGTCCAGGAAGTACGCGAACAGGGCTGCGGCGGTGCGCTTGTTCCCGTCGCTGAACGGGTGGTCCTTGGCGACCATGTAGAGCAGGTTCGCGGCTTTCTCCTGCGCGCTCGGGTACAGGTCCTGGCCCCCGAAGGTCTGGTCCAGCTGCCCGAGCACCCCATGGATCGACTCGTCTTTCGGGATGCCGAGGCGCTCGTCGGTCGGGTACCGGTCGCGGAGCTCGGCGATGATCCGGTCGACGTCGTCGATGTCGATGCGAGCGGTCGCAAGCTCCTCCCGCGGTGCGGTCAGCTCTCCCCGGTCGAAGTCGGCCAGCCGGTCCAGGTCGCCGGCATACCGTTGCATGATCCGGCCGATGCCGGCCAGCTGCTCGTCCTTGGAGGTCGCCAGCAGCTCCCCCAGCTGCTGGGTGCGGTGCAGCCGTGCCGCGTTCTCGTCCAGGATCCGCTGCCGAAGGACATTCGTCGCCCACTTCCGGAAGTGCACACCGCGGGGCGAGTGCACCCGGTAGCCGACGGAGATGATCGCGTCCAGGTCGTAGTGCTGGATGCTGCGCGTGACGTCTCGCGAGCCCTCACGTCGAACCAACAAGAAATCCTTGTGAGTTGCCGCCTGGTCGATCTCACCATCGTCGATCGCGTTCTGCAGATGCAGGCTGACGTTCTGCTGTGTCGTGCCGAACAACTCCGCCATCTGTGCTTGCGTGGCCCAGACCGTGTCACCGTCGAACCGCACCTGGAGGCTTACGGCTCCATCCGGCGACGAGTAGAGTTCCACAGCCGTCTCCTGGACCGCCTGCGGGAGCAGCCCCGCCTCCGTGGCGGATTGGACTTTGGGCGTGATCGAGCCACGGTCCGACTTCTGGGTAGTCTTCCCCTGCGGCTGTGATTCACCCATTCCCGTCCTTCGCTCTTCTGCGAGTCTTCCACGGACGACGTGCGGTGACGAGATCATCATCACCCGCCGCGCACCCGCACCCGCCGCGCATTGACGGCGTTCAGCGTGGCGATCACTGCGATCACAAGCACGGCCGCCGCCACGACTCCCGTCGCCGAGAGCACGGTGGCCACCGGCAGCAGGATCCAGGGCAGCACCACGCCGGCGGGCGCCCACAGCACGACGGCCCGCCACCCCGCGCCGTAGCGCAGCGACTCGGCGCCGCTCGCCAGGAAGAAGAGACTCACCCCGACCGCCAGGCACACCGCGGCTGATGATGGCAGGGCCGCCGCGGCATCCGCCACGGCCGTCCCCACGGCGACCGCGAAGAGCACGACGCCTGCGATGAGCACGAGCGGCAGGTACATCACCGTGTCACGCAGACCGCCGACACTCCCCCGCAGCTGCAGGCGATGCAATCCCGTCTCGACGGCCCCCGGCGCGAACGTGAAGAAGACCCACGCGAGCAGCACAATGGCGACGAAGCCGAGCAGCGCCGCCAGCCACGCCGGTGGACCCCAGTGTGCCGCGAGCTGCGTGATCACGCTCAGAACCGACTCGCCGAACACGATCACCACCAGCAGGCTCACGCGCTCGACAAGGTGACCGACGTCAAGAGTGCGCTGCAGCCAGCCCGTCGCGCCGCCGAGGACGGCCAGCAGCACGATCTCGACGGCCACCGCAAGGGCCCACAGGCCGTACCGCCACGGCGCCGGCACCCAGATCGAGACCACCCAGAGCAGCGCCGGCACGAGGCAGTACACGAACGGACGCCACCACGCCGCACCCGTCGCGCCGCGCTTCATCCACCACGGCAGCATCCACACCACCCGGATCACCGCGTTCCCGATCGCGAAGCCCGCGGCCCGGGCCCCCAGCGCCTCCGGGACAGACGCCGCCATGACACCCACCGCGATCATCGCGACCGCGACCGAGACCCAGAGCACCGAGGTCACCCGTGCGCCGAACAGGTTCATGGTGACGCTCGCATTGACCCAGGCCCACCAGCCGGCGGCCAAAAGCACGGAGAATGCCACGGCGTCACGCCCCGAAGGGGCGCCGTGCAGCATGTGCGCCACCTGCCCGATGTACGCGACCATGACCAGGTCGAACAGCAGCTCGAGCCAATGGACACGACGGCCCGGCGTCACCTGCGGCTGCTCGCTCACCGGCTCAGCATAAAACGAAGCGGGATGCCCCAACCCGGGGCATCCCGCTTCATGATCCGCTCAGCTGCGACTACGCCTTGTGGTCGCGGTAGATGGGTGCGTTGCCGTGCACGGCGTCGCCCACCTTGTGGATGCGGATGTCGTTCGTGGAGCCGATGATTCCGGGAGGGGAACCGGAGATCACGACGACCTTGTCGCCGACCTCGCACAGCTTGTTGCCGAGGAGGTGCTCATCGACCTGGATGAACATGCGGTCGGTGTGCGGCACGTGCTCGACCAGCGACGACTGGATGCCCCAGGTGATCGCCATGCGGCGGCGGATCGCCGGGTCGGGTGTGAACGCCAGCATGGGGATGCGCGGACGCAGCCGCGACATGCGCCGCGCGGTGTCGCCCGACTCGGTGAAGATGCACAGGTACTTCGCCTCGACGAACTCGGCCACCTCGAGAGCGGCGGCGGTGATCGCACCGCCCTGCGTGCGAGGCGTGGTGCCCAGTGGCAGGATGCGCTCGAGCCCGTGGTCTTCGGTCGACGCGACGATGCGCGCCATCGTCTGCACGACGACGACCGGGTACTCCCCCACGCTCGTCTCGCCGGAGAGCATGACCGCGTCGGCGCCGTCGAGCACGGCGTTCGCCACGTCGCTGGTCTCGGCACGAGTGGGCACGGGGTTGTTGATCATCGTCTCGAGCATCTGCGTCGCGACGATGACGGGCTTGGCCATGCGGCGGCACAGCTCGACCGCGCGCTTCTGCACGATCGGCACGGCCTCGAGCGGCAGTTCGACGCCGAGGTCACCGCGCGCGACCATGATGCCGTCGAAGGCGTCGATGATCTCCTCGAGGTGGTCGACCGCCTGAGGCTTCTCGATCTTCGCGATGACGGGGACGCGCCGGCCCTCTTCGGCCATGATCTCGTGGACGCGCTCGATGTCCTTCGCGTCGCGTACGAACGAGAGCGCGATGAGGTCGGCGCCGGTGCGCAGGCCCCAGCGCAGGTCGGCCTCGTCCTTGTCGCTCAGCGCCGGCACGTTCACGGCGACGCCGGGCAGGTTGATGCCCTTGTTGTTCGAGACCGCACCGCCGACGATCACCTTGGTGGTGACGACCGTTCCGTCCGTCTCGACGACCTGCACCCGGACCTTGCCGTCGTCGATCAGGAGGAAGTCGCCGGGCTTGACGTCCTGCGGCAGGCCCTTGAACGTCGTGCCGACGATCTCCTTCGTACCCGGCACGTCTTCGACCGTGATCTTGAAGATGTCGCCCTCGGCGAGCTCGTGGGGGCCGTCGGCGAACTTGCCGAGGCGGATCTTCGGCCCCTGCAGGTCGACGAGGACCGCCACGGGACGCTTCGCGTCCTCGGCCGCCTTGCGCACGTTGGCGAAGTTGTTGTCGTGCACGGTGTAGTCACCGTGACTGAGGTTGAAGCGGGCGACGTCCACACCGGCGTCGATGATCGCACGGACCATCTCATACGTCGATGTGGCCGGGCCCAGGGTGGCGACGATTTTCGCGCGTCTCATACCGAGCAGTACTCCGGGTTTCTGTCATTTTCCGCGAATGTTTCGCGGAAGAAGGGGTTGCGCCCAGCCTACGCGGGCTGTAGGCCGATCGCGACATCGTTTGCGTTGACGACCGCGGGGAGAGCGGTCTCCCCCACGAGGAAGCGGTCGGCGGCCGCGGCCGCCGCTCGTCCCTCGGCGATCGCCCACACGATCAGCGACTGGCCGCGGCCCGCATCGCCGGCGACGAACACGCCGGGGACCGACGTCTCGAACTTCGGCGTGCGCGCGATGACGCCGCGCTTCGTGAACGGCAGCTCGATCTGTGCGTCGAGAGCCTCGCGCTCGGGGCCGGTGAACCCCATTGCGATCAAGACCAGGTCCGCGGGGATCTCCCGCTCGGTGCCGGCCTTGGGAACACGCGTGCCGTCGACGTACTCCGTCTCGGCCACGCGCAGCGCGCGGACGGTGCCTTCGTCATCGGTGAGGAACTCCACCGTCGACGCCAGGTAGGCGCGCTCGCCGCCCTCCTCGTGGGAGGACTGCACCTCGAACACGGTCGGGTACATCGGCCACGGCTGGTGCTCGGGGCGGTCGACCGACGGCTGTCGCCCGATCGCAAGGTTCGTCACGCTGCGCGCGCCCTGGCGATGCGCCGTGCCGATGCAGTCCGATCCCGTGTCGCCGCCGCCGATGACGATGACGTGCTTGCCCTCGGCCGTGATCTGGTCAGGGACCGTGTCACCGGCTTCGACGTGGTTGGCCTGGACGAGATAGTCCATGGCGAAGTGGATGCCGCGGGCATCGCGGCCGGGGATCGGCAGATCACGCGGGACCGTCGCGCCGGTGGCGACCACGACCGCGTCATACCGCGCGCGCAGATCGCTCCAGCTGATGTCGCGACCGATCTCCACGCCCGGGCGGAACTTGGTGCCCTCGGCCTCGAGCTGCTTCAGGCGGGCGTCGACCACGGCCTTCTCCAGCTTGAAGTCGGGGATGCCGTAGCGCAGCAGGCCGCCGATGCGGTCGTCGCGCTCGAACACGGCGACGGTGTGCCCGGCGCGGGTGAGCTGCTGCGCGGCGGCCAGGCCCGCCGGGCCCGAGCCGACGACGGCGACCGTCTTGCCGGTGAGACGTCCCGGAGGCTGCGGTGTGACCCAGCCGCGGGCGAAGGCCTCGTCGGCGATGGTCTGCTCGATGCGCTTGATCGTCACCGGCGGCTGGTTGATCCCCAGCACACAGGCGCTCTCGCACGGTGCCGGGCACAGCCGCCCGGTGAGCTCCGGGAAGTTGTTCGTCGCATGCAGCCGCTGGCTGGCCGAGTGCATCTCATCGCGCCGGGTGAGGTCGTTCCACTCGGGGATGAGGTTGCCCAGAGGACACCCCTTGTGGCAGAAGGGCACGCCGCAGTCCATGCAGCGGCTCGCCTGGCGCTGCACCATGGGCAGCTGCGTCGGCTCGTAGACCTCTTTCCAGTCCATGAGCCGGACCGGCACCGGGCGACGCGGCGGAAGCTCCCGCTCGGTCACCTTGAGGAAGCCTTTCGGGTCAGCCATGGGTCACCTCCAGAATCCGGTTCCAGACGACGTCGCCGTCGGGGTCCAGCCCCTCGTCCAGGGCTGTCTGCCGGGTGCGCAGCACCGCGGCGTAATCGCGCGGCAGCACCCGGACGAAGCGGGCCACCTCCGCCTCGAAGTCGTCGAGGATCGCCGCGGCGCGCGTCGATCCCGTCTCTGCGCGGTGCCGTTCCAGCAGATCGCGCAGGATCGTGGCATCCGCGCTCCCCAACCCGGTCAGCTCGATCTCGCCCGACGCGAGCGCCTCGGCGTTGACCTTGGCCTCGTCGAGGTCGTACACGTACGCCGTGCCGCCCGACATGCCGGCGCCGAGATTGCGGCCGGTGCGCCCGAGGATCACCGCGAGCCCGCCGGTCATGTACTCGAGCGCGTGGTCGCCCACGCCCTCGACGACCGCGGTGGCCCCCGAGTTTCGCACGAAGAAGCGCTCGCCGACGACACCGCGCAGGAACATGCTGCCGCTGGTCGAGCCGTAGCCGATCACGTTGCCTGCGATGACGTTCTCGGTCGCGTCGAAGATCGACCCGCGCGGCGGACGGATGACGATCTGACCGCCCGACAAGCCCTTGCCGACGTAGTCGTTGGAGTCGCCCTCCAGCCGCAGGCTGATGCCCGCGGGCAGGAACGCCCCGAAGGACTGCCCGGCCGAGCCACTCAGGTTCAACTCGATCGAATCGGCCTGCAGACCGTGCTCGCCGCGCGCCTTGGTCACATGGTGGCCGAGCATCGTGCCGATCGCCCGGTCGGTGTTGTGCACCGCGAGGTCGAGGCTGATGTGGCCGCCGTGCTCGATGATGTCGTGTGCGCGCTCGATGACCGGCACGTCGAAGTGGTCTTCGATGTGGTGCTCCTGCGCGCGCATGTGGCGCCGCGGCGCGTCGGGCCCGAACGCCGGTCCGTGCAGGATCGGGCTGAGGTCGAGACCCTCGGTCTTGAAGTGCCGCACGGCGTCGTCCACGTCGAGCATCTCGGTGTGTCCGACCGCCTCATCGATCGAGCGGAAGCCCAGCGACGCGAGATGCTCGCGCACCTCCTCGGCGATGAACTGCATGAAGTTCACGACGTGCTCGGCCTTGCCGGTGAAGCGGTCACGCAGCAGCGGATTCTGCGTGGCGACGCCGACGGGGCAGGTGTCGAGGTGGCACTTGCGCATCATGATGCAGCCCTCGACGACGAGCGCAGTGGTGGCGAACCCGAACTCCTCCGCGCCCAGGAGCGCCGCGATGACGACATCGCGCCCGGTCTTGAGCTGCCCGTCCGCCTGCACGACCACGCGATCGCGCATGCCGTTGAGCATGAGCGTCTGCTGGGTCTCGGCCAGGCCCAGCTCCCACGGGGTGCCCGCGTGCTTGAGCGAGTTGAGGGGGCTCGCGCCCGTGCCGCCGTCGTGGCCGGAGACCAGGATGACGTCGGCCAGGGCCTTGGCCGTGCCCGCGGCGACCGCGCCGATACCCGACTGGCTCACCAGCTTGACGTGCACGCGTGCCTTGGGGTTGGCCCGCTTCAGGTCGAAGATCAGCTGCTTGAGGTCTTCGATCGAGTAGATGTCGTGATGCGGCGGCGGCGAGATCAGCCCCACGCCCGCGGTCGCATGCCGCGTGCGGGCGATCCACGGATACACCTTCGCCGGCGGCAGCTGACCGCCCTCACCGGGCTTCGCGCCCTGGGCGAGCTTGATCTGGATGTCGTCGGCCTCGGTGAGGTACAGGCTCGTGACACCGAACCGCCCCGAGGCGACCTGCTTGATCGCGCTGCGGCGTCGCGGGTCCAGGAGACGGTCGACGTCTTCGCCGCCCTCGCCCGTGTTCGACTTGCCGCCGATCGAGTTCATGGCGATCGCCAGGGTCTCGTGGGCCTCCTGCGAGATCGACCCGTAGCTCATCGCGCCGGTCGAGAACCGCTTGACGATCTCGGACACCGGCTCGACCTCGTCGAGGGGAACGGCGGGCCGCTCGTCGGTGCGCAGCCGGAACAGGCCGCGCAGCGTCTTCAGCTCGGCCGCCTGGTCGTCGACCAGCGACGTGTACTCGCGGAAGATGTCGTACCGACGCGTGGCTGTGGAGTGCTGCAGCCGGAAGATCGTCTCGGGGTTGAAGAGGTGCGGCGGGCCTTCGCGGCGCCACTCGTACTCACCGCCCGTCCAGAGGCGCTCGTGCGTGCGCGCGGCGTCGTCCTTCGGGTACGCGAAGTCGTGGCGCACCTGGTTCTCGGCCTCGATGTCTTCGAGGGTGATGCCGCCGACCTTCGACTCGGTCCCGGTGAAGAAGTCATCGATGAGCTCCTGGCCCAGGCCGATCGCCTCGAACACCTGCGCGCCGGTGTACGACGAGACGGTGGAGATGCCCATCTTCGACATGATCTTCAGCACGCCCTTGCCGAGCGCGTAGATGATGTTCGACACGGCCTTCTCGGGCGCGAGCCCGGTGATGGCACCCGAGCGGACGAGGTACTCGACGGTCTCCATCGCCAGGTACGGGTTGACCGCCGAGGCGCCGTAGCCGAGGAGGGTCGCGACGTGGTGCACCTCGCGGACATCGCCGGCCTCGACCACGAGCGCGACCTTCATGCGGTCCTGCTGGCGGATGAGGTGGTGGTGCACCGTCGACAGCAGCAGCAGGGACGGGATCGGGACCAGGTCCTTGTCGGAGTCACGGTCGGAGAGGATCAGGAACTCCGCACCGTCGGCGATCGCGGCATCCACCTCGGTGCAGATCTCCGCCAGGCGCTTGCGCATCGTGCCGGGTCCGGCGTCGAAGTGGTACAGGCCGCGGATCGTGACCGCCCGGCGGCCGGGCATCGTGCGCTCGATGTTCTGGATCTTCGCGAGCTCGTCGTTGTCGAGCACCGGGAAGTCGATCGTGATCTGACGCGCGTGGTCGGGGCCCCACTCGAGGAGGTTGCGCTCGGGGCCGATGCCGGTGCGCAGGCTCGTGACGACGGCCTCGCGGATCGAGTCCAGCGGCGGATTGGTCACCTGGGCGAACTGCTGCGTGAAGTAGTCGAACAGCAGTCGCGGCCGCTCGCTCAGCACGGCGACGGGCGTGTCGGTCCCCATGGCGCCGATCGGCTCGGCGGCGTTCTGACCCATCGGGGTGAGCAGGATGCGCACCTCTTCTTCGGTGTAGCCGAAGGTGCGCTGACGACGTGTGATCGAGGCGATCGGGTGCACGACGTGCTCGCGCTCGGGCAGCTCGCTGAGGGCCAGCTTCTGGCGCAGCCAGAGGTCCCAGGGGTGCAGGCGCGCCAGCTCGGACTTGATCTCCTCGTCCTCGACGATGCGGTGCTGCGCGGTGTCGACGAGGAACATCCGGCCGGGCTGGAGCCGACCCCGGCGCTGGATGCGCTCGGGCTCGAACTCGAGAACGCCGGTCTCGCTGCCGATCACGACGAGTCCGTCGGTCGTCTGCGTCCAGCGTCCGGGACGCAGTCCGTTGCGGTCGAGCGTCGCGCCCACGAGCGTGCCGTCGGTGAAGATCATGGCGGCCGGGCCGTCCCACGGCTCCATCTGCAGCGCGTGGTACTCGTAGAACGCGCGCAGGTCGGGTGCCAGATCGGTGCGGTTCTCGTATGCCTCCGGAACCATCATCAGCATCGCGTGCGGCAGGCTGCGTCCCGTGAGCGTCAGCAGCTCGAGCACCTCGTCGAACGACGCCGAATCGCTCGCCCCCTCGGTGCAGATCGGCAGCAGCGGCTCGATGTCGCCGAGCAGCTCGGAAGCCAGCTGCGACTGCCGGGCACGCATCCAGTTGCGGTTGCCGCCCACGGTGTTGATCTCGCCGTTGTGCGCGAGCATGCGCAACGGCTGCGCCAGCGGCCACGACGGGAAGGTGTTCGTCGAGTACCGGGAGTGGACGACGGCCAGCTCGGAGGTGAAGCGCTCGTCCTGCAGGTCGGGATAGAACGGCTCGAGCTGCAGGGTCGTGACCATGCCCTTGTAACCGAGAGTGCGCGCCGACAGGGAAACAAAATACGCGCCCAGTTCATGCTGGGCGCGCTTGCGCAGACGATAGACCCGACGGTCGAGCTCGAGCCCGGACATCGCCGGCGCACCGCCGATGGCGGGCCGGGACAGGAAGAGCTGCTCGAAGACGGGGCGGGCGTCGTACGCGAGCTTGCCCAGGTGCGCGTCGTCGGTGGGCACCGCGCGCCAGCCGAGCACGACGAGGTTCTCGCCCGCGGCGAGCTTCTCGATGCCCGACTTCTGCGCGGCGCGCTCGCTCGCGTCCTGCGGCAGGAAGACCATGCCGGCGGCGTACTCGCCCACCGGAGGCAGCGGGAATTCGACGACCTCGCGCAGGAACGCGTCGGGCATCTGCGTGAGGATGCCGGCTCCGTCACCGGTGCCCGCGTCGGAGCCGATGGCGCCGCGGTGCTCGAGGTTGCGCAGCGCGGTCAGCGCCAGCTCGATGATGTCGTGCCCGGGCTCGCCACGCAGCGTCGCGACCATGGCGAGGCCGCAGGCGTCCTTTTCGAACGCCGGGTTGTACAGGCCCTGGCGGGGCGGGAAGGTGCCACCGGGCGGGGACACTCGAGAGGTCGCTGACATGAGCTGCCGTCCTCACTGAACTCGGGATGGGACGACGTCGGCCCAGGGACTGGAAGCGGTGTGGCCGCCCGTGTGCGCTGTCAGGCCCGGGCGTTCTCCGCGGCGGGTGCGCTCGTGACGGCGACCGCGGGTTCGGCGTTCGCGACAGGGTCGCTCACGTCGACGTATTCGGGGGTGGTTCCCGATTGTACAGCCCCGGCGGGGTGCCATTCGCGTCCGGGTCGATACACGGACGGTTCTTCACCCGTATGACGCCGCTTCTGGACGATCATGATCACCAGACCCAGGATGACGCCGAAGATGGCCGCCCACACGTTCGTGCGCAGGCCGAGGAAGACATCGCTCGGGTCGATGCGGATGGATTCCCACACGATGCGGCCGGCGCTGTACCAGATCAGGTAGAGGCCGAACAGGCGCCCCCACTGCAGGCGGAACCGGTGGCCGGCCCACAGCAGAACGGCCGCGCCCAGCAGGTTCCAGATCATCTCGTACAGGAACGTCGGGTGGAAGAGCGTGCCGGCGGCGAGTCCGGCGGGGAACGCCGGGTTGCTGGACTCGATCTCGAGCCCCCACGGAAGGTTCGTGGGCAGTCCGAACAGCTCGTGGTTGAAGTAGTTGCCGAGACGGCCCATCGCCTGCGCGATGATCAGGCCCGGGGCCAGCGCGTCGGCGAAGGACCAGAACCGGACGCCCGTCCACTTGCACCCCAGCCAGGCGCCGACCGCACCGCCGATCAGGGCGCCGTAGATGGCGATGCCGCCTTCCCAGATGAACAGCGCCGACCACGGGTTCTTGCCCGCGCCGAAGTAGAACGAGAAGTGCGTGAGCACGTGGTAGATGCGTGCGCAGATGATCGCGAGCGGCACCGCGATCAGCGCGATGTCGATGACGACCCAGGGCTCGCCGCCCCGCTTGGTCAGCCGATGGTTGGCCATGAGCGTCGCCACGATGATGCCCGCGATGATGCACAGCGCGTAGAAGTGGATCCGCAGCGGCCCGATGTCGAAGTAGCTGATCGAAGGGCTCGGGATGCTGGCAAGCACGCCGTTGAGCGCGTTGGCGGGGGCGAACGTCATGCGTACGAGTCTAAACGTTCGCGGAACGTGCCCCGTGCGTGGTGCCGGCGGCGAGGGCGCGGGCCGTTTCGGACAGGCCCGCCACACCGCCGTCGCGCAGGGCGCGGACCAGGGCCGTGCCGACGATCGCGCCGTCCGCATAGGTCACGGTCTCGGCGATCTGCTGCGGCGTCGAGATGCCGATGCCCACGCAGCATCGCTCGGCCCCGTGGGCGCGCAGTCGCGTGACCAGGGTCCGGGCCGCGGCATCCAGCTCCGCCCGCTCGCCGGTGATGCCCATGGTCGACACGGTGTAGACGAACCCGGTGCTGTCGCGCACGATCATCTCCAACCGCTCGTCCGTCGACGTCGGCGCGGCCAGGAACACCCGGTCGAGGCCCGTGCGGGTGCTCTCCGCGATCCACTCGGCCGCGGCGTCGGGCGCGATGTCGGGGGTGATCAGTCCTGCTCCCCCGGCGGCGGCCAGATCGTCCGCGAAGCGTGCGACGCCGTACTGCACCACGAGGTTCCAATAGACCATGATCACCACGGGCACGCCGCCCCGCTCGGTGATCTCGCGCACAGCGGGGAACAGATCGCGGATCTTGAAGCCGGCCTCGAGGGCGGCATTGGCCGCCTCCTGGATCACGGGGCCGTCCATGACCGGGTCGGAGTACGGCGGCCCGAGTTCGATGATGTCGGCGCCGTTCTGTGCGAGGGCCACGGCCGCCTCGATGCCAGTCCGCAGATCGGGGTAGCCCAGCGGCAGGTAGCCGACGAACGCCCCGCGTCCCGCGGCGTGGGCTGCGTCGATCGCCTCGGCGATTTGCGAGGTCATCGGGCGTCCTCTCCGTCGTACAGCCCGAAGTAGCCGGCTGCCGTGTCCATGTCCTTGTCGCCGCGGCCGGAGAGGCTCACGGCGAGCACAGCGTCGGGGCCGAGCTCGCGCCCGATCCGCATCGCCCCGGCGAGGGCGTGCGCGGACTCGATCGCGGGGATGATGCCCTCGGTCTCGCTGAGCAGCCGCAGCGCCTGCATGGCCTCGTCGTCGGTGGCGGGGATGTACTGCGCCCGGCCGATCGAGGCGAGCCAGGAGTGCTCGGGGCCCACCCCCGGGTAGTCGAGCCCGGCCGAGATCGAGTGCGACTCGATCGTCTGCCCGTCCTCGTCCTGCAGCACATAGGTGCGTGCGCCGTGGAGGATGCCGGGCCGACCGCGTTCGATGGAGGCGGCGTGCTCCTCGGTGTCGACGCCGGCTCCGGCCGCCTCGACCCCGTACAGTTTCACCTCGGCGTCGTCGAGGAACGCGTCGAACATGCCGATCGCGTTCGACCCGCCGCCCACGCACGCGATCACGGCGTCGGGCAGTCGGCCGATCTCATCGAGCAGTTGCGCGCGCGCCTCGTCACCGATGATCTTCTGGAAGTCGCGCACCATCGCCGGGAACGGGTGGGGACCCGCCGCGGTCCCGAAGATGTAGTTGGTCTTCTCTGCGGTCGCCACCCAGTCGCGGTAGGCCTCGTTGATCGCGTCCTTGAGCGTGCGCGATCCGGTCTTGACGGCGATCACCTCGGCGCCCAGCAGGCGCATCCGAGCCACGTTGAGCGCCTGGCGCTCGGTGTCGACCTCGCCCATGTAGATCGTGCAGTCGAAGCCGAACAGCGCCGCGGCCGTGGCAGTGGCGACGCCGTGCTGGCCGGCGCCGGTCTCGGCGATGACCCGCGTCTTGCCCAGACGCTTGGTCAGCAGCGCCTGGCCGATGACGTTGTTGATCTTGTGCGACCCGGTGTGGTTGAGATCCTCCCGCTTGAGGAACACGCGCGCGCCGCCGGCGTGCGCGGCGAAGCGCGGCACCTCGGTGATCGGCGAGGGGCGCCCGGCATAGCTGGTGAGCAGGCGGGTGAACTCGGCCTGGAACGCGGGGTCCACGATCGCCTGCTCGTACACCTCGGTGAGCTCGTCGATGGCCGCGATCAGCGACTCGGGCATGTACCGGCCGCCGAAGTCGCCGTAGAACGGGCCGTGGGCATCGCGCAGGCTCATGCCGTCTCCTCGGAGTGGTTCAGGAACGAATGCAGCGTCGCAACCGGATCGCCCGTGACCAGCGCCTCGCCGATGAGCACGACGTCGGCGCCTGCGGCGCGGTAGTGCGCGACATCGGCCGGTGTCTTGACGGCAGACTCGGCGATCTTGACGACGCCGGCGGGGATGGATGCCGCCAGCCTGCCGAACAGATCACGGTCGAGCTCGAAGGTGGTCAGGTCGCGCGCGTTGACACCGATCAGCTGTGCGCCCAGATCGACGGCGCGAGCCACCTCGTCGGCCGAATGCGCTTCGACGAGCGCCGTCATGCCGAGCTCGGTCACCAACGCGTAGAGCTCGCGCAGCGTCGGCTGATCGAGCGCCGCGACGATGAGCAGCACGAGGTCGGCACCCGCCGCCCGCGCCTCGAACACCTGATAGCGCGTCGCGATGAAGTCCTTGCGCAGCACCGGGAGCGATACCGCGGCCTTCACCGCGCTCAGGTCGGCGAGACTGCCCTTGAACCGCCGCTGCTCGGTGAGCACCGAGATCGCGCCGGCGCCGCCCTGCTCGTAGAGCGCGGCCTGGTGTGCGGGATCGGGTATGGCCGCCAGGTGCCCGCGCGAGGGACTGGCCCGCTTGACCTCGGCGATGACCTTGATCCGGCCGGCGGGAGCGAGCGCCGCGCGCGCGTCACGCGCCGGCTGCTGCTGGGCCGCACGCTGCTCGACGACCTGCAGCGAGAACTGCTCTTCGCGCGTTCGCGCGTCCTCGACGGCGCCGGCCGTGAGGTCGGCGAGCATGCTCAATGCTCTTTGGGGGTGTACTTCGGACCGTTGACGCCGTACCCCGCCTTGGACAGGATGAAGCCGGCGACCAGCCCGATGACGATCAGGACCACACACGACCACACGAGCCAGGGCACGTCCAGGAAGAATGCACCGGTGCCGACGCCGATCCCGACCAGCATGATGATCACAGCGGTCCAGGCGGCCGGCGAGTGTCCGTGGCCGGGGTCGGCAATGGGATTGCTCATGGGGCTCCTTCGTCAAACGGGCGCGGCGATTCGCGCGATTTCAGTCTAGCGGCGGTCGTCGCCGGCAGTGGGATCCGTGCCGTGCGACAGGTCGTCCCACGAGTCGACGGCGTCCAGAGGGCCGGTGGCCGACGCGACAGGGGCGGCGTCGGTGCGATACTTCCGACCGCTCGTCGACCACGAGTGGGCGGTGACGAGGACGAACACCCCGGTGACCAGCAGCACGACCATGGCGACGAGCATCACGAACGGCCAGACGGTGAGAGAGATCGACGCCACCAGCTGCGCGATCGGCTCGTCGCCGGTGATGCCGGTCGCGTCGGTCACGGAGCGCGCCACAGCCGAGATCGGCCGCGTCGCCACGACGACGACCGTCAGGTAGCCGAGGACGAGCGCGATCACGACCGCGATCGCACCGAAGACATAGCGCAGCACACGTCCGACGATCGACAGCGCGACCCCGAGCGCCAGCACCGCCAGGCACAGCGGGGTGGAGACCGCCAGGGCCGCGGTGCCCGCGACGGCGAGGTCATCGGACGCGCCGCCGGCCAGCGCCACGTGCAGCCAGGTCTGCGTCGCCGAGAGCACGCCCACCGCGCCGCTCAGCACGGTGAGCACCACGGCCAGGGTGCGCCCCCGGCGCGTCATGGGCGCCCGCCCACGACGGGGTCGAGGTCGTCGGCGTCGAAGCACGTGCGATCGCCGGTGTGGCAGGCGGCCCCGACCTGCTGCACGGAGACGAGCACGGTGTCGCCGTCGCAGTCGAGGCGCGCGCCGCGCACGAGCTGGATGTGTCCGGACGTGTCGCCCTTGCGCCAGTACTCCTGCCGCGATCGCGACCAGAAGGTGACGCGCCCTTCGGACAGGGTGCGACGCAGCGCCTCGGCATCCATCCATCCCAGCATGAGGACCTCTTGCGTGTCCCACTCCTGGATGACGGCGGGCACGAGCCCCTGATCGTTGAAGCTCACGCGGGCGATGCGTTCGTCGATCGTCTCGGTCATGCGCTCTCCCCCGTTCTGCGGGTCGGGATCCCGTCGGCTGCCAGGGCCTCCTTGACATCGGCGATGGACAGCTGGCGGGAGTGGAAGACGGATGCCGCCAGCAGCGCGTCCGCGCCGGCGTGCACCGCGGGCGGGAAGTCGGCGGCGGCGCCCGCCCCGCCCGAGGCGATCACCGGCACCGATGACACCTCGCGCATCAGCGAGATCAGCTCGAGGTCGAAGCCCTCTTTCGTGCCGTCGGCGTCGATCGAGTTCACGAGCAGCTCGCCGGCGCCCCTCTCGACGGCCTCGCGCGCCCACTCGAGGGCGTCGAGCGTCGTCTCGACCCGCCCGCCGTGGGTGGTGACGACGAAGCCGGAGGCCGCGGCATCCGACCGCTTCACATCCAGCGAGAGCACAAGTACCTGCGCCCCGAAGCGATCCGCGATCTCGTCGAGCAGCGCCGGTCGCGCGATCGCCGCCGAGTTGACGCCGATCTTGTCGGCGCCCACTCCCAGCAGGCGCGCCACGTCGTCAGCAGAGCGCACGCCGCCGCCGACCGTGAGCGGGATGAAGACCTGCTCGGCCGTGCGCTGCACGACGTCGTACGTCGTGGCGCGCTCGTCGACGGTCGCGGTGACGTCGAGGAACGTGAGCTCGTCCGCCCCCTGATCGAAGTACAGTCGCGCCAGCTCGACCGGGTCACCCATGTCGCGCAGGTTCTGGAAGTTGACGCCCTTCACGACGCGGCCCGCGGCCACGTCCAGACACGGGATGACCCGGGTGGCGAGAGCCATCAGAGCCTCGCGGCGTGGATCGCGGTCACGAGGATCGCGCGGGCGCCCAGCTCGTAGAGCGTGTCCATGACCTGGTTGACGGTCTTGCGCGGGCTCATCACGCGCACGGCGACCCATTCCGGGTCGCGCAGCGGTGAGATGGTCGGCGATTCCATGCCGGGGACCGCCGCGACCGCCTGCTCGACGAGGTTCGCCGGCAGGTCGTAGTCGATGAGCACGTAGCGGCGCGCGACCATCACGCCGCGCAGCCGGCGCAGCAGGGTCTCGGTGCCATCGACGTCTTCGGGGCCCGCGATCAGCACGGCCTCGGAGCGCAGGATCTCGGGGCCGAAGACCTCCAGGCCCGCCTGCCGCAGCGTGGTCCCGGTCTCGACGACGTCGGCGATCGCATCGGCGACGCCGAGCTCGACCGCGGATTCGACGGCACCGTCCAGCGGCACGAGGTCGACGGCGATGCCGCGCTCATCGAGGAACGCGTCGACGAGCCCCGGATAGGAGGTCGCCACGCGTGCGCCGTCGAGCGCGCTCACGTCGGCGAAGCGTCCCGGAGGGGCGGCGAACCGGAACGTCGAGTTCGCGAAGCCCAGGGCCTCGATCTCGCGCGCGCCGGGCATGCGGGCGTCGCAGAGCAGGTCGCGGCCGGTGATGCCGACGTGCAGGGCCCCGGAGCCCACGTAGGTCGCGATGTCCTTGGGGCGCAGGTAGAAGAACTCGACCTCGTTCTCGGGGTCGATCAGGTGCAGTTCCTTGCTGTCGCGGCGACCGGCGTATCCGGCCTCCGCGAGCATCTCGGCGGCGGTTTCGGCGAGCGAACCCTTGTTGGGAACGGCGATTCGCAGCATGTGTGTCTTTCCGTCAGAGGCGTGCGGGGATCGTGGCGGCATCAGAGATGTCGGTACACGTCCTCGAGCGTGAGCCCCTTCGCGATCATCATGACCTGCAGGTGGTACAGCAGCTGCGAGATCTCTTCGGCCGCGGCATCCGTCGTCTCGTACTCGGCGGCCATCCACACCTCGGCGGCCTCTTCGACGACCTTCTTGCCGATCGCATGCACTCCCGCGTCCAGTTCAGCGACGGTGCCGGAGCCCGCGGGTCGGTCGGTCGCCTTCGCGGTCAGTTCCGCGAACAGGGAGTCGAACGTCTTCACCTGTCCAGGGTATCGAACCGGCGGGGGCTCTCGGACCGCATGACGCTCAATGCATGTGTGCACTGGCATCGGCACGCAGCGCGGCGATCGCCTGCGCGGGGTCGGATGCGCCGAACACCGCAGAGCCCGCGACGAAGGTGTCGGCGCCCGACTCGGCGGCCTGGGCGATGGTGGATGCCGCGATCCCGCCGTCCACCTGCAGCCACACCTGCGAGCCGCGTCGGCGCGCCTCATCATGCAGCCGCCGCAGCTTGGGCATGGTCTCGGGCATGAAGGACTGCCCGCCGAATCCCGGCTCCACGGTCATCACGAGGATCTGGTCGAAGTCGTCGATGATGTCGAACAGCTGCTCGACGGGCGTCATCGGCTTGACCGCGACGCCCGCTCGCGCGCCGATCGCCCGCAGCCGCCGGGCCAGCGCGACCGGCTCGTTCGCCGCCTCGAGGTGGAACGTCACCGACGCCGCACCGATCTCGGCATAGCCGGGCGCCCAGCGGTCGGGATCGTCGATCATCAGATGCACGTCCAACGGCACCGGGCTCGTGGCCTGGATGCGCTCGACCATCTGCGGGCCGAACGTCAGGTTCGGCACGAAGTGATTGTCCATGACATCGACGTGCACGAAATCCGCCGTCGCGATGCGGGCGAGCTCGGCCTGCATGTTGACGAAGTCGGCGGCGAGGATGCTGGGGTTGATACGCACGTCGGGAGCCACGTCCCCATTATGTCGGGCCGCCGCAGCACCCACGTCAGACGCGGCGCAGCAGGCTGATGAACATCGCGTCGGTGCCGTGGCGGTGCGGCCACAGCTGCGCGCGCCCCGAGCCGTCGGCCGGGGCCGCGAGGTCGATGGGGGCCCGGCTGACGGACTGCAGCACGGCACGGGCATCGAGCTGTTCGACGTCGGAGCGTGCGCGCAGGATCTCTGCGAGGACACCGGAGGTCTCGGCCAGGTGCGGCGAACAGGTGACGTAGGCGACGACGCCGCCGGGGCGCAGTGCGCCGATCGCCGCATCGACCAGCTCGGTCTGCAGTGCGGTGAGCTCGTGCACATCGGCGGGGCTCTTGCGCCAGCGCGCCTCGGGGCGACGGCGCAGGGCGCCCAGTCCCGTGCAGGGGGCGTCGACGAGGATGCGGTCGTAGGTGTCGGGACTCTCGGCCGCCCGGGAGCGGCCGTCCTCCTCGGTCACCGAGAAGCGCTTCGGGACGGCCGCCAGAGCCTGGCGCACCAGACCGGCCCGCGCGGGGACCAGTTCATTGGCCTCGAGACGCGCGCCGTGCGCGACGGCCTCCGCCGCGAGGATCGCGGTCTTCCCCCCGGGGCCCGCGCACAGGTCGAGCCAGCGCTCGCCTTCCTCCACGGGATGCGCGCGGGTCAGGGCGAGGGCGGCGAGCTGCGAGCCTTCGTCCTGCACGCGCACGCGGCCGCGAGAGCGCCGGACGACGGGTTCGGGATCACCGCCGCCGAGCCGGAAGCCCAGTGGCGAGTACTGCGTGCGCGCGTGGCCCGGCGGGATCTCGGCCAGACCCGGCAGAGCCGCCATCGTCACCTGCGGCGCCTGGTTGTCGGCCGTCAGCAGGGCGTCCAGCTCGTCGGCGCGACCCTCGGCCGCGAGGGCACGCCGCAGTGCCCGGATGACCCACACCGGGTGCGCGGTGCGCAGCGCCAGCCGCTCGTCATCGGAGCGCGCGGAGTCCTGGATGCGCGCCATCCACTCCCCCGGTGTGTCGCGCGAGATGCGCCGGAGCACGGCGTTGGCGAACCCCGAGGCAGGGCCGCCGGCGGCCCGCCGCACGAGCTGGACGGTCTCGTACACCGCGGCATGCGACGCGATGCGCGTGGACATGATCTGGTGCACCCCGAGCCGGAGGGCGTCGAGGACCGCCGGGTCGATCTTCTCCACGGGTCGGTCGGCCGCCGCGGTGATGACGGCGTCATAGGTGCCGCGTCGGCGCAGTGTGCCGTAGGTCAGTTCCGTGGTCAGCCGGGCGTCCGCCTCGGAGAGTCCTGCGCGCTCGATCAGACGCGGCAGAAGCAGGTTGGCATAGGCGTCGTCGGCATCGACGGCGCGCAGGGTGTCGTACGCGACGCCGCGCGCACCCGCGCTCACGATCCGGCCACCGGATCGTCCACACGGAGGCCGCGCCACCACGCCGCGGCATCCATCGCCCCCTTGCCCGCCGGCTGCACACGGTCGACGGCGATCGGCTCGGTCGCGGTGCCGATCAGCACGACGCCGTCGCCCTGCGCGATGCGCCCGGCCGCGAGACCGTCGGCACGCTCGGCAGGGCGCGCGCCCAGGATCTTCACCCGTGCACCGCCGACGGTCGTGTGCGCACCGGGTTCGGGCGTCACGCCGCGCCAGCGTGCCAGCACGCGCTCGGCCGGCTGGTCGAAGTCGAGTCGCCCGTCCTCGATCGTGAGCTTGGCGGCATGCGTCGGCTCGCCCTCCTGCGGAACAGCCTGCGCGGATCCATCCGCGAGTGCATCGACGACGTCCGCGACGAGGTAGGCGCCGCGGTGCGCGAGCGCGTCGAGCACGTCGCCGGCCGTCGCCATCGCGGGTGGCTCATAGTCCAGCCGGGCGTAGACGTCGCCGGCGTCGAGCGCGGGCACCAGTGAGAAGACGCAGGCGCCCAGGCTCTCGTCGCCGGCGATGAGTGCGCGCTGCACGGGTGCGGCACCGCGCCAGCGCGGCAGATCGGAGAAGTGGAGGTTGACCCATCCGTGCGTCGGCGCGGACAGCAGCGGCTCGCGCACGAGCCCGCCGTAGGCGACGACGACGCCGAGATCGGGATGCTGCGCGAGCACCTGCGACGTCGCATCGTCGTCGAGCCGAGAGGCCTTGATGACCGTCAGACCGAGCTCCGTTGCGGCCACGGCGACCGGAGAGGGCGTCAGCACCCGCTTTCGTCCCTGCGGGGCGTCCGGGCGCGTGACGACGGCGACGATCTCATGGGGTCCGTCGGCGAGCCGCCTCAGCGTGGGGACTGCGACCTCGGGGGTGCCGGCGAACACGACGCGCATTCTCTCCTCGCTTTCCGTCACAGCTCGGGATCGAGCACATCGACACGCACTTTGAGTGTATTGCGCGGACCTGGCGGACGCCCCTTCGCGGGGCGCCGGGTGCGCAACGCGGCCGTGACGACGGCACCGCGCAGCGCCCCTGTCACAGCCCGACCCTGGGCATACGTGAAGCGCACGAGCGCGCGCATCGTCTCCGACTCGGCGACCGGTACCGGCCCGAGCACGGCATCCGCGGGCAGATCGGTCACCGCTGCGCGCACGGCCGTCAACGCGGCATCCACTTCCTTCGCCGTTCCCTCGACGGTCGCGACGCGCACCGTCGGCGGCATCTTCAGCGGTGCGCGCTCGGCGAGCTCGGATCGCGCGTAGGCCGGCTGCGACCAGGTGGCCAGGGCGCGCGCCACGGAGCCCGTCACGCCCACCAGGTGCACGGGAGCGCCGGGCGCGGCCAGTGCGGCCGCATTCGACCACCAGCGCAGGCACGACTCGCCGATGCGCAGGTCGTCGGATTGCAGCATCCGGTCGCCGTCCAAGAGGAGGACCGCGCGGTAGCCGCCGTCGGCGATCGGCTCGGCCCCGCGGGTCGCGATGACGAGGGCGGGGCGATCGTCGACGGCGGTGAGTGGGTGTGCGCCGTCGGAGACGATGATCCGCGTCCCGGGGAAGGCGCGGCCGAGCTCGTCGGCCGTCCGCTCGCTCCCCGACGAGGCCATGCGCACGCGGTCGGAGCCGCACGCCGCGCACGTCCAGCCGTTCGCCGCCCGACCGCACCACGCGCACTCGGGGACGGCGCCGCGCCGGTGTGCCCGGAGCGGACCGCCGCAGTGCGGGCAGCGTGCGGGCGAACGGCACTCGGCGCACACGAGAGACGGCGCGAATCCGGGCCGCGCGACCTGCACGAGCACGGGACCGGCCTGCAGCGCCTCGCGTGCCGCGGCGAACGCCGCCGAGGGCACCCGCGAGCCGTGAGACTCGCCCTCGCGCGTGGCCGAGAGGATGACCCGCGGCGAGGCGCGCCGTGCCGCCGGCGCCTCGCGCACCCAGCCCGCATCGACCAGTCGCTGCACATCGGTGGTGCGCGTATGGCCCGCGAACAGGAGCGCGCCGCCTTCCAGCTCCTGCCGCACCAGGGCGGCATCGCGGGGGTGAACTCCCGGGCTGAGCGGTTCGGTCAGCAGGGAGTCGCCGTCGTCCCACAGCGCCACGAGCCCCACGGCATGCGCGGGCGCATACACCGCGGACCGGCTGCCGACGACGATGCACGGCGCCTCGGCGAGGATGCGCAGATAGCCCGCGTACCGTTCGGGGCCGGACTGCCGCGCATCGACCCGCACCACGGCGTCGGCGACGCCGAACGACGCGAGTGCCGCAAGGATCTGCTCCTCGTCGCGGTAGTCCGGAACGACGATGATGCCGCTGCGCCCACCGGCCAGGGTCGTCACGGCGGATGCTGCCAGCAGCAGTGCCCACGCGCCCACGACATGCTCTTCAGCCACGCGCACGACTCCCGGTGCCGCGTCGAGCGCGATCCGCGCCCCGGCGTCGATGCCTTCCTCCAGCGCGGGGTATGCGGCGAGGACGCTCCGCGCGCGGTCGTGCGCAGCGGCGGGCACCGCGCACGGCGCCGGCGGGTCGCCGGCGAGCCACGATTTCTCGGCCCGCACCATGCGCTTGGGCACGGCGAGACGCAGGACGTCGCCCGCTCCGCCGGCCGCGCGATCGGCGACGGCGCGCACCAGCCGGTAGAGCCGCTTGGGCAGAACCTGGACCGGTGAGACCACCGCTTCGAGGTCGGAGAGCGGACGGTCCGCGGGATCGTCGACTCCCATCTCGACGAGATAGCCCTCGACGACGCGCCCGGCGCTGCGCAGCGGGACCTTCACGCGCACCCCGGGCACGGCGTCGGCGGCGAGCTCGTCGGGGATCACATAGTCGAACAGCCGATCCAGCTGCGGCAGCGGCGAGTCCACGAGGACACGGGCCACGCGGCGCGCCGCCATGTCAGAGCCCGGCGGCGCGGCGCAGTTCGTCGACGCGGTCCGTGCGCTCCCAGGTGAACTCGGGCAGCTCGCGTCCGAAGTGGCCATAGGCCGCGGTGCGCGCGTAGATCGGGCGCAGCAGATCGAGCTGCTCGATGATCGCACGCGGCCGCAGATCGAACACCTCACGGATCGCCGCGGTGATCTGCTCGTCGGGGATCTTGCCGGTGCCGAACGTCTCGACGTACAGCCCGACCGGGCTCGCCTTGCCGATGGCATAGGCCACCTGCAGCTCAAGGCGGTCGGCGAACCCTGCGGCCACCGCGTTCTTCGCGACCCAGCGCATCGCGTAGGCGCCGGAGCGATCGACCTTCGACGGGTCCTTGCCGCTGAACGCCCCACCGCCGTGCCGTGCGGCGCCGCCGTAGGTGTCGATGATGATCTTGCGGCCGGTGAGCCCGGCATCGCCCTTGGGGCCGCCGATGACGAAGGGACCCGCCGGGTTGATGAAGAAGTCGGCGTGCGAGGCATCCAGCCCCGTCGTCTCGAGGATCGGGTCGATGACCTCGGCGCGCACGGCCGCGCGCAGTGCCGGCATGGAGATGTCGGGATGGTGCTGCGTCGACAGGACCACGGTCTCGATCGTGCGCGGCACATCACCCTCGAAACCGACGGTGACCTGGGTCTTGCCGTCGGGGCGGAGGAAGGGCAGCGCGCCCGAGCGTCGGGTCTGGGTCAGACGCTCCGCCAGCCGGTGCGCCGTCCATGCCGTGATCGGCATGAGCTGCGGCGTCTCGGTCGTCGCATACCCGAACATGATGCCCTGGTCACCCGCGCCGAGTTCGTCGATCGGGTCGGTGGAACCGGCGTCGCGATGCTCGAGCGCACGATCGACGCCGTGGGCGATGTCGCTGGACTGCTCGCCGATCGACACGCTCACGCCGCAGGAGTCGCCGTCGAAGCCGGTCTCGCTCGAGGTGTAGCCGATCCGGTTCACGACCTCACGGACCGTCCCGGGGACGTCGGCCCAGGCCTCGGTGCGCACCTCGCCGGCCACGTGCACGAGGCCCGTCGTCACCATGGTCTCGACGGCGACCCGGCTGCCCGGGTCTTTCGCGAGCAGCTGGTCGAGGATGCTGTCGGAGATCTGGTCGCAGATCTTGTCGGGGTGCCCCTCGGTGACGGACTCGGACGTGAACAAGCGCAGCGGCGTCATTGTGCTCCCCAGGGGTGAAGGCGGATGGGCACCAGTATGCCCCCGGCATCCGACATGGCCGGCGCCGGGGGCTCTGGATGACGATGGATGACTACTCGGCCTGACGAAGGCGGAGCTTGTCCTCGTTGATCTCGTGCAGCGCGATGGTCAGCGGCTTGTCTTCGACGGTCGAGTCGACGAGCGGCCCGACGTTGTCGAAGAGGTTGCCCTCGTGCAGATCCGAGTAGTAGTCGTTGATCTGACGCGCCCGCTTGGATGCATAGATGACGAGCTGGTACTTCGAGTCGACCTTCTCGAGGAGACTGTCGATGGGGGGCTCGATGATGCCCTGGTTCGTTCCGGCCATGGGAAACCTCCTGATTGAGCGCGGATGCCGCACCGACGGGTGCGGAAGTCGGGGCGCGCGGGCGCGCGAACCCCCAGTCTACCCGGTGACGCCGAGAACCCGCCTCACCGCGCGAGCGCGGCGACCTCGGCGGCCGCCCGGGTGACCTCGTCGTTGACGACGCGGTAGTCGAACTCGGCCTGCGCGGCCAGCTCGCCCTTCGCGGTGCGCAGGCGCCGGGCGCGCTCCTCCGCATCCTCCGTCCCGCGTCCGACGAGCCGGTTCACCAGCTCGTCCCAGCTCGGCGGCAGCAGGAAGATCAGCGTCGCGGCCGGGTCCGCGTCGCGCACCTGGCGGGCGCCCTGCAGGTCGATCTCCAGCAGCACCGTGCGGCCCTGGGCGAGCGCTCGCTCGATGGGCATGCGCGGCGTGCCGTAGCGGTACTTGTTGTGCACCGTCGCGTGCTCGAGCAGCTCGCCGCCGGCGACCATCCGGTCGAACGCGGCGTCGTCGACGAAGTAGTAGTGCTCGCCGTCGACCTCGCCCGGGCGTGCCGGGCGTGTCGTGGCCGACACCGAGAGCAGGATCTCGGGGTGATTCTCCTTCACCGCGGCGGCCACCGTGCCCTTGCCCACCGCGGTCGGACCGGCCAGGACCAGCAGCCGGCTGCGACCGATGCGCGGAACCGGCTGAGGGAACCGGCCGTCGAGCCACTCCCCCAGTGCCCGGCGCTGACGGATGCCCAGCCCGCCGAGGCGCTTGACCGGCGAGATCTCCAGCTGTGCGAGGATCCGATCGCGCTTGCCCTCTCCGATCGCGGGCAGCGCCGTGAGGAAGTCGGTGATCCGCAGTGTTCCCGCCGCCGACGCCGGATCCTCGATCGCGCGCGCGACGACGCCCTGCGGGGCGATCACCCGCATCGTCAGGTCGCGTTTCAGACTCGCCCGCGCACGGCGGGCCGCGATCGCCTTCTGCGACGCGGCCACCCGGTCGACCTCGGGGGGATGCTTGGCGTCAGCCACGGATCAGGCCTCCAACTCGCTCACATGGTTATCGATGGCTTCCGCCAATCCCGCAGGACCGGCGGAGAGGATGCTGCGGCTCGCGCTGGCGAGCACGTTCGGCGCGAGAGCGCCGAAGAGGCGGGAGAGGTCGCCCAGCCGTGCGCCCTGGGCGCCGAAGCCGGGTGCCAGCACGGGCACGTCCTGCAGGAGCTCGTCGGTCAGACCGAACCGCGCACGCTCGACGGTGGCGCCGACGACGACGCCGAACGCGTGCCAGCCGGTTGCCGCGGCGTCCCACTCCCGCACCTGCGCCGCGATGTCGGCGGCAAGCGGCGCGCCCGAGGGCGCCGTCGCCTGCTGGACGGCAGCACCCTCGGGATTGCTGGTGGCGGAGAGCACGAACAGGCCCTTGCCGTGTCGCGCCGCGAGCTGTGCGGTGGGTGCCAGCGTCTCGACGCCCAGATACGGGCTGACCGTCAGCGCATCGGCCTCGAGCGGCGACCCGGGCGTGAACCAGGCCTCGGCATAGGCCTGCATGGTCGAGCCGATGTCACCGCGCTTCGCGTCGACGAGCACCAGCAGCCCCGCCTCGCGGGCCGCGTGCAGCACGTCCTCGAGGGCCGCGAACCCGGCGGCGCCGTGCCGCTCGAAGAAGGCCACCTGGGGCTTGACCACCGCGACGCGGCCGGCCGCGGCCTCGACCACGCGCAACCCGAACTCCCGCGCACCGGCACCCGTGGCATCCAGCCCCCACGCCTCCAGCAGCTCGGTGTGCGGGTCGATGCCGACGCACAGTCGCCCGTGACGGGCGACCGCCGCCTGCAGCCGTTCGCCGAAGCCCGTCATGCGAGCGCCTCGGCACGGTCTGCGGCATATTCCTGCAGGCTGCGCACCTCGAAGCCGTCGCCGGTGGCGTCCAGCGCGCTGACGGCGGCGCCGAGCGTCGCGATCGTCGTGAACAGCGCCTTGTCGGCGGCGACCGCCGTGGCACGGATCTCGTAGCCGTCGGCGCGCGCCGACATGCCGCTGGGCGTGTTGACGATGATGTCGATCTCGCCGGCGTCGATGAGGTCCACGACGTTCCGCTCGCCGTCGGCCTGCGTCTCGCTGTATTTGCGCACGACCGTCACGTCGATGCCGTTGCGGGTGAGGATCTCGGCGGTGCCCTCGGTCGCGAGCAGCCGGTAGCCCAGCTGGCGCAGTCGGTGCGCCGGCAGGATCACGGCGCGCTTGTCGTCATCGGCGACCGAGATGAAGACGGTCCCCGAGCGCGGGATCCCGCCGTAGGCGGCCGCCTGGCTCTTCGCGAACGCGGTCGGGAAGTCGCGGTCGAAGCCCATGACCTCGCCGGTCGAGCGCATCTCGGGGCCGAGCACCGAGTCGACGGTCTTGCCGTCGGCGGTCCGGAACCGCTTGAACGGCAACACGGCCTCCTTCACGGCGACCGGTGCGTTCATCGGCACCGTCGAGCCGTCGCCGGCGGCCGGGAGCAGGCCCTCCGTACGCAGCTCGGCGATCGTGGAACCGGCCATGATACGCGCCGCGGCCTTCGCCAGCGGGGTGCCCAGGGCCTTCGACACGAACGGCACCGTGCGGCTCGCGCGGGGGTTGGCCTCGATGACGTAGAGCACGCCGGCACTCACCGCGAACTGGACGTTCAGCAGACCCCGCACGCCGACGCCCGCGGCGATGCCGCGCGTGGCCTCGCGCACGCGGTTGATCTCGTCACGGCCGAGGCTCATCGGCGGCAGCGCGCAGCTGGAGTCTCCGGAGTGGATGCCGGCCTCTTCGAGGTGCTCCATGATGCCGCCGATGAACAGATCGGTGCCGTCGAAGAGCGCGTCGACGTCGATCTCGACGGCGTCGTCCAGGAAGCGGTCGACAAGCAGCGGCTTTCCCTCGCCGATGATCGCCGCCTCGCCGATGCGCACGAAGTAGTCGCGCAGGCTGGGGGTGTCGTAGACGATCTCCATGCCGCGGCCGCCGAGCACGAAGCTGGGGCGCACCAGCACCGGGTAGCCGATCTCCTCGGCCACGGCGACCGCGCCGTCGACGTCGATTGCCGTGCCGTGGCGCGGTGCCACGAGACCGGCGTCGTCGAGGATGCCGCTGAACAGGCCGCGCTCCTCGGCGAGGTCGATCGCGGCGGGCTTCGTGCCGAGGATGGTGTATCCGGCGTCCTCGATGCCCTTCGCGAGTCCCAGCGGGGTCTGTCCGCCGAGCTGGCAGATGACGCCCAGGATCTCACCGGACTGCTCTTCGGCGTGCAGCACCTCGAGGACGTCCTCGAGGGTCAACGGCTCGAAGTAGAGCCGGTCGCTGGTGTCGTAGTCGGTCGAGACCGTCTCGGGGTTGCAGTTGACCATGATGGTCTCGAAGCCCGCGTCGGCCAGCGCGAACGAGGCGTGCACGCACGAGTAGTCGAATTCGACGCCCTGCCCGATGCGGTTCGGGCCCGACCCGATGATGACGACCTTCGTGCGGTCCGACGGCGTGACCTCGGTCTCGGCGTCGTAGCTGGAGTAGTGGTACGGCGTGAGGGCCGGGAACTCCCCCGCACAGGTGTCCACCGTCTTGTACACCGGGCGCACGTCGAGTCCGTGGCGGATGCCGCGTACCTCGGCCTCGGAAAGACCCCGCAGCTGCGCGATCTGGGCGTCGCTGAAGCCGTGGTCCTTCGCGAGGCGCAGGGTGTCGGCATCCAACTCGTCCGCCGCCTTCACCGCGTCGGCGACCTCGTTGATCAGCACGATCTGGTCAAGGAACCACGGGTCCATCGCGGTCGCGTCGAACAGCTGCTCAACGGTGGCGCCGAGGCGCAGCGCCTGCTGGATGACGATGATGCGGCCGTCGGTCGGGGTCTTCGACAGCTCGATGAGCTCGTCGACCGTGCGCTGCTCGTCGCCCCAGTGGAAGCTCGATCCGCGCTTCTCCAGCGACCGGAGCGCCTTCTGCAGCGCGGTCGTGTAGTTGCGGCCGATCGCCATCGCCTCGCCCACCGACTTCATGGTGGTGGTCAGCGTGGTGTCGGCGGCCGGGAACTTCTCGAAGTTGAAGCGCGGCACCTTGACCACGATGTAGTCGAGGGTCGGCTCGAAGCTGGCCGGCGTCACCCTCGTGATGTCGTTCGGGATCTCGTCGAGGCGGTAGCCGATGGCCAGCTTCGCGGCGATCTTCGCGATCGGGAAGCCGGTGGCCTTCGACGCCAGGGCCGATGAGCGCGAGACGCGCGGGTTCATCTCGATGACGATGATGCGCCCGGTGGCGGGGTCGACGGCGAACTGGATGTTGCAGCCGCCGGTGTCCACGCCCACGCGGCGGATGATCTCGATGCCGATGTCGCGCAGCTTCTGGTATTCGCGGTCGGTGAGGGTCAGCGCCGGGGCGACGGTGATGGAGTCACCGGTGTGCACGCCGACCGGGTCGACGTTCTCGATCGAGCAGACGACGACCGTGTTGTCGGCCGCGTCGCGCATGAGCTCGAGCTCGTACTCCTTCCACCCGAGGATCGACTCCTCGAGCAGTACCTCGTGCGTCGGCGAGTCGTGCAGTCCTGCGCCGCCGATGCGGCGCAGATCCGTCTCGTCGTACGCGAAGCCCGAACCGAGCCCGCCCATCGTGAAGCTGGGGCGCACGACCAGCGGGTAGCCCAGCTTCTCGGCGCCGGCGAGCAGCTCGTCCATGGTGTGGCAGATGACGCTGGCGGCGACATCCGCCCCCGCCTCCAGCACGAGCTCCTTGAAGATCTGGCGGTTCTCGCCCTTCTCGATCGCGTCGGGCTTGGCGCCGATCAGCTCGACGTCGTACTTCGCGAGGATGCCCCGCTCGTACAGCGCCATGGCGGCGTTCAGCGCCGTCTGCCCGCCCAGCGTCGGCAGGATCGCGTCGGGCTTCTCCTTGGCGATGATCGTCTCGATCACCTCGGGGGTGATCGGCTCGATGTAGGTCGCGTCGGCGAAGTCGGGGTCGGTCATGATCGTCGCCGGGTTGGAGTTGACGAGGATGACGCGCACCCCCTCGGCGCGCAGCACGCGGCACGCCTGGGTGCCGGAGTAGTCGAACTCGCAGGCCTGGCCGATGACGATCGGGCCGGAGCCGATGACGAGGACGGAGGTGATGTCGTCGCGCTTGGGCATCAGTTGCCTGCCTTCTGGGAGTCGATGTGCGCGATGACCATGTCGCGGAAGCGGTCGAAGAGATAGTTGGCGTCGTGCGGTCCGCCGGCGGCCTCGGGGTGGTACTGCACCGAGAACGCCGGGATGTCGAGGGCGCGCAGGCCCTCCACGACGTTGTCGTTGAGGTCGACGTGGCTGACCACGACCCGTCCGTAGCCGGCCGGGCTCTCGACCTCTCCCTCCAGGGGCGCGTCGACCGCGAAGCCGTGGTTGTGCGCGGTGATCTCCACGCGCCCGGTCTGCTTGTCGAGCACGGGCTGGTTGATGCCGCGGTGGCCGAACGGCAGCTTGTAGGTGCCGAAGCCGAGCGCGCGGCCCAGCAGCTGGTTGCCGAAGCAGATGCCGAAGAACGGCGTGCGGTCATCGAGCACACGGCGCAGCAGCGTCACCTGCTCATCGGCCGTGGCGGGGTCGCCGGGGCCGTTCGAGTAGAACACCGCGTCGACGCCCTGCTCGCGGATCTGCTCGTAGCTGGCGTCGTGCGGCAGCACGTGCACGTCGAACCCGCGGTCCGCCAGGTTCTCGATGCTCGCCTGCTTGATGCCGAGGTCGATGAGCGCCACGCTCCCGATGCGCTCGCCGCGTGCGGGCACGACGGTCGCGGCATCCACCGACACCTGCGACGAGAGGTTCTGTCCGGCCATCTGCGGGGCCTCGCGGACGATGCGCAGCTGCTCCTCCGGGTCGAGACCGGCGGCCTCACCCGAGAACACACCGCCGCGCATGCTGCCGGCGGAGCGGATGTGGCGGGTCACGGCGCGCGTGTCGATGCCGCTGATGCCGATGATGCCGTCCTCTTCGAGAGCCGCGTCCAGCGAGGTGTTCGCGCGCCAGTTCGACACGACGCGCGAGGGATCGCGCACGATGTAGCCGGCCACCCAGATGCGGCGCGACTCGGGGTCTTCGTCGTTCATACCCGTGTTGCCGATGTGCGGTGCGGTCTGCAGCACGATCTGGCCGGCGTACGACGGGTCGGTGAGGGTCTCCTGGTAGCCGGTCATGCCGGTGGAGAAGACGACTTCGCCGAGGGTGGTGCCGCGGGCGCCGTAGGCGCGGCCGCGGTGGCGGGTGCCGTCTTCGAGTACGAGGACGGCGGGGTCGGTGGTGAGGGTCATGCGGCGGATCCTGTCCGGGAGTCGTGGATGAGCGGGCGGATGCTGTCGGCCAGTGCGGCGGACGAGGCATCTCGTGCCCGGAGATAGGTGTCGACGGTCGTGCCCGGGTCGGTGCGCCAGCTGACGCAGACGAGCCCGTCCTTCTCGACGACGCGGTCGATGGCGACCGTCGCGAGGGCGACGGCCGTGATGCGCTCGGCGGGGATCACCAGACGCTGCTGCCCGGGGATGTCCAGGGCGAGACCGGCGTGGGCGACCGTGATGTCGGCGCGGGAGCGATAACCGAGCCCGGGGGCGGCGATCCGTTCGAGCGGCTCGTCGTGCCGGGTGGTCGCGACGTAGAGCCCGTCGTAGGCGGCGATCACCGACGTGCCCGCGGGCAGGTCGTGGACCGCGGTCAGCGGCTCGGCGTCGCGCCTGGTTCGTCGGTACCAGCCCCACGCCATGAGCCCCAGCAGCACGACCGCGATCGCGACCATGATCAGCAGAGCACCCTCGCGGGTCATGCCGGCACCTCCTCGTTCAGCGCGCCGTCGGCGACGGTGATCCGTCCGGCGTGCACGGTCCAGCGCACCGAGCCGGGCAGCTCGCGACCCAGGTACGGCGAGTTCACGCTGCGACCGCGCAGATCGTCGCGCGCGAAGACACCGCCCGCGGCGGCGTCGTAGAACGTCAGCTCGGCGGGCTCTCCCACGGCGATCGGGCGACCGTGGCCGGCGAGCCGGCCGATCTGCGCCGGGGTGTGCGACATGACGCGTGCGACGTCGGCCCAGCCCAGCATCCCGGTCTGAACCATCGCCGTGTGCACGACGCGCAGCGCCGACTCCAGGCCGACCATGCCGTTGGCCGCCGCCTGCCACTCGCACGACTTCGCCTCGGCGGGATGCGGGGCGTGGTCGGTGGCGACGATGTCGATCGTGCCGTCGGCGAGGCCTTCGCGGACCGCCTGCACGTCTTCATCGCGCCGCAGCGGCGGGTTGACCTTGAAGCGTGCGTCATAGCCGCGCACGAGGTCTTCGGTGAGCAGCAGGTGGTGTGGGGTGACCTCGGCGGTCACGGCGACACCGCGCTTCTTGGCCCACCGGATGAGGTCGACGGACCCCGCGGTCGACAGGTGGCACACGTGCAGGCGTGAGCCGACGTGCTCGGCCAGGAGCACGTCGCGGGCGATGATCGACTCCTCGGCCATGGCCGGCCAGCCGGCGAGGCCCAGCTCGGCCGAGACCGTGCCCTCGTTCATCTGGGCGCCCTCGGTCAGGCGCGGGTCCTGCGCGTGCTGCGCGATGACCCCGTCGAACGCCTTCACGTACTCGAGCGCGCGGCGCATGATGAGCGGGTCCCACACGCAGAAGCCGTCGTCGCTGAAGACGCGCACGCCTGCCCGGGACGCGGCCATGGCGCCGATCTCGGCGAGGCGCTCGCCCTTCTGCCCGACGGTGACCGCGCCGATCGGCTGCACCGTGACCAGGCCCGCGGCCTCGCCCAGCGCCAGCTCCTGCTCGACGACGCCGGCGGTGTCGGCGACCGGCGAGGTGTTGGGCATGGCGAACACCGCGGTGTAGCCGCCGGTGGCAGCGGCGCGCGACCCGGTCAGGACCGTCTCGGACGCCTCGTACCCCGGCTCGCGCAGGTGGGTGTGCAGATCGACCAGCCCCGGCAGGGCGATGAGCCCCTGGGCGTCGACCACGCGGGCGCCCGCACGGCTGAGACCGCTGCCGACCTCGGCGATGCGGCCGTCTTCGACGAGGATGTCGGCAGGCGCGCCGCCCTCGATCGATGCTCCACGGAACAGGAGGCTCTCGGTCATCGTGCGTCCTCCTTCTTCGCGGTGTTCTCATCGTCAACGGGCGTGGGCCGCTCCCCCGCCAGCAGCAGGTAGAGCGCCGCCATGCGCACAGACACCCCGTTGGTCACCTGATCGAGCACGGTCGACCGGGGCGAGTCCGCGGCCTCTGCGCAGATCTCCAAGCCCCGGTTCATCGGACCGGGATGCATGACCATCGTACTCTGCGGAAGTGCGGCGAAGCGCTCAGGATCCAGACCCCAGCACCGCGAATACTCCCGTTCGGTGGGGAAATACGACGCGTTCATGCGCTCGAGCTGGATGCGCAGCATCATCAGGGCGTCGGGCGCGTCGGCGATGGCCTCGTCGAGGTCGTAGCCGACGCGGGCAGGCCACGCCGTGACATCCTGCGGGATCAACGTCGGCGGAGCCACCAGCGTGATCTCCGCTCCGAGCGTGTGCAGCAGCCACACGTTCGACCGTGCGACGCGCGAGTGCAGGATGTCGCCGACGATCGTCACGCGGAAACCCTCGAGGTCGCGACCGCGGCTGTCGGCGCCGTAGCGGCGCTTGCGCATCGTGAAGGCGTCGAGCAGCGCCTGGGTGGGGTGCTCGTGCGTGCCGTCGCCCGCGTTGACGACGCCGGCGCTGATCCAGCCGCTCGTGGCCAACGTGCGCGGCGCACCGGAGGCGCCGTGCCGGATGACCACGGCGTCGGCCGCCATGGCCTGCAGGGTCTGCGCGGTGTCCTGCAGCGATTCGCCCTTGGAGACCGACGAGCCCTTCGCCGAGAAGTTGATGACGTCGGCCGAGAGCCGCTTGGCGGCGGCCTCGAACGAGATGCGGGTGCGCGTGGAGTCTTCGAAGAAGAGGTTCACGACGGTCTTGCCGCGCAGCGTCGGCAGCTTCTTGACCTCGCGACGCTGGGTGTCGGCCATGTCTTCGGCGACGTCGAGGATCTGCAGCGCGTCGTCGCGGGAGAGCGTCTTGGTGTCGAGCAGGTGCCTCATGACTCGATCGTCACCTCGTCGGTGCCGTCGATGTCGGCAAGGTGCACGTTGACGCGCTCGTCGCGGGCGCTGGGCAGGTTCTTGCCGACGAAGTCGGGGCGGATCGGCAGCTCGCGGTGGCCGCGGTCGACGAGGATCGCCAGGCGCACGGCGGCGGGCCGGCCGATGTCCTGCAGGGCATCGAGGGCGGCACGGATGCTGCGGCCCGAGAACAGCACGTCGTCGACGAGCACGACCGTCTTGCCGTCGATCCCGCCGGGCGGGATCTGCGTGGGCTGCGGTGTGCGGGTGGGATGCCGGTGCAGATCGTCGCGGTACATCGTGACGTCGAGTGACCCGACGGGAACCTCGGCGCCGCCGACCTTGGTCACGAGTGCGGCCAGGCGCTGTGCCAGCGGAACACCGCGGGTCGGTATCCCGAGGATCACGAGCCCGTCCGGCCCCTTGTTCGACTCGAGGATCTCGTGCGCGATCCTTCGCAGTGCGCGTTGTATGTCAGCGTCGTGCAGCACGGTGCGCGTGCTCATCGTCGCTCCCTTCTCCGCCTCACGGGACGGTGTTAAAGGTTGCTTGCTCAGCCAAGTCTATCGGGTGGTCTTCACGCGCCCTGGACGGCGACATCATGTTCTCGGGCCGCCGCGGCCAGCTTCTCGTCGAAGGTCGCCAGTGTGGCACCGAGTTCGAGCGCCGTGGCGAGCACATACACATCCGGGAGCCTCAGTCGTGTCGTCGCCCGCAACCGTGCGGCACGCAGCGGCTCATCGATCAGCGGAGAGTGTCGCTCGATGCCCAATCTCGCGATGTCTTCGAGCGCTTCCTGTCCTCGGCCACGCTGTACCGGCCAGACGAGCGTCTCGGCCAACGTCACGGGGTGGAGCAACAGCTCGTTCTCGGTGTCGAGAATGGCCAGCGCCCCATCGGCGTGGATGTCTCCGGCCGTCCAATACGAAATGAGCACACTGGCATCAAGAACGATCACTCGGGCCAGTCCTTGCGCAGCTCCTCCAGATACCCGGGCGGATAACCGTATTTGCCCCTGGTCTCGTCGAGCACCTTTCGGCGCTGGGCACGCCGCTCGGCACGACGTGCCGCCAGAGTCTCAGTACCGGCCTCGGCCAGCCGCGCGACGAGCTCGGACCGGGATGCCCCCGGCCACTCCTTCGCGGCGAGTTCGAGCCCCGCAGCCAACTCAGGCGTCTGCGTCACCTGGATGCGTGGAAGTGTGGTCGCCATGACGCCAGAGTACCACCGCGGCCGTAAGTGGTACAGGCTGGTCGATCAGCCCGCGGGGCGCAGCGCCTCTTCGGTCATCGGGCACTGCTCGGCGCGGATCGGGTGCCCCTGGGTCGTCAGGCACCGGCCGGTGGCCAGGTCCCACTTCCAGTCGTGCATGCTGCAGGTGAGCACGCCGTCCTCGATCTTGCCGGTCTTCGACAGATCGGCGCGCAGGTGCGGGCAGCGACGCTGCACCATCCAGTCGTCGAGTTGCACATCCTCGCTGGTGTCGGCCTGCTCCGAGTACCAGTTCTCCACGTACTCGATGCGGTCGGCCGACAGGCACTTGAAGAACGTGTAGATGAACTCGTTGAACTTGCCCTTGCGCCCCGCGCTGAACTGCAGCGACAGGAAGATCGAGTTCGACCAGTCGATCTCGTGGTCACGGATGTTCGTCGAGACGAGGTCGGCGGGGATCGTGTACCAGAACTCGCAGTCCTCGCCCGTGTACTCGCGGACCTTGGCCTTCGGGAAGTCGACGACGAGGTCGAGCTCGCCGATGGTCATGCGCACCGGTCCCCCGACGCCCAGGCGGATCGTGCGCGACTTGCGCAGCATCGGCTCCCACCAGGCCTTCAGCTCCGCGAGCATCTCGGCCGGCGGCAGCACCGCGGCGCGCGAGGCCTCTTCATCGCGCAGCTCCTGCTGGCGCGACGCGCGCTGTTCCTCAAGGTAGTTCCATTTGTCGCCGAAGATCCGGTCGATCTCGTCGTCGGTGTACAGCGTCTGCGAGATCTCGATCTCGCCGTGGTTCAGGTCCACCTGCGTGCCCGGCACGAACAGGTATCCCTTCTGCTCGGGCCGCTCGGCGGCCATGTGCTCGAGGAACTGCGCCTGATCGGTGAAGATCGCGTCGTCCTCCTTGCCCCAGCCGTTGAAACGGAAGAGGTCGTCGCGCAGGAACATCGGCGGGCCCGCCATCGGGAAGACGTGCTCGGCGTCGACCTTCTCGATGTAGTACATCGCGCGCTTGTTCTGCGCGTCGCGCTTCAGGCGCGCGAAGTTCTGCTTGGCGTCCTGCGGCAGGTCGTAGACCATGGGCCACCAGATCGCACCCGAGGTCTGGGTGAAGTAGGCGTCGGGCTTCGAGAAGCTCAGCAGCTTCTCCAGATCCAGCGGGTGCGAGTCGTTCTGGTTCAGGATGCTGGCGGTGCCGTCGTCGACGGAGAGCGACGAGTCGCCGATCGGACCGTCGGAAGGGGCCCGCAGAGGTGTGACCATGAGCTTCAGGTCGCCGAACTGCATCGGGACGCCTGCCCGCGTGTAGATGATGTTCGTGTAGCCGAGCGTGCGGATGTCGTCTTCGAGGTCATCGGTCGCGTACTCGGGCAGGAGCACCCGGATGTCTTTGCGGATGTACCGTTCCATGAGCCGCGGGTCGAAGTGGTCGCGGTGCCGGTGCGAGATGTACAGGAAGTCGGCCTTGCCGAAGCGCTCCCAGTCCAGGCCGCGGTTGTCGGGGAACGGGAACCAGGCCCCGTAGAAGCTCGGACCGATGACCGGGTCGCAGATGATGCTGCCGCCGGCGGTCTCGATGAACATCCCGGCGTGGCCGAGCCCGGTGATCCGCATGGAACTCCTCCTGATCGATGGCCTCCCGATTCTACGCGGCGCCTCCTGTGGCCCGCCCCGGCAACGCCGGGAGAATCAGTCCTCGAACAGACCGCGGATGTCGTCGGCCGACAGCGCCTTCGCGAACAGGTCGTCGTCGTCCATCACCGAGCGGAACAGACGGGCCTTGCGCTGCTGCAGGTCGAGCACCTTCTCCTCGATGGTGCCGGTCGCGATCATGCGGTAGACGAACACGCTGCGCGTCTGCCCGATCCGGTGCGTCCGGTCGACGGCCTGCGCCTCGGCGGCGGGGTTCCACCACGGATCGAGCAGGAACACGTAGTCGGCCTCGGTCAGCGTCAGTCCGAACCCGCCCGCCTTCAGGCTGATGAGGAACACCGGCGCCTCGCCGGTGCGGAAGGCGGCGATCACGTCCTCGCGGCGACGCGTCGAGCCGTCGAGGTACTCGGTCGCGATGCCCGCGGCATCCAGCCTCTCCGCCGCCAGCTGCAGGAACGACGTGAACTGGCTGAAGACGAGGCAGCGATGGCCCTCGGCCGCCAGCTCCGCGATCTGCTCGACGAGGTCGTCGAGCTTCGCGGAGGGGATGCGGGCATGCGCGGGATCCACGAGCACCGGGGCCAATGCGAGCATGCGCAGGAGCGTCAGCGAGCGGAACACGATGAACCGGTTGCGGTCCAAGTCGTCGAGCAGCCCCAGCACCTTCTGCCGCTCCCGCTGCAGCACGGTGTCGTACAGCGCGCGGTGGGCCGGCGCCAGCTCGACCCACAACTGCTGCTCCTGTTTTGCGGGCAGATCGGCGGCCACGAGCTCTTTGGTGCGCCGCAGCATGAGCGGGCGGATCCGGTGACGCAGCCGCTTCAGTCGCGCGGCACGGTACGGCCCGCCCTCCTGATTCTCGGGCACTCTGCCCTTCTCGATGGGCCCGACGTACTCCTCGCGGAATCGTCGCGCCGACGCGAACAGCCCCGGCGCCGTGAGCGAGAGCAGCGCCCACAGCTCGGTCAGCGTGTTCTCCATCGGCGTGCCGGTGAGGGCGAACACCGCGTCGGCGCGCAGCCGCTTCACGGCCTTGTGCAGCTTGGTGGCGGGGTTCTTCACGAACTGTGCCTCGTCGAGCACGACGAGCGCCCAGTCGCGGGCCGCGAACTCGTCCTCATCGAGGCGCAGCAGCGTGTACGAGGTGATGATCACGTCGATGTCGTCGGGCAGCGCACCCCGGCGGGACCGCGTGGCGTCGACGATCGCGACGGTCAGATCGGGGACGAAGCGGGATGCCTCATCCCGCCAGGTCGCGAGCACAGAGGTGGGGGCGACCACGAGGACCGGGCGCCGCTCACCCGCCTCACGCGTGTGCGCGATGAGAGCGAGCGTCTGCAGCGTCTTGCCCAGCCCCATGTCATCGGCGAGGATGCCGCCCAGCCGATGCCGCCACAGGAACGCGAGCCAGTCGAAACCGGCCTTCTGGTACGGCCGCAGCTCGGCGTGAAGGGCGTGAGGCAGCGCCGTCGGCTCCACCTGGTCGACATCGCGCAGCCCCTCCGCCAGAGCCCGCCACGACACCGCGGGCTCGGACACGTCGGCGAGGTCTTCGAAGTCCGCCCAGAGCGCGGTCTGGTAGCGGTTGATGCGCGGGGCGGTCTCCCATTCGTTGAGCTCCGCAGACTCCTCGATGAGCTCGCGCAGGCGATCGAGCGCCGGATGCTTGAGCGAGAAGTACCCGCCGTCGGCGAGCAGCAGCTTGCCCCGACGCTGCGCGAGCGCGGTGAACAGTGGCTGGAACGGGATGTGGCGACCGTCGATCGTCACCATGACGCCGAGGTCGAACCAGTCGGGGTCGGTGCTCTCCACGGTCGACACGGTGATCTCGGGATCGCCCGACAGCTCGCGATAGGTGCGCTGCTTGCCCTTCGTCACCAGGCGCAGATGCTCGATCTCATGCAGCACCGGCAGCACGGTGGCGATGAACTCCGCCGCCTCGATGTCGAGCAGGGTGCCGGATGCCGCGGCCTCGGGCCATGCGGCCGTCAGCGCCGCGCGCAGCGACGCCTCGCCCTCCGAATCGCGGTCGGGAGCGGCATCCCACCCGTAGGCGTACCGCACCTCGCCGGGGTAGATCCACTCCAGTGCGAACTCGATCGTGTCGCGCGGCCGGAAGCGCACGAGAAGCTCGAGGCGGATGGGCTCGGGCTCGGGCAGTGCCACGCCGTCGGCGGTGATCGGGCTGTGGCGGACGAGCTTCGGATAGCCCTCGCGCAGGAACTGCTCCCTCTCGGCCGCCGGCACCAGCACGCCCTCGGGCGCCTGCAGAAGCGCACGGACGGGATCGCTCAGCGCTGCCGGCACCAGCGTGATGTCGACCTGTGACCGATGCGACACGAACGCATAGACGCCGGTGTCGCCGATGGCCTTGAGGCCGTCCGGTTCGACGACGACGTCGTCGACGGTCAGCTCCGCCGTGAGTCGCAGCGCCCCCGCCGCCGGCGCGACGCGCACCGTCACCGCCCCGTCGTCGGCGAGCCGCACACTCTGTGACTTCACGGTGGGGACGAACTCCACCCCGTGCGCGGCACCTGCGGCCAGGTGCGGCCAGAGCAGGCCGGAGGTCACTTCGTCGAGGGTGATCCAGTCGCCGGTGTCGGCGTACCCGCCGAACGACCATGGTGCCCGTGCGATGCTGTGCAGCTCGCGCATCCAGGCGACCTGGCGTTCGTCGTAACCGACACCGGTGCGGCGCAGGGCATCCCACGAGATCTGGCCTCTGATCCAGCGCCCGGTCGATGCGCTGCGCTCGAGCGGGCGCAGGCTGAGCGACAGCTCGCTCGGCTCGGTCGCCAGGCTCCGCGCGGTCGCCGTCACCCAGCGCGCCGGCGCCCAACGGCTGTGTCCGCTTCCCGCACGCTGACGCAGCTCGACGCCCAGCGCGAGCTGACGCGTGCCGTGCAACCGGGGTGCGGGGGTGAGGATGCTGCGCCAGGTCGCCTCTGGTTCCGGCTCGTGCGGGCGCCACGCCGGCGCTGACGGAGGTGCGGGCGCGACGAGCCGCGGAGCCGCTTCCGGCACGGTCGCGCCCATCTGCTGTGCGTTCCACGCGAGCATCGTGGCAACGACGTGCTTGCATCCCGCGCCCATCGGGCACGAGCAGCTCGTGGACCTGATCGGATCGCCCGGATGCCCGAAGTCGAGATGGATGCGCGTGCGGTACGCCGCCGAGCGGCTCCCGTCGACGATGCCGGCCAGGACCGCGGCATCCTCATCCCACGACACCTGTCGCACGGCACCCGAGCGGAAGTACTCCACGCCGCGCGTGAAGCCATAGCCCTCGGCCCGACGACGGATGTCTTCGGGGTCGAGGTGCCGCATGCCGTCCATCCTCGCAGAGGCGTCGGACACCGCCGCTCAGATCAGGATGAGCGGCCGATGCGCGCGAGCACGCCGTGGATGAACGAGCCCGACTCGTCGGTGGAGAACTCCTTCGCGAGCTCCACCGCCTCGTCGATCGCCACCGCGGTGGGCACCTCTTCGTTGAAGAGGATCTCCCATGCGCCGATGCGCAGAAGAGCACGGTCGACCGCCGGCATGCGCTCGAGCGACCAGTCCTTGGCGAACGTCGTGATCTGCTCGTCGATCTCGCCCTGGTTGTCGATCACGCCGTCGACGATCTCCCGTGCGTACAGCCACGATGCCTCCCGAGCGGGCTCTGTGGCTGCGCGCTTGGCCTCGGCGGCCAGGATCGTCGCGATCTGCTCGCCGCGGACGTCCGACTGGAAGAGGATGTCCATCGCGCGGCGACGCGCCTTGCTGCGTGCGCTCATCGTGTGCGGGGCGCCCGGATCAGTTCACGCGGCCGAGGTAGTCACCCGTGCGGGTGTCGACCTTGACCTTGGTGCCGGTCTCGAGGAACAGCGGCACCTGGATCTCGTAACCGGTCTCGACGGTGGCGGGCTTCGTACCGGCCGACGAGCGGTCGCCTTGAAGTCCGGGCTCGGTGTAGGTGATCTCGAGGATGACCGACGCCGGCATCTCGACGTACAGCGGGTTGCCGTTGTGCAGCGCGATCGTGACGGCCTGGTTCTCGAGCATGAAGTTCTTCGCGTCGCCCACGACCGTGTCAGACACGGTGAGCTGGTCGTAGTCGGCGGTGTCCATGAACACGAAGCTGTCACCGTCGTTGTAGAGGTAGGTGAAGTCGCGGCGGTCGACGTTCTCGATCTCGACCTTCGAGCCGGCGTTGAAGGTCTTGTCGTTGGTCTTGCCGGTGACGACGTTCTTGAGCTTGGTGCGCACGAAGGCACCGCCCTTGCCGGGCTTGACGTGCTGGAACTCCACGACGCTCCAGAGCTGGCCGTCGAGGTTGAGGACGACGCCGTTGCGGATGTCTGCGGTGGATGCCATGTGCGATGTTCCGTTTCGTGAGTTCGTGACGGGTCGTGTCGAGACCCGACGTTCGATTCTACGGGATGTCGCGGCCGGCGCCGCGGTCGGCCGCGACGAGCGGCAGGAAGACCTCGTCGACGATGGCCACGATCGCCTCATCGGTGAGCGGCGCAGCGGTCATCAGCAGGTCGTGCCGGAAGAGGTCGGAGGCCACGGTGCGCACACGCGGAGTGAGCCGACTCGGGTCGACCTCGCCACGGGCGACGGCGCGATCCAGGATCTTGTCGACGCTTCTGCCGGATCGTTCGCCGAAAGCCCGCTGCCGCACATCGGCGAACGTGCGGCCCGAGTCGGCGTAGTACGCGCCCATGAACACGCTCATGAGCGGAGCGATCGCGCTGCGCGCGACGTTCGAGGCGCGCATCATCGCCAGCATGTCGCCGCGCAGGCTGCCCGTGTCTGGCGTCTCGATCCGCCCCAGGTTCAGCCCGTACGAGAGCGTGGCGTCCAGGAGCGCCTCCCGATCGGACCAGCGCCGGTAGAGCACCGAACGGCTCGTCTGCGCGCGCTCGGCGACCGCGTCGATCGTGAAGCCCGGGTAGCCGCCGTCGAGCAGCTGCTCCCACGCGGCCTGCAGCAGCGCCTGCTCGAGCTCTTCGCCCCGACGTCGGCGGGCGGGCGCGGCGTCCCCTTCAAGATCCATTTGTGTATCTTATCGGGTCGGCGTACACTCCCGAAACAGAGATACAGTCGTGTATCTTACGAAGGAGTTCCGATGTCCGTCTCATCGTCCGCCCCGGCGATCCCCCGCTCCGCCGTGGTGACGGCGCTCGCCCTCGTCGTCGGCGGTCTCGCCGTCATCTTCGACAGCACGATCGTGAGCATCGCGCTGAAGACGCTCGCCGTCGACCTCGACGTGTCGGTCGCCACCATCCAATGGGTCAGCACCGCCTATCTGCTCGCGCTCGGCGTCACCATCCCCGTGGTCGGCTGGGCTCAGGCGCGCATCGGCGGAAAGCGCCTGTGGATGATCGCGCTGACGATCTTCCTCGCGGCATCCATCGCCTGCTCGCTCGCGTGGAGCGCGCCGAGCCTCATCGCATTCCGGATCGTGCAGGGCGTCGGCGGCGGTCTCATGATGCCGCTCATGGCGACGCTGGCGATCCAGCAGGTGCCCAAGGGCGCGTCATTCGGTCGGCTGATGGCGCTCGTGAGCCTGCCCGCGGCGCTCGGCCCGATCCTCGGTCCCACGATCGGCGGTGTGATCCTGAACTGGCTCGACTGGCATTGGCTCTTCTGGGTGAACGTACCCTTCTGCCTCGTCGGGCTGCTCCTGGCATGGAAGCTCGTGCCGAAGGACGAGCCCGCGGGCCGGGTCCGGCTGGACCTCGTCGGGCTGCTGCTGGCCTCCCCCGGCGTCGTGGGGATTCTGTACGGGATGTCGCGGGTCGGCGAGCCGGGCGGGTTCGCCCGCCTGGACGTGTGGCTTCCGGCGCTGGTGGGCATCATCCTGCTCGCACTGTTCGCCTGGCGGTCGTCGCGAAGGCCGGCGACGGCGCTGATCGATGTGGGGCTGCTGCGGCTGCGGCCGGTGGCGTCCTCGTCGGCCGTGCTGTTCCTCTCCGGTGCCGCCCTGTATGGATCGATGCTGTTGCTGCCGCTGTTCTTCCAGCTGCTGCACGGCGTGGATGTCCTCACCGCCGGACTGCTGATGATCCCGCAGGGCGTCGGAGCGCTGCTGAGTCGGACGCTCGCGGGCAAGCTCACCGACACAATCGGCGCGCGGGCGGTCGCGATCGCCGGATTCGTCATCATGGGACTCGCCACGGTCCCCTTCGCCGTGGCGGATGCGACGACGAACCTCTGGTGGCTGATGGCGGTGCTGCTGGTGCGCGGGCTCGGCACCGGCGCCGTGATGATACCGGTGATGGCGGTCGCCTACGTCGGACTCGAGCACGAGCAGGTGCCCCACGCGAGCCTCATCACGCGACTCGCTCAGCAGCTGGGTGGAGCTTTCGGCACCGCGCTGCTGGCCGTGATCCTGCAGTGGGCGGTGGGGTCGACCACATCGCTGGGTGCGCTCGCCGACGGCTTCGATGTCGCGTTCTGGTGGGCGGTGGGCTTCACGGTCGTCGCGATCGTCGTGTGCTTCGCGCTGCCCGCACGGCCTGCTCAGCCCTCGGCGCGTCCCGAGATGACGTCGACGAGCAAATCCACGGCTGTCGCGTAGCCCGCGACGCCCTCGCCGATGACGTGCACGGCGGCGACATCGGCGACATAGGAGAAATGCCGGAACTCCTCGCGCTGCGCGACGTCGGAGATGTGCACCTCGGCGACCGGCAGCGCGACGCCCGAGAGCGCGTCGCGCAGCACGACCGAGGTGTGCGTGAGGCCACCGGGGTTGATCACGATGCCCGAGCAGTCGGTGCGCGCGTCGTGGATCGCGTCGATGATGACGCCCTCGTGGTTGCTCTGTACGGCGCGCACCTCGAACCCGTGCCGGGATGCGGCACCCGTCGCGATCCGCACCACGTCGTCGAGGGTTTCGGTGCCGTAGATCTCCGGCTCGCGCACGCCCAGCAGGTTCAGGTTGGGACCGTTGACGAGGAGAAGTCGGCGCGGTGCTGTCACGGCACCACCCTACCGCCGGGCAGCGATGCGTCCGGTGGTCGCGCCCGGGGCCGCCGACGCTGGGCTTCCGCCCGCCGGGCCCGCGCGACGCTGCTGGTGAGCTGTTCGCGCACTGCATCTCCCCCGGTCGTGCGCCGCAGCCTGTCGCGTTCCTCGCGCAGGTGGTGCCACGCTCCGCCCGGCGGCACGGGATCCGCGGCGCGGAGAAGCATCTTCATCGTGGGGTTCTCGGGCCGTGCATGCACGTCGAGGTGCGCGGGCCGGCGCCTGCCCGCGCGATCGTGGAAGACGTCGTCGGGCATCGGTTCGACCGGGTTCCCCTCGACGTCGACGACCGTCAGTCGCAAACCGGCCGTTGCGAGGATGCCCATGAACATCTGCACGCTCAGATCTGCACCACCCTCGATCGCCGACACGCGTGGCTGCTTCGCGCCGATGCGCTCCGCGAGTTCACGCTGGCTGAGGTCGGCCAGGCGACGCGCGCGGCGGACGAAGCCCGATGTGTCGAGCCCGCCCTCAAGGAGGGCAAGCACCCCGTCGCCCGCGTTGGTCGGGTCACCCACCATGCCACTCGATGTCATGCCAAGACTCTTTCAGCCACCACCGACATTGTTGGCGTGGACTCGGCTCAAGACCATGGACAAGGGCGCGAAGACTCGAGCTGGCGCGCCCGGCCGTACGGAGCGGAACCGAAAAGCGCGGTGACGATGTCTTCGTGAACCGCTCACCACTTGATAACTCTCAGTGATCAACCGGTGAGGCACGGGCTGCTCTCGAGTGGCTCACCCGTTGATAATCCTGGGTTATCAGCTGGTGAGAGACGCGAGAAGGGATGTGCGGCGCCGATTTTCAGCGCCGCACACTGGTCCGGCCGGGCCTGCGAGTGCCCGGCGGCGTGGCGGCTACTCCCCGACTTCCTGGTACGCCGCGTAGAGCAGGGACTCGTCCGGCGCCTGCATCACGGTCGGACGTGCGATGTCGTCCAGCACGATGAAACGCAGCATGTCGCCGCGGGCCTTCTTGTCGCGGCGCATCGTCGACAGCAGGGTCTTCCATGCGTTTGACCGATAGGTCGTCGGCAGACCGAGCGACGTCAAGATGGAGCGGTGGCGGTCGACCACATCATCCGACAGACGCCCCGCCAGGCGCGACAGCTCGGCGGCGTACATCATGCCCACGCTGATCGCCGCGCCGTGCCGCCACTGATACCGCTCGGAATACTCGATCGCGTGGCCGAGGGTGTGGCCGTAATTGAGAACCTCGCGAAGACCCGACTCGCGCAGATCCTTGCCCACGACCTCCGCCTTCATCCGGATCGCCAGCTCGACGCAGCGTGCGAAGGCCTCCGACTGCGGGTCCAGCGCCGCCGCCTTGTCCGCCTCCACGAGGTCGAGGATCTCCGGATACCAGATGAACCCCGCCTTGATCACCTCGGCGAACCCGGCGATGCGCTCATTGTCGGACAGCGAATCCAGCAGCTCGAAGTCGCAGATGACCGCGCGCGGCGGCCAGAACGCGCCCACGAGGTTCTTGCCCTCGTTGGTGTTGATTCCGGTCTTGCCGCCGATGCCGGCATCCACCATCGCCAGCACCGAGGTCGGCAGCTGCACGACATCGACGCCGCGCAGCCAGGTGGCGGCGACGAAACCCGCGAGGTCGGTGACCGCTCCCCCGCCGAACCCGATGACCGCGTCGGTCCGGGTGAAATCGGCCTGCCCCATGATCTGCCAGCAGAACGCCGCGACCTCGACGCGCTTGCCGGCTTCCGCATCGGGGATCTCGGCCAGCAGCACCTGACGCTCGCTCGTCGAGAGCGCGTCACGGAGTTGGCCGGCCGCGGTCGCGAGCGCCGGCTGGTGCACCACGAGGATCTTCCGGGCGGCCGGCGGGAGCGCCGCCGCGATCGAGTCGAGCAGGATGCCCCGCCCGATCGTCACGTCGTACGGCCGATCTCCCGACACCGTGATCGTCGTCGTCTGGCTCATTTCGATCCTTCCCTGGCGTCGCGCGCCCATTGCTCCTGCACCCAGGCCACCACCCGTTCCACGATGTCACGGATATGTCCGGTGGACGTGTCGACCGTCATGTCGGCGAGCTCGGCGTAGATGCCCTCACGTTCGGCCATCACGCGTCGCCACGACTCCATGGCGTCCTTCCCCTGCAGAAGGGGCCGGCTCGTCCCCTGGATGCGGCCGGCCACCGTGCGCGGGTCCACCGTCAGGAGGACGACCGGGTGCCCCGCGAGATCCGCACGGGTGTCCGGATGCAGCACGGCCCCGCCGCCCAGTGCCACGATGCCTTCGGAGGTCAGCGCCGCTTCCACGGCCTCGCGCTCGAGCTCGCGGAAGCGCGGTTCGCCGTGAGCCGCGAAGATCTCGGAGATCCGGCCGTGGTCGCGCGCCACCGAGATGTCGGTGTCGGTGAACGGAACATGCAGCGCTCTCGCCGTCTTGCGCCCGATCGACGTCTTTCCCGCGCCCATCGGCCCGATCAGGACGACCGCGCGACCGCTCATCGGTCGAGGAGCGTCGGGTCGCTGAGCGCCGTCGTGTGAAGGGTCGCGGGAATCTCCGCCAGATACGCGTCACGGTTGCGGCGCACCTCGGTGACGCTGTCGCCCCCGAACTTCTCGAGCACCGAACCCGCCAGCACGATCGCGACCATCGCCTCGGCCACGACACCTGCGGCCGGTACCGCGCACACGTCGGAACGCTGGTGGTGGGCGCCGGCCGCTTCGCCGCTGGCGACATCCACGGTGCGCAGCGAGTGCGGAACCGTCGCGATCGGCTTCATGCCCGCACGCACGCGCAGCACGGTGCCGGTCGACATGCCGCCCTCGGTGCCGCCGGCCCTGTCGCTCGCCCGCGCGATGCCGCCGTCGGTCGCGAAGAGCTCATCATGCGCGGCGGAGCCGCGGCGCCGCGTGGTCTCGAAGCCGTCGCCGATCTCGACGCCCTTGATGGCCTGGATGCTCATCAGGGCCTGCGCGAGCCGGCCGTCCAGCTTGCGGTCCCATTGCACGTGCGAGCCCAGCCCGGGCGGCAGGCCGTAGGCGAGCACCTCGACGATGCCGCCGAGCGTGTCGCCGTCCTTGCGCGCCGCATCGACCTCGGCCACCATCCGCTCGCTCGTCGCCGCATCGAAGCAGCGCAGCGGATCGGCGTCCAGCGCGTCGACGTCGTCAGGCCTCGGCAGCGGCGAGCCGTCGGGTACCTGCACCGGCCCGATCGACAGCGTGTGGCTGACCAGGCCGATGCCCAGCTCGGCGAGGAACGCCCGGGCGATCGCTCCGAGTGCCACGCGCGCAGCCGTTTCGCGCGCGCTCGCGCGCTCGAGGATCGGCCGGGCCTCGTCGAACCCGTACTTCTGCATGCCGACGAGATCGGCGTGACCGGGGCGCGGCCGCGTCAGCGGGGCGCCCCGTCCGCGCGAGCGGTCGGTGAGCTCCACAGGCTCGGCGCTCATCACCTCGGTCCACTTCGGCCACTCGGTGTTGCCGATGCGCACCGCGATGGGGCTGCCCAGGCTCAAGCCGTATCGGACGCCGGCCGAGATCGTCAGCTCGTCTTCCTCGAACTTCATGCGCGAGCCGCGGCCGTAGCCGAGCTTGCGACGCGCGAGATCCGCTTGGATCGCGGCGCGGGAGACGGGGACGCCGGCGGGCAGTCCCTCCATGAGGGCGACGAGTTCGGGGCCGTGGGATTCGCCGGCCGTGAGCACGCGGAGCATTCCTCCAGTCTCCCACGCCCGCCGCGGCGCTCAGACCTCCGTGACGGCGTCCCACATCGCGGCGAGGACGGCGGGCTCGTCCGGCAACACGTTCTCATCGGACCCCGAGACGAACACGCGCACCTGTCGGAGGGCCTGATGCACCAGCATCCCGATCCCGGCGACGGCACGCGCGCCGTGACGTTCCCACGCCACCGCGAGCTCGGTCGGCCAGTGCCCGTACACGACGTCGTAGAGCAGTCCCCCGTCGCGCGCGAGCGCATCCGCCACGGCGGGGTCGAACGGTGCGCCACCGGGCAGCGTCGCGACCGTCAGCGCCACCACGTCGCGTGCGCGCGTGTCGAGCCCGACGCCTTCGACCGTCACGCCGATCTGAGCGCCCAGCCGCGCCAGCCGCTCGACCGCCTCGGGGCGCCGCGCCGCCACCTCGACCCGCGAGACGCCCAGCGTCTCCAGCGCCAGAAGCGCCGATGTCGCGGTCGCGCCCGAGCCGACGATCCGTGCACGATCGATCGGGGCATCCAGCTGCTCGGCGACGTCGGCGGCGATGCCGGCCACATCCGTGTTGAACCCGTGTGGGCCGTCGTCGGCGAGAAGCAGCGTGTTGACCGCTCCCGACAGCTCGCCATGCCGGTTGCGGCTGACGGCGGCGTCGAAGGCACGACCCTTCAGCGGCATCGTGAGCGACAGCCCGCGGTACGAGGGCCCGAGCGCACCGAACTCGCCGGGGAACGACGCCGCAGACACCTGTCGCCGCCCGTAGGCCCACTCCAGCCCGAGCGTCCGGTAGGCGGCCGTGTGCAGGCGCGGCGACAGGCTGTGCGCGATGGGGTCGCCCCAGACCTCCAGCCGGTCCCCCGCGATCAGCATCCCGCATCCGGGTGGTCCGTGCACCACGCCCGCATCTGTGTGATGGCCTTCTCGTGCTCCGCGTAGGTCGTGCTGAAGACGGTCTCGCCGGTGTCCATGTTCACCGTGACGAAGTACAGCCAGGGGCCCTTCGCAGGATGCATCGCGGCATCGATCGCGACATCCCCGGGATTCGAGATCGGCCCGACGGGCAGGCCGGCGTGCACGTAGGTGTTCCACGGGTTGTCGTCGTCGAGCGCCGCCTGCGACGAGCTCGCCGTGCCGTCGTGCAGCTCGCCGTAGCCGTACTGCGCGGTCGAGTCCATCTGCAGCTTGCCGAAGGTCTCCTGATTGTCGGGGTCGAGCCGGTTCTCGATGACCCGCGAGACCTTGTAGAAGTCCTTCTCCTCACGCGCCTCGCGTTGGATGATCGACGCGATGATGAGGATCCGCTGCCGATCGGCCTCGGGCACGCCCGCGTCGTCGAGCGAAGTGACGGTGCGCGCGACCATCGTCTTGATGACGTCCTTCGCGGTCACATCCGGGTTGAAGTCGTACATCGCGGGGAACAGCCAGCCTTCGAGGCTGTCGGCGTCGACCCCGTAGTCGCTGGGGTTCTTCACAGCCGCGGTGAAGTCCTTCCGCGGGATGCCCAGCGAGTCCGACAGCCGGTCGAGGATCTGGTCCTCGGTCAGGCCCTCCGGCAGCAGCGCCGCGTTCTCCTGCTTGCTCGCAGGGTCCAGCAGCGCCTTCAACGCCGCCTTCGCCGTCATCTGCTTCTGGAGCTTGTACACGCCCGGATAGAACGTCGGGTTCGCCCCCGTCGACACGAGCAGGTCGTAGAACGCGCCCGATGTCTTGGTCACGCCCGCGTCCGACAGCGTCTTGGAGATGACGGCACCGGTGTCGCCCGACTCGATGGTGATCAGCGCTTCCCCGTGCGCGAGGCCCGCCTCGTAGTCCTTCGGCTCCTCCCAGCCCATGAGGCTGCGAATCTGCGGTTCGTAGGTGTGCCACACGTACAGCCCGCCGGCCCCGATGCCGCCGAGCACGACGATCACGATGAGGAAGCCGATCAGGCAGCCCTTGCGCTTCTGACGCTTCGACTTCTTCGCAGGCACGGCCCCCAAACTATCCGTCGTGGTCGTTCCCGTGAAGAGGTCGTCGAGCACCGGCATCGACGGGCCACGGTCCGCATCTTGCGAGGGGCGGGGGGATGCCGCAGCCGCGACGGGCACGTCGGCCGGGGTCTCCTCATCCATCGCGAGAAGAGAACCCGTGCGCATCGGACCGTAGCCGCGTTCCGTCGACGGCTGCGCGTCGATCCGTGCCGTCGGTGCCGGATCGGCGACCGCCGCGGGTTCGGGCACCGACGCGGTACGAGGCTCGGGCACGGACACCGCGCGCGGCTCGGCCGCCGGCGGCGTCCACGGCGCCGGCTCAGGCGCCGCCGCCGGCTCGCGGGCAGCCGCCGTCTGGGCGCCGCGCGCCGCGGCCTGCTCCGCTTCTCTGCGGGCGGCCAGTTCACGTGCCTGGCGGCGTGTCAGGGGTGCGCCGGAGGCGGGATCACCGTCGGGGGGACGGACTTCGGGCATGTCAGGCGGGCTCCTGCGCTGGGGGGATGAGATCGCCGGCGGGCAGCCCTGTCCGTTTCTCGATGTCGAGTGCGTGCTGCAGGAACACGACCGCGGCGACTTGATCCACCATGCTACGAGATGAACGCTGGGATCGGCCCGAATCTCTCAGCGCGTTGTGAGCCGACACGGTGCTGAGCCGCTCGTCGATCATGCGGACGGGGGCGGTGGATGCCGCGGCCAGCCGCGCCGCGAACTCCCGGGCATCGGTGGTCGACGGTGTGTCCTGCCCGTGCAGGTTCAGCGGCAGGCCGACGATGATCTCGATCGCCTCGTACTCATCGGCCAGCGCCGTGATGCGCGCGATCGGCTCGCCCTTGCGCGGCACGGTCTCCACCGGCACCGCGAGCAGGCCGTCGGGGTCGCTGCGGGCGACCCCGACGCGGGCCTTGCCGACGTCGACGGCCAGACGGACTCCGCGCAGGGGGTCGGTCACACCGTCTCCAGGGCGGCGCGTACGGCCTCCAGCGCCGCGGGCAGTGCCGCGGCATCCGTCCCCCCGCCCTGCGCCACGTCATCGCGGCCGCCACCGCCACCGCCGAGCACACCGGCCGCGGTCTTGGCCAGCGCACCGGCCTTCGCCCCGGCCGTCCGCGCGGCCTCATTCGTGGCCACGACCACGACGGGGCGGCCCTTGACCTCGGCGCCGAGCGCGACGACGGCGGCATCCGAGCCGAGCCGGTCGCGCACCTGGAGCGCGAGAGAACGCACGTCGTCGCCCGACCCCGCCGTTCCGAGCGACGCGGTCACGACGCGGTGCGCACCGATCTGCACGGCGCCCTCGGCGAGCGTCGGCACGCGGTCGGCCAGTGCGCGTGCCTCGAAGGCGGCGATCTTCTTCTCCGCCGCCTTGAGGTTTGCGGCCAGCTCGGCGACCCGCTCGGCCAGCTGGTCGCGCGGGGTCTTCAGCGCGCTCGTGAGCCGCGAGACGAGGGCACGCTCGGCGGTGAGCTCACGGAAGGCGTCCTGGCCGACGAGTGCCTCCACGCGGCGGTTCGACGCGCCGACCGACGACTCGCCGAGGAGGCTGATGAGGCCGATCTGCCCGGAAGTGGCGACGTGTGTGCCGCCGCACAGCTCACGCGACCACGGGCCGCCGATGTCGACCATGCGCACGGTGTCGCCGTACTTCTCGCCGAACAGCGCCATCGCGCCGAGTTCCTTGGCCTCGGTCAGCGGCAGCACGCGCGTGGTGACCTGCAGGTCGTCGCGCACGGCGTTGTTGGCGATCTCTTCGATCTCGCTCTTGGTCGCATCCGACAGCGCCTGGCCCCACGAGAAGTCGAAGCGCAGATAGCCCGCGCGGTTGAGCGAACCCGCCTGGGTCGCGGTTTTGCCCAGCGTGTCGCGGAGCGCGGCGTGCACGAGGTGGGTCGCGGAGTGCGCCTGCGTGGCGGCGCGCCGGTTCGCGGCATCCACCACCGTCGTCGCCGGCTGCCCGACGCCGACCTCACCCTGCGACACCTCGACGGTGTGACTGATCAGGCCCGGCACCGGACGCTGCACGTCCAGCACCTCGAGCTCGAAGCCCGGCCCCACGATCATTCCCTTGTCGGCGACCTGGCCGCCACTCTCGGCGTACAGCGTGGTCTCGGCCAGGATGACCTCGGCGATCTGCCCCTGCACCGCCTGCGGCACCGGCAATCCGTCGACGAGGATGCCGAGCACCGACGACCCCGTCTCGAGCTCGGTGTAGCCCGAGAAGACGGTCTCGCCCTGCGCGCGGAACTCGCGGTAGACGCTCTGGTCGGCGATGGCCCGCTTGCGCGAACGGGCATCGGCCTTGGCTCGCGACTTCTGCTCCTGCATGAGCGTGTCGAACGCGGTGCGGTCGACGTCCAGGCCGGCCTCCTGCGCCACCTCGAGAGTGAGGTCGATCGGGAAGCCGTAGGTGTCGTGCAGCAGGAAGGCCTCCGAGCCGCTGATCGCGCTCTTGCCGGCCTTCTTGGTCTCATCGATCGCGACGTCGAGGATCGTCGAGCCCGACGCGAGCGTGCGCAGGAAGGTCTCCTCCTCGGCGAAGGCGTACTGCGAGATGCGCGTCCAGTCGTCGGCGACGACCGGGTAGGCGCTCTTCATCGCGTCGCGCGATGCGACGAACAGCTCGGGGAACGTCGGCTCGTCGACGCCGAGCAGGCGCATGGCGCGCACGGTGCGGCGCATCAGGCGGCGCAGGATGTAGCCGCGGCCCTCGTTCGAGGGGGTGACGCCGTCGGAGAGCAGCATGAGGGACGAACGCACGTGGTCGGCCACGACGCGGAAGCGCACGTCATCGCCGTGCTCGGCGCCGTAGCGGCGACCCGAGAGGTCCACCGCCCGATCGAGCACCGGCCGCACCTGGTCGATCTCGTACATGTTCTCGACGCCCTGCTTGATGAAGGCGACGCGCTCCAGGCCCATGCCGGTGTCGATGTTCTTCTTCGGCAGCGGCGCCACGACGTCGAACTCGGTCTTCGAGCGCACGTTCGTGATCTGCTCCTGCATGAACACGAGGTTCCAGATCTCGGTGAACCGGTTGTCGTCGACCGCGGGGCCGCCGTCGCGCCCGTAGGCAGGGCCGCGGTCGAAGTAGATCTCCGAGCAGGGTCCGCCGGGTCCGGGCTGGCCGGTGTGCCAGTAGTTGTCCTCCTTGCCCATCCGCTGGATGCGCTCGGCGGGCAGGCCCGCGATCCGCTGCCACAGCTCGGCGGCCTCGTCGTCGTCCTCGTAGACGGTGACCCAGAGGTCCTTCTCGGCGAAGCCGAGGCCGCCGTCGGCCTCGGACGAGGTCAGCAGCTCCCAGGCGTAGCCGATCGCGCCTTCCTTGAAGTAGTCGCCGAACGACCAGTTGCCCAGCATCTGGAAGAAGGTGCCGTGGCGGGCGGTATGCCCGACCTCCTCGATGTCGAGGGTGCGGATGCACTTCTGCACATCGGCGGCGCGCGCGTACGGCGCGGGCACGAGTCCGCTCAGATACGGGATGAACGGCACCATGCCGGCGATCGTGAACAGGATCGACGGGTCACTGCTGACGAGCGACGCCGACGGGACGATGACGTGGTCGTTCTTCTCGAAGTAGTCGAGGTAGCGCTGGGCGATCTCAGCGGTCTTCATGCGCTTCTTTCTCAGGGAGAGGTGCCGGCGGCGTCGCTGCGCAGCCGGCGAGGGTCGGGATGCCGCCGGTCAGGCGGCGGGCTCGTCGCCCGCCGGGGCGCCGGACAGACGCGCCTCCTCCTGGCGGTAGGCGTCGCCCATGCGGTCGGTGAACTCGGTGATGCGCGCGTCGACGGCGGCGAGCACCTCGTGCCCGCGCGGGTCCTTGTTCATGAAGTGCGCGACGACGAAGCCACAGGCAGTACCGAACACGAACCACACCAGACTCTTCATGTCTCCACTCCTCGACCGCGGACGCGGCATCCCCCTATCGTAATCGGCACAGCCGACGGGTACAGGCGGTACGACGAAGGGCGCCGGGATGAAGTTCCCGACGCCCTCGCGTTCGCTTGTCGCGCGATGCGTCAGCGCGCGGCGTAGTACTCGACGACGAGCTGCACGTCACACGTGACGGGCACCTCGGCGCGCTTCGGGCGACGCACGAGTCGCGCCTGCAGCTTCTCGAGGTCGACCTCGAGGTAGCCGGGAACCGGGGGCAGCACCTCGGCGTTGCCACCGGCGGCGGCGACCTGGAACGGCTCGGTACCCTCGCTGCGCTCCTTGACGTGGATGAGCTGGCCCGGCTTCACGCGGAACGACGGGCGGTCCACGAGCTGGCCGTCGACCATGATGTGACGGTGCACGACGAACTGGCGAGCCTGCGCCGTGGTGCGGGCGATGCCCGAACGCAGCACGAGGGCGTCCAGACGCATCTCGAGCAGCTCGACCAGGTTCTCACCGGTCAGGCCGTCCTTGCGGCGGGCCTCGTTGAACGCGATGCGCAGCTGCTTCTCGCGGATGCCGTACTGCTCGCGCAGACGCTGCTTCTCACGCAGACGGACGGCGTAGTCGCTGTCCTGCTTGCGCTTGGTGCGGCCGTGCTCGCCGGGGCCGTAGGGGCGCTTCTCGAGGTAACGCGCGGCCTTGGGCGTCAGGGCGACGCCGAGAGCACGGGACAGGCGGACCTTACGGCGGTCCTGGGACTTCGTGACCACGAAGTTTTCCTTCCGATGACGCGGCCGTGTCGATCACGGCTCGCGGACGTATCTCCCACTCCTCGCCCTTCGGGACTGCACGCCGGGGCATGCCGGAAGGTCTTGGTCGGAGGAGGGGGATGCCCGAAAACACGGTTTCGAGCCGATCCATGCTATCAGACCGCGTGTTCCGGGCGTCGGCTACTCCCCCAGGATCCGCCGGATCTTCTCCAGCCGGGCCTGCACGTCGCGCTCAGCGCCGAGTGCCTTCGGCTCGTAGTAGCGGCGCCCGCGCAGCTCGTCCGGCAGATATTGCTGGGTCGCGACGCCCGCCTCGATGTCATGCGGGTACACGTACCCCTTGCCATGCCCGAGCCGTTTCGCCCCCGCATAGTGCGCGTCGCGCAGATGCGCGGGCACACGGCCGAACCCGCCTGCCTTCACATCCGCGATGGCCTTGTCGATGGCCAGATATGCCGCATTCGATTTCGCGGTGGTCGCCAGGTACGCCGTGGCCTCGGCGAGCGGGATGCGCCCCTCGGGCATGCCGATGAACGCCACGGCATCGGCCGCCGCGACCGCGATCTGCAGCGCCTGCGGGTCGGCGAGCCCGATGTCTTCGGCCGCCGAGATCACCAGGCGCCGCGCGATGAAGCGGGGGTCCTCCCCCGCCTCGATCATCCGCGCGAGGTAGTGCATCGCGGCGTCGACGTCGGAGCCGCGGATCGACTTGATGAACGCGCTGATGACGTCGTAGTGCTCGTCGCCCTGCTTGTCGTAGCGCAGCAGCGCCTTGTCCACGGCCTGCGACACATTCTCGGCGGTGATCGCCGGCGTCGCGTCGTCGTCGCCCGGCGCTGCCAGCGACGCCGCGGCCTCGAGCGAGGTGAGCGCCCGACGCGCATCGCCCGAAGCCAGCCGCACGAGCGCGGCCCGCGCGTCGTCGTCGAGGGTGTACTCACCGGCCAGCCCGCGGGCGTCGGTGACAGCGCGGTCGATGAGCACACCGAGCTCTTCGTCGCTCAGCGGCTGCAGCGTGAGCAGCAGCGATCTGCTCAGCAACGGCGAGATCACCGAGAACGACGGGTTCTCGGTCGTCGCGGCGATGAGCACGACCCAACCGTTCTCGACGCCGGGCAGCAGGGCGTCCTGCTGGGCCTTCGTGAAGCGGTGGATCTCGTCGAGGAACAGGATCGTCGACTGGCCGTACAGGTCGCGCTGGTTCAGTGCCTCCTGCATCACCTCGCGCACGTCGCGCACGCCGGCCGTCACCGCGGAGAGCTCGACGAAGCGCCGCCCCGACGAGCGCGCGATGGCCTGCGCGAGGGTCGTCTTGCCGGTGCCGGGCGGCCCCCAGAGGATGACGGAGACGGATGCGGCGGACGCGGCATCCGCGTTCGCCAGAGCCACCAGCGGCGAGCCCGGACGCAGCAGGTGCTTCTGCCCCGCGACCTCATCGAGAGAGGTGGGACGCATCCGCACGGCCAACGGCGTGTGGCCGGCGAACAGGGCGGATGCGGTCGTCACACCTCAAGGCTAGTCGCGGTCGCGGACATCGCCCTTTGTCGTCACATAGCGACCTTGCGTAGGATCGTCCCGGCCCGGATCGTGCCGGGAACCGCAGTGTTGAGGAGGCCCCGTGGCGCCCCGTGCCAATGACAGAGACGCGCGCGTCCAGCGCGAGCGAGCCCGTGCCTACCAGGCACGGCTCGAGGTGAACGCCGGCCGCGAGCGACGGCGCACGCGCGACAACATCATCGGCGGCGTCGTCGGCGCCGTGCTGCTGCTGGGGATCCTAGGCGCGCAGGTCGCCTACTACACGGCAGGCCCGGGCAAGCCCGCGCCGGAGCCGTCGCCGACGACCACCTCGACGGTCACGCCGACGCCGACGCCCGCGGTGACGGATGCCGCGACCCCGGCGCCGACGACGACTCCGTGACCGACGCGCCGGACGTACTAGGCTGGGAGTTCCTTTCAACCCCCGCCGACGGCGCCAGCCGTGATGAGGTGCTCCCGTGACTGCCGACGCAGAGAACACTCCCCGTACGCCCCCCGTTCCCGCGCCCCCGACCGTGGCGCTGCGCAAGGTGCAGCCCGCCCCCGTCGTCGACGTCGAGACGTCGACCTCCGAGGAATGGGGCCGCGTCGACGACAGCGGCGTCGTCTCGGTGCGCGAGGGCGACGAGTGGCGTGTCGTCGGCGAATACCCCGACGGGACGCCCGCAGAGGCGCTCGCCTATTTCGAGCGCAAGTTCGCGGATCTCGCCGGCGAGGTCGCACTGGTCGAAGCGCGCCACCGCGGCGGCGGCGCCCCCGCCGCCGATCTGCGCAGCACGGCCGCGAGCGTTCGCGAGAAGACCGTCGGTGCCGCCGCTGTCGGCGACCTTCAGGGTCTGGTGACCCGGCTGGATGCGCTCACCGCAGAGCTCGAAGAAGCCGCTGTGGCCGAGACCGCCGCCGCTCGCGAAGCCGTGGACGCCGCGATCGCCGAGCGCACCGCCCTCGTCGAGCGCGTTGAGGCCCTCGCCGCGCGTGATCTCGGCTCGGTGCAGTGGAAGCAGACCACCGCTGAGCTGAACGAGCTGTTCGCACAGTGGCAGGAGCAGCAGTCCCACGGGCCGCGCCTGCCGAAGTCCGTCGCGCAGAAGCTCTGGAAGCGGTTCCGCGACGCGCGCTCGACGCTCGATCGCGCGCGCCGCGAGTTCTACGCCGAACTGGATGACGTGCACAAGGCCGCACGCGCACGCAAGACCGCACTGATCGAACGCGCCGAGGCCCTCGCGCCGCGCGGCGAAGACGGCATCGGTGCCTATCGCGATCTGCTGGACGCGTGGAAGAACGCAGGGCGCGCGGGCAAGAAGGCCGATGACGCGCTGTGGGCGCGGTTCAAGGCGGCCGGAGACGTGCTGTACGGAGCTCGCGCAGACCGCGAGTCCGCCGAGGTCGAGGCGTCGCGCGAGAAGATCGAGGCGCGCAAGGCGCTCCTCGACGAGGCCCGCCCCATCGTCGACGAGCCCGACATCGCGAAGGCGCGTCAGGCGCTGACCGCGATCCAGCGCCGCTGGGATGAGATCGGTCGCATCTTCCCGCGTGACAAGGAGCGCGCGCTCGACGACGAGCTCCGCAAGATCGAGCAGAACGTCCGCGGCCGCGAGGATGCCGACTGGAAGCGCAACAACCCCGAGACCAAGGCGCGCGCCAACGACATGTCACGGCAGCTGAACGACGCGATCGCGAAGCTCGAGCAGGAGCTCGCCGACGCCGAGGCGTCCGGTGACGCCCGTGCCATCGCCGCTGCGGCCGAAGCCCTCGAGACACGCAAGGCCTGGCTGAAGGTCGTCGGCGGCTGACGGTTATCCACAGGCGGCGGCATCCCGTCTCCCCGGTGTCGTGCGCTCCGGCACACTGCCGGTATGGGTTCCGCGCATCTGTACTTCCCCGGTGACCGCCTCTCCGCCGCCGAACTGACCGCGGCGTGTCTGGACGGGCACCTCGTCGCCGTCGGCGACGCCTACATACCGGCGGACGCCGTCGAGACCGCAGCCCTCCGTGCCGGTTCGATCGCGCCGTTGCTCGGCGACGGACTCGCGGCCACGGGCCTCAGCGCCGCATGGATCCACGGCGGCATCGACGAACCGCCCGCTCGCCACCGCGTGCAGCGAGTGGGCACCCGACGCCTGCATCACGTCATCGACCGACGACTCGAGTACCACGACACCCCGATCCCCGAGGCCGACCTCACCCGCGTCGGCGGAGTCCGTGTGGCCACTCCCGCCCGCACGGTGGGAGACCTGCTCCGTCCCGGCGGGGCGCACGACATCCAGATCGCGCGCCGTCTCATCGACTCCCGGACGGTGACCGCGGCCGCCGCCCTCGCCGCGCTCGACGACACCGGTCCGCTGCCGGGCAAACGCCTCGCTCGACGGTTGCTGCAGGAGTGGATCGCGAGCGCGGGTCAGCTCGACGTCACGCGATAGACGTCGTACACGGCCTCAATGCGCCGCACCGCGTTCAGCACTCGGTCGAGGTGAACGGTGTCGCCCATCTCGAACACGAAACGGCTGATCGCCAGCCGGTCGTCGCCCGTGCTGACCGTGGCCGACAGGATGTTGACGTGGTGATCGCTGAGCACGCGCGTCACGTCGCTGAGCAGCCCCGAGCGATCGAGCGCCTCCACCTGGATCTGGACCAGGAACACGCTCTTCGACGTCGGCGCCCACTCCACCTCGATCAGCCGCTCGGGGTTCGCCATCAGCGCCTTGACGTTGGTGCAGTCGGCGCGGTGCACCGACACGCCGCTGCCGCGGGTGACGAAGCCGACGATCTTGTCGCCGGGCACGGGGGTGCAGCACTTCGCCAGCTTCACGAGGATGTCGTCGGCCCCGCGCACGAGGATGCCGGAGTCGCTGCCTCCGCGGTGCGAACGGGGCTTGCCGCCATGCGGGGGCAGATCGATCGGGCCGGTCGCGGTCTCGTTCGCCGTGACGAGAGCCGTGACCTTCTCCAGCACCGACTGGGTCGAGACATGCCCCTCGCCGACCGCCGCGTAGAGCGCCGACACGTCTTCGTAGCGCAGCTGCTGGGCCACCTCCGCGAACGAGTCCTGGCTCATCAGACGCTGCAGGGGCAGGTTCTGCCGGCGCATCGCCCGGGCGATGGCCTCCTTGCCCTGCTCGATGGCCTCCTCGCGGCGCTCCTTCGTGAACCAGCCGCGGATCTTGCTGCGCGCACGCGTGCTCTTGACGAAGCTCAGCCAGTCCTGGCTGGGCCCCGCGTCGGGATTCTTCGACGTGAACACCTCGACGACATCACCGGAGTGCAGTTCCGACTCGAGCGGCACCAGGCGCCCGTTGACCTTCGCGCCCATGGTGCGGTGCCCCACCTCGGTGTGCACCGCATAGGCGAAGTCGACGGGGGTGGCGCCGGCGGGGAGTCCGATGACACGCCCCTTCGGCGTGAAGACGTAGACCTCCTTGGCACCGATCTCGAAGCGCAGCGAGTCGAGGAACTCCCCCGGATCGGCCGTCTCCGCCTGCCAGTCCGAGATGCGGGCGAGCCAGGCCATGTCGGCGTCCACGCGGCCGTCGGACTTGCCGCCGTTCATCCGCTCCTTGTACTTCCAGTGCGCGGCGACGCCGTACTCGGCCTGCTGGTGCATCTCGTGCGTGCGGATCTGGATCTCGACGGTGCGCCCGCCAGGGCCGATCACCGTCGTGTGCAGCGACTGGTAGAGGTTGAACTTCGGGGTCGCGATGTAGTCCTTGAAGCGCCCCGGCAGCGGCGTCCAACGCGCGTGGATGGCACCGAGCACCGCGTAGCAGTCGCGCACGGTGTTCACGAGCACGCGGATGCCGATGAGGTCGTAGATGTCGTCGAACTCGCGACCGCGGACGATCATCTTCTGGTAGACGGAGTACAGCTGCTTGGGCCGCCCCATCACCTGACCGCGGATCTTCAGGTCGCGTAGGTCGGACTCGACGTCCTTGATGACGGTCTGCACATACTGCTCGCGCTGCGGGGTGCGCTGCTTGACGAGGCTGTCGATCTCGGCGTACAGCTTGGGCTGCAGCACGGCGAACGACAGGTCCTCGAGTTCTGCCTTGATGGTCTGGATGCCGAGGCGATGGGCCAGCGGAGCGTAGATCTCCAGGGTCTCGGTCGCCTTGCGCTTGGCCTTCTCCGGCGGCACGAAGCCCCAGGTGCGGGCGTTGTGCAGACGGTCCGCCAGCTTGATGATCAGCACCCGGATGTCACGGGACATCGCCACGATCATCTTGCGCACGGTCTCGGCCTGCGCGCTCTCGCCGTACTTGACCTTGTCGAGCTTCGTGACGCCGTCGACGAGCATCGCGACCTCGTCGCCGTAGTCGCGCGTCAGCTCGGCGAGGCTGTAGTCGGTGTCTTCGACGGTGTCGTGCAGGAGCGCTGCGGCCACCGCCCGCGGGCCCAGGCCCAGGTCTGCGAGGATCTGTGCGACGGCCAGCGGGTGGGTGATGTACGGCTCGCCGCTCTGCCGCTTCTGCCCCGCATGGGCCTCGTCGGCCGTGGCATATGCCCGTTCGAGAATGGACAGGTCGCCCTTGGGGTGATGCGCACGGACGGTGCGGATAAGCTGCTCGACATCGTCACGCCGGGCGGCCCGCGAGAAGATCCTCGGCACCAGCCGTCGCAGCGAGGAACTCTGCGCAGGAGAGACGGTCTCGGCCATGCTCCGCCCCCTCTGCGTCGATTCCGACAATCCTACGCCCGGCGCACCCGCCGGCCCTTCGTCAGGCGGTCACGGCAGATGCGGCGCGCGCTTTGCGCACCTTCGCATCGTGTGCCTTGAGGGCGGGCTCGCCCTCGCGGAACAGTGAGTAGAGGGGGGATGCCACGAACAGCGTCGAGTACGCCGCGACGATGATGCCCACGAAGATCGCGAGCGAGATGTCACTGAGCGTCTCCGCACCCAACCACAGTGCCCCGATGAAGAGGATCGCCCCGACCGGCAGCACCGCCACCACGGTCGTGTTGATCGACCGGACCAGCGTCTGGTTGACCGCGAGGTTCACCGATTCCGCGAACGTGCGGTTGGCATGTTCGCCGTCCTCATGCGTGTTCTCGCGGATCTTGTCGAACACGACCGTCACGTCGTACAGCGAGTACGCCAGGATCGTGAGGAATCCGATGACCGCTGCGGGCGAGACCTCGAATCCTGCCGCTGCGTAGATGCCGATCGTGATGACCAGCACGTCGACGAGGCCGATGATCGCCGCGGCCGACATCTTCCAGGTGCGGAAGTACAGCGCGAGGATCAGGAAGGTCAGCGCCAGGAAGATCGCCAGGCCCCAGAGCGACTGCCGGGTCACGTCCGCTCCCCAGCTCGGGCCGATGAACGATGCGGTGACCTCGTCGATCTCGACGTCGAACGCCTTCGCCAGCGCCTCGCGCACGGCCTGGGTCTCGTCGGAGGTCATCTGGTTCGTCTGCACGCGCACCGCGTCGGTGCCGACCGTGGTCACCTTGGTGGTGGCATCCGACACCACCGACACCACAGCCGCGGTGGCCGTCTCCTGATCCGGATTGCTGACGCCCGAGACGGTGAACTGCGAACCGCCCGTGAACTCGATGGAGAACTGCACGGGACGCACGAAAGGCACCAGCACCGACAGCACGACGAGCGCACCGGCGATGATGAACCACAGTCGCCGCTTGGGGACGAAGGGGAAGGAGACCTTGCCCGAGTAGAGGTTGTTGCCGAACCGGCTCATGGCGCCCATCAGCGATCAGCCCCCTTCTTGACGGTGGTGGATTGGCTCTCCTTGGCCTCACGCTCCTCCGCGAGCTTCCGCTCGGCGATGGTCTGGCGCCGTTCGGCCTCCTTGCGGGAGCGGCCGGTGCGCCGGGCAGCGGAACCCTTGCCTTCGACGGCCGGAGCGACGAACTGCGCGCGTCCGCGGTAGACGGCGCCCAGGGCGTCCGGATCCATGCCCGACAGCTTGTGCCCCTCGCCGAAGAACCTTGTGCGGGCGACCAGCTGCATCACCGGGTGGGTGAACAGGATGAAGATCAGGATGTCGATGGCGGTGGTCAGGCCGAGGGTGAAGGCGAAGCCCTTCACCGTGGCGTCCGCCAGGATGTACAGCACCACGGCGGCCAGGATGTTGACGGCCTTCGCGATGTAGATCGTGCGCTTCGCACTGGCCCAGCCGTCTTCGACGGCGCCAGTGATGGACTTGCCGTCGCGCAGCTCATCGCGTATTCGTTCGAAGTAGACGATGAACGAGTCGGCGGTGAACGCGATCGTCACGATCAGACCGGCGACGCCGGCCAGCGACAGGCGGAAGCCCATGCGCCACGCGAGGATGCACAGCATCAGGTACGTGATGACGCCCATCACCGCAAGCGAGGCGATGATGACGAACCCGAGCGCGCGGTAGCTGATCAGGGAGTAGAGGGCGACGAGCGCCAGGCCGATGAGACCCGCGATCAGACCGATCTGCAACTGCTGCGAGCCGAGCGTCGCCGAGATCGTGTCAGAGCTGACGACCGTGAAGCTCAGCGGCAGAGCACCGTACTTCAGCTGGTCGGCCAGCGTCTTCGCCGTCTGCTCGTTGAAGTTTCCGGTGATGGACGGGTTGCCGTCGGTGATGACGCCGTTCATCGCCGGGGCGGAGATCACCTTGCCGTCGAGCACGAAGGCGAACTGGTCGCGCGGCGACTCGCTCTTCAGCCCGTAGAGGCGCACGCTGACCTCGGAGAAGATCGTCGTGCCGTTGGCGTCGAACTTCAGATCCACCTGCCACTCGCCGGTCTGCGAGTTGGTGCCGTAGCTGGCCGTCTTGATGCGCGAGCCGTCCAGGTAGACCGTCTTGCCGTCGATCTCCTTGCTCTCGACAGGGCCCAGGATGTACTTCGCCGAACCATCCGTCTCACAGGTGATCAGCGGCTCGTCCTTGGGCGCATCCGCGGGATCGTTGTCGGGATTGTCGCAGTCGTAGGCGAGGAACTGCGCCTGCAGCTTCGGCGTGATCCAACTCGGGTCGCTCGCGTTGGACGGCGATGCGGTCGGCGTCGCCTCCAGCGTCGCGGCCGGCGTGGGATACGGGGTCTCCTTGTTGTCCTCGCCGACGTAGCTGGTGGCGGGTGCACCCGCATACAGCACGGCGCGCAGCTGCATCTGAGCAGACGCCTCGATGCGCTTCCGCGTCTCGTCGTCGGCCTTGCCGGGGATCTGCACGACGATCTGATTGCCGGCCTGGGTCTGGATGTCGGACTCGCCGACACCCGACGCGTCGACGCGCTGCCGGATGATCGTGGCCGCCTGCGCCATCTCGTCGGTGGTCGGCTTGGAGCCGTCAGGAGTCTTGGCCTGCAGGATGATCTGCGTGCCGCCTCGCAGGTCGAGGGCGAGTTCGGGCGCCCAGGAGGCGCCCTTGAACACGTAGACGCCCAGGGCATTGATGCCGGCCAGGACGGCGACGACGATGACAAGGCCCAGGAGGGCGCGCCAAGCGTGCTTGACGGGGGTGGATGCGGCCACGGAGGGTCAGCTTTCTCGCGGGGCGGCCCGATCAGGCCTCGGGCGTGTCCTTCTTGTCGTTCTTCTCGGCGTTGAGACGATCTGCAGTCTCCTCCGCCGTCTCGATCTGCGGCGCGGCGGGCGCGTCGTCGATGCTCTCATCGACCACGGGCGCCTCGTCGGTCGGGGTCACGACGCGCAGGATCGCCTGGCTGTGCACCTTGATGTCCACGCCCGGAGCGAGCTCGACGATGGCCGGCTGGTCGAGGTTGTCGGGGTCGTACGAGATGATCGTGCCGTACAGGCCGCCCTGCAGCAGCACCTCGGCGCCCGGCACCGTCTGGCGGGCCTTGGCCTCCTGCTCCGTCTTCTGCTTCGCCATGCGGCGACGCGAGCTCCAGAACATGAACACCAGCAGCAGGACCAGCAGGATGATCAGTCCGTACTGGGAGAAGAACGTGGCGATGCCTCCCGAAGACGCTGTGTCGGCGGCGGCGGCTGTCGTCTGCGCAAAGATCATGCGGGGGTAAACACCTTTCAAGGTCGGCATGCCGCGGCGGCACTGCCGGAGGGGGATCGGGGAAAGCCTTCAGCGATTATAGGTCATCGAGGTTCAGGGCCCCGTCCGAGCGGGGAATCCCCAGGTGCCTGTAGGCCTCGGGCGTGGCCACGCGCCCTCGTGGGGTGCGGGCCATGTACCCGATGCGCACCAGATAGGGCTCGACCACGGACTCGATCGTCTCCGCCTCTTCGCCCACGGTGACGGCCAGCGTGTTCAGGCCCACCGGTCCCCCGTGGAACCGGCGGATGAGGCCGTCGAGCACAGCGCGGTCGAGTCGGTCCAGTCCGATCGCGTCGACGTCGTAGAGATCGAGCGCGGCGTCGACGGTCGCCGGATCCACGGTTCCCGCGGCATCCGCCCCATGCACGATCACGTAGTCGCGGACGCGCCGCAGCAGGCGATTCGCGATGCGCGGTGTGCCACGCGAGCGCCGGGCGATCTCCGCGCGCGCCGGCTGCGGCAACGGGATGTCGAGCATCGCCGCCGAGCGTGCGATGACCTCTTCGAGCTCTTCGGGCTCGTAGTACTCCAGGTGAGCGGTGAACCCGAACCGGTCGCGCAGGGGGTTGGGCAGCAGCCCCGACCGGGTAGTGGCGCCCACGAGGGTGAAGGGGGCGAGGTCGAGCGGGATGCTGGTGGCCCCGGCGCCCTTGCCGACCATGATGTCGATGCGGAAGTCCTCCATGGCGAGGTACAGCATCTCTTCCGCCGAGCGCGCCATGCGGTGCACCTCGTCGATGAAGAGCACCTCGCCCGGCGTCAGGCTCGACAGCAACGCGGCCAGATCGCCGGCGTGCTGGATGGCGGGGCCGCTCGACATGCGCAGTGCACGCCCGCTCTCATGGGCCACGATCATCGCGAGCGTGGTCTTGCCCAGCCCAGGAGGACCGGCGAGAAGGATGTGGTCGGCCGGCCGCTGCTGGATGCGGGCCGCGTCGAGCAGCAGCTGCAGCTGCCCGCGGACCTTCTGCTGACCGATGAACTCCGCCAGCGACCCCGGGCGCAGCGCGCCCTCGATGGCCAGTTCGGACTCGTCCTGGATCTCGGGATCGAGGTCATCCACGGGCGGCCTCCCGCGCGGGGCCCAACTGCGCCAGCGCCAGGCGCAGCAGCGCCGGGACACTCGCCCGATCCGCCTCGCCCGCATCGGCGGCCACAGCGTCGACGGCCTCGGCCGCGATGCGCTCGCTCCACCCCAGCCCGACCAGCGCGGTCACGACCTGGCCGCTGATCGCCGGCGACGCGGCTGCCCCACCCGTGGGCGCCGCCGCCGGCGGCGCCAGCTTTCCGGTCAGCTGCACGACGATGAGCTTCGCCGTCTTCGGCCCGATCCCCGACACGCGACGGAACGGCGCGTCATCATCGTCGGCGACGGCCTGCGCGATCTGGTCGACCGACATCGCCGACAGCACGCCCAGCGCCGACTTCGGCCCGACGCCGGTCACCCCGAGCAGAATCTGGAACAGCGAGCACTCGGCCCGCTCGGCGAACCCGTAGAGCGACAGGGCGTCTTCGCGCACGATGAGGTTCGTGTGCAGGTGCAGCGTCTCGCCGACCCGCGCGGAACGCGCGACCTCCGGCGTCACGGCGACGGTGAAGCCCACACCGCCCACCACGACCTCGACGACGTCGGACCCGGCATGCAGCACGGTGCCGTGCAGAGAAGAGATCATGCGTCCACCCTACGGTGGACGTCGGACGTTTGTTCGACCGACACGCGTCTCACCGGCGCGAGGCGCGTTCGGCGTCGGCCCAGGCGCGCTGCGCAGGGGTCAAGGGCCCCCGGGCGCCCGCGGACTCCGGCCCGCTCCCCCGCCACGCGTGGCACAGCGCGAGGGCCAGCGCATCGGCGGCGTCGGCCGGCTTGGGCAGGGCGTCCAGCCGCAGGATGCGCGCCACCATCGTCTGCACCTGCAGCTTGTCGGCACCGCCGTAGCCGGTGATGGCAGCCTTCACCTCGGTCGGGGTGTGCGTGGCGGCCGGGATGCCGTGCTCGGCAGCCAGCAGCAGCGCGATGCCGCTGGCCTGGGCGGTGCCCATCACCGTGTTGCGGTTCTGCTGGGCGAAGACCCGCTCCACCGCCAGCACATCGGGGCGATGCGCGGCGAGGACCTCACGGATGCCGGCCGCGATCGTCGCCAGCCGCGACTCGATGCGCGCATCCGCGGGCGAGCGCACGACCCCGACGTACACGAGACGGGCGGAGCGGTCGGGAGCGACATCCACCACTCCCACGCCGCAGCGGGTGAGCCCGGGGTCCACCCCGAGCACCCGCACGCTGCGTCCGCTCACGCCGTCCACCCTAGGCCGGTGTCCGAGACGGGCCCGGGCGGCGCGCCCGCGGGATTAGTCGTCGTCGTTCTCGAGCTCGGCCTGCACCTCGGCTGTCAGGTCGAAGTTGCTGTAGACGTTCTGCACGTCGTCGCTGTCTTCGAGTGCGTCGATGATGCGGAAGATCTTGCGCGCGGTGTCGGCGTCGACCTCGACCTTCAGCGACGGGACGAACTCCACATCCGCCGACTCGTAGTCGATGCCGGCGTCCTGGATCGCCGAGCGCACGGTGACCAGGTCGGAGGCCTCGGTGACGACCTCGAAGCCGTCCGCGTGGGGCCCGACGTCTTCCGCGCCGGCCTCGAGTGCCGCCAGCATCAGGTCGTCCTCGGTCGTGCCCTCGCCACCGACGACGATGACGCCCTTGCGAGCGAAGTTGTACGAGACGCTGCCCGGGTCGGCGAGCGTCGCGCCGTTGCGGGTCAGCGCGGTGCGCACCTCGGCCGCAGCGCGGTTCTTGTTGTCGGTGAGGCACTCGATCAGCAGCGCCACGCCGTTCGGGCCGTAGCCCTCGTACATGATCGTCTGGTAGTCGACGGACTCGCCCGAGACGCCCGCGCCGCGCTTGATGGCGCGATCGATGTTGTCGTTGGGCACCGACGTCTTCTTCGCCTTCTGCACGGCGTCGTACAGCGTCGGGTTGCCTGCGAGGTCGGCGCCGCCCATCTTGGCGGCGACTTCGATGTTCTTGATGAGCTTGGCGAACGACTTGGCACGGCGCGCGTCGATGACGGCTTTCTTGTGCTTGGTCGTCGCCCACTTGGAGTGGCCGGACATGACTTCCAGTGTACGGACTCTCAGCCTGTCCTCTTTCGCACGATGTCAGAACCCGTGCGTCACCCCTCGCCGCTCACCCGCCCCGAGCGCTCACGCGCCGCCCGCACCTCCGCCGAGTCGGGCAGGCGCACCGGCACGTCCATCTCCGGGGAGGGCGCCCACCGCCCCCAGTCCTCGTCGAGCGGCCACGCTCCCGGGGCGACGAGCTCGCTGCCGGCCAGATCAGCGAGCGACCGGATCGCCTCTGCCTGAACGGCCGAGTAACGGCCCTGCGCGACGGTGGCGTCGAGCTCGTCGACATCCTTCAGCCAGACGCCCTCATTCCCCGGATGACCGGCATCCACCCACAGATCCATGACGAGGTCACGCGAGTACACACCGCCGGCATCGCGACGGTGCGGCAGCTCCAGATTCACGTACGCGCCCGTCGGCGTGCCGTCGTCGCGCCGGAAGAACCAGACGGACCACGGCCTGCCGGTCGGCGCCACGCGAACCAGTCCGGGCCCGGTCCACGACGCCTGGCGGATCACCCACGGAACGCGGAAGCGCTCTTCCACCGGCACGTCGCGGGTGCGACGCCCGTCCGCAGGGACGGACTCGAGGCGCTCCGAGCCGGGCGGTATCCACACGACGAGTCCTCGTTCGTCGTCGCGCACGACGCGCGCGGTCTCGAGGTGCCTGCCATAGCGCTACAGGATGTCCTGGCCGTGCGCAAAGCGTGGCCCGTCCGCCGACGGCACCGACGCCCCGAACCCGGGGGCCGAGCGACCCGTCGAGAACTCCGTGTCGAGGCGCGCGAGTGTATCGGCGACGCTCAGCTCCCGCGTCGAGATGCGCGGCCATGCCTCCCCGCGTCTGCCCACCAGCGTCGCCGTTCCTCCGCTGGCGCTGACATCGACGCTTCCGAGGGGCAGACGCATGCAGACACGGTATCGCGCGCCGTCAGCCGATCATCTTCACCACGGTGCGTAGATTGCGTGTCGTCGTGCTCGCCTTGTACCGTGCCTTCGCCAGGATCCGCGCAAATGCCGTGTCGAGGGAATGCCCCTTCTCCGGGTTCCAGAAGATCACGCCGGGTCCAGGCTCGACCGGGTCGACGGTGGCGTCGAGGGATGCCGCGGCCCCCAGCAGTTCGTCACGCATCGCCTCGTCGGAGCAGAAGATCACGTACGGCTGGCGGCCGGCATCGCCCGCGTCGAACGGATAGCCGTCGGCGGCCGCCGACAGCTCCTCGGTCGTGACGAGCACGATCCACGCGTCGTATGCGAAGCGCTCCCGCAGCGCCTGCTCGATGCGCCGCTTGAGTCCTTCGCGCGCGTCGGCCGCGGCATCCGTCTCGAACACCACGTTGCCGCTCGCGAGCACCGTCCGCACGCCGTCGAACCCGAGTGCGCGGAAGAGCTCGGCGAGGTCCGCGCTGCGGATCGTGATGCCGCCGACGTTGACCCCGCGCAGCAGTGCCGCCCATGCCGTCATGCGGCAACGATATCGAGGAACCTCCGGTGAAAGCGGTCTTCCCCACTCATCTCGGGGTGGAACGACGTGGCCATCAGCCGCCCCTGCGCCACGGCCACGACCCGCCCGTCGGGCAGAGCCGCCAGCGTCTCGGCGGCAGGGCCGACCTCTTCGACGATCGGCGCGCGGATGAACACCGCCCGCACCGGCGCCCCCGTGATCGCAGGGACGTCCAGGTCGGTCTCGAACGACTCGGCCTGACCGCCGAAGGCATTGCGGCGCACGGTCACGTCGATGCCGCCGAAGGTCTGCTGCCCCTCGATGCCGTCGACGATGCGGTCCGCGAGCAGGATCATCCCCGCGCAGGTGCCGTACACCGGAAGTCCTGCGGCGATCGCCTCGCGCAACGGCTCGCGCAGCCCGAACGTGCGCGACAGCTTGTCGATGACGCTCGACTCACCGCCGGGCAGCACGAGTCCGCCGAGCCCCACGAGATCGTCGGGTCGGCGCACGCGCACCACGTCGGCGCCCAGGTCGGTGAGCACACGGACGTGCTCACGCACGTCACCCTGCAGGGCGAGGACGCCGACCCGGCTGCTACCAGCCACGGTCGGCGAGGCGGTGCGGCGCCGGCAGGTCGGCGACGTTGATGCCGACCATGGCCTCGCCGAGACCGCGCGACACCTCGGCCACGACCTTCGCGTCGTCGTAGAACGTGGTCGCCTTGACGATCGCGGCAGCACGTGCGGCCGGGTCGCCCGACTTGAAGATGCCCGAGCCGACGAACACGCCATCCGCACCCAGCTGCATCATCATCGCGGCATCCGCCGGCGTCGCAACTCCCCCGGCGACGAACAGGACGACCGGCAGCTTTCCGGTCTCGGCGACCTCGGCGACGAGCTCGTAGGGCGCCTGCAGCTCCTTCGCCGCGACGTACAGCTCGTCCTTCGTCTTCGCGCGCAGCCCGTTGATCTCAGCACTGATCGTGCGGATGTGCTTTGTGGCCTCGGAGACGTCGCCCGTGCCCGCCTCGCCCTTGGAGCGGATCATCGCCGCACCCTCGGTGATGCGGCGCAGCGCCTCCCCGAGGTTCGTCGCGCCGCACACGAACGGCACGGTGTAGTTCCACTTGTCGATGTGGTTGACGTAGTCGGCCGGCGAGAGCACCTCGGACTCGTCGATGTAGTCGACGCCGAGTTCCTGCAGCACCTGCGCCTCGACGAAGTGGCCGATGCGCGCCTTGGCCATGACCGGGATCGAGACCGCGTCGATGATCTGGTCGATGAGGTCGGGATCGCTCATGCGCGCCACACCGCCCTGGGCACGGATATCGGCGGGCACGCGCTCCAGCGCCATGACGGCGACCGCACCGGCATCCTCTGCGATCTTCGCCTGATCGGCGGTGACCACGTCCATGATCACGCCGCCCTTGAGCATCTCGGCCAGGCCGCGCTTGACGCGCGCGCCCCCGGTGGTTCCGTCCGACACGATGGCTTCCTCACGTTCGTCTCGCCAATGACGTCCATTGACCTATGCCAAAAAGTACCACGTTCGCGTACAGTCGACGAAGGAGGTGACATGGAGTCGCGCATCACCGGTTCCACGGCCGCGGAGATCGCCGAGAGCATCCGCGAGCTGCACGACCACGGGCACATCGCCGCGGGCGACACGCTCCCGCCCGTGCGCACGCTCGCCGAGCGCCTCACCGTCAACCGCAACACGGTCGTATCCGCCTATCGTCAGCTCGTGCTGGCCGGCATCGCCCAGACCCACGGCCGCGGCGGAACCCGCATCGTCGACCACGAGCGCACCCCGCAGGAGGGCTTCGCGCCCGGCAGCGTGCTGCGCGACGTGGGCACCGGCAATCCCGACCCGCGGCTCATCCCCGACCCGTCCGCGGCGCTGTCCGCGGTCGTCGGACGCCCGGTGCTGTACGGCGAGCCCGTCATCGACGAGGCGCTCGAAGAGTGGGCGCAGGGCTGGACCGCCCGCGATCTGCCCGACGTCGACCTGCGGCTCACCGTCACGAGCGGCGCCGTCGACGCCGTCGAACGGCTTCTCGCGCAGGCGCTCACGCGCGACGACGCCGTCGCCCTGGAAGACCCGTGCTGGCTCGCCGGCATCCAGACCGCGCGTCTGGGCGGTTACCGCACCATCCCCGTCCCGGTCGACGAGCACGGCATGACCGTCGACGGGCTGCGGGCGGCGATGGATGCCGGGGCCCGGGCCGTCATCTGCACGCCACGCGCGCAGAACCCGACCGGTGCCAGTCTCTCGGCCGAGCGCGCGTCTGCGCTGCGCGACGTCCTCACCGACCATCCCTACGCGCTCGTGATCGAAGACGACCACTTCTCGTTGCTCTCGCAGCAGCCCTTCCACAGCATCGTGCCGACCGGACACCGCCGGTTCGCCCTCGTCCGCTCGGTATCGAAGTTCCTGGGCCCCGACATGTGCTTGGCGATCGTGGCATCCGACCCGACGACGGCCGAGCGGCTTGCGCTCCGACTCAGTCCCGGCACGACCTGGGTCAGCCACCTCCTGCAGCGCCTGGCGGCCACGCTCCTCGCCGACCCCGATGTCCGTACCCAGATCGACGACGCCGGGCGGCACTACGCGCAGCGCAACGGCGCGTTCCTGGCCCGGCTCGCCACACACCGGGGCGACGCGTCGACGGCGGGCGCAGCATCCACCGACGGACTCAACGTCTGGGTTCGCACACCGGTGCCCGCGCGCGACGTGCGCGAGCGGCTCATGCTGCGCGGCTGGCTGGCGCGGCTCGGTGACGACTTCACCCTGACCGATGTGGCATCCACTCATCTCCGCCTCACCGTGCACGATCTCGACGACGACGATGCCGACCAGCTCGCCGCCGACCTGGCCACCGCTGTCACGACCGCTGTTTCGAAGGTGGGATGATCGAGCGGTGAACATCCTCTCGATCCAGTCCGCCGTCGCCTACGGTCACGTCGGCAACTCCGCCGCCGTCTTCCCGCTCCAGCGGATCGGCGTCGAGGTGCTGCCGGTGTACACCGTGACCTTCTCGAACCACACCGGGTACGGCGCGTGGCGCGGCCCGATGATCAGCCCCGACGATGTGCGCGACGTCATCACCGGCATCGAGGAGCGCGGCGTGCTCGGCGAGATCGATGTCGTGCTCAGCGGCTACCAGGGCGGCGAGGGCATCGCCGACGTCATCCTCGACGCCGTCGCCCGCGTGAAGGCCGCGAACCCGAACGCCGTGTACGCCTGCGACCCGGTGATGGGCAACGCCAAGTCGGGCTGCTTCGTGGCCCCCGCCATCCCCGATCTGCTGCGCGATCGCGTCGTTCCCGCCGCCGACATCATCACCCCGAACCAGTTCGAACTGGGCTACCTCACCGGCACCGAGCCGTCCGACCTCGACTCCACGCTGGCGTCCGCCGACGCGGCCCGCGCGACCGGCCCCCGCACCGTGCTGGTCACCAGTGTCGAGCGCCCCGACCAACCCGAGGGCACCATCGAGATGCTGGCCGTCGACGACGCCGGTGCCTGGATCGTGCAGACGCCGCTGCTGCCGCTGAAGGCGAACGGATCGGGGGATGTCACGGCAGCCCTGTTCACCGCGCACTACCGCTCCACGGGCAGCGCCGCCGATGCCCTCGCGCGTACGACGTCGAGCGTGTGGGATCTGCTGCGTCTCACTCACGAGTCGGGCGCGCGCGAGCTGCAGCTCGTCGAGGCGCAGGAGTTCTACGCCGACCCGCGCATGCAGTTCGAGGTCACCCGGGTGCGCTGACCACTCACCACGCGTCGGCGACGGCCTGCCGTACCTCGCCCAGCAGCTGCGGCAGCGCCTTCGTGCGCGCGATGATCGGGAAGAAGTTCGCGTCGGTCTCCCACCGCGGCACGATGTGCTGGTGCAGGTGCTCGTCGACACCGGCCCCTGCCACACGGCCCTGGTTCATGCCGATGTTGAACCCGTCGCACTTCGACACGCTGCGCAGCACCGTCATGGCGTGCTGCGTGATCGCGCCGATCTCGGCGACCTCCGCGTCGGTCGCGTGGTCGTACGTGGCGATGTGCCGGTACGGGCACACCAGCAGGTGACCGGAGTTGTACGGGAAGAGGTTCAACAGCGCATAGGCCGTTTCGCCGCGGTGCACGATCAGCCCGTCCTCGTCGGACTTCTCCGGCGCCGCGCAGAACGGGCACGCCGCGCGCATCGCGTCGGCACCCGCCTGGATGTACGCCATCCGGTGCGGGGTCCACAGCCGCTGGAACTCGTCGGGCACACCGGCCAGCTCGCTGGCGGCGACGAGATCCGGGATGCCGGCGGCCGGGGCATCCCCCTCGGTCATGCCAGGTCCTCGTCGGTGTCGACCAGCGCCTTCTCATCGATCGCGTGGCGGATGAGACGCACCGCCTCGTCGACCGGGACGCCGTTGCGCTGCGACCCGTCGCGGAAGCGGAACGACACCGCGCCTGCGGCGCGGTCCTGCTCGCCAGCGATGAGCTGGAGCGGCACCTTCTGCGTCGTGTGCGTGCGGATCTTCTTCTGCATGCGGTCGTCGCTGTGGTCCACCTCTGCGCGCACGCCGACGGCTTTGAGCCGCGCGATGATCTCGTCGAGGTAGTCGGCGTACTCCTCCGCCACCGGGATGCCCACGACCTGCACCGGCGCGAGCCACACCGGGAACGCCCCCGCGTAGTGCTCGAGCAGAATCGCGAAGAAGCGCTCGATCGAGCCGAACAGCGCCCGGTGGATCATCACGGGGCGGTGCTTCTCGCCGTCGGGGCCGGTGTACTCGAGCTCGAAGCGCTCGGGCAGGTTGAAGTCGAGCTGCACGGTGGCGAGCTGCCAGGTGCGACCCAGGGCGTCCTTCGTCTTCAGGTCGATCTTCGGCCCGTAGAACGCCGCTTCACCGGGCACCTCGGTGAGCTTCAGGCCGGAGGCCTGCGCGACGCGCCGCAGCGCGTCGGTGGCCATCGCCCAGTGCTCCTCGTCGCCGATCCACTTCGACTTCTCGTCGTCACGCATCGACAGTTCGAGCTCGAAGTCGGTCAGCCCGAAATCGCGCAGCATCGAGAGGACGAATTCGAGCACGTTCGTCGCTTCGCCCTCGAGCTGGTCGGGCGTGACGAACAGGTGCGAGTCGTCCTGCGTGAAGCCGCGCACCCGGGTCAGGCCGTGGAGGGCCCCGGAGAGCTCGTACCGGTACACGGTGCCGTTCTCGTAGAGCCGCATCGGCAGGTCGCGGTAGCTGCGCGCGCGCTCCCGGTAGATCAGGATGTGCATCGGGCAGTTCATCGGCTTCAGGTAGTAGTCGATGCCGGCCTTGGTGATCTCACCGTTCTCGTCGCGCTCCTCGTCGAGGCGGATGGGCGGGAACATGCCCTCCTTGTAGGTGACGAGGTGGTTCGACTCGAGGAAGAGGTCCTTCTTCGTGATGTGCGGCGTGTACACGTAGGTGTACCCGGCCTCGCGGTGGCGGCGCAGCGCGTGCTGCTCCATCTCCTGACGGATGATGCCGCCGCGCGGGTGCCATACCGACAGGCCCGAGCCGATCTCGTCGGGGAACGAGAACAGGTCGAGCTCCTTGCCGAGCTTGCGGTGGTCGCGCTTGGCGGCCTCTTCGAGGCGCTCCTTGTAGGCGCGCAGCTCGTCTTTGCTCGGCCATGCGGTGCCGTAGATGCGCTGCAGCTGCGGGTTCTTCTCGCTGCCGCGCCAGTACGCGCCGGCGACGCGCTGCAGAGCCCAGCCGTTGCCGATGAGCCGCGTCGAGGGCAGGTGCGGGCCGCGGCAGAGGTCCTTCCAGACCGTCTCTCCGTCGCGGTTGACGTTGTCGTAGATCGTGAGGTCACCCGCGCCGATCTCGACGGAGGCGCCTTCGGCCGCGTGCGCGCCGGAGCCGGGCCCCCCGGCGAGCCCGATGAGCTCGAGCTTGAACGGCTCGTCCGCGAGCTCGGCCCGCGCATCCTCTTCCGTCACGACCCGGCGCACGAAGCGCTGGCCCTCGCGGATGATGCGCTGCATCTCCTTGTCGATGGCCTTCAGATCTTCGGGGGTGAACGGCTCGGCGGTGCCGAAGTCGTAGTAGAAGCCGTCGGTGATGGGCGGGCCGATGCCGAGGTTGGTCTGCGGCTTGATGCGCTGCACAGCCTGCGCCATGACGTGCGCGGCCGAGTGGCGGAGGATGTTCAGCCCGTCGGGGCTGTCGATCGTGACCGGCTCGACGGTGTCTGTCTCCGTGACCTGCGTCGCGAGGTCCTTCAGGTCGCCATTGACGCGCATGGCGACGACGGAGCGGTCGGGGAACAGAGCGAAGCCGTCGGATGGAGTGGTCACCACCCGAGTCTATCGGCGCACGCCGAGCGCCTCAGCCGAAGGTGAGGTCGACCTGGATCTCCCCGGCGAGCTCCTCGAGCTCGGTGACCGCGTCGGTGGCGGCGTCGCCGGCACGGGCACGCGCGCTCACCGTCGCCTCGAACAGCTCTCCGCCCGACATGGGCGCTTCGACCGTGCGACTCGTGAAGCGGTCGATGGTCAGTCCGCCGCCGACGAGCACCTGGGTGATGTCGCGCACGATGCCCGGGCGGTCGTTGCCGAGCACCGTGAACGTCACGCGCTCCCCCGGCGGCGGCTCCACCGGCTCGCTGCCGGTGTACGGGGTGATCTGCAGCAGCTGGTCGAGGGTCTCGAGCCCCGCCACGAGCGCGTCGCGATGGTCGTCGGCGACCTCGACGAGCACGATGCCGGCGAAGGCGCCGGCGAGTTCGGCGAGCTCACTGCGCTCCCAGTTGCCGCCGTGCGCGGCGATCACATCGGCGAGCGATTTCACGAGACCGGCGCGGTCATCTCCGACCACGGTGAGCACGAGGTGGGCCATGGGCCGAGCCTACTGCGTGAACGATGGCGGGATGCCGAGGGTCACCGCGTCACACGTGGGTCAGTTCTCGCCCGCGCTCGGCAGCTGCCACCGGTGCGTCTTCGACGATGACGGTCCTCTTCGCCCGGGCCCGTTCGCGCACTCGGCGTGAGAGCTTGTGCGCAGGGCGCTCCACCACCCGGCAGAACAGCCACGCCACCACCAGCGCGAGCGGCACCGCCGTGAGGAGAGTCCATCGGGCCGCGCCCGTCACGCTGGCCATGATCAGCACGAACGGCTCGTGCACGAGGTAGAGGCTGAACGAGATCGCCCCGAGCCACGCGATCGGTCGCCACGAGAAGAGTCGCGACAGCGGCGCGCACTGCGCCACCATCACCACGAGCAGGCCGGCTCCGAGCACGATCGGCGCCTGCGCGAGAGCCACGAGCGTCGAGTGGTCCAGCGTCGTGGGCAGCAGCCAGCGCATGCTCAGCAGCACGACGACGAGCGGCAGCATCCCGCCCCACAGCACGCCCCGCGCAACGCGCGACAGGCCGCCGACGAGTCGCTCGATGCGGCCCCACTCCCCTTCGAGCGCCACACCGACGCCGAAGATCGGCAGGTACTGCATCGCGGCGCTCTCCTGTCCGGCGCCGATCGCAGACAGCGCCACGCAGATGAGACCGAACAGCCAGGCGGGGATCACGCGTGCGGCGTAGGCGATGACGGGCAGCAGCAGCGAGAAGATGACCTCCCAGCGCAGCGACCAGAGCGGCGAGACCACCCCGCTCGTGCCGCCGACGAGTGTCAGATCCTGCAGGACGCTTCCGAGGTCGTAGTCGGACGCGTCCCTCTGCAGCCACGGGCTGTCAGGGCCGCCGGCATGCGGCGCCAGCAGCAGGAGGAACCCGAGCGCCACGGCGCCGGCGACCGGCACGTAGAGGCGCAGGATGCGGGACGGGAAGTACGCGAACCAGTCGAAGGACGACGAGCGGATGCCGCGGGCCAGGACGAATCCCGACAGCACGAAGAAGACCACGACCGCCTCTGCGCCGCCCCACACCAGATGCAGCGGGCTGTAGATCAGCGCCTGCCGCAGGGGCGAGTCGCCTGTCTGGCCGCCGTAGTACGCCGCGGCGAAGGCGGGCGACACGAGGAAGCAGTGGTGCACCACCACGATGAGCGCCGCAACGCCGCGCAGTCCGTCCAGCGAATTGAGTCGTTTGGAACCTGGCATCCCCTCGACGTTACAAAGTCGTTATCAACGTGGGCTGAGGATACGCGCCCTTTGAGAGGACTCTCATCTGAACGGGGCTGAACACTTAGGCAGGCACGCGCAGCAACACGGATACATGGACGAGACCGATTTCGAGTGGGAGACTCCGCTCACGCCAACGATTTCTGGGGGATCCGTGTCGCGCCATCGACTCTCAACGCTTCTTGCACTACTCACCGCCGCCATTGCACTCGCCGCATGCACAGCAACTGACACTTCAGCGCGCCCTGTCGCCCTGCCCACGGTGACCGTCACTGCCACGACGACGGCGACACCGGAAGCGCCCGTAGTCGTCCCCGGATTCCCTGACGACCTCCAGGGAGACTGGTGCACGCGAGAAGACTCGCCGGAGCAGGAGTGTTTCAGCCTCACGGAGCTCGTCTCCGAGTATCCCGATGCACACGTCATCGACACCTCTCTCGTGAATGGCGCATACGTCTACGTGGTATGCGTGGCGAACGTCAGCGCTGACGACTGTTCAATGGCCGACCGTGCAGGACTCTCTTATTTCCCCGTCGGAGTCGACTGGGAGTGTGATCCCGGCGACTACTTCACAGGGTGCGACCCCGACTACTCGAGTGCGCACGATCCGTCCGTCGCAAGACTGGTGCATGAATACAATCATCAGCAGGACGCCGCATATCACGACGCACCACCGATGTATCGACGCTGATGGCGCGCGCAATGCACTGCTGGCACGCGGAAGCGTGAACGCGAAAACCCCCGGCGAACCGGGGGTTTTGGTCTGTGCGCGATACTGGGATCGAACCAGTGACCTCTTCCGTGTCAGGGAAGCGCGCTACCGCTGCGCCAATCGCGCCTGTACAGGCTTTTCACTTTTCCGGACTGGCCGGGAGTGGAGGTGGCGACGGGATTCGAACCCGTGTAAACGGCTTTGCAGGCCGGTGCCTAGCCTCTCGGCCACGCCACCGCGTGGTTCGAACCCCACGGCGTGATCCTCCGAAGAGGTTTCCCGCACTCGAGCGGATGACGAGACTCGAACTCGCGACCCTCACCTTGGCAAGGTGATGCGCTACCAACTGCGCTACATCCGCATTTCGTTTCCGGATCTCTCCGGCAACAGATATGACTTTATCCGATCGGGGCCGATGTGCAAAACGAGGATGTCACCCGCGCGTGTCCCGCGTCTCGGTTCGAAGTGCCGCCGAACATCCGCTACGATCGAGAGGTCGCCGGCACGGCGATGAGGGCGATTGGCGCAGTTGGTAGCGCGCTTCCTTCACACGGAAGAGGTCGTCGGTTCGAGTCCGGCATCGCCCACCAAAAGAGGCCCGGAATCACGCGGTAGACGCGGATTCCGGGCCTCTGTCGTTGCCCGGTCAGGCCTGTTGTGTGCTCACTGTGTGCACAGACCCTCTGGGGATCATCGCGGCGACCTGCTCAGCCTGCGCACGGTCCGCGTCGCCGACGCGCGACACGTAGATGTCGCTGGTGACGCTGATGGACGAGTGCCCCAGCCTTTTGGAGAGCATGCTGATGTCTCCCCCGCTGGCAATCCAGAGCGACGCGTGCTCGTGGCGGAGCCCGTGCAGGGTCGTCTTCGGCAGGAGTGGCAGGGCGTCTTCCCCCGCGGCCTCACGGGTCGCGTTCTCCGCAGCGAGGTTCGCGTTCACACGCTGGCGCAGCTTCTCGAACGTGCGCGTGAGACGGTCCGGGAGGACGGCGGCGCCCAACTCGTCGGTGAACACGTAGCCGCTGTCGGTCCATGCTTCCGCGGCCGCGTCGCGGTCGGCGTCCTGCGCGAGCTTCCAGCCCAGCAGCACGGCCACGGCTTGATCGTCCAGGCTGACGGTGCGCACGCTGTTCTCCGTCTTCGGCTTCCCGACGACGACGCCCGACGCGGCCTGCACGCGTGCGTTCACGATGTGCAGGCGCCGCTGCGTGAGGTCCACGTCAACCCAGCGCAGGCCCGCGAGCTCCGCGCGGCGCAGACCGGTGAACACTGCGAGCTCGTAGACGGCGCCCAGCCGGTGCCGGGACGCCTCATCCAGGAACCTGCCCACCTGCCACGGCTCCCACGCGATGAACTTGCGGCGCTGCTCGGCTTCCAGCGGGATTCTGAGCGCCGGGTTGGCGGGGATGCGCTCGTCGGCCACGGCGGCGGAGAACGCAGCCTGCAGCGTCACCAGCAGCTTGTGGAGCGTGGACACACCGCGCCCGGCGGTGCGCAGACCGTCCAGAAACGCGACGATGTGCGCGCGGCGGACCTCGCGCAGTTCCATCGCACCCAACCGTGAGGGCTTGATGTCGTTCGCGATGTAGCGGGCGTACTGCTCACGTGTCGTCGTCCGCAGGCCCTGCCCGTGGCGGGCGGTCAGGGCGTGGCGGGGCAGCCATTCGTCCATCCACTCCGCGACGGTCTGCCGGTCCGTTTTCACCCATGTTCCCGCGCCGATCGCGGACGCTTCCGTGTTGCCGGCGGTGAGCGCTTCGGCGCGCGTGCGGAAGCCGGACTTTCGCACCTGCACGCGCACCCGCTTGCCGTCACGGTTCAGCGTCGTTCCCCCGCTGATCGAGTAGCCCCAGGCGCCGTGTTTCGGGTCGGCGGTGAGCTTCGGGCACGCGGCGGCGCGCTGGGCGTCGGTCGGCTTGACGCCGGGCAGGTTCGGGTACTGGCGCCCGTCCGGCAGGCGGCATCCGCAGCGACGGAACAGGACGACGGCGGCGCTCACGGCCAATCCCCCGCTTCGGGCTGTTCAGCTTGCGCGGCCTGTTCGATCAGCGCGACGGCCAGACGCCGGGCCTCATCCGGCCAGAGGGGCGTGCGGTTCGCGCCGGGCTGCTCGAACACGACCATGCGCGCGCCCGCGTAGTCGTCTGTCTCGACGGTCAGCGATCCACCGGCGAACCGGGCAGCGACGGCGGTCACCGGTCCGCCTGCTTCCGGATGTCGGCGGCGACCTCGCGCGCCGCGGCCGCGACCGCAGACACGACCGCTTCACTGTCGGCAATCTCGCCGTCCAGCAGTGCGCCGTCCCACGTCCACGACTCGAACACCTGCAGCGGGGTGAACTCCACCCGTCCCTGCTTCACTTCCACCGCGAGGTCTACGTGCCCGACGTTCGCGTTCACGTAGACGGGAACGGTGCCGAAGCAGCCGTCCGTGGTGATGTCTGCTCCGGCGGCGTGGCCGACGCACCAGCTGTACCGCTCGCACGGGCGCAGACCGTTGTCTAGGGTTGTCATTGTCCCTACCTCATCTCTCATGTGTGTTCGGACACTGGCCCTCGTGCAGTTGCCGCTGCGCGGGGGCCGCTTTTCATGACCCCGACTATCCCGCCGGGGAGTCTTCCGGAGGCGGGGACTGTTCCAGCCACCCGCCTGATAGCGCGTTGCGCACCTGCTGACGCATCGTCTCTACGGCTGCGGCCTGCTCATCCAGCGCAGCCAGGGTCGCGCGGAGCGCGTCTTGCGCGAGTTCGTCGGGCGTCGTCGCGGCGGTGAGCCCGCTGACGCGCTCCAGCCAATCGCGCGCGAACACGCACCCCTGCACCTCAACGTCGTCGGTGTCATAGAGCGGCCGCAGAAGGTCCAGGGCAGACACTCCGAGTGCGGAGGCAACGATGAGCAGATCAGCGACCGCCCACGATCGCTTGCCGGCTTCGGCCTGATGAACAACCTGCCGTGACCATGAGCGCGACGGCTCTCCGAGCGCCGCGCCGATCGCTTCCCCCAGCTGCGCCTGCGTGGTGACGTGCTCCGGGTCGTGCCGGTTGTACCGCGCATATGCGACGTTGCGGCCGATCAGCTGCTCGACAGTCAGAGTCAAGTGGTCCACCTCCCTGTATATCCCGTTCTTTCCTCAAATGTAAGTGTCAGCTTGACGGACCGCAACCCCCAAGTCAAACTGAGTCAGGAAAGCACACGCTTTACCCGGAGTAATCGGACTCACTTACAGGAGGCACGGCACCATGGACGCACTCGACGGTCAGCGGACCATCCGACTCTGGCCAGACGCCGGGCAGATCATGCATCTCGGCCGGAACGCCACCTACGAGGCGGCGGCGCGCGGCGACATCCCCACCATTCGTATTGGCCGACGCATTGTCGTGCCCGTCGCGAAGCTGCGCCGCATGCTCGGCGAGATCGACTGACCCCGACCCCACCCAGGCGGAACCCCAGGAGGGGAAGATGAACGACGACGACCTGCCCGCGCCGATCCTCGCAGCGATCGACGACGCAGCCGACATCGCGGTACTCACATGGAACGCGCGCACCCATGACGACGTGCTCGCGCTGCTATCCACGATCGGCACCAGACCCGACGCGGCAGGCGTGCTCGTGCTCGTCGTGTCCATGCTGGCCGAAGCGCTGCAAGCGTACGAGCCGAACCGGCCACGCCTGCACCACTCCCCCGGCGAACACTTCACGTCGGACGGAGCGTGACGTGTGGCACGAGTCACGAACCGTTCCCTGCTCCGCGGCGACATCGCCCGGCTCGGACTCACCCCGCGCGATGCTCTCGTGCTACTCGCGCTACTCGATCGTGCCGACCGTGACCGGATCGCGTGGCCCTCACAGGTCCGGATCGCGCGCGAGCTCGGGTTATCCCGGCAAGCGGTTCAGCGGTCACTTGCACGCCTCATCGCGGCCGGCGTCGTCGCTGAGGCCGAGCCCGGTAGGCCAGGTCGTTCAACCCGCTACCGGGTCGCCGCAAACCTGCCCGTCTAGGTGGGCAGGTTTGGCTGTCTCAACCTGCCCGAGAGAGAGGCAGGTTTGCCGGATGCAACCTGCCCGCCTGAGTGGGCCAGAAGTATCTATAGCTCACGTAACCCGGGCTACCGCACCCGGGCTCGCTCCGCGACTGCCCGTCGCTCCGACTCACAGGCGCTCCGCGCCGCACGGACGAACACACCCCCGCCCGCGTCGGATCGCGCAGCGATACGACATTCCCCCGGATGGGGGCGGAGGGGGCGACCCCGGCAGACCACACGACGCAACCAGCACGGCACCCAGCGCAACCCAAGTACGCGCGTACAGCAGAAAGAACGACCATGAGTGAAACACCACAAACCCCCAGCCCGACCCCCACACCACCGCGGGGCTCGTCTTCTTTCCGCGCGGGTGCTGAGGTCGCGGGGTCTGCTGCTGGTGATCGTGTCGGGTCCGCGCGTGCACACGCTGCTCACACGTCCGCGCGTTCCCAGTCGGTGCAAGGGCTCGCGGGCGGGTCTGTTGATCGGGAGGGAAGCGCGCGCGTGACGCCGGGGGATGTCGCCGAGGTCCGGCAACTCCGCGCGAAGGTCCGCACACTCACCCGCGAACTGGGCGACCTGCGCGACGGTCCGCGGAACGTCGAAGGCCTGCCGTCATGGGCGCAGGAGATGATCGCTCGGCTTCGGACGGAGGCGAGGTCGTGCCGGTCGCGGCTGCGGGCTGCGGAAGCGGAGCGCGACGAAGCACGCCGGGCGCTCGCTTCCCTCATGGACGCGCTGGCCGATCGGGGGCGGGCATGACCGACACGACCGCATACGAGCCGCGGTGCCACATCTGCCGGCGCCCGGACCGTGACGCGGTGGATGAGGCGATTATCTCCGGCGGACTGTCGTTCCAGCAGCTGGCGGAGCGGTTCGGGGTGTCGCGGGATACGCTGCGCCGGCACAAGCGGGCGCACATGCCCGCGGCGCTGCTGGCGGTCGCGGCGGAGCGTGAACGGTCGGGGATCACGCGCGCGGCGGATCGTGCGGAGGCGTTGTATCAGGCTGCGCAGCGGGTGCTGGCGGCGGCGGAAGCGAAGGGGCAGAACTCGCTGAGCTTGCAGGCGGTGCGGGAGTTGCGCGGCGTCGTGGAGTTGCTGGCCCGGCTGTCTGGGGAGTTGGATGAGCGGCCGCAGGTGGCGGTCGTGAACGTGCAGGAGGCGCCGGAGTGGCTGGCGGTGCGTGCGGCGATCATGGGCGCTCTGGTGCCGTTCCCGGAGGCTGCGGCGGCGGTCGCTGCGGCGCTGTCGGGTGAGGGGGTGCGTCGTGGCATCGCTGGCTGATGACATTGCGGGGGCGTTGGACCCGGTGCGGTTCGGTGCGGGTTTCGGGTTTGATGCGGAGCCGTGGGAGGCGGGGTGTTGCGGTCGCGGGCGCCGCGGGCTTTGGTGCGGTGTGCGCGGCAGGTGGGGAAGACGGACACGCTGAGCTATAAGGGGCTGCACGTGGGGGTGTATGAGCCGGGGCGTGATGTGTTGATCGTGTCGCCGACTCAGCGGCAGTCGGACGAGATGCTGCAGCGGGTGCGGGCGCACTATCGGGCGTTGGCGGGTGCGCCGCGGCTGGTGCGGGACAACGCGTCTGAGTTGGGGTTGGCGAATGGGTCGCGGGTGGTGAGCTTGCCGGGCAGTGAGGGCGGTATTCGCGGGTTCTCGGCGGTGCGGTTGCTGATTGTGGATGAGGCGTCGCGGGTGCCGGATGACGTGTGGGCGTCGGTGTTGCCGATGGTGTCGGCGCGGGATGGGCAGATTATCGCGGCGTCTACGCCGTGGGGTGATCGGGGGTGGTGGGCTGCGGCGTTTCAGGATGAGGGCGCGGACTGGGAGCGAACGACGGTGAGCGTGTATGAGTCGGCGCAGTACTCGCCGGAGCGGATCGCGCGGACGCGGGCGGCGGTGTCGTCGTTCGTGTGGGCGTCGGATTATGAGGTCCGGTTTGCGGATGTGGAGTCGCAGGCGTTCGGGACTGAGGATGTGCGGCGGGCGTTCGCGCCGGGCGTGGAGCCGTTGGAGGTGGCGGCGTGAGGCGTGCGGAGCGGTGGACGGTGGGGCTGGATTTCGGGCAGGGTGCGGACTATTCGGCGGCGGTCGTTGTGGAGACGGTGGCGGTGTTGCCGGCCGGTGTGTCGCGGGAGGCGTTCGTGTTGTCGCCGGCGGATTTCGTGGCGGGGATTGTGCAGGAGTCGCATGTGCGTGCGCTGCGGCGGTGGCCGTTGGGTACGGGGTATCCGGCGATCGTGTCGGATGTCGCGGCGATGATGCGGCGCCCGCCGCTTGATGACGGGCTGCTCGTGTTTGACCGGTCTGGGGTGGGGCGTGCGGTCGGTGACCTGCTGTTCCAGACGCGCCGGCTTGTGCGGTTCGCGTGCGCGCCGGCGGTGGGGATCATCACGACGGGCGGTGTGGAGCGCAACGGGTGGAACATCCCGAAGCGTGACCTGTTCACGGAGTTGCAGCTGCAGCTGCAACAGAACCGGCTGCGGGTCGCGGAGGGCCTGCAGCTGGGGCCGGTGCTTGAACGCGAACTGCTCGGGTTCCGGCAGAAGCTGACCGATTCGGGCCGGGAGACGTTCGACATTCAACGGCGCGACGGGGAGGGGCACGGCGACCTCGTGTCCGCGCTCATGCTCGCGCTCATCCAACCCAATGAGATGCGGCGGCCTCGGGTCGTTGAGCATCCAGACACCATCACCAGAAAGGCAACATCATGACCGACGACACCAACGGCACGCAGACCCCCGCCGGCGCCCCACAGACCGCCGTGCAGGCCCCGGAGGCACCGGGAGGCGTCCAGGGCGTTTCAGGCGCTCAGACGGGCGCTGAGGGCGCCGCGGATGACCTCGCGGCACTGCCCGCGGATCGTCTCGCGGCGATGCTGCGGGAGAAGCGCCGCGATGAGGCGTCCGTGCGTGACCGGCTGCGCGCGGCGAAGACGGAACGCGACCAGCTGGCCGCGACCGTGCAGGCGTTCCAGACGGACGCGCTGCAGGCCCTCGCGGTCCGTGAAGGGCTCGCGGCGACGGCACGCGGCGACCTCGCGCAGCACATCCCCACCGGCGAGGTAGTGGATGCTGCGGGCCTGTTGGATGAGGCGGCGGCGCTCGCGCGGATTGAGCAGCTGCGCACCGATCGGCCGCACCTGTTCGTGGCCAGGGTCGCACCGGCGAACACGGGCGGCACACCGGCGACCGGTGACAGCCGCTCATCTGGACAGGCCGCGTCGTGGGCCGACGTGCTGCATGGATGACCTACGCGACGCCGTGGCCCGGTGGGTGAATGTGGACACGACACACCCGGACGGTGAGCCGTGGGCACCGCCGGGCGCGTTGCGTGTGATGAGCGCATACGCCCCGTTTCATGCCATGTGTGTTGCGCCCCGGGGCCGCGGTGTCGCCGTCGTCACGATCACCCCATACACGCCGACGCTGCGGGTGCTGTATCGGGCGTGCACGCCGGGCACGGAGCACCGGCCCGCGTGGGCAGACACGTTCGAGAACGCGGCGGTGCTCGCGGCAGGGCGCGGCGCCCCGTGCCGCGTCGTGAGTGCGCTCGTAGAGCCAGGCAGGCTGATTGGACGCATCACGTACCCGTTCGACGGAAACGTGTCCGAGTACATCATCGACGCAGAGAATCTGCGCTGGGAAGCCGTGGACGTAGACTGAGGGCAGGCCCTGCGCCTGACCGAATGCCCCTTGCGGGCGTCGAGACATCATCACTGTTTCGCACGCCCGGAAAGGGGCTTTTCTCATGACTGTTCTCACCACCACCAGCAACGTTCGCGGCATCACGCCCGACGCGATCGCAGCACTCATCACGGTTCCCGTCGAACGCGATTCGGTGGCCGCGCAGGCGTCCACCATCATCCCGACCGATGCGACCCACACGCACATCCCGCTCGTGACCGGCGACCCGACCGCCGCATGGGTCGGCGAGGGAAACGAGATCACCGCGTCGGACCCGACGATCGATGACCTCGTGATCATCCCGGCGAAGGTTGCAGGCCTCACTGTCATCACGAACGAGCTTGCGGCCGACAGCAGCCCGGAGGCATCCGGCATCGTCGGCGACGGGCTCGCACGCGACATCGCCCGGAAGATCGACGCGGCGTTCTTCGGCTCGAAGGGGTCCAGCACCGTGCAGCCCGCGGGGCTCGAAGACCTGACCGGCGTTGGCGCCGTGGATGCGGGCGCCGCGTGGGCGGACGTTGACGCGTTCGCCGAGGCCCTGTCGAACGCGGAGACGCTCGGGCTCGCGCTCACGTCGTTTGTCGCCAACCCTGCCGACGCGCTCACCCTCGCGCAGCTGAAGGAGTCCACGACGAGCAAGCGTCCGCTGCTCACCCCGGACCCCACGCAGCCCACCCGCCGCACCATCCAGGGCGTCCCGCTGCTCGTGTCCTCCGCGGTCACCGCCGGCACCGTCTGGGGCATCCCGAAGACGCGCGCGCTGCTCATCCGCCGAAACGACGTTGACCTGCAGGTAGACACGTCGCCGTACTTCACCAGCGACCGCACCGCAGTGCGCGCGACCATGCGCGTCGGGTTCGCGTTCCCCCACGCAGCCGCGGTCCAGAAGATCACGCTCAGCGGCGACTGATGACACGCGTCTACGCGACCGCGGCGCAGGTGGCCGCGCTCGTCGGGATCACCCCCGGCGACGCAGCCCTGCGCCGCGCGTCGCGGCAGGTAGACCGGATTCTGCACGGCGCCGAATACGCGACCAGCGATGACGGGATGCCCACCAGCGCGGGTGTCGCGCAGCTGCTCACGGAGATGACCGCCGAGCAGATCGCATGGTTCGGGGAGTTGGGCGACGAGACGGGCGCCGCAGGGCTCGGCGGGGGCCGCATCGGCACGGTGACCCTGCCACACATGACAGCCACGCCGGCCGACGTGCTGCTCTCCCCCGTCGCGGTGGAGCTTGCGGAGGCAGCTGGGCTCATCCGGCGCCGCGTCCGCACATGACCACCGACCCCCGGCGCGCATTCGGGGTTGTTTGCCCGCGCCGGGGGTCGGTATGTGTGTGCGGACGTGTGCACACACTTGCGGGCACCCGCCGTCACGGAGGGGCACGAGGCGGCATGCGGATGGGTGCGCGCCCGCGTGATTCCGCACCTACGGGCACCGGCGGGGATGCCCGGTCACTCCCGAAATTGATTCACACGGAAGAGGTCGTCGGTTCGAGTCCGGCATCGCCCACCACCAAGACCCCCGATTGCCGGGGGTCTTCTCATGTGGAACAGATGATCGGCTAGCTGCCGACGCTGACGACGATGCCGCCGCGCACGATCACGGTGCCGATGAAACGGTGGCTGGTGCCCTGGTATGTGCCATCTGGCAGATCGGCAGCGTCATCGAGGTTGCCTCGATAGATGAAGCGCCATGAGCCCGTCGTCGGTTCCCACGCCTGCACGAGCACGTCATGGCCGACGATGCCTGAGAAGTGCTCGATGTCGTCGTGCGGGTACGGTCCCTCACCTGGTGTCAACGTTGCGTCATAGTGCTCGAACATGTCGTCCCCGTCTCTCTCCGGATCACCGTCAATTCTCTTCCTCGGGTCCGACATTCGAGCTGCGCTATTGTTTTACATATGACAAACAACGCGGACCGCCGGCGACTGTCGCCCGACGCGCGCCGCGCTCAGATCGTGGATGTCGCGGCAGCACACTTCACGAAGCACGGCGTGGCCGGCGCGTCGATGACCCGGATCGCCGAAGACGCGGGCGTGACGCGCGCTCTGGTGTATCACTATTTCTCCGGCAAGGAAGCACTCTTGGACGCCGTCTTCGAACGCGAAGCGGAGAGCGTGCTCGTCGCAACGACACCCCTCGCATCACTGTCCGAGCGCGAGAACCTCGAGCGTGCGCTGACCGGCTACCTCGATCGCTTCGAGGCGAGTTCCGGAGACCTGAGAGAGCTGTACGCCCCGTCTGCGGCACCGCGCTCACCGGCGGCCGAGCTGATCGCGCAGAACCACACCGTGCAGGTGAACCGACTACTCGACATCTCGGGCGCCGACGACACCCCCGCGTCACGCCTCGCGATGAGCGCCTGGCTGGCATTCGTCGAGCATGTGGCGCGCGGTGCAGCCCAGTCCCCCGTCGTTCCCCGTGAGCGCGTGCTCGCACTGTGCCTCGCCGCGTTCGAAGGCATCCTCGGACGCCGACTGTCCGCCGGATGACACCACCGGCTCCGCCCACCCATCCGATTCAAGGGAGCACCATGAAGATCCTCGTCCTCGGAGCCACCGGCAACGTCGGCTCTCGGTTCATCGCCCGCGCCGTCCACGACGGTCACCAGATCATCGCGTACGCGCGCAGGCCCGAAGCCGTGGTGAACTCCCCCGGAATCACGGTCGTCGGAGGGTCCGCGGAAGACACCGACGCCCTGGCCGCCGCCGCACGCGGAGCCGACGCGATCCTGATCTCCATCACGGGTCCGATGAAGGATCACTCCTTCATGCAGCGCACTCTGCCGACGATCCTCACCGCCGCAGAACACGCGGGCGTCCGTCGCCTCGTCCTCATCTCCGTGTTCGGCGCCGGCGACACGGCGCAGAAGGCGTCCGGCTTCGCCCGACTCGTCTACAAGACAGCCCTCGGCGGGTTCCTCCGCGACAAGGCCGCATCCGACAAGCTGCTCATGTCTTCCGGTGTGGACTGGACGATCGTCTACCCCGTCAATCTCAAGGACGCCGCCCCACTCCCCGATGGAGCCACTGTCACGCCGCTCTCCGAGGTCGGCCGTGTTCCCGGCCTGCCGACGCTGCCGTTCGAGAACGCCGCCGCCGGCATCCTCACCGTCATCACGGATTCGGCCACCATCGGGCAGCGCATCCTTCTCACCACACCTGCCGGCTGGAAGTCCGCCGGCTGAGGGCCCCTCACAGCGCCGCCTCGAGCGCCCTGAGGCGGGCGGTGCCATCACCCCCGAGCTCGATCGTCCGCACCGACTCCGGAACCAGATCCGGGTCCTCCGCCAGGGCGAGAAGCGCGGCATCCATCTCCTCCCGCAGATCGAGATCCTCGTCAGTGGAGAGGTGGATGCCGCGGGCCGCGCTCAACGGCAGCAGAACAAGCAGATCGACCGCAGCCATCGCAGACGCGGCCTGCGCGAGAAGATCGCCGTCCACTCCCCCGACACCGCCTGGACGCCGGAGCGCCTCCCACGCCTCCAGATAGGTCGTCGGGGTCGCCGAACACGTCGAACTCGGGATGCCGCGCGGCGAAGGCCGCGATCAGGGTCGACTTGCCGGCCCCGTGGGTGCCGGACACCGCTCTGCGCATATGCGGAATCTATCGGCGCCAAGGCTTGACCAGTCGAGAATACATGCGTATTCTCACGGCAAGAGAATACATTCGTATTCCGGTGAGGAGCATCATGGTCGATCAGACGCACGACACCCACGGCCCCGCGAGCTGGCCGCTTCGGCACCGATGGCCGGTCGCCATCGCCTTCGCGCTCGTGCCGGTGGTGTTCACCGCGGCCGCGTCGGCGACCGCAGAGCTGACGGGTGCCGACGACATCGGCGCGGCGCTCGTCATCGCGGCAGGTGCCGCTGTCTCGGCACTCATCGGGTTGGGGGTCATGAAGGTCTCACCCGCGACGTTGCGCCGGTACGGGTTCCGCGCGGCACACCGCGCGGCTGCCGCGTGGTGGTTCGCCCCGCTGCCCATCACCGTCCTCATCGTGCTCCTCACGCAGGGCGTCCATCTTCCCGTGCCGACCGTCGCCGCCTACGCCGTCCTCACCATCGCGGTGGCCGTGAACGAAGAGGTCTGGTTCCGCGGCATCGTCCTCGCGGTTCTGCGCTCCGCAGGAGTGCGCGGAGCCGTCATCGGCACCTCGGCCCTCTTCGGAGTCCTGCACCTGGCGAACCTCGCCGGCGGAGAGAACCCGGCCGACGCCGCGCTGCAGCTCGTGTTCGCCGTCCTGTTCGGACTCGTCGCCGCCCTGCTGGTGGTGCTGACCGGCAGCCTCTGGCCCGGCATTCTGTGGCACGCGGCCTGGGACTTCACCAACTACCTCGGCGGCAACGCGACCACCCCGGCCGCGCTCATCGGCATCGGTCTGGCGTGCGCGCTCATGCTCGTGTACGCGATCGTGCTCTGGCCCCGCGCGATGCGTGCCGGCGCGGCCGCATCACCGCTGGACGCCGACGGCGCCCCCGTACGCTGAACACCATGGAACTGAGCACACGGCAGGAGGAGCTCGCCGACGCCGCCCTGCGGATCGTCGCACGCGCCGGTCTGCCCGCCGTCTCCTTCCGTGCCGTGGCCGCCGAAGCGGGGTGGTCGCTCGGCGCCGTGCAGAAGGCCTTCCCCTCGAAGGACCGGATGCTCGCCGCCGCCTTCGCCCGGCTGCGTGAGCAGGGGGTTCCGCTCCCCCCGGGCGAGCCCGGGCGGCCGACCCTGCGCGAATGGCTCGTGGCGCTTCTGGTCGCGATCCTCCCTCTCGACGACGAGCGGCTCGCCGTCCAGCGACAGGCCGACGCGTTCGCGCAGCTCGCCCTGAACGACGGCGAGATCGCCGCCGCGGTCGCGGCGAGCGACGACCAGCTTCGCGGCCAGCTCGCATCCCTGGTCGCCCGCGCCCGTGCCGAAGGCGATATCCCCGAGCACGTCGACCCGCCGCAGACCGCCTGGGCGCTCCTGGCGATCACGCAGGGGCTCACCGCCCAGCTGCTCTACCAGCCGACGGCGGAGAACGTCATCCGCACACGCATCGACGCTCTGGTCGCGGCGCTTCTGCGCTGAGGATTCCGCCGCTCAGCCGAGCGCCCACCCGTAGCGCTTGTGCAGCTCGGCGGCCACGCGGGCGAAGCGCTCGCCGTCCAGCGCCGCCGCCTCGCGGCGCATCCCCTCGTGGTGCACCAGGTACAGCTGGTCGGCATCGAGCCACGATGGGCGTCCCTGCCCGTCCCACGGACCGGACCCGATCGGCAGGAAGTCGCGCTCGCCGTCATGCGACTTGCTGGTCAGCTTCACGGCATACACCGTGTCGGCGTCGCGTCGGCCGATCACAAGCACAGGGCGGTCCTTTCCACGCCCGTCGTGCTCCTCATAGGGCACCCACGTCCAGACGATCTCACCCGCGTCGGGATCGCCATCGACTCGGGGCGCGTACGTGATGCGCAGGTCGTCCGCCTGCGACGGGTCGATCTCGACGGTCGCAGCGGCTCCGGCCTGCCCGGGCGAGAGCTCCGACACGCCGCCGCCGTCCGACCCACGCGGGGTCGGACGGCGACTGTTCGTGGAGCGCGCGGAGGGGCGCAGCAGTCCGAGGAGGCGGGACAGGATGCCGGAATCAGAACTCACCCGGTCACCCTATCCGTCCGGTCAGCTGAGGACCTTCTCCGGTTCCTGCTCGGCGACGGGGACCTGCACGGGCACGGGACCGGTGCTGACACCTTCATCGGGGAACTCGTATCCGCTCTCGCCGTGCACGACCGTGTCGACGCCGGCGAGCTCGTCTTCGCTGCGGATCCGGAAGCCCATCGTCTTCTGGATGCCCCAGCCGATGACCAGGGCCACAACGAAGGAGTACACGAGGACGGCCACTGCGGCGATCGCCTGGACGATGAGCTGGTCGGCGTTGCCGCCGGTGAACAGGCCCGTCCCCGTGGCGAAGAAGCCGAGGTACAGCGTGCCGATGAGGCCACCGACCAGGTGCACGCCGACGACGTCGAGCGAGTCATCGAAACCCAGGCGCCACTTCAGCTCGACCGCGATCGCGCAGACCGCGCCGGCGACGAGCCCGAGGAGGATCGCCCATCCGGGTGCGAGATTCGCACAGCTCGGAGTGATCGCGACCAGACCCGCGACGGCGCCCGACGCAGCGCCCACCGAGGTCGCCTTGCCGTTCTTGAGCTTCTCGGCGATGAGCCAGCCGAGGATGGCGGCCGCCGTCGCACCGAGGGTGTTCAGGATGATCAGGCCGACCTGCGAGCCCTCGCCGGAGATGCCGTCGCCGAGAGCGGCGGCTCCCCCGTTGAACCCGAACCACCCGAACCAGAGCAGCGCTGCGCCGATGAGCACGAGGGGAACGTTGTGCGGGCGGTTGAGCTGCTTGCCGAACCCGACGCGCTTGCCCAGCACGATCGAGAGGGCCAGAGCGGCCGCACCGGCGTTGATGTGCACCGCGGTGCCGCCGGCGTAGTCGATCACGTTCGCCGAGAGACCCAGGTTCGTGCCGAGGTTCATGATCCAGCCGTCGGCGCCCCACACCCAGCCCGCGACGAGGAAGTAGTCGACCGTCGCGAACAGCGCGACGAACAGCATCCACGCTCCGAACTTGGCGCGATCGGCGATCGCCCCCGAGATCAGCGCGACGGTGATGATCGCGAAGGTCGCACCGTAGGCGACACCGGCGAGCTGATCATTCGCGTCGGCCGCGTTGATCGTGTCGGAGAGGGCGAAGTTCGTGAACGGGTTGCCGGCGACGCCGATCCAGCCCGTCGACACGTTCTGCATGTTGAACCCGTAACAGATCCAGAGAACGCCGACCAGACCCATCGCGCCGAAGCTGAGCATCATCATGCTCACGACGCTCTTGGCGCGCACGAGGCCGCCGTAGAAGAATGCGACGCCGGGTGTCATCACGAGCACCAGGGCTGTCGCGGTGAGATACCACGCAAGGTTTCCGCTGTCCATGGCGGACAGTCTCCGCGCGGCAGATTACCGGCGGTTCCGCAGAAGGTTTCCGCGATGTTACGGGATCGCGTGTCGTGTGAACAACTCGTTTCGCAGCGCTCAGGAGGTGGTCAGAGCGATGAGCCGCGACACGGCGCGCAGGTACTTCTTGCGGTACCCGCCGGCGAGCATCTCCGCGCTGAACACATCGCTGAGCGGGTGCCCGGTCGCACGGATCGGGATCTGCGCGTCGTACGCGCGGTCCACGAACGCCACGAAGCGCAGTGCGGCCGATTGGTCGTCCAGCTGCACGACCTCGCGCAACCCGATGACCTCCACGCCGTCGATGAGCCGGATGTACCGCGAGGGGTGCACGCGAGCGAGGTGGGCGACCAAGGTCGTGAACTCGTCGTCCGACGCGGTGCCGGCGGCCGTGGCATCCGCCATCGCCTTCTCGTACCCGACCTCGTCCAGGACCGGCGCCGTGCCGTCCACCGCCCGCTGGCGGTAGTCGGTGCCGTCGATGCGCACGGTCTGGAAGCTGTCGGACATCGCCTGGATCTCACGGAGGAAGTCCTGAGCGGCGAAACGGCCCTCGCCCAGGGCGTTGGGCGGAGTGTTGGATGTCGCGGCCAGCTTCGTGCCCGAGGTGACGAGCTCGCCCAGCAGCCGGGTCATCACCATGGTGTCGCCGGGGTCGTCGAGCTCGAACTCGTCGATGCAGAGCAGCTGCGAGCCGCGGAACAGCTCCACGGTGTTCTGATACCCGAGTGCGCCGACCAGCGCGGTGTACTCGATGAACGACCCGAAGTACTTGCGGCGGGCGGGCATCGCATGGAACACCGAGGCGAGAAGGTGCGTCTTGCCGACGCCGAAGCCACCGTCGAGGTAGACGCCGGGCTTGCTCGGAGGTGTCCTCTTCGCACGGCGGAAGAGCCCGCCCTTGGCCGGAGCCGCCACCGGCGAGCTGAATGTCTCCAGGAGCTCCTTGGCCCCCTGCTGCGAGGGGTATGCCGCATCGGGCCGATAGGACTCGAACGTCGCCGATTCGAACTGCGGCGGCGGCACGAGAGCGGCGACCATCTCGGCGCCGGTCATCTGAGGGGCGCGATCGGCCAGATGCACGATGGTCATGGGTCTCTCCCGGCCGTCTCTCGTGTCGGATTACGACTGAACATGACGGAGTGTGAACGAAAGGATGCGGCGTCCAGACGGACGGCTAATGTCGAAAACGACGACATCAAGACTACGCCGTCACACCCGATCGCCTTCATCTGAGGAGCCACTATGACCGTCGAATTCGACACGTCATCCGAGAAATTCACAGAGTACGCCGAGCCGTCGCGCTTGGTCACGCCCGACTGGCTGCAGGAGCACCTGGGCGAGCCCGGACTGGTCGTGGTGGAGTCCGACGAGGATGTGCTGCTGTACGAGACCGGCCACATCCCGGGCGCGGTCAAGGTCGACTGGCACACCGAGCTGAACGACGAGGTCGTGCGCGACTACCTGGACGGCGAGGGCTTCGCGAAGCTGCTCAGCCGCAAGGGCATCAGCCGCGACGACACGATCGTCATCTACGGCGACAAGAACAACTGGTGGGCCGCCTACGCCCTCTGGGTCTTCTCGCTGTTCGGCCACGAGGACGTGCGTCTGCTCGACGGCGGCCGTGACCTGTGGATCGCCCAGGGCCGCGAGATCACCACCGAGGTGCCGCAGCGCGCACAGACCGAGTACCCGATCGTCGAGCGCGACGACAGCGGTCTGCGGGCCTTCCGCGAGGACGTCCTCGTGCACCTGGGCAAGCCGCTCATCGATGTGCGCTCCCCCGAGGAGTACACGGGCGAGCGCACCCACATGCCCGAGTACCCGCAGGAGAGCTCGCTGCGCGGCGGCCACATCCCCACCGCGAAGAGCGTGCCGTGGAAGCGCGCCGTGGCCGACGACGGCACCTTCAAGCCCCGCGCGGAGCTCGACGCCATCTACCGCGACGAGATCGGCCTGAACGAGGGCGACGAGGTCATCGCATACTGCCGCATCGGTGAGCGCTCGAGCCACACTTGGTTCGTCCTCCAGCACCTGCTCGGCTTCCAGGACGTGCGCAACTACGACGGTTCGTGGACCGAGTGGGGCTCGTCGGTGCGCGTGCCGATCGTCGCCGGCGCCGAGCCGGGTGACGTCCCGGCCGCACGCTGAGCCGGAGTGGGAGAATGGCGGGGATGACCGTACTTCACACGCCGGACACTCTCGCCGAGATCCGCGAAGAATTCCTCGAACTCGAAGAGCACGAACGCCTGCAGCTGCTGCTGGAGTTCTCGCGCGAGCTGCCGCCGGTCCCCGACGACTACGCGGCGAACCCCGATCAGTACGAGCGGGTCGCCGAGTGCCAGTCGCCGGTGTTCATCGCGGCCGAGGTCGCCGATGACAGGACCGTGGTGCTGCACGCGACGGCCCCCGAAGAGGCGCCGACCACGCGCGGCTTCGCGAGCATCCTCGTGCAGGGCATCAACGGGCTGTCCGCCGAAGAGGTCCTGGCCATTCCGAGCGATTACCCGCAGAGCCTGGGCATCACCCGCGCCGTCTCGCCGTTGCGCATCGCCGGCATGACCGGCATGCTGGTGCGCACCCAGCGTCAGGTGCGTGCACTCACGGCCGTGTGATCCCGCTTCGGTTCACCCGTCGAATCAATGCTGACCCGCCACGACCAGGTCGTGGCGGGTCAGCCATTCCCGGATCGCCTCCGACCAGCGCTCGGGGTCGTAGTTCCACAGCTTCGTGTGCCGCGCGACCTGGAACACCTGCAGCTCGACGAGGTCGGGACGGGCGTCCGCCAAGGCGTGCGAGGCGTCCGACGGCACGTAGCCGTCGTCGTCGCTGTGCAGGATGAGAACGGGATGCCGCAGCTCCCCTGCCCGCGCGACGATGTCGAGCGAGTCCAGGGAGATGCCGCCGGCGTGGGTGACCGGCCGTCCCCAGCCGCCCTGCAGCGCGCCGAGAGCCAGTTCCGTGACGGGGTAGGGCAGGTGCAGCTGTCCCGCTTGAAAGCCGAGCACGACGCGCCAGTCCACCACCGGCGACTCGAGGATCATTCCGCACACGGCGTCGGAGTGCGCAGAGTTCAAAGCGGTCTGAAGCACGACCGCGCCGCCCATCGACCATCCCATCAGCACCACGCGCTCGGCACCGCGCCGCAGCGCGAAGGAGATGGCCGCGTCGACGTCGCGCCATTCCGTCGTCCCGAGTGCGTAGGTGCCGCCGCCCGTGCGCGGCGCCTCGCCGTCGTTGCGATACGAGACCACCAGCACCGAGAGCCCGAGGCGGTGCAGGAGCGGCACGGCGCGCAGGCACTCCGCACGGGTCGTGCCACGACCGTGCACCTGGATGACCCAGGTCGTGGCATCCTCCGCCTCGAAGAGCCAGGCGGGGCACGGGCCGACCGCCGAACCGATGAGCTCGCTGGTGAACGGCAGGTGCAGCTGCTCGGGCTTGTCGTAGTACCAGCCGCTGAAGGCGGCCTCACCGGCGAGCGTGCTGTCGGGACCGATCTCGGTCAGCAGCTTGCGCTTGACCGTCGCCGCGTCGGCGCTGAGGACCGTGCCGAGTTTGACATACGGTTCCGAACCGGTGGTGAACAGGCCGTAGCGCCCCGGCAGTTCGGTGTCGGGCGTGCGCTGGAGCGTGATGGTCTGCGCGGCGAGATCGACCCCGACGATCTTGGTGTCGAACATGCGCCGCGCCGGCGGCGTGACGATGCGGCGCACCACCTGCAGCGACACGATCGCCCACACCGCCGACACCGCGGCCAACGCGCCCGCCAGCGCCGCGATCGCGGCGCGGAGGCCGAGCGGGGAGGGCCGGGTTGCCGCGCGCGATACGGCGCGCCTGGAGTGCTTCATCGAGGGTTCACTCTAGTCTGTCGGCGTGGCTGACCCCGGACTCTCCACGCCTTTCGAGCGGGCTGCCGCCGAGGTGCGCGCGCTTGCCTTCCGCAACGATCTCGTGGTTCGCGAGATCCCCGCACCCGGGGGCCTGGCGCCGCACGCTCTCGCGCTCGCGGCAGATGTGCGCCCCGACGATGCGGAGGAGGGCGAGTCGAGGTACGGCACCGGCCGTTTCGTGCTGCTGCACGATCCCGATGCCCCCGACGCCTGGAACGGCCCATGGCGTATCGTGAGTTTTGCACAGGCTCCGCTGGAGCCCGAGATCGGCAGCGATCCGCTGCTGGCGGACGTCGCCTGGTCGTGGCTGGTCGATGCGCTGGCGTCTCACGGCGCCGCGTACCACGCCGAGGCCGGCACGGCGACGAAGACCATCTCGCGCGGTTTCGGTTCGCTGGCCGCCGAGGGCGACGGGTCGCAGATCGAGTTGCGCGCCTCGTGGTCGCCGGAGGGGTCTCCGACCGGACACGTGCAGGCGTGGGCCGAACTCGTGTGCATGCTCGCCGGGCTTCCGCCGGGGTCGGAGGGCATCGAAGTCTTCACGGCGCGGAGGATAAGGCGTGACTGATTACGAGGTGCTGTCGGACGCGAAGGCGCTGCGCGACGCGGCCGATGCCCTCGCCGGCGGTACAGGACCCGTCGGCGTGGACGTGGAGAGGGCATCGGGCTATCGCTACTCGCAGCGGGCGTACCTCGTGCAGGTCTTCCGGCGCGATGCCGGAGTCTTCCTCTTCGACCCGCCCGCCATCGGCGATCTCCATCCTCTGCAGTCGGCCATCGGCGGTGAAGAATGGGTGCTGCACGCCGCCAGCCAGGACCTGCCCTCACTCCGCGAGCTCGAGCTCGTCCCGCCCGTGATCTTCGACACCGAGCTCGCCGCGCGTCTCCTCGGCCACGCCCACGTCGGGCTCGGCGCCGTCGTCGAAGACACGCTCGGCATCACCCTGGCCAAGGAGCACTCCGCCGCGGACTGGTCGACGAGGCCCCTCCCGCAGCCGTGGCTCGAGTACGCCGCCCTCGACGTCGAATACCTCATCGATGCCCGGGACGCGCTCGAGACGGAGCTCGCCGAGGCCGGCAAGACCGAGATCGCCCAACAGGAGTTCGCCGCCGAACTCGCGCGGCCGCCCAAGCCGCCGCGCGACGACCCCTGGCGGCGTCTCAGCGGATTGCACACCGTGCGCGGCCGGCGCGCGTTCGCGATCGCCCGTGAGCTGTGGACCACGCGCGAGGACTTCGCGCGTGAGCAGGACGTCTCCCCCGGCCGCCTCGTGCCCGACCGCTCACTGGTGGCGGCGATCCGCGCCGACCCCCGCTCGAAGGGTGAGCTCGCCGGGCTCAAGGAGTTCACCGGCCGTGCCAGCCGCAGCGAGCTCGATCGGTGGTGGCAGGCGATCGAACGCGGGCGCGCGGCATCCGATCTCCCACTGGAGCGCGTGCCCGGCGACGGACTGCCGCCGGTACGCGCCTGGAAGGACCGCAACCCGGCGGCGGCTCGTCGCATCGCGCTCGCCCGTCCGGCCGTCGCGGCCCGTGCCGAAGAGCTCAACATGCCGACGGAGAACCTGCTCACGCCCGAATTGCTGCGGCGCGTGAGCTGGGAGCCGCCCATGCCCGCCAGCCCGCAGGCGGTCGGCGACGCCCTCGCTGCACTCGGCGCACGCCCCTGGCAGCTTGCAGAGACGACACAGATCATCGCCGATGCCTTTGTCGCCTCCCTGCAAGACGACCAGGAGCCCTCCGAAGCCGCTTCGTAGATTGCGCACACCGGGTTCGGCCCCGGTCGGACCGCTCCGTAGGCTGGGCGCATACCCAACCTTTGGAGGCAGAGTGGCCGAGCTTTCGGACGTCTTCTTCGTCGACGGAATGCGCACCCCTTTCGGGCGCGCCGGCGAAAAGGGCATGTACTGGAACACCCGCGCCGATGACCTCGCCGTGAAGGCGACCATCGGACTCATGGAGCGCAACGGGCAGCTGCCCGCCGACCGCGTCGACGACATCGCGATCGCCGCGACGAGCCAGACCGGCGACCAGGGCCTCACCCTCGGCCGCAGCGTCGGCATCCTCGCCGGGCTCCCGCAGTCGGTTCCCGGCTTCGCGATCGACCGGATGTGCGCCGGTGCGATGACCAGTGTCGCCATGATGTCGGCATCCATCGCATCCGGCATGTACGACGTCGCCCTCGCCGGCGGCGTCGAGCACATGGGGCACCACCCCATCGGTGCCAACGCCGACCCGAACCCACGGTTCGTGGCCGAGCGCATGGTCGACCCGAACGCGCTGAACATGGGCGTGACCGCCGAGCGCATCCACGACCGGTTCCCGCACCTGACCAGGGAGCGCGCCGACCGCTACGGCATGCTCAGCCAGCACAAGGCGCAGGCCGCCTATGACGCCGGCAAGCTGCAGCCCGACCTCGTGCCGGTCGCGATCAAGGGCGCCGACGGCGCCTGGGGTCTCGCCACCGAGGACGAGGGCCGACGCCCTGAGACCACGATGGAGGGTCTGGCGACCCTCAAGACGCCGTTCCGGCCGCACGGCCGTGTGACGGCGGGCACCTCGTCGCCGCTCACCGACGGCGCGACCATGTCGCTCCTGGCCGGGGGTGACGCCGTCAAGGAGTTCGGCCTCGCGCCCAAGATGAAGCTCGTCTCGTTCGCCTTCGCCGGCGTGCAGCCCGAGATCATGGGCATCGGCCCGATCCCGTCGACCGAGAAGGCACTGCGCAAGGCGGGCCTCGACATCTCCGACATCGGCCTGTTCGAGTTGAACGAGGCGTTCGCGATCCAGGTCATCTCGCTGCTCGACCACTTCGGCATCGCCGACGACGACCCGCGCGTGAACCAGTGGGGCGGCGCGATCGCCGTCGGTCACCCGCTGGCCGCGACCGGCGTGCGCCTGATGATCCAGCTCGCCGCGCAGTTCGCCGAGCGCCCCGACGTCCGCTACGGACTGACCGCGATGTGCGTCGGCCTCGGCCAGGGCGGCTCGGTCATCTGGGAGAACCCGAACTACAACGGAAAGAAGAAGTGACGCAGATGGCCACCCCCATCACCGATCAGTACGCCTCCGTCGACTTCTCGCCGCTGGACGCCTTCAGCGCCGACGAGGTCATCACGCACTCCCCCGTCCGTGACGTGCGGCTGCCCTCGGGCAGGACGCTCGCGCTGATCACGCTCGACAACGGGCTCGACCACCGCCGCCCGAACACGCTCGGTCCCGCCACCCTGAAGGAGCTGCACGCCACACTCAGCGGCCTGAAGGAGCGCGCGGCGGCCGGCGAGCTCGACGCCGTCGGCATCACCGGCAAGCAGTACATCCTCGCCGCGGGCGCCGACCTGTCGGGCATCTCGAAGCTCGACTCGAAGGCGACCGCCAAGCTCATCGCGCAGCGCGGGCACCAGGTGCTCGGCATGCTCGGCGAGCTCGGCGTGCCCTCGTTCGCGTTCGTGAACGGCCTGGCTCTGGGCGGCGGCGTCGAGATCGCGCTGAACTCGACGTATCGGACGGTGGATGCCTCGGCCGCCGCCATCGCGCTGCCCGAGGTGTTCCTCGGCATCATCCCCGGCTGGGGCGGCTCCACGCTGCTGCCGAACCTCATCGGCATCGAGAACGCGCTCGAGGTCGTCATCTCGAACCCGCTGAAGCAGAACCGCACGCTCAAGCCGCAGAAGGCGTTCGAGTACGGGATGTTCGATGCCATCTTCCCGGCCGCGAACTACCTCGAGGACTCGCTGCTGTGGGCCGACGGCGTGCTGAACGGGCGCGTCAAGGTCGAGCGCAAGAACCAGCCCGGCAAGATCGAGCGCACCGTGAAGTGGCCCGTCGCCATCAAGATGGCGCGCGGCATGCTCGAGTCGAAGATCGGCACCGTGCCCCGCTCGCCGTACGCGGCACTCGCCCTGCTCGAAGCCGCCCGCAGCGGTTCGATCGCCGAGGGATTCGCCCGCGAGGACGAGACGCTCTCCGAGCTCGTCACGGGCGACCAGTTCGCGGCATCCATGTACGGATTCGATCTCGTGCAGAAGCGCGCGAAGCGTCCGGTGGGCGCCCCCGACAAGGCACTCGCCCGCAAGGTCACGAAGGTCGGCGTCATCGGCGCCGGGCTCATGGCCAGTCAGTTCGCGCTGCTGTTCGTGCGCAAGCTGCAGGTGCCGGTGCTCATCACCGACCTCGACCAGGCGCGCGTCGACAAGGGGCTCGCGTACATCAACGACGAGATCGGCAAGCTCGAGGCCAAGGGGCGTCTCGACGGCGACAGCGCGAACAAGCTGCGCGGACTCGTGCACGGCACCACCGACAAGACCGAGTACGCGGACTGCGACTTCGTCATCGAGGCGGTGTTCGAAGAGGTCGGCGTCAAGCAGCAGGTCTTCGGCGAGATCGAGCAGATCATCGCGGAGGACGCGATCCTGGCCACGAACACCTCGTCGCTGTCGGTCGAGGAGATCGGCTCGAAGCTCGCACATCCCGAGCGCCTCGTCGGCTTCCACTTCTTCAATCCGGTCGCGGTCATGCCGCTGATCGAGATCGTGAAGACGTCGCACACGACCGACGCCGCATTGTCGACGGCCTTCGTCGTCGCCAAGGGACTCGGCAAGAACGCGGTGCTGACCGCCGACGCACCCGGCTTCGTGGTCAACCGGCTGCTGGCCAAGGTCATGGGCGAGGCCGCCCGTGCGGTCTACGAGGGCACCCCGGTCGACAAGGTCGAGAAGGCGTTCGCGCCGCTCGGGCTGCCGATGGGGCCGTTCCAGCTCATCGACCTCGTCGGCTGGAAGGTCGCGGCCCACGTGCAGGACACGATGGCCCACGCCTTCCCCGACCGGTTCTACGCGAACGAGAACTTCCACGCGCTCGCGGAGCTGCCCGAGATCGTCGAGAAGGACAAGGGCGGCCGCGTGACCGGCTGGACGAAGCAGGCCGAGAAGCTCCTCAAGCCCGCGGTCGGCAAGACGCCGGTCGACGATGCGACGATCCTCCGCCGCGTGCAGGACGGCCTGGCGCAGGAGATCCGGCTCATGCTCGACGAGAAGGTCGTGCCCGAGGTCGAGGACATCGACCTGTGCCTGATCTTCGGAGCCGGCTGGCCGCTCATCGACGGCGGCGCGTCGGTCTACCTCGACCAGCAGGGAGCCTCGGAGCGCGCGACCGGCGGCACCTTCCACACTCCGGTGATCCGGGGCGTGGCCGGCTGACCCGCTCCCTCGCCCGAGGCGAGGGGATCTGCCGAGGCGAGGGCGTTTCCTGCGGGAGGCGCCCTCGCCTCGTCTTTTCTCCTCGCCCGAGGCGAGGGCGCATCAGAGGAGCTCGTCCTCTTCGATGCGCGGGGCGTCGGCCCGGCCGACGGCGTCGCCGCGCGCCAGGAACAGCGCGACGAACGCGAACACGATCATGATGATGCCGATGGGATTCGCGAACCCGATCGCCATCCCCCGCGCGGGCTCCGACGTGCCCGAGACGATGGTCTGCAGGCCCGCCGGCGTGACGTCGGGGATCAGCAGCCCCAGGACGACGGCCAGGCCCCAGCAGGCCGCCAGCGACCCGTACGTGGCGCCCCGGTGGCGGAATCCTCGCTGCGCCGTGCGCACGAAGCCCTCCGCGATGAAGATGTGCAGCACGACCATCACGATGCCCAGCGTCAACGCGTACACGATCGCGAGCGACCCCGCCATGCCGAACAGAGCCCTTCCAAACGCGATCCAGGCGGCGAGCCCGAGTCCGACGAGGCCGATCACCACGCCCCACGCGGGCGAACGAGACTGCATGCCTCCACGCTAGCCGAGCGTCGCGCGCGAGCGGACCTGTTCTACGCGCCGTCGCGCCCCGCGCGGGCCCACTCGGGCAGACCGGCGTCGTCCTGCGTCGGACGCGCGGAGGGGATGCGGGTGCCCAGCACCTGGGCGACGACGTCCTGCGCGATCTTCGAGGCGGTCAGCCCCGCGTCGCGCAGGATCTCGTCGCGCGACGCGTGCGGGATGAACTCGTCGGGCAGACCGAGCTCATCGACCGCGGTGTCAACGCCCGCCTCGCGCAGGACCTGGCGCACGCGTGTGCCGACCCCGCCCACGCGGATGCCGTCTTCGATGGTGATGACGAGGCGGTGGGATGCCGCGAGGGCGACGATCGACGCGGGCACGGGAACGGCCCAGCGCGGATCCACGACCGTTGCGCCGATGCCCTGCGCGCGCAGGCGGGATGCGACGTCGACCGCCACATGGGCCATCGGGCCGATGCCGATCAGGAGCACGTCGGCGGTCTCGCCGCGCGCCAGCACGTCCACGCCGTCGTCGAGCCGCTCGAGCGCCGGCAGGTCGGCGGCCGCAGCACCCTTCGGATAGCGGATCACGGTCGGCGCGTCATCCACCGCCACGGCCTCCCGCAGCTCCTCCTGCAGGCGCGCGGCATCCCGGGGAGCGGCGATGCGGATGTGCGGCACGAGCTGCAGCGTCGCCAGATCCCAGATGCCGTGGTGACTCGGGCCGTCGGGCCCGGTCACCCCGGCACGGTCGAGCACGAACGTGACGCCGGCACGGTGCAGACCGACATCCATCAGCACCTGATCGAACGCGCGCCCGATGAACGTGGCATACAGCGCGACCACCGGATGCAGGCCTCCGTACGCGAGGCCGGCGGCCGACGCGACGGCGTGCTGCTCGGCGATGCCCACGTCGTGCACGCGGTCGGGGAAGCGCTGGGCGAACGGGAGCAGCCCGGTCGGGCGCAGCATCGCGGCGGTCAACGCCACCACGTCGGGACGCTCGTCGCCGATCGCGGCGAGCTCGGCGGCGAACGCATCCGTCCACGAGGCCGAGGACGACTCCCCCAGCGCGGCTCCCGTACGCGGGTCGATGCGGCCCACGGCGTGGAACTGGTCGGCCTCATCGTGACGTGCCGGCTCGTAGCCCCGGCCCTTCTCGGTGATCGCGTGCACGATCACCGGCGCACCGTAGCGCTTGGCCAGCTGCAGCGTCTCGATCAGCGTGGGGATGTCGTGGCCGTCGACGGGGCCGAGATACTTGATGTCGAGGTTCGAGTACAGCGCCTCATTGCCGGTGAAGCGCGACAGGAAGCCCCGGGTGCCGCCGCGCAGGCCGCGGTGCACAGCCCGGCCGACACCGCCGAAGCGGCGGAAGAGATACTCCGACCGCTCGTCCAGCTCGCGGTAGGTCTGCGCCGTGCGGATGCGGTTGAGGTACCGCGCCATGCCGCCGATCGTCGGCGCGTACGAACGGCCGTTGTCATTGACGACGATCACGAGATTGCGCTCGTTGTCGTCGGAGATGTTGTTCAGCGCCTCCCACGTCATGCCGCCGGTGAGCGACCCGTCGCCCACCACGGCGACCACGTGCCGGTCCCGGCGCCCGGTGCGCGCAAACGCGCGTGAGATGCCGTCCGCCCAGCTCAGCGAGCTCGAGGCGTGCGACGACTCGACCACGTCGTGCACGCTCTCGGCGCGCTGCGGGTAGCCGGCCAGGCCGCCGCGCTGGCGCAGGCCGGAGAAATCCTGCCGCCCGGTCAGCAGCTTGTGCACGTACGACTGATGGCCGGTGTCGAACACGATCGGATCGTTCGGCGAGTCGAAGACGCGGTGCAGGGCGATGGTCAGCTCGACCACGCCGAGGTTCGGACCCAGGTGCCCGCCGGTGCGCGCGACGTTCTCGATGAGGAACGCCCGGATCTCCGCGGCCAGGGCGGTCAGCTGCGCCTCGTCGAGCGCATCCAGATCACGGGGCCCAGAGATCGCGGAGAGCAGACTCATGGATCCGAGTGTACGCGGGGCCGTACCGCCGTCTGAAAGGATCGAAGGATGCCCCATGTCGTCGCCCTCTACCGCTATCCCGTCAAAAGCTTCACCCCGGAGGAGCGCGATGAACTCATCGTTCAGGATGACGGACGCATCGCCGGCGACCGCGTGCTCGCGTTCCGCTTCGCCGGGGCCGCGACGCCCGAGCAGCAGGACGGGCTCGACTACTGGCCGAAGTCCAAGGGCCTCGCCCTGCAGAGCTTCCCGTCGCTGGCGGCGCTGCGACTGCGGCTCCGGGACGGGGTCGTGCGCATCACGCGCGACGACGAGGTCCTGGTAGAGGCGGGACTCGACGCCGAAGGACGCGCCCGGCTGGTCGATGCCGTCACGTCGTTCGTCCGCACCACACCCGAGGCGTCGCTTCTGGACGGGCGGCTGCCGCTCGTCCTCGTCGGCGACGGCACGCGGGCCCGCTTCCAGGACCGCGCGCGCGGCTACGTGACCGTGCACGGCCGCGCCAGCGTCCGCGCACTCGAGCACGCACTCGAACGCGACGCCGACGACCGCCGTTTCCGCTCCAACGTCGTGGTCGACGATCTCGCCGCGTGGGAAGAGCTGTCATGGAGCGGTCGCATCCGCATCGGCGACGTGGAGTTCACGACCGAGGGGCCCGTCGTCCGATGCCTTGCCCCGCACGCCGACCCCGACACGGGCGTGCGCAACGCGCCCATCCTCACGACCCTCACACGCCGGATCGGGCAGGATCAGCCCACGCTCGGCCGGTTGCTGCTGCCGGCGGCCGGCGGCGGCGTGATCCGGGTGGGTGATGAGCTCGTGGTCATGTGACGCCGTCTGCTCACGACAGAGCCCCCGCCGTGCGGCACGGCGGGGGCTCTGTGCGTCAGCCGTCAGACGAGCGAACGCAGCACGTACTGCAGGATGCCGCCGTTGCGGTAGTAGTCGGCCTCACCGGGGGTGTCGATGCGCACCACCGCGTCGAACTCGACGGGCGCCTTGCCGTCGGCCGAGTCGCCGGTGGGCGTCGCGACGACGTGCACCGTCTTGGGCGTGGAGCCCTCGTTGAGCGCCTCGATCCCGGTGAACGCGAACGACTCGGTGCCGTCCAGGCCCAGCGAGTCGGCGGTCTCGCCGGCGGGGAACTGCAGCGGGATGACGCCCATGCCGATGAGGTTCGAGCGGTGGATGCGCTCGAAGCTCTCCGCGATGACCGCGCGCACGCCCAGAAGCGTCGTGCCCTTGGCCGCCCAGTCGCGCGACGATCCCGAGCCGTACTCCTTGCCGGCGAGGACCACCAGCGGGGTGCCCGCGGCCTGGTAGTTCTGCGAGGCGTCGTAGATGAACGACTGCGGCCCGCCGGCCTGGGTGAAGTCGCGGGTGTAGCCGCCCTCCACGCCGTCCAGCAGCTGGTTGCGCAGACGGATGTTCGCGAACGTGCCGCGGATCATCACCTCGTGGTTGCCGCGACGCGAGCCGTAGGAGTTGAAGTCCTTGCGCTCGATGCCGTGCTCGGCCAGGTAGCGTCCCGCCGGGCTGTCGGCCTTGATGGCACCGGCCGGCGAGATGTGGTCCGTGGTGACCGAGTCGCCGAGCTTGGCGAGCACGCGGGCGCCGCTGATGTCGGCGACCGGCTCCGGGTCCTTCGGCATGCCGTCGAAGTAGGGGGCCTTGCGCACGTAGGTCGACGCGTCGTCCCACTCGAACACGGCGCCGGTGGGCGTCGGGAGCGAGCGCCAGCGCTCATCGCCCTCGAAGACCGACGAGTACTCGCGGTCGAACATGTCGGTCGAGATCGACGAGTCGATGGTCGCCTGCACCTCCGCGGCATCCGGCCAGATGTCCTTGAGGAACACCTCGCCGCCGTCGGTGCCCACGCCCAGCGCGTCCTTGTCGAAGTCGAAGTTCATCGATCCGGCGAGGGCGTACGCGATGACCAGGGGCGGCGACGCCAGGTAGTTCATCTTGACGTCGGGGTTGATCCGGCCCTCGAAGTTGCGGTTGCCCGAGAGCACCGCGGTGACCGCCAGGTCGTTCTCGTTGATGGCCGCCGAGACCTCTTCGATGAGCGGCCCCGAGTTGCCGATGCAGGTCGTGCAACCGTAGCCGACCGTGTAGAAGCCGAGCTTCTCGAGGTCCTCGTTGAGGCCGGCCTTCTCGTAGTACTCCGTGACGACCTTCGAACCGGGTGCGAGCGTGGTCTTGACCCACGGCTTGACCTTCAGGCCCTTGTTGGCCGCGTTGCGTGCGAGCAGGCCCGCGGCGAGCATGACCGACGGGTTCGAGGTGTTGGTGCACGACGTGATCGCGGCGATCGTGACCGCGCCGTGGTCGAGCACGAACTCCTCGCCGTCGGCGAGGGTGACATCGGTCGGCTTGGACGCCGTCTTCGGGGCGTGCGAGCGGTGCGTGTGGTGGTGGGCGCTGTTCTCGTCTTCCGGGGTGTTCTCCGGCGGGTCGGAGGCCGGGAACGACTCGGCGACCTCAAGGTCGACCAGGTCGTGCTCGACGTCGGCGTAGTTGACGAGGTCCTGCTCGAACTTCTGCTTCGACTCGCTGAGCAGAATGCGGTCCTGCGGACGCTTCGGGCCGGCGATCGACGGGACGACCGTCGACAGGTCGAGCTCGAGGTATTCGCTGAACGAGGGCTCGCTGGCGGTGTCGTGCCAGAGGTGCTGCTCCTTCGAGTACGCCTCCACCAGTGCGACCTGCTCGGTGCTGCGGCCGGTGAGGCGCAGGTAGTCGAGTGTGACGTCGTCGATCGGGAAGATCGCCGCGGTCGAGCCGAACTCCGGGCTCATGTTGCCGATCGTGGCGCGGTTGGCCAGCGGCACCGAGGCGACGCCGTCGCCGTAGAACTCGACGAACTTGCCCACGACGCCGTGCTTGCGCAGCATGTCGGTGATGGTGAGCACGACGTCGGTCGCGGTGACGCCCGAGGGGATCTCGCCGCTCAGCTTGAAGCCGACCACGCGCGGGATGAGCATCGACACCGGCTGGCCGAGCATGGCGGCCTCAGCCTCGATGCCGCCGACGCCCCAGCCGAGCACGCCCAGGCCGTTGACCATCGTCGTGTGCGAGTCGGTGCCCACCAGGGTGTCGGGGTAGGCCCGCACGACGCCGTCGACCTCACGCGTGAAGGTGACGCGCGCCAGATACTCGATGTTGACCTGGTGCACGATGCCGGTCCCCGGGGGAACGACCTTGAAGTCGTCGAACGCGGTCTGGCCCCAGCGCAGGAACTGGTAGCGCTCACCGTTGCGCTGGTACTCGATCTCGACGTTGCGCTCGAACGCGTCGGGCGTGCCGAACAGCTCGGCGATGACGGAGTGGTCGATGACCATCTCGGCCGGCGAGAGCGGGTTGATCTTGGTCGGGTCGCCGCCCAGGTCGGCCATGGCCTCGCGCATCGTCGCGAGGTCGACGATGCAGGGCACACCGGTGAAGTCCTGCATGACGACGCGTGCCGGGGTGAACTGGATCTCCGTGTCGGGCTCGGCGTCCGGGTTCCACGAGCCCAGGGCCTGGATCTGCTCCTTGGTGACGTTCGCGCCGTCTTCCGTGCGCAGGAGGTTCTCCAGCAGCACCTTGAGGCTGAACGGGAGCTTCTCGAAGCCGGCGACGGCATCGATGCGGAAGATCTCGTAGTCGGTGCTGCCGACCGTCAGGGTGCTCTTCGCACCGAAGCTGTCAACCGTGGACACGTCTCGTCTCCTTCGTCGGCGGCGGAAGCGCGGACGAACGTCCGCACCCCCATCTTTCCTCGCCGCACGTGGCATGACCAGTCAGGGTCGCCTAACCTGCGGCGGGACGAATTTATCTTGATATCAAGATAAATATATCACTCGCCGTCGGGCGCCGATGACTCCGACACGGTCTCCGCGCGCTTCGGGTACAGCCCGCGCACGGCCAGCCACGTCACCGCCACCATCGGCGCGAACAGGGGCAGCCCCATGATCAGCTTGAACGTCCCGAGCGCCGTCACCTGGTCGGTCAGGAACAGCGGCAGCTCCACGGCCAGCCGCGCCGCGAACAGCCCCGCCCAGGCGATGGTGAGCCAGAAGAACGCGCGACGCTTGCGCTTGTCCTGGCGCCACGCGGTCCCCTCGTTCATCAGCCAGCCGACGGCGAGGCCGATCAGCGGCCAGCCGATGAGTGCCGAGACGAGCAGCACGCTGCCGTACGCGCCGTTCGTGATCAGTCCGAGCACGAAGTTGTCGGCCGCCCGACCGGTCCACAGCGCCAGAGCTGCGGCCGCAGCCGTCGCGATGAGCCCGCCGACGGCCGCCGTCGCGGGCGAGCGGGCGATCAGCCGGACGACGGTGAACACGACGGCCAGGCCGACGGAGAGTCCCACGGCGAGCCACAGATCGCCCTGGTTCGTCTTCGGGTCGACCGTGAGGGTCCAGGTGATGATGAAGACGAGCGTCGGGAGGACGGATTCGAGGATGCCGCGCCAGCCGCCCATCGCATGCCAGACGATGTGCCCGGTGCTGCCTGACTGGGCCGGGTCCAGGCCCGCACGCCGGGCCGCGCCGCCGAGCGCGGCGCCGAGGATGTCGGATGCCGCGGGTTCCGCGGCATCCTTGCCTTCCTGATCGCTCACGCCGCTCCCGGCGCGGTCGGCATCTTCAGCGCGATGAGGTCGCGCGGCGGCATCGGCGATCCGCCGCGCACGACCACGATCGACCGGAACAGGTCCTCCACCTTGGCGGCGGCGTCGACGTCGCCCGTGGCGGCCCCCCCGATCACTCCGCGCAGGAACCAGCGCGGCCCGTCGACGCCGATGAACCGTGCCAGGCGGCGTGCCGGCTGGCCGTCGGGGCCGGTCACCGGCACCTCGGCGAGCAGCTCCGCCCCGAGCGGCCCCTCGCGCTCTTCGACGCGACCGCCCTGCTGCTTGACCTGATCGCGGATCTGCGCGCGCGTCTCGTCCCACAGCCCGGTCGAGCGCGGCGCCGCGAACGGCTGCACCTGGAGCGTCGACTCGGCGTAGTCGAGTCCCACGGCGACGATGCGCTGCGTCTGCTCCTCGACCTCCAGCCGCAGGTTCAGGCCTTCGCGGGGCAGGATCTTGATGCCGCCGAGGTCGATGTACGGGCGGACAGGGTTCGCCTCGGAGTCGTCGAACGGACCCGCTTCCGCCCGGTCGTCAGGTGCCGACTTGCGTGGCGTCGGGTCTTCGTTCTCTTCGGTCATGAGGGGTTCCTCGTCTCGTTCGTGTATCCGGTGGAGCCGAACCCGCCCTCGCCGCGCGCGCTGTCCTCGAGCGCCTCGACGGGGGTGAACCGGGCACGCACGACCGGCATGATGATGAGCTGCGCGATGCGGTCGCCGACCGCGATGTCGTATGCCTCGCGCGCGTCGGTGTTCAGCAGCGTGACCTTCAGTTCGCCCCGATATCCGGCATCCACCGTCCCGGGCGCGTTCACGATCGTGATGCCGTGCTTGGTCGCGAGGCCGCTGCGCGGCACCACGAACGCCGCATAGCCGTCGGGCACGGCGATGCGCACCCCGGTGCCCACCAGCGCCCGCTCGCCCGGCTCCAGACGCAGAGCCTCCACCGACACCAGGTCGGCGCCGGCATCACCGGGATGGGCGTAAGCCGGAAGCTCGGGGGCGATAATGGGGACGTCCACGGTTTCGGTCACTCCACGAGGGTAATGCAGATGACATCGACGAATGCCACGGATGCCGCGGGCATCATCTATCGCGAGCGCCTGACGCCGTCGCTGTGGGCGTTCGTGAGCGCCGCGGTGGTGGCGCCGATGGCCGCGATGGTCTTCGTGCCGTTCGACACGACGATCGCGCTCGCCGCCGGCATCGTCGTCGCGGTTCTGGTCGTCGTCCTGATGATCGCTGCGGCACCGCGCGTCGAGGTGCGCGGCGGCGAACTCGTCGCCGGGCGCGCGCACATCCCGGTCGGGTTCCTCGACGATGTCGAGCCGTTCGTCGGCAATGAAGCGCGCGACCTGCGCGGCCCCGGCCTGCAGCGCGACGCGTGGCACCTCATCCGCGGCGGTATCGACGGGATCGTGCAGGCACGGGTCACCGACCCGGCCGACCCGACACCGGTCTGGGTGATCTCGTCCCGCACGCCGGACCGGCTCACCGCCGCCGTCCGACGCGCACAGCGCGCCGGCACGACGACGGCGTAGCGGTTCAGCCCGCGCAGTCGATGCAGATCGGGCCGGCGGCGTCTTCGTGATCGAGCTGCGAGCGGTGCTTGACGAGGAAGCAGCTCACACACGTGAACTCATCCTCCTGCGGCGGGAGCACGACGACGTCGAGCTCGAGATCCGAAAGGTCGGCGCCCGGCAGCTCGAAGCCGGTGGGGTTGTCGGAGTCCTCGGACTCACCCGACCCGGCCCCCTTGTCCGGCACGCGCTCCTTGAGGGCTTCGATCGACTCGCTGTCGTCCTCGTTCTTGCGCGGGGCGTCGTAATCGGTGGCCATTTTGACTGACGTCTCTACTTTCCTCGGAAGTGTATGGACCCAAAGGGGCGGGCATAGTTTGCACGAACGCGCCGCATTTCGCAAATGCATCTCGCACTCGGCGGCGGCGTGTCGCGATCCAGCGATGAAACCCGCGGCGCGCCCGCGATATTCCCGGGCGCTTCGCGCACGCGTGCGACCATGACTGTACAGCGAAGGAAAGGCGTGTTCGCATGGAACAGCTCAGGATCATCGGCTCCGAAGACGACGCTCTCGTCCTGGCCACCGAATCCGGCACTCGCTTCACTCTTCCGGTCGATGACCTGCTGCGCAGCGAGCTCAAGCGGTCGCACCGTCCGGCCGAGGACGAGCCGCGCGGCCCCCGCCTCAACCCGCGCGACGTGCAGTCCCGCATCCGCGCGGGGATGACGGCGGCCGAGGTCGCCGAGGCGCTGGGCGTGACCGTCGAGGACGTCGCGCGCTACGAGGGCCCCGTGCTGGCCGAGCGCGAGCACATCGTGGATCAGGCGCTGGCGGTTCCGGTGCTGGTGGCCGGCGACATCGATGAGGCCTCCCAGACGTTCGGCGGCGCGGTGCGGGCCAAGCTCGCCGAAGCGCATGCGACGAGCGAGCGCTGGAGCAGCTGGAAGGACGACCGCACCTGGATCGTCAAGCTCGAGTTCACCGCCGCGGATGTCGACCATGACGCCCGGTGGAGCTTCGAGCCCCGCCGTGGCACGCTGTCGCCGTTGAACGCCGACGCCACGCAGCTTTCGCGACAGGGATCGCTGCCCGAGGGCCTCATTCCCCGCCTGCGCGCCCTCGACACCCCGGAGTCCAAGGACGACTCCCGTTTCGACCTCGAGCAGTTCGGCCCGCGTCGGATGCGCGCTGAGGCCGAAGAGGCGGCCGCACAGGCGCAGTCCCCGGCGTCGTCCACGACCGAAGCAGCCCCTGCGGCCGTGCAGAACGCCGCCATCAAGCGCGCCCCCGAGCAGTCGCAGACCTCGAGCGAGACCGCGGACCTTCTCGAGGCCCTGCGGCGGCGTCGCGGTCAGCGCTCCCCCGCGCCGCAGGCGCCGCAGGAGCCGTCCGGCTCCGAGCAGCCGCGGCCCATGGCCCTGTTCGACGCGCTCGAACCCGGCTATGACAAGCCCGAGGACCCGTCGCCGTCCGACGACGACGGCGGCCAGCGCGCGTCGTCGTCCGCACCCGCCGGTGAGGCCCGGCGCAAGGGGCGCCCGGCGATGCCGTCGTGGGACGAGATCGTCTTCGGCGCGCGCAGCGACGACAGCTGACCGTCAGGCGAATGCGCCGAGGCGGATCAGCGGAACCGTCGTCTCCTCGGGGCTCAGCGATCCGTGCTGCCCCACCATCTTCTGCGCCGCCTTGTCGTCGAGCCGGTCGTCGTAGTAGACGATTCCGACTCGGGCCGCCACCAACACATCGCCGATGCGGCCACGGACCGCGGCATCCACCCGCCCGAACAGGTCCGCCTCGATCGCCTCGTCACGCGTCATGACCCAGGAACGGCCGCCTTCGGCCTCCGTCCATTGCGCGTGCACGACGGCCGCCGCCCCGTCCTCGGCGTAAAGGTGGAGCATCCGCGGCTCGCCGCCGATGAGCCGCACCCCGTCCAGCAGCGGATCGCCGACGGCGAGGAGGATCTGACGGTGCCGTGGCACGTCGACCATGCCGTGGTCGGCGGTCACGACCGCGCCCACGTCTGAGGGCAGGGCCTCGGCCAGTGCGCGCACCGCGCCGTCGACTTCCTCGAGCGCGGCCGACCACTGCTCGGACTCGACGCCGTGCTTGTGACCGACACGGTCGAGGTCGGGTGTGTAGACGTAGACGAGAGCGCCGGGATGCCGCGCCGCGAGGTCCGCGGCCAGCTCGGCGCGATCCACAGCGGTGTCCGCCGTGTGCATCTGCGCACCGCGGGTCGTCGCACGGGTGAACCCCGACGCGGCGAACGCCGGCTTGGTGACCACGAAGCACGGCCGGCCCTGTGCCGCCTCCCGCGCGAAGAGGGGCTCGGCCCGTTGCCAGGTCGCGGGGTCGATGGCGTGCTCGTCCCAGCCCTTGAGCTGGTTGACGACGGTGTCGGTGCCGGGCACCCGGGCGCGGTAGCCGACGATGCCGTGCTCGCCGGCCGACGCCCCCGTCAGAAGACCGGTCAGCGCCGTCGCCGTCGTCGACGGGAAGACGGTCTGCGCGACGTCCTTCTTGGTCCGGTGCGCGGACAGGAACCGCGCGTGGCCACGGCGTGCGCTGAGGTTGTGCGCGCCCAGCCCGTCGACGGTGAAGACGATCGCACTGCGCGCAGGCGCGAACCACTCCGAGGCGCCCGACATCGCCGCGATGAGCTGCGGCACAACGCCGGTGAGGCGCCGGGCGCCCGGCGCCGCCGCCGGTAGGCTGATTGTCATCGGGGCCAGTCTCGCACACGGGGCCCGCCCCGCCCGCAACCCGAACCGGAGCCGTATGCCTGCCAAGACCCCCACGCCGTCGAGCCCGAGCAACGAGCGCATCGAGGACGTCGACGTCTCGGCCGAGATGCAGGGGTCGTACCTCGAGTACGCGTATTCGGTCATCTACTCGCGTGCACTGCCCGACGCGCGCGACGGCCTGAAGCCCGTGCAGCGTCGCATCCTGTTCCAGATGGCCGAGATGGGCCTGCGGCCCGACAAGGGCCATGTGAAGAGTGCCCGCGTCGTCGGCGAGGTCATGGGCAAGCTCCACCCCCACGGCGACTCCGCCATCTACGACGCCCTGGTGCGCCTCGCGCAGCCGTTCACACTCCGGGTGCCGCTCGTCGACGGGCACGGCAACTTCGGCTCCCTCGACGACGGGCCCGCCGCCTCCCGCTACACCGAGGCGCGGCTGGCCCCGCCCGCCCTGGCGATGACGGAGAGCCTCGACGAGGACGTCGTCGACTTCATCCCGAACTACGACGGGCAGTTCCAACAGCCCGCGGTGCTGCCGGCGGCCTTCCCCAACCTGCTCGTGAACGGCGCCTCCGGCATCGCCGTCGGCATGGCCACGAACATGGCGCCGCACAATCTCATCGAGGTGGCCTCGGCGGCCACGCATCTGCTCGAGCACCCCGACGCCACCGTCGACGAGCTCATGGAGTTCGTTCCCGGACCGGATCTGCCCGGCGGCGGCATCATCACCGGCGTCGACGGCATCAAGGACGCCTACCGCACGGGACGCGGGGCCTTCCGCACGCGCGCCAAGGTGTCGATCGAGCAGCTCGGCCCGCGCAAGACCGGCATCGTCGTCACCGAGCTGCCCTATCTGGTGGGCCCGGAGCGCGTCATCGAGAAGATCAAAGACGCGGTGCAGGCGAAGAAGCTCACCGGCATCTCCGACGTCGCCGACCTCACCGACCGGAAGAACGGCCTGCGCCTGGTCATCTCGATCAAGACCGGCTTCGACCCCAAGGCGGTCCTCGAGCACCTGTACCGGCTCACGCCGCTCGAGGACTCCTTCTCGATCAACAACGTCGCCCTCGTCGACGGCCAGCCGCAGACGCTGGGCCTGCGCGAGCTTCTTCGGGTGTACCTCGACCACCGCATCCGCGTCGTCACGCGGCGCAGCGAGTATCGCCTGGCGCGCAAGCGCGAACGACTGCACCTGGTCGAGGGCCTGCTCATCGCGATCCTCGACATCGACGAGGTCATCCAGGTCATCCGCTCGTCCGACGACAGCGAACAGGCGCGCACGCGCCTGCGCAGCGTCTTCGACCTGTCCGAGCAGCAGGCCGAGTACATCCTCGAACTGCGACTGCGCCGTCTCACCAAGTTCTCTCGTATCGAGCTCGAGGCCGAGCGCGACCAGTTGCAGAGCGAGATCGCCGCGCTGGTCGAGCTGCTCGGCTCGGAAGTGCTGCTGCGCCAGCAGGTGGCCCGGGAGCTGGATGCCGCGGCCGACGCCTACGGAACTCCGCGCCGCACCCTGCTGCTCGACGGCGGACCCATCCAGCCGCGCACCAGCCGCCGTGCGCCGTCGCTGGAGATCGCCGACACCCCGTGCCGGGTTTTCCTCTCGGCGACCGGACGCATGGTGCGGGCAGACCTGGTCGCCGACGCCGAAGACGGCGGCATCCGCACCCCGTCCCGCCGGTCCAAGCACGACGCCATCCGCTCCGTCGTCGACACCACGTCCCGCGGCGAGGTGGGCGCGGTCACCACCACGGGCCGTCTCGTGCGCTTCACCCCGGTCGACCTCCCCTCGGTCCCGGGCAACTCCGTGCAGCTCGGCGCCGGCACCCGCGTCGACCAGTACCTGGCACTCGCCAAGGGCGAGCACGTGGTGGCGATCGTGCCGCTCGTGGCCGAGCCCGCCGTCGCACTGGGCACCGCGCAGGGCGTCGTCAAGCGGGTCGCCGCCACCGAGCTTGCCAACAAGCCCGAGGCCGAGATCATCACGCTGAAGCCGGGCGACACGGTGGTCGGTGCGGCGCCCGCCCCCGATGACGCCGAGCTCGTGTTCGTCACCTCCGACGCCCAGCTGCTGCGTTTCGCCGCCTCGGCCGTGCGCCCACAGGGCCGCTCGGCAGGCGGCATGGCCGGTGTCCGCGTCACGTCCGGCCAGAGCGTGGTGTCGTTCGACGTCGTGCCCGCGGGAACCGACGCCGACGCCGTCGTGGTCACCATCGCCGGCTCCACCCAGGTGCTCGCCGGCGCCGACGCCGGAACCGCCAAGGTCTCGGCGTTCGACCAGTTCCCCGCCAAGGGCCGTGGCACGGGCGGTGTGCGCGCGCAGCGGTTCCTCAAGGGCGAAGACGCCGTCACCCTGGCCTGGGTCGGCACGCAGCCGCACGCGGTCGGCGGAGACGGCGCGGTGCGTCAGCTGCCGGAGGAGCTCGGAAAGCGGGATGCCTCGGGCACGCCGCTCGACGCCGTCATCGGCGCGCTCGGCACCACCGTGCGCTGACGCGCCGCTGCGCGATGATGCGAAGCGTCACGCGTCGATGCGCTCGCGCGCGAGCGCGTCGCTCGACGTCACGATGAAGTCGCGTCGGGGCGCGACGTCGCTGCCCATGAGCATCTCGAACACCCGGGCGGCGGCCTCGGCATCCTCCACCCGCACCCGACGGAGCGTGCGAGCCGAGCGGTCCATCGTGGTGCTGGCCAGTTGCTCGGCGTCCATCTCGCCGAGGCCCTTGTAGCGCTGCACCGGCTCCTGCCACCGCTTGCCCGACTTGGTCAGCTTCGCCAGCAGCGTGTGCAGCTCCTGCTCGGAGTACGTGTAGACCGTCTCGTTCGGCTTCGATCCGGGGTTGATCACCACGACGCGATGCAGCGGCGGAACCGCGGCGAACACCCGGCCGTCCTCGATGAGCGGCCGCATGTAGCGGAAGAACAGGGTGAGCAGCAGCGTGCGGATGTGCGCGCCGTCCACGTCCGCATCACTCATCATGATAACCTTGCCGTAGCGTGCGGCGCTCAGATCGAACGACCGGCCCGAGCCGGCGCCCACCGAGGTGATGATCGCGGCGCACTCGGCGTTCGAGAGCATGTCGCTGATCGACGCCTTCTGCACGTTGAGGATCTTCCCCCGGATCGGCAGCAGCGCCTGGTGCTCGCTGTCGCGCGCGAGCTTGGCGGTGCCCAGCGCCGAGTCGCCCTCGACGATGAACAGCTCTGACTCGGTCACGTCGTTCGAGCGGCAGTCGACGAGCTTCACCGGCAGAGACGAGGACTCGAGCGCGTTCTTGCGCCGCTGGGTCTCTTTGTGGGCGCGTGCCGAGATGCGCGCCTTCATCTCCGCGACGATCTTGTCGAGCAGCTGCGACGCCTGCGACTTGTCGTCGCGCTTGGTCGACGTCAGACGCTCGGTCAGCTGCTTGTTGACCACGTTCGAGACGATCTGGCGCACCGCGGGGGTGCCCAGGACCTCCTTGGTCTGGCCCTCGAACTGCGGCTCGGGCAGGCGCACCGTCAGCACGACGGTCAGCCCCGCGAGGATGTCGTCCTTCTCGAGCTTGTCGTTGCCGACCTTGAGCTTGCGCGCATTCTGGTCGACCTGCGCACGCACCGCCTTGACGAGCCCCTGCTCGAAGCCCTGCTGATGCGTGCCGCCCTTGGGCGTGGCGATGATGTTGACGAACGATCGGAAGACCGTGTCGTAGCCGGTCCCCCAGCGCAGCGCGATGTCGACCTGGCACTCTCGCTCGACCTCCGTCGGCACCAGCGCACCGGACGGCTGCAGCACCGGGACGGTCTCGCTGAACGTGCCCGACCCGCTCAGGCGCCAGGTGTCGGTGACCGGCGCGTCGGTCGCGAGGAACTCGGCGAACTCGGAGATGCCGCCCTCGAAGTGGTACGACGACTCCACCGCCTCGTCACCGCGTTCGTCGCGGATGAGCAGCTCGAGACCGGGCACGAGGAACGCCGTCTGGCGTACGCGCTGCTCGAGCTCGGTGAGGCCGAAGCGGGCGTCCTTCGTGAAGATCTGGCGGTCGGCCCAATAGCGGATACGTGTGCCGGTGACGCCCTTGGCGACCTTGCCGACGGCGCGCAGCTTGCTCGACGTCGCGAACGGCGTGAAGGGCGCCTCCGGCCCTTCGCCGTCGAAGACGCCGGGCTCGCCGCGTCGGAACGACATCGCCCACGTCTTGCCGTCGCGGTCGACCTCCACGTCGAGCCGCTCGGAGAGCGCGTTCACGACGGACGCGCCCACACCGTGCAGGCCGCCCGACGCGGTGTACGACCCCGACCCGAACTTGCCGCCCGCGTGCAGCTTCGTGAAGACGACCTCGACGCCGGACAGGCCCGTGCGCGGTTCGATGTCGACGGGGATGCCGCGGGCGCGGTCCTGCACCTCGACGCTGCCGTCGTCGCGCAGGAGGATGTCGATGCGCGCGCCGTAGCCGCCGAGTGCCTCGTCGACGGAGTTGTCGATGATCTCCCACAGGCAGTGCATGAGCCCGCGCGAGTCGGTCGAGCCGATGTACATGCCGGGGCGCTTGCGAACCGCCTCGAGACCCTCGAGCACCTGCAGATGATGGGCGGAGTACTCAGCGGTCACAATCCTCAAGGATATCCGGGCCGGCGACACCGTCATCGCAGACACACGGCCCACCCATCAGTCGGTACGCGCTGAGCGAAACGGCCCCCGTTATCGGCATCCTTCCGGGGTGCGCGTGGTTGTATGTGAGGAACGGACCGTCGCACACACACGAGGAGGCAGACGATGAACACGCTCACCACCCCGGAAGAGCAGACTCTCGCCGAGTACCGTCTGACCGCCGCCGACCGCTGCGACGCGTGCGGCGCGCAGGCCTACATCGCCGCCGTCGTCAACGGCAGCGAGCTGCTCTTCTGCGCACACCACGGCCGCAAGTACGAGGAGAAGCTGCGCAGCGTCGCGACCTCCTGGCACGACGAGACCGCTCGTCTGAACGCCACGGACTGATCCGCCGGCCGCCTCAGCGGTAGCGCCGCGGCAGGCGCGGTGAGATCCTCAGCACCACCTGCTCGCCGATGGCGCCCAGCGCTTCGGCGGCGTCGGTGGCCGTCATCGGCGCGTCTCCGCCGAGCAACGTCACGACGTCACCGGGCCGCGCATCCGGCCACCCCTGCACCGTCGCGGTGGTCGCGTCGACCGCTCGCAGCGTCCGTTCCCCCGCCGGCGTGCCGACGCGCAACAGCCCCGCGAGCCGGGAGTCGAGCCCGTCGAGCGCCCCGACGTCGACCGTGGCCCCCTCGGTGCCCGCGTCGATCACGGTGGCGCGCAGCGTCGCCACCGGGCGGATGCCGAGCCGTTCGTCGCTCGGACCGCCGTCCGGACGGATGCCGTAGGCGAAGGCACCGATGCGCACGAGGTCGAACCGGAACTCGGGTCGCGCGAAGGAGGCCGCGCTCGCGGCGAGGTGCCGCAACGGCGCCGGCGACACCGCCGCGGCAGCCTCGTCGGCGGCGGCGACGAACGCCGTCCGTGCCGCGTCGTCCTCTGCGTCGGACGCCTCGGAGATGTGGCTCCAGACGCCGGTGAGCGTCACGGCATCCGCCGCCTCCTGCACGCGGGTGACCGCTGCGGTCCACGCCTCCGGACGGAAGCCGTTGCGGTGCAGCCCGGTGTCGATCTTCAGATGCACCCGCGCCCGGGCTGCACGCCGACGCGCACGGTGGATCACCGCATCCAGCGCGAACGCGTCGCCCAGCCCGAGATCGATGGACGCATCCAGCGCCCGGTCGATATCGGCGTCGTCGTAGACCGTCCACGCCAGAATGCGGCACTCCGGGCCCCCCGCCCGGCGCACGGCCAGCGCGGTGGGCACGTCGAAGGTGCCGAACCAGTCGACGCCCTCGGCGACCGCGCGCTCCACGACGGGTGTCAGGCCGTGGCCGTACGCGTCGTCCTTCACCACGAGCATGTGCCGCGCCGGCGCGGCGACCTCACGGATCCGGGCGAGGTTCGCCGCGAACACCTCCAGATCGACGTCGAGCCACGCGCTCATGCGCGCACCTCCCGTGCGCTGCGCGCCCCGACGAGGCTGACGATCTCCGCCGGCCCGAGGCCGGTCGCATCCGTCCACACCGCGAGATCGGGGTCGCCCGCGCGCGGGTCGCCGAAGAACGCGACCTCGTCGCCGCGGTCGACCTCCGTCGCGCCGATGTCGATGACGCACGCGTCCATCGCCACGCGGCCGACGATCGGCACGTCCTGCCCTGCGACGCGCACCCGCGCCCGGTTGCCGATCTCACGGACCACGCCCTGCGCGTATCCGCCCGACACCAGAGCGACCCGGGTGTCCAGCTCGGCGCGGAAGGTGTAGCCGTACGACACGCCCTCGCCGGCGCGCAGCGGTTTGGTGCTGAGCACGCTGCCCCGCAGCGCCATCACCGGCCGGGTCCCGCCGCCGGGCAGGCCCCAGAGCCGCACCGGATCGATGACCGGTCCCTCCGGTCGCACCTCGTCCGTCCACAGCGCCAGCCCCTGCTCGGCGAGCACGGGGCCGCACACGTCCAGTCCGTGGCCGTACGCGTCGCGTCGCACGTCGGCGACGCCCCACAGTCCGTGCGCGTTCTCAGCGAGGGCGGCGAGGGAGATGAGCGCCCGTACGGGTCGCGGGGACGCCATGACTACCAGGTCATCACGGCTTCGTGCTCGGGGCGCGAGCCGGTGCGGATGCCGGTGGCGGTGACCCGCGTCTCATACAGACCGGGAATCCAGTTGCCCTCGATGAGGACCGGGCCGTTCTCGGTGACGGCGACGTCCCATCCGACGTACGGCACCTCGGGGACGACACGGGCGGCCCGATCGATGAGGGCTACGACCTCGTCCCACATCGGCACCTGGAAGTCCACGATCGACAGGCCCGAGTCGGGGTGCACCGAGTAGAACGTGTCGTTCTTGCCGGAGTGCCCGCGGCCGACGGCCTTGCCGTCGCGATCCAGCATCGTGAAGAACCCGCCCCAGGTGAACTGGTCGCTGACGGCTCCGCGACCGAACTTCTGCACACGCGAGACGATGTGCACCTTCGTGCCGTCGAAATACGAGACGAGGCGGGTGGTGTTGACCGTCCCCGCGCAGTAGCCGGCGAGGTAGGGATGCTGCACGATGGCCTCTTCGACCAGCACCTGCCCCTTGGCCACCAGTTCGGCGTGGAAGGCAGGCCAGTCGGTGACGTCGGCGGCGTCATACCGGAAGACGCCGTGGCCCTCGCGGCTGATCGGCTCCTTCGCGATCAGCACGGGGTGGCGCTGCGCGAACTCCTCCAGGGCTTCGGGACCCGACTCCCCCAGGTCGAGCCACTCCCGGCCGGTGAACTCACCGAACCGACGGTGGAACAGGCGCTTGTCGTTGAACGTCTGCGCAGCCTCTTGGTCATTCAGCTTCACGGCGATGTGGTGCTGGACGAGCGAGGTCATGAACGTCTTGCGCTCTGCGCGGCTGAGCGCGGCGAAGTCCGCCTCGTAGTAGTCGATGAACGCCGTGTCATGGAACGCGGCGCTCCACAGCATGTCGACAGCGACCGCCGGCATCCACTTCCCCTGCTCTTTCGCGATCTGACGTGCGAACGTCGTGACACGGGAGGGGGTGAAGCGGCGGGCCCGGCGCAGGAGGTACTTCATGCGAGCGTCAAGGTCGATTTTCATCGTCCACCAGCATAGCCGCGAGCACCTGCACGCCCCCTGTCCGGAGGCCGCCGACAGCGCGTGATACGTTCGAGCGCATGGGTCAACTCGGTGTCCGGATGCGCTATCTCGCCGGCCGCGCACGCCGCCTCAGCCCCGCGAACCTCAGCGAGTTCACCGAGCAGGTGAAGCGCGTCTCAAAGGCGCCGGCACCGGTCATCGTCGCCGACATGATGTGGTGTGCGTTCCGCTACGACATGGGCTTCCGCGACTACGCCGTGTGGGACATCCGCCTGCTCAAGGCCCGAGAGCGCAAGACCTGGATGACGCACCCGAAGTCATACCGCATCACCAAGCTGCTCAACAGTCCCGACGCCCGCGATCTCGTCGAGGACAAGCCCCGTTTCTACCGCGACTTCGCCGACGAGATCCGGCGCGACTGGATCGATCTGCGCACCGCGCAGCCCGCCGAGATCGACGCATTCCTCGCACGGCATGAACGCGTCATCGCCAAGCCCGCGCAGGGATTCGGGGGCGCGGGCATCGATCGCATCGAGACCTCTGACATCGCCGACGCGGCGGCCTGGCGCGACACCCAGATCGCGAAGGACCAGACGCTCCTCGAAGAGGTGCTGGTGCAGCATCCCGAGCTGGAGGCACTGTACCCCGGGAGCGTCAACACGATCCGGCTGGTCACGTTCCTCGACAAGGCGGGCGCCTTCCACGTCATCGCCGGCGTTCTGCGCATCGGCAACGGCGGCGTGATCGACAATTTCGCCGGCGGCGGCATGTTCACCATGCTCGACGACCGCGGCGTCGCGCTGTACCCGGGCGTCGACAAGAAGAGCAACGTGTTCGCGAGCCACCCGGTGACCGGCGTGCAGATCGCGGGCCTGGCGGTGCCGATGTACGACGAGGCCGTGGCGATGGTCGAACGACTGTCACGGCGCCTGCCGCAGATCCCCTACATGGGGTGGGACATCGCGATCACCCCGAAGGGGCCCGCTGTCATCGAGGCGAACCACAACTCCAGCGTGTTCCAGATGAAGCCGACCGTCTCGGGCGTGCGCACAGGGCTTCTGCAGCGCTACCGCGAGGCGACCGGCCTCGATCTGTGAACCTCAGGCGCCGCGGACGATGCCGAGCGGCGTCGACTCGTGCCGCTGGCCCAGCGGGTTGTCCTTGAGGATGCGCACGAGGCGCTCCTCCCCCGCCCGATCGAGCGTCGAGCCGAGGATGTTGCCGCCCAGATCGTTGATGTCGACCACGGCGACATCGCAGACACCGCCCAGAACGTCGTCCTTGAGGTGCGCCGCGACCTCGCGCGGGCGCTCGGGAGCCAGCACCACGGCCTCGTTGTAGGGCGGGATGGTGTGCTTCGTCGGCCCGTCGATCGCGCGCGCCTTGTCGCCGGCGATGCGGTAGAAGTCGCCCTTGCGGCCGAAGGCCTTGGTGACCGCCGCCACTCCGGCGGCGAACACGATGCGGGGCGTGCCGCACTCGCGCAGCGCCATCTCCATCGTCTCGGGGATGCCCAGGCCGATGCCCCACGGCGTCTTGGTGACGTGGCTGGAGAGGAAGACCGCCAGCTTGCGCGGCGTGATCTCCTTCACCGAGAACGAACGGCCCTGCGTGATCGCCACGATCTTCTCGGTGACGAAGAGGATGTCGCCGGGACGCACCTGCTCGGGGGCGTACTCGCGGATGAACGCGTCGAGATCGTCGTCGGGCATGACCACCCGGGTGCGGATCGGGATGCGTGCGTAGTCGGAGCCGTCGACGGAGACGGTGAGGGCCTTGCCCTCGTTGGCGGCCGAACTCATTCGAGGTAGTCCCGGAGGGACTGCGAACGGGACGGATGCCGCAGCTTCGCCATCGTCTTGGACTCGATCTGGCGGATCCGCTCACGCGTGACGCCGAAGGTGTCGCCGATCTGGTCGAGCGTCTTCGGCTGACCGTCGCCGAGGCCGAAGCGCATCCGGATGACGCCCGCCTCGCGCTCGCTCAGCGAGTCGAGCAGCGACTCGAGCTGGCGCTGCAGCATCGTGAAGCCCACGGCGTCGGCGGGTACGACGGCCTCGGTGTCTTCGATGAGGTCACCGAACTCGCTGTCGCCGTCCTCGCCGAGCGGGGTGTGCAGCGAGATCGGCTCACGGCCGTACTTCTGCACCTCGACGACCTTCTCAGGCGTCATGTCCAGCTCGCGCGAGAGCTCCTCGGGGGTGGGCTCGCGGCCCAGATCCTGCAGCATCTGACGCTGCACGCGGGCGAGCTTGTTGATGACCTCGACCATGTGCACGGGGATGCGGATCGTGCGGGCCTGGTCGGCCATGGCACGCGTGATGGCCTGACGGATCCACCACGTCGCATAGGTCGAGAACTTGAAGCCCTTCGTGTAGTCGAACTTCTCGACCGCACGGATGAGGCCCAGGTTGCCCTCCTGGATGAGGTCCAGGAACTGCATGCCGCGGCCGGTGTAGCGCTTCGCCAGCGACACGACCAGGCGCAGGTTCGCGCCGAGCAGGTGGCTCTTGGCGCGCTGGCCGTCACGGGCGACCCACTGCAGGTCGAGTCCGATCTGCGAGGACTTCTCCGCCGCCGACATGTGCGACAGCTTCTCCTCGGCGAACAGGCCCGCCTCGATGCGCATCGCGAGCTCGACCTCTTCGGCCGCGTTCAGCAGCGGGACCTTTCCGATCTGCTTCAGGTAGTCCTTGACCGGGTCGGCGGTCGCGCCGGTGATCTGCGTCGAGTAGACGGGGACGTCTTCCTCGTCCTTCGACGAGATGACGATCGCACCCGACGGGAGCGGCTCGGTGAATTCGGGCTTCTTGCTCGTCGCCTCTTCGGCGCCGTCGTCCTCGGTCGCGGCATCCTCGTCTTCGAAGACGTCGTCGGCCTTCTTACTCTTCGAGCCGGCGGCCTTCTTCTTGGTCGCCGTGGTCTTCGCGGCGGTCGACTTCGCGGCGGGCTTGCGCGCCGCGGTCTTCTTCGCCGGCGTCTTCTTCGCGGTCTCGGCCGCGGTCGTCGTCGCCTCCTCGGCGGTCTCGTCGACGGCGGCGTCCTTCGCTGTGGAGCGGGTGGTGGTCTTCGTGCCTGCGGTCACGTCTCGCCTTTCACCGGGGGCGTGGGTCGTCACACACGGGCCCCGGTCGTTTCGGACACTAGTAAGACCCTTGTCAAGTCGACGCACGGACACGGGGTCGGCGGCGATTGGCAATGGGTCGGTGTTCCATTGTCGCACATCCTGCGCGTGACGCCGGACGTGCGGTGTTCATCGGACACTGGAGAAAACGCCCCGTGGCCCCGGAGTATTCCGTCAGGCGCGCGCGCCGCCGCGCTTGTCCTCGTCGCCGGGCCGGGTCGCGAGGAACCGCTCGAGCTCGGCCGCGAGCTCATCGGCGCTGGGCAGATCACCGGTGTGCACCATGGGAGCGGCCATCGTGGAGCCCGCCATGTAGGCGTCGTAGCGCTCCTCGAGGTTCTTGAGCATGCGGCCGAGCTCCTCGTTCTCATCGATCTGCTCGGACACGCGCTGCAGATACTCGCGGTTCTGACTGCGCAGGTCGTCGCCGTCGAAGACGAGTCCCGTGGCGGCGCTCACGCTGTCGAGGGCGGCCAGCGTCGCGGCCGGGTACTCGGTGTCGCCCAGATAGTGCGGCACGAGCAGCACGAATCCGGCGACGGAGACCTCCGCCTCGGCGAACCGGACCTCGAGGAGATGCCCGATGGTGCCCGGCACCTGGGTGTGCGGCCGCCAGACCGAGTGGGCCGCGGTCAGCGTCGAGCGGGTGCCGCTGACCGTCGTGCCGATCGGCCGCGTATGCGGCACGGGCATCGGAATGGCCTGCAGCCACGTGACCGAGGCCACCTCGTACTCTGCCGCCAGCGCCACCACGTTGCGGGCGAACTCCTCCCACACGAAGTCGGGCTCGTAGCCGGCCAGCAGAAGGAACGGCTGGCCGACGGTGTCGCGCACGAGGGACAGTTCCAGCCGCGCCGGGCGGTAATCGGTGATCCGCTCGCCGTCGAAGGTGACGATCGGCCGTCGGGCGCGGTAGTCCAGCAGGATGTCGTTGTCGAACACGGCGAGGGGAAGCGGATCGAGCTCGTCGCGCATATAGGTGATGAGCTGCGCGACGGCGGCGCCGGCGTCGGTGAAGCCGGTCAGTGCGATGACGAGGGGAAGTCCCTGCGGCACCGGCGGTGCGGCAGCCGCACGCTCGAACAGCGATGAGGGCATGGGTCCACTCTAAGAGTGTCGTCCCACACGCGGGACGCATCCCGCTGACAGCGAACAGCCCGCTCGTAGGATGGAGGACATGCCGTTTCCGAAGCTGGCCGCGCGCACGACGCCTCCGACCCAGTCCGATGTCGAACTCCTGATCCTCGCTCTCCCTCCGCTGGACGGGCCCACACCCCCGGACCTGTCCGATCGGCCGGGTCTTGACGAGGCGCTGACCTCCGTCGGGTTCACCGGCGCGGTCGGCGAGACCGTGCGGGTGCCCGTCCCCGGCCACGCCCGCCTGGCGGTGGTCGGCACCGGCGCCGCTCCCTCGGCGTCCGATGTGCGCGATGCGGTGGGTACCGCCGTCCGCACGCTCACGGGCTTCGAGAGCGCCGCCGTGCTCGTTCCGGGTGCGGACGCCGCCGCGCAGCGCGCGGCACTGGAGGGCGCCGCCCTGGGCGGGTACTGGTTCGACGACTACAAGTCCGCGACAGACCGCAAACGCCCCGCCGCTGCCGTCACCGTGCACGGTGCGGATCTCACGGACGACGACGTGACGAGGGTGGATGCCGCGGCCGCCGCCGTCGCGCTCGTCAAGGACCTGGCGGCCACGCCCGCCCAGTGGCTCGGTCCGCAGGACCTCGTCGACCGCGCCCTCGATGCCGTGGCCGACCTGCCCGTCGACGTGCACGTGTTCGATGAGGCCGAGCTCGCCGAAGGCGGCTTCGGAGGCATCCTCGGCGTCGGTCAGGGTTCGGAGCGCCCGCCCCGCCTGGTGCGCCTCGACTACGCGCCGGCCGGTGCCTCCGGTCATGTCGCCCTCGTCGGCAAGGGGATCACCTTCGACACCGGCGGCCTCTCCCTCAAGCCCCCCACAGGCATGGTCGGCATGAAGTTCGACATGACGGGGGCCGCCACGGTCCTCGCCGTCGTGCGCGCAGCCGCGGTCCTCGCGCTCCCGGTGCGGGTCACCGCCTGGATGTGCATCGCCGACAACATGCCCTCGGGCAAGGCCATCCGTCCCGGCGACGTGCTGCGCATCAGCGACGGAACGAGCGTCGAAGTGCTGAACACCGATGCCGAGGGCCGGCTGGTGCTCGCCGACGGGTTGGCCGCGGCCAGCCGCGAGAACCCCGACGTCATCGTCGACGTCGCCACCCTCACCGGTGCGATCCTCGTGGCCCTCGGGACACGCCACACCGGTGTCATGGGCTCCGACGAGGCGGTGGCCGACTACCTCGCCGCCGCCGGCGAGACCGACGAGCTCGCCTGGCATCTGCCACTGCCCGCCCATATGGAGAAGGAACTCGACTCCCCCATCGCCGACCTGCAGAACGCGAAGATCGGCGACCGGTCCGGAGGGTCGCTGTTCGCGGGCCTCTTCCTGCAGCGCTTCGTCGGACGCGTCTCCGACGACGACGGCGCGCCGCGCATCCCCTGGGTGCATCTCGACATCGCTGGTTCGGGCGAGAACGGCGGTTCGCCGTTCGGCTTCACCGACAAGGGACCCACCGGCGCGACCGTGCGGGCGCTGCTGGCGTTCATCGAGGGGGTGCGCGCATGAGCGAGCGCAGTTTCGACGTCGTCGTCCTCGGCGGCGGCAGCGGCGGGTACGCCGCCGCCCTCCGCCTCGCCGAGCTCGGCAAGAGCGTCGCACTCGTCGAGAAGGACAAGCTGGGCGGCACCTGCCTGCACCGCGGCTGCATCCCCACCAAGGCGCTGCTGCACGCCGCCGAAGTCGCCGACGCCGCGCGGGATGCCGCCTCCTTCGGCGTCCGCGCACAGCTCGACGGCATCGACCCGGCGGCCCTGCGCACCTACTGCGAGGGCATCGTCGCGAAGAAGCACAAGGGTCTGCAGGGACTGATCAAGGCGCGAGGGATCACCGTCGTCGACGGCGAGGGCCGACTGCTCCCCGACCACGGGATCCAGGTCGGCGACGACGTCCTGCGCGGCACCGACGTCGTGCTCGCGACCGGCTCGTACAGCCGGACGCTGCCTGCGCTCGAGATCGGCGGACGGATCATCACCAGCGAGCAGGCCCTCGGCCTCGACGAGGTGCCCCGGCGGGTCCTCGTGCTCGGCGGTGGTGTGATCGGCGTCGAGTTCGCCAGCGTGTGGCGCTCGTTCGGCGCCGAGGTGACGATCATCGAGGCGCTCGATCATCTCGTCCCCAACGAGGATCTCGCACTCAGCAAGGGACTCGAGCGCGCGTTCCGCAAGCGCGGCGTCGCGTTCTCGCTCGGCGTACGGTTCGCCTCCGCCACGCAGGATGACGACGCGGTCACCGTCACCCTCGAGGACGGCAAGAGCTTCGAGGCCGACTATCTGCTCGTCGCCGTCGGTCGCGGCCCGGTGACGGCGGACCTCGGCTACGAAGAGGCCGGCGTCGTGCTCGACCGCGGCTTCGTCCGAGTCGACGACCGGCTCCGCACCGACGCCCCGCATGTCTGGGCCGTCGGCGACATCGTCCCCGGGCTCCAACTCGCCCACCGCGGCTTCCAGCAGGGGATCTTCGTCGCCGAGCAGATCGGCGGGCTCGCCCCGATCGCCGTGCCGGAGACGCAGATCCCCAAGGTCACCTACTGCAGTCCCGAGGTCGCCTCCGTGGGCCTCACCGAGGCGCAGGCGATCGAACGGCACGGCGCCGACGGTGTGCGCTCATACGAGTTCAACCTCGCCGGCAACGGCAAGAGCGAGATCATCGGAACGGCGGGTCTCGTCAAGGTCGTCCGTGCCGTCGACGGCCCCGTGCTCGGCGTGCACCTGCTCGGCGACCGGGTCGGTGAGCTCATCACCGAGGGCCAGCTCGCCGTCGGGTGGGAGGCGCACCCCGAAGACATCGCTCCTCTCATCCACGCCCACCCCACTCAGAGCGAGGCGCTCGGCGAGGCTTTCCTCGCGCTTGCAGGCAAGCCGCTGCATGCCCTGTGACACGCGGCGGCGCACACGCATCACTAAGCTAGAGACGACATCGGCTTCAAAGGAGACACATCCATGAGCACTTCCGTGGTCCTCCCCCCGCTCGGCGAGAGCGTGACAGAGGGAACGGTCACCCGCTGGCTCAAGAACGTCGGGGACACCGTCCAGGAGGACGAGGGCCTGCTCGAGATCTCCACGGACAAGGTGGACACCGAGATTCCCTCGCCCGTCTCGGGCGTCCTCGAGGACATCCTGGTCCAGGAGGACGAGACCGTCGAGGTCGGCGCGATCCTCGCGCACATCGGCGATGGCTCCGGCGCGGCCCCGGCCGCCGAGCAGCCCGCCGCCGAAGAGACGCCCGCATCCGAGCCCGAGCCGGCCCCGGCGGAGGCCCCCGCTCCCGAGCCTGCACCCGCCGCACCGGCGGCCGAGTCGGCGCCCGCCGCACCGGCCGCGTCGGGCGGCAAGGACATCCTCCTTCCAGAGCTCGGCGAGAGCGTGACCGAGGGCACCGTCACCCGGTGGCTGAAGCAGGTGGGCGACAGCGTCGAGGTCGACGAGCCGCTGCTCGAGATCTCCACCGACAAGGTCGACACCGAGATCCCCTCACCGCTCGCCGGAACGCTGCAGGAGATCCTCGTGCAGGAGGACGAGACCGTCGAGGTCGGTTCCGTGCTCGGTCGCATCGGGGAAGGCGCGGCGGCAGAAGCCGCTCCCGCCGCCGAGCCCGCACCCGCCGCCGAGCCCGCTCCGGCGGCACCCGCACCCGCTCCGGCGGCACCCGCACCCGCCCCGGCCGCCCCTGCCCCGCAGGCAGCCCCCGCAGCCCCGGCTCCGGCCCCCGCGGCCCCCGCGGCGCCCGCTCCGGCAGCCCCGGCGGCGCCGGCCCCGGCAGCGGCTTCCGCCGATGACGAGGTCACCTACGTCACACCGCTCGTGCGTCGGCTGGCGCAGCAGCAGGGCGTCGACCTGGCCACTGTCAAGGGAACCGGCGTCGGCGGACGCATCCGCAAGGAAGACGTGCTCAAGGCCGCCGAGGCGGCACAGGCACAGGCGTCGGCGCCCGCCGCCCAGGCGACGCCGGCAGCCGCACCCGCTCCGCTCGAGGTCTCGCCGCTGCGCGGCACGACCCAGCCGATGTCGCGTCTGCGGAAGGTCCTCGCCGAGCGCGCTGTGGCCTCGATGCAGCAGACGGCGCAGCTGACGACCGTCGTCGAGGTGGACGTCACCCGCTTGGCCGCCCTGCGTGACCGCGTCAAGGCGGACTTCCTGTCGAAGACCGGTGACAAGCTGTCGTTCCTGCCGTTCTTCACGCTGGCGGCCGCTGAGGCGCTGCAGGCGTTCCCGGTGATCAACGCCACGGTGGACGGCGACCAGGTCGTCTACCCCGCCACCGAGAACGTCTCGATCGCGGTCGACACCGAGCGCGGACTGCTCACCCCGGTCCTGCGCGACGCGGGTGCGAAGAACGTCGCGCAGATCGCGCACGAGATCGCCGATCTCGCCGCGCGGACGCGCGACAACAAGCTCAAGCCCGACGAGCTGGCCGGCGGCACGTTCACAGTCACCAACACCGGGTCGCGCGGTGCACTGTTCGACACCCCGGTGGTGTTCCTGCCCCAGTCGGCGATCCTCGGCACCGGCACGGTCGTGAAGCGCCCCGGCGTGGTCTCGGTCGACGGCAAGGACGCGATCTCCATCCGCTCGTACGTGTACCTGGCGCTCTCGTACGATCACCGCATCGTCGACGGCGCCGACGCGGCCCGCTTCCTCGGCGCGGTGAAGGCCCGCCTCGAGGCCGGCGATTTCGAGGGCTCGCTCGGGATCTGATCCGAATCACCCCTCCGGCTGCTCCGCGACGTCCCTGATGTCGCGGAGCAGCCATTTTCCGTCCTGCTGGACGACCACCACGAACCGGTCGGGGAGTCCGTCTGCGCTCAGGCGCACGACGGCCGCGCCGCCGAAGTCGTCGAGCAGCACCACCTCGCGCTCCTCTGCGGCCGTCACGTCGGCGGTGAAGTGCGCGTCAGGGTCCTCCTGCGTCGCCGCACGGCATGCGGTCGTGGGGCATTCTGCGCGGCGGTCCAGAAGGTCGCCCACGATATCCACGAGTTCACGAGGCGCGGTCGCCGTCGCCGACGCGGACCGCGACGGGGACCGCGATGGCGACTCCGACGGATGAGTGACTGTGGGCGAGGGATGCCGCGGCTCCGCCACCGCCGGGTCCTCACCGCCGCGCGGCCAGAGGAGTCCCGCGCCCAGGACGAGCGCTCCGGCGACGCCCGCGGCGATGAGCGGGTGCTTCCTGCGCCCGGTCGGCGGGCGGTCCGCCCGTGCTCTGCGCCACACCGCGGTCACGACGCGCGAGACGAGCTCGCCGAGCCCGGCATCCACGTTCTCGACCACCGCGTCCCGCCACCGGGTCTTCGCCGTCGTCGCCGTGAGACCGCCCGTCTCCATCGGGACGCGACGCAGGTCGGGCATCGCCAGAATCGACGTCGCGACGGGCTCCGCGCGCGCCGCTGCGAACAGCGCCGCCTCGACGTCGGTCACCTCCTGCGGCACCCGGCGCGGGTCCGCAAGCACGTCGGCGGCCAGCTCGAGCGCGGCCGACAGAGCGGGGTCGGCCCCGCCCCTCATCTCCCTCACCGCCTCGGCCGCAGTGTGCGCGGCGCCCGAATCGCCACCGCCCACGAGCATCGGCCGCCCGCTGTCGTCCAGCCACCACTCGCCGCAGGGCTGCTCAGGACCGAGTGACAGCGCCTCCGCCGCGCCTCGGACCAGGCTCACGGCGAGTGTCACGATCTCGCCGGCGCCCAGCGGCGCCCCACCCGTGCGGCGACTCAGGAATGCCGCCAGGGGCTGCACGCAGACGGGAAGGACGGCCGCCACGCCGGCGGGGGTGCGCACCAGGTCGGTCGCGGCGGCGAGATGCTCGGCGCCGGCACCACTCCAGGCGATGGCGCCTTCCACGTCTGCCGAGTCGACGAGAAGGCACCGACCGCCGTCATCGGCCTGGGCGAGGACGGCCGCCCACGGTGCGTCCGGTGGCCGCACGGCACGCAGAGGGCGAGGGCCGGCCGGGAGTGCGAGGGTGGATGACATCTCCCCAGTCTCCGCACGGCCGACGGGATCATGGGTCGTCGGTCGCGGATCTGTGGACAACCGACGAGACGGTCTCGACTGGGGAGGAACCGCGGCGAAAAGGTAGGCTGGACATCATGGCCGCACGCAGTACCCAGACCGAGAAGAAGCAGAACTTCTTCAAACAGCTCAAGTCGCTCTTCGACTTCACCAAGGACGTCTTCCCCTGGTTGCTGTGGGCTGAGATCGGCATCCTCGTCGTCGGCATCTGGGTCGGCATCCTCATCGGCTTCCTGCTCACACCGGGCGTGTGGTGGAGCATCACGCTGTGGGGCCTCACGGGTCTCCTGCTCGGTGTGCTCGGCGGCCTCATGCTGCTGACGCGGCTGTCGACCAAGGCGATGTACGAGAAGATCGACGGTCGGCCCGGCGCCACCGGTCACGTGCTGTCGACCTCTCTCGGCCGCAACTGGACCGCCGGTGACACCCCGGTGGGCGTCAACCCGAAGACGCAGGACGCCGTATACCGCGCCGTCGGGCGCGGCGGGGTCGTCGTGGTCGGAGAAGGTGCGCGCGGCCGTCTGACGCGTCTGGTCAACGAAGAGCGTGCGAAGGTCAAGCGCGTGGCCAGCGGCGTTCCCGTCACCGTCCTGTACGTGGGTCACGGCGACGACGACGTGGCGATCGCCGACCTCGCCAAGACGATCAAGAAGCTGCCCAAGGCGATCAACCGCGCCACGCAGGCGGCCGTCATCAAGCGCATCGACTCCGTGTCGCAGTCGCTGGCGTCGCTGCCGATCCCGAAGGGCATCGACCCGATGAAGGCGCGCGCACCCCGTCCCCGGTGACGGCTCCGCGCGTCAGGCGCGGATGAGCACGGTGCCCGCGGCCTTGTCGTGCAGCCCGCGCTGATCCGCGTCCCAGATCAGCGCCGGCAGCACGAGGAACAGCAGCGCCGTGCGCACGATCGGCCGCCACAGGCCGACCCAGCCGCCCTTGAGCGGCACGACGCGCATGCCGAGCAGTCGGTGCCCGGGGCTGCCGCCCAACGTCGGGATGAAGACGATCTGCACCAGGGCGAAGATGATGTTCGTCGCGATCGGATCGGCCACCGGCATCCCGGTCACCGCATCCACATGGTGGAAGAACGCGTAGCCGATGATCGTGGCGCAGGCGAGGTCGATGGCAAGCGCCCCCAGGCGCCTGCCGAACCGGGCGATGCTTCCCCGGCCGGAGTCGGGGAGTCCGAGTCGTTCGCCGGGGTGGGAGGAGACCATCGCGTCAGGCACCCATACAGCCTAGACGGGGCGCCCGTGTAACATGCCGGAAACATCACAGACACTCCCGGGCAACGGGTCCCGGGTAGTTTCAGTGACGCCCGTTGGGCGATCATCCCCACCCGAACTGGAGAGCACATGTTCAAGGACTCCTCCGAGGTGCTGGCGTTCATCAAGGACGAGGACGTCAAGTTCCTCGACATCCGCTTCACGGATCTCCCTGGTGTGCAGCAGCACTTCAACATCCCCGCCTCGACCGTCGACGAAGACTTCTTCAGCATCGGGCAGCTGTTCGACGGGTCGTCGATCCGGGGGTTCGCGAGCATCCACGAGTCGGACATGCAGCTCATCCCCGACGTGACGACCGCGTACGTCGACCCGTTCCGCGAGGCGAAGACGCTCGTCATGCTCTTCGACATCTACAACCCGCGCACGGGTGAGATCTACGGCAAGGACCCCCGCCAGGTCGCCAAGAAGGCCGAGAAGTACCTCGCCTCGACCGGGATCGCCGACACCGCGTTCTTCGCCCCCGAGGCGGAGTTCTACATCTTCGACGACGTGCGCTACGAGGTGAAGCAGAACGCGAGCTTCTACTCGGTCGACTCCGAAGAAGGCGCCTGGAACACCGGCCGCACCGAAGAGGGCGGCAACCTCGCCAACAAGACGCCGTACAAGGGCGGGTACTTCCCCGTCTCCCCCGTCGACAAGACCGCCGACCTGCGCGACGACATCAGCCTGCACCTGATCGACGCGGGGCTCGAGCTCGAGCGCGCGCACCACGAGGTGGGCACCGGCGGCCAGCAGGAGATCAACTACCGCTTCGACACCATGGTGCACGCGGCCGACGACATCCTGAAGTTCAAGTACATCGTCAAGAACGTCGCCGAGCAGTGGGGCAAGGTCGCGACCTTCATGCCCAAGCCGCTGTACGGCGACAACGGCTCCGGCATGCACACGCACCAGTCGCTGTGGCTCGGCGGGCAGCCGCTCTTCTACGACGAGAAGGGCTACGGCGGGCTCTCCGACATCGCGCGCTGGTACATCGGCGGCCTCCTGAAGCACGCCGCCTCCGTGCTCGCGTTCACGAACCCCACGCTGAACAGCTACCACCGCCTGGTCAAGGGCTTCGAGGCGCCGGTCAACCTGGTCTACTCGGCCGGCAACCGCTCGGCGGCGATCCGCATCCCGATCACCGGCTCCAACCCGAAGGCCAAGCGCATCGAGTTCCGCGCGCCCGACGCGTCCGGCAACCCGTACCTCGCCTTCGCCGCGCAGCTGATGGCGGGCCTCGACGGCATCAAGAACCGCATCGAGCCGCACGAGCCCATCGACAAGGACCTCTACGAGCTGCCGCCCGAGGAGGCCAAGGACATCCCGCAGGTCCCGAACTCGCTGCAGGACTCGCTCGACGCCCTCGCCGCCGACCACGCGTTCCTCCTCGAGGGCGGAGTGTTCACCGAGGAGCTCATCCAGACCTGGATCGAGTACAAGCTCGAGAACGAGATCAAGCCGCTGGCCCAGCGCCCGCACCCCTTCGAGTACGAGCTCTACTTCGGGGTCTGATCCCGACACTCGTGAAGAGCCCCGGCCGACCGCCGGGGCTCTTTCGCGTCCTCAGCCGTAGAACAGCTTCTCGAAGACCCGACGTGCCCGGCGCGAAGCACGCATCCAGGCCTCCTCGACCGCGGTCGCCGAGCGCGGCGGAAACTCCAGCAGGCGGCCGATGCCGTCCAGGTCCCGTCGGTCCGCCGGGAGAACATCGCTCGTCCGACCCGACAGGAGCGTGTGCGCCGACCGCAGGCGGCTGGCGAGCCGCCACGCCTGCCGTAGCCGGTCCGCAGCGGCCTCGGGCACGAGACCGGCGTCGACCGCGGCATCCATCCCTCCCAGCGTCGAGGTCGTCCGCAGGGCGGGCAGCCGTGCGGCGTGCTCCAGCTGCAGCAGCTGCACGAGCCACTCCACGTCGCTGAGCCCACCCGGCCCGAGTTTGAGGTGCCGCTCGGGCGCGGCCCCCTGCGGCAGGCGTTCGGACTCGACCCGGGCCTTGATGCGTCGGATCTCGCGCAGCCCCGTCTCGTCGACCTGCGCGGGGTATCGAACATCGTCGGCCAGTGACATGAAGTCATCGAGCAGGGACGGCGATCCGGCCACCGGCCGCGCTCGGAGGAGCGCCTGGGCCTCCCACGACAGCGACCAGCGGCGGTAGTACTCCCGATACGCGTCGAGCGAGCGTACCAGCGGGCCATTGCGCCCCTCCGGACGCAGGTCGGCATCCAGCTCCAGCGGCGTCCGGTTGTCTTCGGAGTGCTCGCGCAGGCCCGCCACGATCGCACGTGCGTGCGCCTGGGCGCGCTCGGGGTCGAGCCCTCCCGCGCGCTGCACGAACAGCACGTCCGCGTCCGAGCCGAATCCCAGCTCCGCTCCCCCGTAGCGACCCATCGCGATGATCGCGAACTCCAGAGCACGGTCGGCCTCCGGCACGACATCCCGGTAGACGATCTCCAGCAGCGTGCGCAGCGTCACATCGGTGATGTCGGTGAGCGAGGTCGCGAGCTCTTCGAGCGTGACCACGCCCAGCACGGCCGCCATGGCCGTGCGCAGCAGCTCGCGACGACGCAGCCCGCGCACGGCCCGCGCGGCGGACGCCACGGAGGTGTGCCGGGTGTGGATCGCGCGCGCTTCCTGCGCGAGGGCCGCGGCGCTGCGCGGCCGCAGCGTGGCATCGTCATCCAGCCACGCCACCGACTCGGGTATCCACTCCATCAGCTCGCCGATGTAGCGAGATCCGGAGAGCACCCGGGTGAGGCTCTCCGCCGCGCCCGACGAGTCGCGCAGCATCCGCAGGAACCACGGCGTGTCGCCCAGCCGCTCACTGATCCGCCGGAAGGCGAGCAGCCCGTAGTCGGGGTCCACACCGTCGGCGAACCAGCGCAGCATCACCGGCATCAGGTGGCGCTGGATCACGACCTTGCGGCTGATCCCCGTCGTGAGCGCGCCGATGTGCCGCAGGGCGCCCGCGGGGTCGGTGAACCCGATCGCCGACAGCCGGTCGAGAGCCTGCTCCGGTGAGAGCGCGCGCTCTTCCTCGGGCAGTGCGGCGACGGCCGACAGCAGCGGACGGTAGAACAGGCGGACGTGGATGTCGCGGACCTCGCGCTTCACCTGCTCCCAGAGCTCCCACACTCCGTCGCCCGTGTCCGCGAGCCGGCTGGCACGGGCAAGCACCCGCAGCTCCTCCGGGCGGTCGGGCATCAGATGCGTGCGGCGGAGCTCACGCAGCTGCACGCGGTGCTCGAGCACGCGCAGCAGGCGGTAGTCGCGGTCGAACACGGCGGTGTCGGCCCGACCGATGTATCCCTCGGCCACGAGCGCATCGAGCGCATCGAGCGTGCCGCGCACGCGCACCGCGTCGTCGCTCAGCCCGTGCACGAGCTGAAGGAGCTGGACGGTGAACTCGATGTCACGGATGCCGCCGGGGCCCAGTTTGATCTGCAGGGGCACCTCGTCGGGAGGGATGTGCTCGGTGACGCGCTCGCGCATGTGCTGCACGCTGTCGACGAAGTTCTCGCGTGCCGCGCTGCTCCACACCCGCTCCCGCACGGCGTCGACATACCGTTCGCCGAGCTCCGCGTCACCCGCGATGTACCGGGCCTTCAGCAGGGCCTGGAACTCCCAGCTGTGCGCCCACCGGTCGTAGTACGAGAGGTGCGACTCCAGTGTGCGCACGAGCGCGCCCTGCTTGCCCTCGGGACGAAGGTTCGCATCCACATCCCACAACGCCGGTTCGGTCTCGATGCCCGAGATCCCCGCCATCGTCTGCACCGCCAGGCGCGTGGCCACGTCCACCGCCCGGGCCTCGGCGATCGAGTCGTCGCTCGGCCCGCCCACGAAGATGACGTCGACGTCGCTGACATAGTTCAGCTCGCGCGCACCGCACTTGCCCATGCCGATGATCGCGAACGCGGTGGCGGCCACGTCGGCCTGCGGGAACATCGCCAGCGTCGTCGACAGCCGCGTGCGCGCCACCGACAGCGACGCCTCCAGCGCCGCGCCGGCCGCGTCGGCGAGTGCCGCGGCGACATCCTTCAGCGCCGCGACCGGGTCGTCTGCGAGAAGATCGTGGACGGCGATGGATGCCAGCATCCGGCGATATCGCACCCGCAGCGCGACCCACGACTCCTCCGACCCGTCGGCGGCGAAGCCGTCCACGGCACCGACCGCCTCCTGCAGCTGGTCGCGCAGCTCGTCGGCGGTCGGCAGCGGCGCACCCGGCGCCGGCAGCCGGGACAGTTCATCGGGATGCCGCAGGTAGAAGTCCGCGAAGCCGCGGGACGCGCCGAACAGCGCCCACGCGCTGCGCGCCCGCGCCTCGTCGGCGAGCACCGCGCGGACGGCGTCCGCATCACGGCGCGCGACCCGCAGCATCCCGTCCACCGCCCCGTCGGGGTCGGCGGCGACGCCGGCTCCGTCGGTGAGCAGCGGCCGCGGAAGGTCGAGGACCGTGGCGAGCTCCTCGAGCCGCGCATCCGCCTCGCCGAGGGCGGTGAAGCCGAGACGCGCGAGGGCGGTCAGTCCGGTTGCGCGGTCTGCCATGTCGCCACCCGACGCGTCAGAGCATCTCGAGGTTGCGCCGCAGCTCGAACGGCGTGACCTGCGAGCGGTATTCCCCCCACTCGCGGCGCTTGTTCAGCAGCACGTAGTTGAACATCTGCTCGCCGAGCGTCTCGGCGACCAGCTCCGACTCCTCGAGGTACTCCAGCGCGTGCTCGAGGCTCGACGGCAGTGCCGAGAAGCCCAGCGCACGGCGCTCTCCCGGTGTCAGGGACCACACGTTGTCCTCGGCCTCAGCGGGCAGCTCGTACTCCTCCTCGATGCCCTTGAGCCCCGCCGCCAGCATGAGCGCGTACGCGAGATACGGGTTCGCGGCGGAGTCGAGCGCGCGGTACTCCACGCGCGACGACTGCCCCTTGTTCGGCTTGTACATCGGCACGCGCACGAGGGCGGAGCGGTTGTTGTGACCCCAGCAGACGTAGCTCGGAGCCTCGTCGCCGCCCCACAGCCGCTTGTACGAGTTGACGAACTGGTTCGTCACCGCCGAGATCTCGTTCGCGTGCCTCAGCAGGCCGGCGATGAAATGACGGCCGATGCGCGAGAGCTGGTACTGCGCGCCCGCCTCGTAGAACGCGTTGACGTCGCCCTCGAACAGCGACATGTGCGTGTGCATGCCGCTGCCCGGCTGGTCGCTGAGCGGCTTGGGCATGAACGTCGCGTAGACGCCCTGCTCGATCGCGACCTCCTTCACCACGGTGCGGAAGGTCTGGATGTTGTCGGCCGTGGTCAGCGCGTCGGCGTACCGCAGATCGATCTCGTTCTGTCCGGGCCCGCCCTCGTGGTGGCTGTACTCGACGGAGATGCCCAGGTCTTCCAGCATCCGCACCGAACGACGACGGAAGTCGTGGGCGGTCCCGCCGGGGACGTTGTCGAAGTAGCCCGCGGAATCGACCGGCTCGGGACCGTCGGGGCCGAACCGGCTCGACTTCAGGAGGTAGAACTCGATCTCCGGGTGCGTGTAGAACGTGAAGCCTGCATCGCTGGCCTTCGCGAGCGCGCGCTTGAGCACATATCGCGGGTCGGCGACGGCCGGCTGCCCGTCGGGCGTCGTGATATCGCAGAACATGCGCGCGGTCGGATCGATCTCGCCGCGCCACGGCAGGATCTGGAAGGTGGTCGGGTCGGGATTGGCCAGCAGGTCTGACTCGTACGACCGGGTCAGCCCCTCGATGGCCGATCCGTCGAAGCCGATGCCCTCGGTGAAGGCGCCCTCCACCTCGGCGGGGGCGATCGCGACCGACTTCAGCGTGCCCACCACATCGGTGAACCACAGCCGGACGAACTTCACGCCGCGCTCTTCGATCGTGCGCAGCACGAAGTCACGCTGTTTGTCCATGCTCTCTCCTCCGCTGCTCGCGGTGTCAGCCTTCGATTCCGGCTTCGTCGCCGCCGGACCCCCAGGAGTCCTCGCGACGCTCTTCTTCTTCCCACTGCTTCGACCGCTCGCGGATGATCTCCGGTGCCCGAGCGGCCTCCTCCGCGGTGTCGAAGGGGCCCGCGCGATCCGGCGCCGGCACCTGCATCCCGCGCTCGACCTCGCCGGTCTTCAGGTTGTACCAGTACTTGTCGTCGTTGTCGGCCATGACGCCTCCACGATGCTGATGCGGCCGAGCCGCGGTGGGGCGACCCGCACCGGGCCGCACGTCGATCCTACTGAGAAGACGACATATGGCGCGGGCGCGCACGCGGGGGTGGCTAGGCTGGTGCGCATGGCATCTGGAACGACACGCGCCGTCGGCGTGGACATCGGCGGCACGGGCATCAAGGGTGGCATCGTCGACCTCGAGAAGGGCACGCTGCTCAGCGACAGGATCAAGGTCTCCACACCGAAGGGCGCCAAGCCCGACGACGTGCTGGCCGCGGTGAAAGAGGTGCTGGGCACCCTGGGTGTCGAGGACTCCGACGACATGCCGCTCGGCGTGGCCTTCCCCGCGATCGTCAAGAACGGCAAGACCCTCTCGGCCGCGAACGTCTCCTCCGACTGGATCGGATTCGAAGCCGAGAAGTTCTTCGAGGACGGCCTGGGCCGCGACATCCACTTCGCCAACGACGCCGATGTGGCGGGCGTTGCCGAGGTCCGCTACGGGGCCGCGAAAGGCAAGGGCGGCATCGTCCTGCTGACGACGCTGGGCACCGGCATCGGCACCGCGCTCATCCACGACGGGGTCCTCGTGCCCAACACCGAGCTCGGGCACCTGCAGCGCGCGGGGCATGACAAGGACTTCGAGGCGTACGCGGCGTACTCGGCGATGGAGCGCGACGAACTCTCCTGGAAGCAGTGGGCCAAGCGCCTGCAGAAGTACTACGACCACCTCGAGTTCCTCTTCAGCCCCGACCTGTTCGTCGTCGGCGGCGGCGTCTCCAAGCACGCCGACGAGTTCTTCCCTCTGCTCGATCTGAAGACACCCATCGTTCCCGCCGTGCATCGCAACAACGCGGGCATCATCGGGGCCGCGGCGCTGGCTGCCGACTGATCGCGGACCAACCCGCACACGACAGAAGCCGCCTTCACCGAGTTCGGTGGGGCGGCTTCGTCGTTCCTGCTGAGGGGCGAATGGGCCGGCCTGTACGCCGGGTTCTGTCCGGGGGCTCGCGCCCCGTGGATGGTCATCTCTCTCGGCGACACGTTGCCGTGCCGCTCCAGCGGCCTACCCGGGGACTCGGCGGGCCGCGTCGTCATCCCCTGTCTGGCCTTGCTCCGGGCGAGGTTTGCCGTGCGGGTCGTGTCACCACGACCCCGGTGGTCTCTTACACCGCCCTTTCACCCTTACCGGCTCGCGCCGGCGGTCTGCTCTCTGTGGCACTGTCTCGCGGATCTCTCCGGGTGGGTGTTGCCCACCGCCCTGCCCTGCGGAGCCCGGACGTTCCTCGGCGCGACATGGCGGACCATGCGCGACGCGACCATCCAGCCGACCCATTCGCACCCCCGAGCCTATCGCGGCACGGTGCGAACGCGCCGCGAAAGAACTCCGTCGCTGTGGGGCGATGTGCGCTAAACTGACGGGGCACCCCGACTGGGGAGGGTGCACATGGCCAGGGGTGGCCATGAAGATGCCTACTGGGGAGGCAGCGATGTTCCGCAAGTCCATGGCGGTCGCGGCGGTGACCGCGCTTCTGGCTTTTGGTGGAGCCCAGGCGGCATTCGCCGATGACGGCGACACGACCGACAACGGCTACACACCCGTCACCACCGACACCGCGTCACTCGTCGGCTCATCCGCGATCGGCACGTGCGAGAACGGCGCGCCGTGGATCACCTACGACCTCACGATGTCCGACCCCGACCACACGGCGACCAGCCACGACGCGACGCTGACGCTCACCGACGGCTCACACCACACCACGCTGTCGCTGGGCACGCTCAACGCGAAGAACAAGCTCTCCGGCAAGGTGCTCTGGCCGGGTGCCAAGATCGTCAACGGCGAGCCGGTCCTCTGGCCGGGCTGGAAGCTCGACGACAACGGCAACCTGGTGCCCACGTCCGGCAACTTCGCCTGGACGCGCGGCACACTGACCGTGATCCTCGAGGTGAACCCGTCGCTCAAGGTCACGATGAGCTACCCGTCCGAGACGTCCACGTGCGCCAACCCGCCGGCCGCCGCGGCGTCCTCCGACAAGGCGGGAATCCTCGCCGTCACAGGGCTGAGCGTGCCGGTCATCCCGATCGCCATCGGCGGCGGCATCGTCCTGCTCGCCGGTGCCGGGCTGCTGCTCGCACGTCGCCGCCGTCACAGCTGACCTCCCCGGGTTCACTCCTTCGCGGCGGTCTCCGCGACCTTCAGATCCAGCGGGAAGTCGATCGGGAATCCCCCGAACAGGAGACGGCCGGCGGATGCCGCAGCCTCACGCACGATTGAGGCTGCGGCATCGGCGTGCCGCAGCGGGGTGTGCACGATCAGCTCGTCGTGCAGGAAGAAGGCCAGATGCGGGCGCGACCCCAGCGCCGGTCCTGAACGCGGTGCCGCCTCCGGTGCCGGTACGGCGTCGAGCGCAGCCAGGCGCGAACGCACCTCGCCGAGCCACGCCAGCGCCCATTCCGCCGCCGTCCCCTGCACGACGAAGTTGCGGGTGAACCGGCCACGGTCGCCGGCCTCGCGGCGCGCGCGATCGCGTTCCGCGGACGTCCCCGTCTCCCCCGCCGCCTGCCGTTGCGCACGCGCCCATCGTTGCGACGGCGCCGGACACGAGCGCCCCAGCCATGTGGAGACCACACCGCCCTGTTCCCCTGTGCGCGCCGCGTCGTCCACGAGCCTCATGGCGCGCGGATACGCGCGGCGCAGCCGCGGCACGAGGCGGCCGCTCTCGCCCGTCGTCGCCCCGTACATGGCGCCGAGCATCGCGACCTTCGCCTCGGCCCGGGTCGCCACGGTGCCGCTGTCGACGATCCCCGCGTAGAGGTCCCGACCGTGTGCCGCCCGTGCGAGCGCGAGGTCGTTCGACATCCCCGCGAGCACCCGCGGTTCGAGCTGCGCGACATCCGCCACGACGAAGGTCCATCCCTCGTCCGCGCGCACCGCGCGGCGCAGCATCCGCGGAATCTGCAGGGCCCCGCCGCCGGATGACGCCCAGCGCCCCGTGACCACCCCCGCGGGCACGTACACCGGCCGGAACCGGCCGTCGGCCACCCATTCGTCCAGCCATGCCCATCCGTTCGCGGTGAGCAGGCGGCTCAGGCGCTTGTACTCGAGCAGCGGCGCGACGACCGGATGCTCGTATCGAGCGAGTTCCCATTTCGACGTCGACTGGGCCGGCACGCCGATGCGGTGCAGGCTGCGCAGGAGCTTCGCGGGGGCGTCCAGGGTGGCCTGCGCGTCTCCCAGATGCGTGCGGATGTCTCGGGCCAGTGTCGCCATCCGCTCCGGCGTCCCTCCGCCGGCCGGTCGCGGGCCCAGCACCTCCTCGAGGATCCGCTCGTGCTCGGCGACGTCCCAGGGCAGACCGGCCGCCCGCATCTCGGCCGCGACCAGCGCGCCGGCCGACTCGGCCGCGCACAGAAGCTCCAACCGACCGTGCTCCGCGGCCGATCTCACCGCGGCGCGCTGCCGGGCCTCCTCGGCAAGGGCCGCGTCGAGATCGTGCGGCACGCCGCGCGGCCCGCTCTCGACGGACAACGCGAACAGCGCGGGCGCGGCATCCCCCTCCGGCTCCCCTGCCGCATCCCACGGGGTCGCCGCGCGGACGGCCTCGGGCGCTCCGACGAGTGCGCTCTCGCGCAGGATCGCGTGGCACAGACGCAGGTCACGGCAGCGGGCGACGCGGACGCCCGCGGCGAGCAGCCGCGGGTACCAGTGGGCGGTGTCCGACCAGATCCAGCGTGTGGTGTCGGTGTGCCCCACGAATGCCGCGAGGTCGTCGTCGGCGATCGTTCCGCGCTCGGCGATCGCCCCGTCCGCGTCGAGGCGCGCGAACCCGAGCCCGTCTGTCGAGGTGCCGAGGACGATCGCCCCCGCGCTCATCACCGCCGCCGCATGCGGTGCGGCGTCACAGCCCGGACTCCTCCGTGCGCACCAGGATGCACCCGCACTCCGGGCAGGTCACGACGGCGTCGGCGGACGCCTGGCGGATCTCGCTCAGGTCAGTGCCCGACAGGACCATGCGGCATCCCTCGCACGTCTGACGGCGCAGCAGCGCGGCGCCGGCGCTGCGCGTGGCGACCCGGTCGTAGAACGCCACCAGTTCGTCCGGGAGCTCGCCCACGACCGCCCCGCGATCGCGGGTCGCCGCTTCGAGCTTCGCGGTCGCCTCGGCGACCTCCGCCTTGCCGGCGGCGCTCAGCCGACCGCCCTCGTCGTTGACCTCGGCGATCTGCGCTTCGATCTCGGCCACGGCCGCCTCGGCCTCTTCGAGCTTCTGCATCACCTCGAGCTCGCCGTCCTCGAGGTCGCTCTTCCGCCGTGCCAGCGAGGCCAGCTCGCTCTCGAGACCCTGCGCCTCCTTCGGATTGGATGCCGCATTCAGCCGTTCCAGGTCGCGCTCGCGCCGTGCGTCGACGACGGCGACGTCCGACTCGATGCGCTTCAGCTCGGTGCGCAGGTCGTCGCGCACGCCCTGACGCGTTGTCAGCTCCTGCGTGAGCTCTGTCCTCCGTGCGACGAGCTCGTGCACCCGGGCGGCCTGTGCGGGATTGCGCCGGGCGTCTTCGGCACGTCGGATGGTCGCGTCGAGGTCGGCGAGGTCGAGCAGACGGCGCTGCTGTGCGGGCTGTGCGTTCACGTGGGCCCTGCCGGGTTCGAACCGACGACATCCACGGTGTAAACGTGGCGCTCTACCAGCTGAGCTAAAGGCCCGTCCCGAAAGTCTATGTCCGAACCACAGCCCGCCGTGTCGCTAGGCTTGTGCGAGGTGTGCGCCGAGTCCGACCCGCGGCGCCCGCCCGCATCCGTCTCTGACGCGACCCGCCAGACGAAGAAAGGTCTCCCGTGACTGTTCACGACCAGGATCCGTACTCCCAGGGCCCCCTCGACAGCGATCCCGACGAGACGAGCGAGTGGCAGGAATCCCTCCAGCAGCTCGTGCAGGCCAAGGGCGCCGGGCGCGGGCGGGAGATCATGCTCAGCCTGCTCAAGACCTCCAAAGACCTCCACCTCGGCGTGCCGGCTGTGCCGACCACCGACTACATCAACACGATCGCGCCGGAGAACGAGGCGCCCTTCCCAGGCGACGAGGAGCTCGAACGGCGGTACCGCTCGTGGATCCGCTGGAACGCCGCGCTCACCGTGCACCGCGCGCAGCGGCCCGGCATCGCGGTCGGCGGCCACATCTCGACGTACGCGTCTTCTGCGTCGCTCTACGAGGTCGGGTTCAACCACTTCTTCCGCGGACAGGACCACCCGTCCGGCGGAGACCAGATCTTCTTCCAGGGGCATGCCTCACCCGGCATGTACGCCCGGGCGTTCCTCGAGGGGCGCCTGACCGAGCAGCAGCTCGACGGGTTCCGCCAGGAGAAGTCGCGCGCGCCGCACGGCATCCCCTCCTATCCGCACCCTCGCCTGATGCCGGAGTTCTGGCAGTTCCCGACGGTCTCGATGGGCATCGGCCCGATCAACGCCATCTACCAGGCGATGACGAACAAGTACCTCACCAACCGCGGGATCAAGGATCTCTCCGACTCGCGCGTGTGGGCCTTCCTCGGCGACGGCGAGCTCGACGAGGTGGAGAGCCGCGGCCAGCTGCAGGTCGCCGCGAACGAGGGCCTGGACAACCTCACATTCGTCGTCAACTGCAACCTGCAGCGACTCGACGGGCCCGTGCGCGGCAACGGGAAGATCATCCAGGAGCTCGAGAGCTTCTTCCGCGGCGCCGGGTGGAACGTCATCAAGGTCGTCTGGGGTCGCGAGTGGGACGACCTGCTCGCCCGCGACGTCGACGGCGCGCTGCTGAACGTGATGAACGTCACCCCCGACGGCGACTACCAGACGTACAAGGCCGAGAACGGCGCCTACGTGCGCGAGCACTTCTTCGGCAAGGACGAGCGCGCGCTCGCCCTCGTGAAGGACTTCACCGACGACCAGATCTGGAACCTGCGCCGCGGCGGTCACGACTACCGCAAGGTGTACGCGGCCTTCAAGGCCGCGGTGGAGCACAAGGGCCAGCCCACCGTCATCCTCGCCAAGACGATCAAGGGCTACGGACTGGGCCCGCACTTCGCCGGGCGCAACGCCACGCACCAGATGAAGAAGATGACGCTCGAGGACCTCAAGCAGTTCCGCGACGCCATGCACATTCCGGTGACGGATGCCGTGCTCGAAGAGAACCCGTATCTCCCGCCGTACTACAACCCGGGCCCGCAGGACGAGACCATCCAGTACATGCTCGAGCGCCGGCGCGAGCTGGGTGGCTTCCTGCCCGAGCGCCGCACGACGCACGTCGATCTCGCGCTGCCCGACGACGCCGCCTACGCCCTCCCCAAGAAGGGGTCGGGCACGCAGGAGATCGCCACGACGATGGCGTTCGTGCGTCTGCTCAAGGACCTGCTGCGCGCGAAGGACTTCGGTCACCGGATCGTGCCGATCATCCCCGACGAAGCGCGCACCTTCGGCATCGACGCGTTCTTCCCGACGGCGAAGATCTACAACCCGAACGGCCAGCACTACACCTCGGTCGACCGCGACCTGCTGCTGGCCTACAAGGAGAGCGCCCAGGGGCAGATCGTGCACGTCGGCATCAACGAGGCCGGCGCCATGGCCGCCTTCACCGCCGCCGGCACCTCGTACTCGACGCACGGCGAGCCGCTCATCCCGGTCTACATCTTCTACTCGATGTTCGGCTTCCAGCGCACGGGCGACGCGAACTGGGCCGCCGGCGACCAGATGGCGCGCGGCTTCGTGATCGGCGCGACCGCCGGACGCACGACGTTGACCGGCGAGGGCCTGCAGCACGCCGACGGCCACTCTCCGCTGCTGGCGTCCACGAACCCGGCCACGGTCGCCTACGACCCCGCCTACGGCTACGAGATCGCGCACATTGTGCGCGACGGCCTCGAGCGCATGTACGGCGGGAACCACCCCGACCCGAACGTCATGTACTACCTCACCGTGTACAACGAGCCGCTCGTCCAGCCCGCCGAGCCCAAGGGCGTCGATGTCGAGGGCATTCTGCGCGGCATCCACCGCATCGCCGAAGGCACCGGCGACGGTCCGCGGGCGCAGCTGCTCGCCTCGGGCGTCGGCGTCCCGTGGGCGCTGGAGGCCCAGCAGCTGCTGCGCAACGACTGGGGCGTGAGCGCCGACGTCTGGAGCGTCACGAGCTGGTCCGAACTGCGTCGCGACGGGCTCGCCGCCGACGAGCACAACTTCCTGCACCCGGGAGAGGAGCCGCGCAGCGCGTACATCACGCAGAAGCTGCAGGGCGCCGAGGGTCCCGTGGTCGCCGTCAGCGACTACATGCACGCGGTGCAGGATCAGATCCGCCCCTGGGTGCCGAACCGCTTCGCGACGCTCGGCGCCGACGGCTTCGGGTTCAGCGACACCCGGCCGGCCGCACGCCGCTTCTTCAAGATCGACGGCCCCTCGCTCGCGGTGCGCACTCTACAGGCGCTGGCCGACGACGGCGTCGTCGACCGTGCGCTGGCGGCCGAGGCGATCGAGAAGTACCGCCTGCACGACGTCAACGCCGGAACCAGCGGAAACGCGGGCGGAGAGAGCTGAGTGGCCATGACCGGTGATGAGACCCCGATGGACAAGGCGGAGACCCTGGCGTGGCTCCGTCGCATCTCCGGGGACCTCGCCACGGCGACACTGGGCCGGTTGGAGAAGACACTCCCCTGGTACGCCGACATGCCCCCCGCCCGCCGCTCGGCGGTCGGACTCGTCGCGCAGGCCGGCATCACCTCGTTCATCCAGTGGTACGAAGACCCCAACTCGACCCCCTGGATCGCCGCCGACATCTTCGCCGCCGCGCCTCGCGAGCTGCTGCGCAGCGTGAGCCTGACGCAGACGCTGCAGCTCATCCGTGTGACCGTCGAGGTCACCGAGGAGAAGGTGGCCAACCGCGGCGTGCATCTGCGCGAAGCGATCCTGCTGTACTCGCGCGAAGTGGCGTTCGCCGCCGCCGACGTGTACGCCCGCGCCGCCGAGGCGCGCGGTCTGTGGGACGCCCGGCTGGAAGCCCTCGTCGTCGACTCGATCCTCACCGGCGAGGCCGACGAGGAGCTGCCCAGCCGCATCGCCGCCCTCGGCTGGCACGGCCACGGCGAGGTCGCGGTTCTGGTGGGGACCACTCCTCCGCAGTTCGACGTCGATCAGCTGCGCCGCGCCGCCCGCAAGCTCGGCGTCGATGCGCTGATCGGCGTGCAGGGCTCACGTCTGGTGCTCGTTCTCGGCCGCGCCGAGCACCCCGAGCGCGGTGCCGAGGAGGAGGGTCTGCCGTTCCTGCAGATCGCCCGCCACCTCGAGCCCGGATTCGGTCCGGGGCATCTGGTGCTCGGTCCGACCGTCTCCGCACTCGTCGATGCCGGCCAGAGCGCCCGGGCCGCCCTCGCGGGCTTCGCCGTCGCGCGCTCGTGGCGGCACGCGCCGCGCCCCGTCGAGGCCGATGATCTCCTGCCCGAGCGCGCGCTGGCCGGCGATCCCCTCGCCAAGCACACCCTCGTCGAGAAGGTGTACCACCCGCTGCAGTCGCACAGCACCGACCTCGTCACGACGCTCTGGAGCTACCTCGACAACGGTCGCTCGCTCGAGGCGACCGCGCGCGAGCTCTTCGTGCACCCGAACACGGTCCGCTATCGGCTGAAGCGGGTCACCGACGTGATCGGGTGGGATGCCACGGGCCCGCGTGAAGCGCTCATCCTGCAGACGGCCCTCATCCTGGGAGCCATCGGCACCGACACCACGCGGCGTCGCAGCCCCTCGCCGCGCCGTCGGCCCGGCCACAACGTGTAGGGCACACACAAACGATGCCCGCATTCTTGTGCGCCTGTGGCCAGTTGGACGTCCTCGTGTTTGGCAGGATGGGAAGGTGATCATCGCCGTCTTCCCCGGGCAGGGTTCGCAGACCCCCGGGTTCCTCACTCCGTGGCTGGAACGAGACGGGGCGCATGAGCGCCTCGCCGAGTTCTCCGAGCAGGCGCAGGTCGACCTCGTCGCCGCCGGCACCGAATGGGATGCCGACCGCATCCGCGACACGAAGGTCGCCCAGCCGCTCATCGTCGCCGCGAGTCTGCTCTCGTACGAAGCGCTGTCGGATGCCGCGGGCACCGCCCCCGCCGGAGTCGCCGGTCACTCGGTCGGCGAGCTCGCCGCCCTCGCCGCGGCACACGTCGTGAGCGACGCCGACGCACTGCGCCTGGTCGGCATCCGCGGCCGCGCGATGGCGGAGGCGGCAGCGACCGAGCAGACCGGCATGAGCGCGGTGGTCGGCGGCAGCGCCGACGACGTGCTCGCGCGCCTGCAGGCCGCGCACCTGACGCCCGCCAACCACAACGGCGGCGGGCAGATCGTCGCCGCGGGCGCACTGGGCGACCTCGCCGAGCTCGCCGCCGACCCGCCCCGCGGCACACGCGTCATCCCGCTCCAGGTCGCCGGCGCCTTCCACACGCGTTACATGGCGCCGGCCGTCGACACGATGCGCGTCGCGGCGGCACAGGTCGAGGTATCCGACCCCGATCTGACCCTGTGGACGAACAGCGACGGCAGCGTCGTCACCTCGGGGCGCGCCGCGATCGACCTCATGGTCGCGCAGGTCGCCTCACCGGTGCGCTGGGACCTGTGCATGGAGTCGTTCGCCGCCCATGACGTGACCGGCATCATCGAGCTCGCGCCCGCCGGAACGCTGGTGGGCCTCGCCAAGCGCGGACTGCGCGGCGTCCCCTCGGTCGCCGTGAAGACGCCGGAAGACCTGGATGCCGCAGCCGCCCTGCTGACCGGAGAAGCCGCATGACCGAGATCACCCTGAAGCAGTCCACCGGCCCCGCCTACACGCGCCTGTACGCGTACGGCGCGGCGCGTGGCGAGAACGCGGTGCCCAACGATGACATCGTCGGCCCGATCAACTCCAGCGACGAGTGGATCCGGCAGCGCACCGGCATCATCACCCGCGCCCGTGCGAACGCCGAGACGAACGCCATCGACCTGGCCACCGAGGCGGCCCGCGAGGCCGTCGAGCGGTCGGGCGTGGCGCCCGAAGACATCGACGCGGTCATCATCGCGACAATCAGCAACCCGAAGCAGACCCCGTCGGTCTCGGCGATCGTCGCCGACCGGATCGGTGCCAACCCCGCCGCGGCCTATGACGTGAACGCCGCCTGCGCGGGCTTCGCCTATGCCGTGGCGCAGGCCGACGCACTGATCCGCGCCGGCGCCGCGCACTATGCGGTCGTCATCGGCGCCGAGAAGCTCAGCGACATCGTCGACCCGACCGACCGGAGCATCTCGTTCCTGCTGGCCGACGGCGCGGGCGCGGCCGTGGTCGGGCCCAGCGACTTCCCCGGCATCGGACCCACCGTGTGGGGCTCCGACGGCTCGAAGGCCGAACTGGTGGGCATGAACGCGACGCTCACCGAGTTCCGCGACGGCAAGGCGCCGTGGCCGACCCTCCGCCAGGAGGGCCCCAGCGTGTTCCGCTGGGCCGTGTGGGAGATGGTCAAGGTCGCGCGCCGCGCGCTCGAGGCCGCGGGCATCACCCCGGCCGATCTGGCGGCTTTCGTCCCCCACCAGGCGAACCTGCGCATCGTCGACGAGTTCGCGAAGCAGCTGAAGCTTCCCGACACCGTCGTCGTCGGACACGACATCGAGACGACGGGCAACACGTCCGCGGCATCCATCCCGCTCGCCACCCACCGCCTGCTCGAGGAGCACCCCGAGCTGTCGGGTGGTCTCGCACTGCAGATCGGGTTCGGCGCCGGGCTCGTCTTCGGCGCCCAGGTCGTCGTCCTCCCCTGAGCCGGGCCCACCCGACTCTAGACTTGTCCACGGCCCGCCGGGCCGAGAAGCGATCCCAACAACAAGGAGCAGAAATGGCACTCACCAACGACGAGGTCCTCGCAGGACTCGCCGAGCTGATCACCGACGAGACCGGCATCTCGGCCGACGAGGTCGCGCTCGAGAAGTCGTTCACCGACGACCTCGACATCGACTCGATCTCGATGATGACGATCGTCGTCAACGCCGAGGAGAAGTTCGGCGTGACGATCCCCGACGACGAGGTCAAGAACCTCAAGACCGTCGGCGACGCCGTCACCTTCATCACCTCCCACCAGGCGTGACCTTCGCGGCGGGGGCGCATCGCCCCCGCCGGTACGCACAACACCGAGGAATCCCACATGAGCACGTCCCGCATCGTCGTCACCGGCATCGGCGCGTCGACCCCACTGGGGGGCACGGCGCCCGAGAGCTGGTCCGCCCTGCGCGCCGGAGTCAGCGGCACCCACACCCTCACCCACGAGTGGGTCGAGAAGTATCAGCTTCCCGTCACGTTCGCAGCCGAGGGCGCCGTTCGCCCCGACACCGTCCTCGAACGGCCCATCGCCAAGCGCCTCGACCCGGCGTCGCAGTTCGCCCTGGTCGCGGCCAAGGAGGCCTGGGCCGACGCCGGTGAGCCCGACGTCGAGCCCGAGCGCCTCGGCGTGGACTTCGCTACCGGCATCGGCGGCGTCTGGACGCTGCTCGACGCGTGGGACACCCTGCGCGAGAAGGGACCGCGCCGGGTCATGCCGATGACGGTCCCGATGCTCATGCCGAACGCCGCCGCGGGCAACCTGTCGCTGCACTTCGGCGCGCGCGCGTTCGCGCGCACCGTCGCCAGCGCGTGCGCCTCGAGCACCGAGTCGCTCGTCAACGCATACGAGCACCTGCGCGACGGCCTGGCCGACGTGGTGATCGCGGGCGGCACCGAGTCGGCCATCCACCCCATCACGATGGCGTCGTTCGCGTCGATGCAGGCGCTCTCGCGTCGCAACGACGACCCCGAGCACGCGTCGCGTCCGGGCAGCATCGACCGTGACGGCTTCGTCATGGGCGAGGGCGCCGCGGCGCTCGTGCTCGAGACCGAAGAGCACGCCAAGGCGCGCGGCGCGAAGATCTACGCCGTGCTCGTGGGCGGCGGCGTGACGGCCGACTCGTACCACATCACCGCCAACGATCCCGAAGGGCATGGCGCCGCGCGCGCGGTGCGGCTGGCTCTCGACGAGGCAGGCGCCTCGCCGGACGACGTCACCCACATCAACGCGCACGCCACCTCGACCCCGGTCGGCGACCCGAACGAGTACCAGGCGCTCAAGCAGGTGTTCGGCGACCGGATCGACGACATCCCCGTGTCGGCGACCAAGGCGTCCACCGGTCACCTGCTGGGCGGCACCGGCGCTCTGGAGGCGGTGTTCACGATCCTCGCGCTGCGCGAGCGCATCGCTCCCCCGACGATCAACATCACCGAGCAGGATCCTGAGGTGCCCTTCCGCATCTCGGGTGACGAGCAGTCGCTCGGCGCCGGTGACCAGCTGGCGCTCAGCAACTCGTTCGGCTTCGGCGGACACAACGCCGTCGTGGCCTTCGCGTCCGCCTGACGTCCGCGTCCGCCTGACGTTCGCGAAACCCAAGATGCCCCGCGGGAAGCCACCGCGGGGCATCTTCGTTCCATCGGGCGGTCATTCGCGTTCACAGCCACCGGGATGTCTCACCGATCGCCGGTAGTGGCGCCTGACCGCCCGCAGCTCACCCGACCTTGTGCAGCCAGACGACGGGGGTGTCATCGCTCGCGTGCCGGAACGGCTCGAGTTCCTCGTCCCACGCCGCACCGAGCGCGACGTGCAGCTCGCGTTCGAGCTCGGCCACGTCGCCGGCCGCGACCTCCATCGCGTACCGGACACGGTCTTCACCGATGACGACGTTGCCCGCGGCATCCGTCTGCGCGTAATGGATGCCGAGGTCGGGGGTGTGCATCCACCGCCCGCCGTCGCCACGCGTGCTCGGGTCTTCGGTCACCTCGAACCGCAGATGCTCCCAGCCGCGGATCGCCGTGGCCAGAGCAGCCCCGGTGCCGGCCGGGGCCTCCCAGTAGAACTCCGCGCGTCGGCTGCCCGAGAGCACCGGCTGATCGGCCCAGTCGAAGTTGACAGCACGCCCGAGAGCGCGTCCGACCGCCCATTCCAGGTGCGGGCACAACGCGCGTGGCGCCGAGTGGATGATGATCACTCCGCGCGCCTGTGTCGTCGCCATGGTCTCTCCGTTTCGTCAGGTGCGTCTTCCCCTACGACCTGACCGGAATCCACCCGGTGACGTGCTGTTCTGTTCTCCCGCCATTATGACCCGGGCCAGAGCGAATCACAAGCGTGTGATACGAATGTCGGCCCACTAGGGTCGGGCTATGCGACACGGATACTCGGCCCAGCAGATCCGTGATGCCGAGGCGCCCCATCTGACCGCCGGTGAGCCGCTGATGGCGCGCGCTGCCGCAGCGCTGGCGGATGCGGTGCGTGAGGTGCTCGTGGGTCGGGATGCCGCGCGCGGTCGCATTCTGCTGCTGGTGGGTTCGGGCAACAACGGTGGCGACGCGCTGTTCGCCGGGGCATCACTCGCGCGCGACGGGCATGAGGTATCGATCGTCGAGCTCGGATCGCGAACGCATGCGGAGGGACTGCACGCGGCGCTGGAGGCCGGGGCGCGGGTCGTCGCCGACGCCGCGGCAGTCTCAGCCGACGTCATCGTCGACGGGATCCTCGGCACGGGCGCCGCGGCGACCCCTGCGTTACGCGGACGTGCCCGCGCGGTGGTGGCGTCGCTGCTGCCGGCACTGTCGGGGCGGGATGCCGCGGCCGTCGTCGCCGTCGACATTCCGAGCGGCATCGATCCCGACGACGGGTCCGTTCCCGACCCGACCGTGCTGCCCGCGGACGTCACCGTCACCTTCGGCGGGTACAAGACCGGACTGCTCCGCGGTGACGCCGTTCGGCTCGCGGGCGACGTGCGGCTCGTCGACATCGGGATCGGCGACGACCTCGCCGCGATGACGCCGGTGGTCGAGGTGTGCGAGTGACGTCGAGGGTCGATGTCGGAGGTTGAGGGTAGGGTTCTCCCCCGGGAATAACCCAGATCACGTGCATAATCGGGGTTGCAATTCGAAGGCTTGTTCGGTAATGTGGGGGTATGGACCAGTCGTCGAGCACCCCGGGCGAAGACCCCGCTGAGCGGGTCGATGACGTCCACGCGCTGCGGGCCCTGTTCCATACCGCCGAGGCCGACCAGTACGACGCGAATCGGGCTCTTGCCCGTCGCGCCGAACAGCTCGCTGCGATCCTGGATATGGCGCGGGAGATCCCCGACATCTACGTCGACACCCCCAACCGGGGCGGATGGGCGCACGACCAGACCGAACTCGCCGAACGGTGCGCGGCCATCGAGGCCGCCTCCCGCATGTGCCTGCCCGAACGCGAGGTCTGGGCCCTCGCCCAAGCCGCCCGCGACGGACGCCGCCTGCTGCCCGGGCTCTGGCACCAGGTCCGCGAAGGGTTCGCCACACCCGCACATGTGACCGCGGCATCCACCCACCTCGGTGCCATGCGCCACAACCCCACACTCCGCGAGACCTACGACACCACCCTCGCCGACCTCGCCCTGCGGGTGAGCCTGCCCGTGTTCAAGAAGAAGGCGAAAGAACTCGCCCACCGGCTGCTGCAAGCCTCCGCCGCCGAGAAACACGCACAGGCGTTGAAGGAACGCCGGGTGGTCGTCACCGACGTCGAGGACGGCATGTCCTGGTACAGCGTGCTGATGCCCACCTGGAAGGCGAAGGCCGTCTTCCGCCGGCAGACCTCCACCGCCAAACACCTCGCCAAGAACCAGCGTGAAGACCGCACCCGCCACCAACTCCGCGCAGACCTCGCCACAGCCTCCCTGCTCGGGGAGAACACCCCGCACGCGGTGAAGACGAAAGTGTTCGTCACCATCCCGTTGGACAAGCTCACCCCCGGTGCTCGGGCGTCGGTGCGCGAGCATGTGCCCGGCCGGGCAGGGCTCAACCTGAACCGGGAACCCCTCATCCCCGGCGAAGGACCCATCGACGAGGCCACCGCCCGCCAGCTGCTCCTGGATGCCGGGGCGTTCACCCGTGTGATCACCGACCCGGTCACCGGGGTCATCCTCGACATGGACCGCCGGACCCGCACCGCCACCCCCGCCCAGCGGGCATGGTTGGCCTTATGGCACGGCACCTGCCTGCGCGACGGGTGCGATCGGCTCGCCCTGGACGCCGACATCGACCACTGGTGCCAATACCACGGGCCGAAACGAGGGCCCACGAACATCGCCAACCTCGCACCGGAATGCGACCCCGACCACGTCATCAAAGACTTCACCAAAATCAAACACCGACGACGACGCGACCACACCATCCAACTCGAATTCCCCACCGGGCACCGCACCAGACCCACACCCCCACTCCCCGACAAACCACCCTTCTAGGGTGCGCGGGAGGCCGCGATCTCGCTCTCGCGGGCCTCGAGCCCGTCAGCACCGTCACCGGCCCAGCCCTCAGGAACGGCCTGCCGACGCAGCGCACGCGCGATCTGAGATGCCGTGTCGCCGCGCTTCTGCCATGCGGTGACAACAGCCTCGATGCCGGCGACAGATCGCGGAACCAGTGCTGTCGGGTCGCTGGTCTGTCCCAGTTGCATAACTGCTGACCCACCTGGACGGCGTTCTCGTACAGATGCCTCACCAGGCCCAGCCGTTCGGCGAGCTGGTGGATGGCCGAGGTGCGCTCACCCCAGCCACGCAAGGCAACACCCGCGAACCGGTCGAGGGCATTCTCTCGTGCCGCGTTCCTGACGTGAGCCGGTTGCAACAGCGACTTGTCCGCAACCTCGGCGTCTTCGTGGATGTGCTCGAGTTTCCGGACAGCGTCAGAGAGCGTGTCGATATGCAGCGAGAAGCCGCGCACGGACGAGTTGCTACGAGATACGCAGGAGCGAACTCAACTGCGCCCGACGCCTTGACCATTCTGCCAGCCGAGGAAAGGTCCCGCCCCTACCCGTTCGAGTGTGTTCGTAGCCTGCTAATCTTTCTGCGACTCGTCCCGCACCGGCTCGTAGACCTGAGGTGAAGAAGCGTGACACCCTGCCCCGGCGTGATCGTCGTCACCACGATCTTGTCGCTCGCTTCCATGTTCTGGAGCTCAACGGCCAACGACGCGAACCTCGGTGCATCAGCGCCCAACAGCTTCGTGTCGGCCACTATTCAACCGACGTCTGTCACTGTCGGCGGCGCTCGAACTCTGAACGCTTTCGGCGTTCGAAAAGTGAACGGTTGCGGGCAGTTTAGCTGGGTGTTTCGTCGGTGGTGGTTCGGATGCTGGGAAGGCTGTCGATGCCTCTGCCGCGGAGTCGGTAGCTGGCGCCCTTGAGGGTGAGGACATCGGCATGGTGAACGATCCGGTCGATCATCGCAGCGGCGACGGCTTGGTCTCCGAAGACCCCGCCCCAGCCGGAGAACGGCAGGTTCGAGGTCAGGATCAGCGACGCGTGTTCGTAGCGGGATGAGACGAGCTGGAAGAACAGGTTCGCGGCGTCTTGCTCGAAGGGGAGGTAGCCGACTTCGTCGACGATGATCAGCCCGTAACGCCGCAACCTCGCAAGCTCACGGGGTAGGTTGCCTTGCCGGTGTGCGTCGGTCAGGCGGGTGACCCATTCCGTCGCGGTCCCGAACAACACCCGGTGCCCGTGCCGCGCGGCGACGATTCCGAGCGCAGTCGTGAGGTGCGTCTTCCCGGTTCCAGGCGGGCCGAGCAGGACCACGTTCTGCGCTTCGAGGAGGAACCCTCCGGAGGCGAGAGCGGCGATCTGCTGCCGGGCGGCCGGTTGCGCGTCCCAGTCGAAGTCCTCGAGCGTCTTCCGCGCGGAGAACCCGGCCGCTTTGATCCGCAGCTCCGCGCCCGAAGCGTTCCGGGCGCTCACTTCGCGTTCCAGGACAGCGGCGAGGTAGTCCTCGAACGACCAGCCCGCATCCCGGGCCTGGTCCGCCATCCGGGAGGCAGCTTCGGTGATCCGGGGCGCTTTCAGCGCACCGGCAAGGTAGGTGATCTGCTTGACCGACTCGGTGGTCTTGGTGGCGGCCATCAGTGATCTCCCTCGACCAGACCGAACGCCCGGTCGTAGTCCGCGAGGTCTCGGGCGAGATCATCACCGGCCGCGACCCGCCGCGGCTGCTGGAACTGGTGCCGCAGCACCGCCGCCGCGTCCTTGTGGGCGGGGTCGGTGATCACCCTTCCGCGCGCCCACGACCGGGGATGGTCCGCGACGACCCGCCCGTCCAGACGCACTCGAACCTGATCAAGATCGGCGGTCACCTCCACGACCCGCCCGATAGCGCGCGGGTCAACGGAGTAGTCGTTCGTGTCGACGCGGACGTAATAGTCCCGGCCGAGCCGGATCCGACTGCGCCAGCCCAGATGCAGCCGGATCGGCGGCAACGGCAGCATGCCCGCCAGGTCTGTCTCCAACCGGGAAGCCGGAGACGCACCCAGAGTGCGCACGACCCGCCCGTTCGCGAGAGTCAGCCAGTCGGTGAACTGCTCGTTGAAGTCCGCCGGTGAGGTGAACGACCGGCCTGGCATGAACGAGGTCTCGAACCACCCGTTGCGGCGCTCCACGATGCCCTTCGATTCCGGGTCCCGTGGCGGTAGCAGCACCAGCTTTGTCGCGAGGGTTCCCATGAACGCGTCGATCCCGTCCGCGTGCCGTTTGCCGCGGCCGATGCCGGGCTCGTTGTCCCAGAGCAGCCGCCGCGGCACCCGCCCGAGCCGTTCGATCAGCTCCCACGATGCCAGCAGCAGATCCTCGGTCTTGCGGGTCGGGATCATCCGCCCCGTCACGAATCTCGAGTGCGCCGGAGCGATGACCAGCACCGGGAGCAGCTTCGCCGTTCCGTCCTCGAGAGGGATCTTCCTCGGCGGGAACCACAAGTCGCATTGCGCCGCGTCGCCCGCGGCCCAGACCAGCCGGTCAGCAGGATCGATGCGCTGCTGCTCGGGTCGCAGCCTCTTCACGTTGTCGCGGAACCATCGGATCGACCCGGTCCAGCCAACCCGTTCGGCGAGCACTGTCGCCGGCATCGTCGGAGTCTCGCCCAGAAGTTCACGCACCCGCGCCTCGAACGGCGTGAACGACGTCGGCGCAGGCCTGCGCTCATACCGCGGCGGCGACTCCGAATTCACCGCCCTGATGACCGTGGTCCGCGAGATCCCCAACCTCGCCGCGATCTTCGCCTTCGGCTCACCCTCCGCGGCAAGCCTCCGAATCAGCGCCCAGTCCTCCAAAGTGATCACTCTCCAATCGTTGAGTGTTCACTTTTCAAGCGCCGCTACTGTCCAGTTTTCGAGCGCCGCCGACAAGAGCACCTCGGAGCAGCATCCTGTAGCACTCTTGAATGACGCGAAGTCCTGCTGACCAGGTTTGCCTCGTGCGGAGAACTCGGATCCAGTACTCTCGAGAACCTACTTCTCCACCGAGGTTCACGAAACCTATTGCGTAGGTGGCGGCATCCTGAGCTCTTTGGTCCCGAAATTAATCGCGTCTGACCAGATCTTTTTGTAGGGCGGGTGGGACTTGAACCCACGATCGTCGGGTTATGAGCCCGCTGCCTTCACCAGCTTGGCCACCGCCCCTCTCGGAGAACGAGCCTATCGTGCCGCCGTCGTGGGATGATCACACCATGGGTGCGATGGGCTGGCTCCGGCGTCGGGCCTCGTCATTCGGGGGACTCGGATCCGGACTCGACGTGGTCTGGCGTCCGACGGCCGAAGAGGCGCATGCCGACTGGGAGATGCAGGTCGAGCTGCCCGCACCCACGCCGATCCCCGGCGACAAGGGACGCATTCACGACGGCAAGATCGTGATCAGCACCGAGCGGGACTAATTCTCCGGCTTGCCGTCGTTCGTGCCGTGGCTGCCGCGGCGGATCGGCAGCTCCTGGCTCTCGCTGATGACCTGCGGATGGTTGCGTGCCAGCGAGAACACTCCGTAGACGGCGATGAGGCCGGCCGCGACGAATCCGAGGAACGCCCAGATGTTGGCCGTCGCGGCTTCCTTCAGGACGAGCAGGCCGATGAGCACCGCCACCATCGGGTCGATGACGGTCAGCCCCGCGATGACGAGGTCGGGCGGGCCCACCGAATACGCCGTCTGCACGAAGTAGGCGCCCAGCACCACGGCGAGCAGCAGGCCCGCGGCGCACGCGATCGTCAGCCAATCGATGTCGCCCGCCTGCACGCGCTTGATGACGATCTTCGCGAGCGTCGCGACGAAGCCGTAGAGGATGCCCGACGTCACGATGTAGAACAGCGGGTGCGCACGCTTGCGGAACACGAGCCACGTGCCGGCGGCGAGCACCAGCACGACTCCCAGCATGACGACGACGGTCAGGATCTGTCCGTCCGTCAGCAGCGTCTCGGTGGCCACGAACGCGGCGATCGTGACGAACACGAAGATGCCGCCCACGCAGGCGATGATCGACCGCACGGACTGCGTCGTGGGCTTGTGGCCCGACACGCGGGCGTTCAGCAGCGTCGTGATCACGAGCGACACGGCGCCCAGCGGCTGCACGAGGATCAGCGGGGCGAACACGAGGGCGCTGAGCTGGCAGACGATCGCGAGGCCCAGCATGAGCGTTCCGACGACCCAGGACGGCCGGCGCAGCAGGCTGAGCATCTGCTTGCCGGTGAGCCCCTCGCTGCCGCTGGTGCCGGTGATCCGCTCGACCTTGTTGACGCCACGGTACTGATACTGCGCACCGAACGACATGAAGACGGCTCCGAGCAGCGCCAGCGGAATACCGATGAGGATCTTCGGGTCACCAAGGACCCCGACCAGCTGGTCGGTGACATCGTCCAGCGGCAGGTCCGTCGCGATCACCCTTCGACATTACCGGGGCGAGGCCGCCGGTAGGCTGAAGACGTGCCTGTTCTTCCCATCCGCATAATGGGCGACCCCGTGCTCCACTCCCCCGCGGCCCTCGTCGACGAGATCACCGACGAGATCCGACAGCTGGTTGCCGACATGTACGAAACGATGGATGCCGCACCCGGCGTGGGCCTCGCGGCGCCTCAGGTGGGCGTGCCGCTGCGCATCTACGTCTACACGTATCAGGACGACGACGGTGCTCCCTGGCGCGGCGAGATCATCAATCCGGTGCTGTGGATGAAGCCGGCCGAGCCCGGCGCGCCCGACCCCGATGAGGAGTCGGAAGGGTGCCTGTCGTTTCCCGGCGAGCGGTTCCCGCTCCGCCGATCCGATGAGGTGCTCGTCACCGGCATCGATGTCGAGGGCAGGCCGGTCCAGATCCAGGTGGACGGCTGGCGCGCCCGCATCATGCAGCACGAGTTCGATCACCTCGACGGCGTGCTCTACATCGATCGGCTGAGCGACAGCGACTGGAAGACGACGCAGAAGATCGCCAGGAAGCGCGGCTGGGGTCGCCCCGGACAGGCCTGGACGCCCGGCGTCGACGACATCGACGCCTAGCAACGCGCCTAACGGCGCTTCGGCTTGTCCTGCGCAGAGCGGGGCGGGTCGACGCTCACGTCGAGCGGCTCCTGGCCGTCCAGCGACGACCACCGGCTCGCCGTCCCCTTCGCGGCGTGCTTCGCCGCGCGCACGGCACGCTCATCGGCCCAGCTGTTCAACCGGTGGCCGGTGTGGCCGCGCACGTGCTCGAGGATCACGTCGGGCAGCCCGTGCTCACGGCGGGCGTCGCGCTCGGCGATGAGGTCCTTGAGGATGTCGACGTTCTTCGTGCGGGCGCCCGTACTGGTCTTCCAGCCGCGGCGCGCGTGACCGTCCATCCACGACGCGTAGGTGTCGATCGCGTACTTCGAGTCGGCCTGGACCGTGAGGTTCTCGACATCCCGGTGATCGCGGATCGCGTTGAGCAGCGCGAGCAGCTCCCCGATGTTGTTCGTCCCCTGCACGACCGAACCGGCGGCCCACTGGCCGTCGGCGCCCACCCACGCCCATCCTGCGGGCCCGGGGTTTCCCGAGCAGGCGCCGTCTGTTGCGAGGGTGTAGCTGTCAGTCACGGGGGCCCCTTCTCGCGCGCGAAAAAAGGCCCTGAGGGTGGAGCCTCAGGGCCTTCGCTCCCCCACTTGGACTCGAACCAAGAACCTGCCGGTTAACAGCCGGCTGCTCTGCCAATTGAGCTATGGAGGAATACATACCGCGTCGCCGCAGCAGCTCGTCTAGCTTAGCAAACTTCTCGGGGTGCTCATGACGCGATGAGGCGATGATCCGCGTCGCCGCTCGGGGTCCAGGTGACGTCCGACGCACTCTCGCCCACGGCGACGACGTGCCCCGCGCGCAGCACCAGCACGTGGGCGCCGAGCGCCTCCACGACGTCTCGATCGTTGCCCACGAGCAGGGTCGACATGCCGTAGGCCTCGCGTCGCCGGCGGATGGCCGCCAGCACCGCCTCCCGCGACGAGAGGTCGAGATTCGCCACCAGATCGTCGGCGATGAGCACGCGCGGCTGCAGCATCACGGCGCGGGCGAAGGCGACCCGCTGCCGCATCCCTGCGCTCAGCTCGTACGGATACTGCACCGTGATGCCCAGAGGGAGCTTCATCTCGTCGAGCAGCGCGGCGACGCGAATCGCCAGTGCGCGCTTGTCGACTCGACGCGAGCGTCGGGTGATCGGTGAGGCGATGACCTCTTCGACCGTCAGCCGCGACGGCAGGCGGGCGCCATCGCCCTGTGCGAGGTAACCGGTCACATAGGTGTGCTGGCGGTGCGCACGTCCCGGCTTGCGCACGGGGATCCCCTCCACCCATGCATCGCCGCCCACGACGGCCAGTCCGGGTTCTTCCGCGCCGGCGAGCACGGTCGCCAGGCTCGATTTGCCCGCCCCCGTGGGCCCGAGCACCGCGAGGGCCCCGCCGTGCGGCAGCCTCGCACTGACGCCGTCGACGACGCGTGCTCCCCCGCGAGCGGAGGCCCGCGCGATCGACAGATCGACGCACTCGATGGCGACTTCGGCGTCACGTCGTCGGGTCATGCCTTCATCCTGCCCTGTCCCCGCCGACGGCGCCAGCGACGCGCTACGAGTCGGCGAGCAGTCGCTGCCGTTCGGCATCGAGCTCACGCAGCTCGAGTCGGACGGCACGGCCCTCTTCGGAATCGGCCGGCACGCGCTGGATGGCTCCGAGCAGCTCGCGCTTGCGCCCGTCCAGCGCGCGCAGCACCAGCCGACGCGCCAGGTCGTGCGCCGACACCACGGCGTGGTCGTCGTCGCGCGCCGGGAACTCCCCCGTGAGAAGCTCGGCCGCCAGCGACCGGTACGGCTCGCGCACCGCCGAGACCGCATCGACGGCCCACCCGGTGCGCTCGACATCGGTGACGGCCGCCACGCTCTGCCGCACGGCCTCCAGCGCCGGGTTGCGCAGCGGCAGGGCGAGCGCGCGCACGCGCAACGTCGTCTCGATGCGGTGCCCGTACTGCAGGAACCCCATCATCGCGTCGCGTTCCAGCCCCACGTCGGGCGTGCGCTGCAGCGTGGCCAGCGTGACCCGCAGCTCGGGTTCGGACGGGGTGGATGCCGCGGCATCCTGCCGCTGCGGCGTCCGGGCCTGGTTCGCCTCGGCGTGGGCGGCACGGTCGACCTCGCGATCGACGGCGCCCGGCTCCATGCCGAGCCGGCGGGAGAGCACGTGCTTGTACTCGCTGCGCAGCAGCGGGTCGCGCAGCTCTGCGACGATCGGCGCCGCAGCCCGCAGGCCGCCGATGCGTCCCTCCACCGTCGCGAGATCGAACCCCGAGACCCGCTGGTCGATGACGAACTCGAACATGGGCACCTTCGCGTCCATGAGGGAACGGACCGCGGCATCCCCCCGCTGCAGTCGGAGATCGCAGGGGTCGAGACCCTCCGGACCGGTGGCCACGAAGCTCTGCGCCTTCAGCCCCTTGGTCGAGGCGAACGCGCGCACCGCGGCCTTCTGGCCCGCGGCGTCGGGGTCGAAGGTGAAGACCACCTCGGCGGAGCCGTCGTCGCCGATCACGCGGCGGAGGATGTTCATGTGCTCGCCGCCGAACGCCGTGCCACAGGTCGCGACCGCCGTCGTCACGCCGGCCAGATGGCAGGCCATGACGTCGGTGTACCCCTCGACGACGACCACCCGACGCGGGTCACCGCGCGAGATGTCGCGCTTGGCGAGGTCGAGCCCGTACAGCACCTGGGTCTTCTTGTAGAGCACGGTCTCGGGGGTGTTCAGGTACTTCGGACCGTTGTCGTCGTCGAACAGCCGGCGCGCGCCGAAGCCGAGCGTCTGCCCCGTGATGTCACGGATCGGCCAGACGACCCGCCCGCGGAAGCGATCGTAGACGCCGCGCTGGCCCTGTGACACGAGCCCGGCGGCCAGGAGCTCCTCATCGGTGAACCCCTGCTTGTGCAGGGCGTCGCGCAGTCCCGACCATCCCTTCGGCGCGAAGCCGACGCCGAAATGCGCCGCCGCACCCGCATCGAAGCCGCGCTGGCCGAGGAAGCGCCGACCGGCATCGGCGGCGGGGGTCATCAGCTGCTGGCGGTACCACTCGGCAGCCGCGGAGTTCGCGGCGTACAACCGCGTGCGGCCGGAGGTCTCGGGGGCGACCCCGCCCTCCTCGTAGTGAAGGGTGTAGCCGATGCGCGCGGCCATCCGCTCGACGGCCTCGGTGAACGTGAGATGGTCCATCTGCCGCAGGAACGTGTACACGTCGCCCGACTCGCCGCAGCCGAAGCAGTGGTAGAAGCCCACCTGCGGGCGCACGTTGAAGCTCGGGCTCTTCTCGTCGTGGAACGGGCAGAGACCCTTCATCGAGCCGATGCCGGCGGGCTTGAGCGCCACGCGCTCGCCGATGACGTCGGCGATGTTCACGCGCGCCTTGACCTCGTCGATGTCGGCCTGCGCGATGCGACCCGCCATCAGTGCGCCCCGACCGGGTCGGGCGACCACACTCCCAGCGAGGCCGCGTCGATGTCGCCGACGAGCGTCCGATGCCAGGAGATCGCCTGCTGGTCGGTGAGACTCGCGACCTGATCGACGACGACGCGCCGTGCCGCGGCATCCGTCCCCGCGGCGGCGAAGTCCTCCGCGTACATGGGCGACAGACGTTCGGGATGCTGCACCAGCGCGTCGGCGAGCCGCTTGAGGACTCTCCGCTGCTCCTTGTACAGCTGCTTGCGCCCCTCGATCGAGACGACGAATGCGCCGATGACGCCCTTGAGCACCGCCATCTCGACCTCGATGACCCGCGGCACCACGACGTGTGCGCGATAGCGGGTCAGGTCTTCTGCGGCGTACGCGTCGCGCGTCGCTGCGGTCGCCGCCCGGGCGAAGCGCCCGATCAAGTCGCTGGTCAGGTTCTTCAACCGCGCGAGATCGGCCCGTGTGGCGGTGAACGTCGTCAGCCACTCGCCGAGCCGGGTGAGCCGATGCAGGGCGTCGGCCAGCTCGTCGCGGTGGAAGTCGTACCCCACCCAGGTCTGGATGGCGTCCAGCAGAGCCTCGTGCTCACCGGGTGCGGTCAGACGCGCCGGGTCGAGGTACCCGTTGACGATCGCGTCCTCGAAGTCGTGGACCGAGTAGGCGATGTCGTCGGAGAGATCCATGACCTCGGCCTCGATGCAGCGCACCCGACCGGGCGCGCCGGCACGCATCCAGTGGAAGATGTCCTCGTCCTCGGCGTACACGCCGAACTTGAGTCGTCCGCCGGCGTCGGGCAGGGGTCTGTCGGCCGTCCACGGGTACTTGCAGGTGGCGTCGAGGCTCGCACGGGTGAGGTTCAACCCGTAGCTGGCCCCGTCGGGCCCGAGCACCTTCGGCTCGAGTCGCGTCACGATGCGCAGGGTCTGCGCGTTGCCCTCGAAGCCGCCGATGTCTTCGGCCCACTCGTTCATGGCGCGCTCGCCGTTGTGTCCGAACGGCGGATGCCCCAGGTCGTGGTTCAGGCACGCGGTGTCGACCACGTCGGGCGACAGGCGCAGGGCCGTGGCCAGCTCGCGGCCCACCTGCGCGACCTCGAGCGAGTGCGTCAGTCGGTTGCGTGCGAAATCGGCGGGCGAGGCGGGGCTGAGCACCTGCGTCTTCGCGGCCAGCCGGCGCAGCGCCGCGGAGTGCAGCACTCGGGCGCGGTCACGGGCGAAGTCGTCGCGCTGCGAGCGATGCCGCTCCCCGAAGAAGCGCGCGGCATCGGCGTCGTCGTATCCGCTCGGCCGGCCCGGGGAGACGCCGACCGCGGACGCGCCTTCAGCCGCCACTCGTGTCGGCCTCCGATTCGGTCAGGGTCGCGGCGTGCGCACCGATCTCGCGCGAGTCGAGCCACCCCTCGGGCAGCACCGTGCGCTTGGGAGAGCCGGCACGGCCGCGCTGGCCTTCGGCACCCGCCCCGGGATACGGGGCATCGAGATCCATCTCCGCGAGGAGCTCGTCGATCTCGGCGAGGCTCGAGGCGGTGGCCAGGCGCGCACGCAGCTCGCCGCCCACCGGATAGCCCTTGAAATACCAGGCGACGTGCTTGCGGACATCGCGGCACCCGCGGTCCTCATCCTCGAAGAACTCGACGAGCAGCTCGGCATGGCGACGGAACGCCTGCGCGACGAAGCCGAGCGTCGCGTCGACGGGGTCGCCGTGCGCGGCGCCGGGCTCGCCCAGGGCACGGGCGAGGTCGCCGAACAGCCATGGGCGGCCGAGGCATCCACGACCCACCACGACGCCGTCGCAGCCGGTCTCGGCCATCATCCGCTGCGCGTCGGCCGCCGACCAGATGTCGCCGTTGCCGAGCACGGGAATGCTCGTCACCGCATCCTTCAGGGTCGCGATCGCCGACCAGTCGGCGTGACCGGAGTAGTACTGGCCCGCCGTGCGCGCGTGCAGCGCGATGGCCGATACCCCCGCGTCTTCGGCGATGCGCGCCGCATCGAGATAGGTGAGGTGCGTGTCGTCGATGCCCTTGCGCATCTTGATGGTGACCGGGACGTCACCCGCGGCTTTCACGGCGCGTGTCACGATGGCCTCGAACAGGTCGAGCTTCCACGGCAGCGCGGAACCGCCGCCCTTGCGGGTGACCTTGGGAACGGGGCATCCGAAGTTCATGTCGATGTGATCGGCGCGGTCTTCGTCGACGAGGATCTTCACCGCGTTCTCGACCGTCACAGGATCGACGCCGTACAGCTGGATCGACCGCAGCGACTCGGACTCGTGGTGGGTGATCAGCCGCATCGTGACCGCGTTGCGCTCGACGAGCGCACGAGTGGTGATCATCTCGCTGACATAGAGGCCAGCACCGTACTCGCGACACAGCCGCCGGAACGCGGCGTTGGTGATCCCTGCCATGGGCGCGAGCACGACGGGCGCGTCGAGCTCGATCGGCCCGATGCGCAGCGTGCGGGCGGGGGCGGTCAGGGTCGTCACCTGTCCATTCTCCCAGACCGCGGCGCCAGGCGGGACGCACACGCTTAGGCTGTGGACATGGCACCCGAAACCTCCCCCTCGCTCGGCGAGATCCCCTTCGCGACGGCCGATGGCGGCTCCGCGACCCTGCAGGACTATGACGGCAAGGTCGTGATGATCGTCAACGTCGCCTCCCGGTGCGGCAACACCCCGCAGTACGAGCAGCTCGAGCAGCTGCAGGAGGCCTACGGCGACCGCGGCTTCACCGTGCTCGGCTTCCCCTGCAACCAGTTCATGGGCCAGGAGCCCGGCTCGATCGACGAGATCGTCGAGTACTGCTCCACCACCTGGGGGGTCACCTTCCCCATCCTCGACAAGATCAAGGTCAACGGGCCCGGCGCCGCTCCGCTCTACAAGGCGCTGAAGAAGGCGCGCAACGCCGAGGGCGAGCGCGGCCCGATCCGCTGGAACTTCGAGAAGTTCGTGGTGACGCCGGGCGGCGGCATCCATCGCTTCCACCCCAAGACGAAGCCCGACGACCCCGCCGTCGTCGCCGTGATCGAAGAGAACCTGCCCGCGTGATCTTTCCCATGCGTGGGAATACATCTCGCCCGGAGAGGTTGCACCTGCTGTGACTGAACCCATCTCGATCGACATCTGGTCCGACATCGCCTGCCCGTGGTGCTACATCGGCAAGCGCAACCTCGAGAAGGGGCTGGCCCAGGCATCCGAGGGCGACGACGCCCCCGAGGTGGAGGTGGTGTTCCACTCGTTCGAGCTCTCCCCCGACACCCCCGTCGACTTCCAGGGCACGGAGGTCGACTACCTCACGGGGCACAAGGGCATGTCGCCCGACCAGGTGCACCAGATGCTCGACCGCGTGACGGGAGTGGCCGCCCAGGCGGGGCTGCACTACGACTTCGACAGTCTGCAGCACACCAACACGGTGAAGGCGCACGAGCTGCTGCACTTCGCGAAGGAGCACGGCGCGCAGCGCGAGATGAAGGAGCGCCTGATGTCGGCGTACTTCACGGAGGGACGCCACGTCGGGCGCATCGACGACCTCGTCGCGCTCGCCGAAGAGGTGGGGCTGGATGCCGCGGCCGCCCGCGACGCGCTCGAGTCGGGCCGCTACCTGCAGGCCGTGCGCGACGACCAGGCCCAGGCCGCCGCCTACGGCATCAACGGCGTGCCGTTCTTCGTCATCGACGGCAAGTACGGTGTCAGCGGCGCCCAGCCGCCCGAGGCCTTCGCGCAGATCGCTCGCCAGGTGTGGGACGAGCACCGCGCTGCGACGGCCTGATCAGAGCGCTTCGTCGGGGGCGTCCACCGCGCCCCCGAACCGCCGATCGCGGTCGAGGTACAGGTCGATGGCGTGCCAGAGGTCCTGCCGGGTGAAGTCGGGCCACAGCGTGTCGAGGAAGACGAATTCGGCGTAGGCCGACTCCCACAGCAGGAAGTTCGACGTGCGCTGCTCGCCCGACGAGCGCACGAACAGGTCGACGTCGGGCATCTCGGGGATGTAGAGCCGGCGTCGGATGAGCTTCTCGGTCACCGCCGACGGCTTCAGCCTCTTCGCGGCGACGTCGTCGGCGATCGAGCGCATCACGTCGACGAGCTCGACGCGGCCGCCGTAGTTCACGCACATCGTGAGGGTGAGCACGTCGTTGCCGGCGGTGAGCTGCTCGGCGTACTGCAGCTCTTTGATGACCGAACCCCACAGCCGCGGCTTGCGCCCCGCCCACCGCACGCGCACGCCCCACTCGTTGAGCTGGTCGCGCCGCCGGTGCAGCACCTCGCGGTTGAACCCCATGAGGAAGCGCACCTCGTCGGGCGAGCGCGTCCAGTTCTCGGTCGAGAAGGCATAGACCGACAGGTGCTTCACGCCCGCCTGGACGGCGCCGGCGACGACGTCGAGCAGTGCCGCCTCACCCGCGCGGTGCCCCTCGACGCGGGTGAGACCGCGGCGGTTCGCCCAGCGCCCGTTGCCGTCCATCACGATGGCGACGTGGTCGGGCACCGCCCCCTTCGGATACTCCGGCGGGTACACGCCCGTCCAATCGAGGGGGCGGAACGGCACGGCGTCTTTGTGCGTGTAGGGCTTGGGGCTCACAGGCGGGCTTCCTCCGGCAGCGCCGGCTCGGAGAGGACGTGCTCGAGGGCGCGGATGCCGCGCTCGAGGTGCCACTGGGCGTAGGCCGCCACGAGGCCCGACGCGGCCGCCGTCGCGGCCGGGGTCGCGGCATCCACCACATCCCACTCCCCCGCGATGAGCGACTGCAGCAGCCCGGTCGTCGCCATGTCGACGCGGACGGAGCCCGCGGGTGCGCATTCGTGGCACACGACGCCCCCCAGCTGCGCGACGAAGTTCTCGTGGGGGCCCGGCAGCCCGCAGCGCGCGCAGTCGCCGAGCCCGGGTGCCCAGCCCGACATCGACATCGCGCGCAGCAGATAGGAATCGAGGATGCTGCGCGCCGCGTGCTCGCCGCGTGCGAGGGCCCGCAGGCCGCCCACCAGCAGGAGATACTGCTGGGGTGTCGCCTCGGCCTCGTTCAGCCGATCGGCGGTCTCGACCATGGCGCTGGCGGCCGTGTAGCGGTCGTAGTGCATCGCGATCTCGGCACCGTACGCGCCCAGCGACTCGGCCTGCTGGATGATGTCGAGACTGCGCCCGACGTACAGCTGCACGTCGGCCACCATGAACGGCTCGAGGCGCGCGCCGAAGCGCGACGAGGTGCGCCGCACGCCCTTCGCGACCGCGCGGACCTTGCCGTGCCGCCTGCTCAGGCAGGTGACGATGCGGTCGGCTTCACCCAGCTTGTGGGTGCGCAGGACCACGACTTCGTCGCGATAGGTGGGCACTCCTCCATTATCCCGGGCACCGGGGACAATAGAGGGCGTGAACGAGCCGATCCTCATCATTCCGCTGTGGGCGGACCTGACCGCGGTGGCCCTCGGCGGCATCCAGGGCGCGCTGTTCGCCGCCGGGTTCCGCGGGCAGCGCCGCCTGGACTTCCTGGGCGTAGCGATCATCGGGATCATGGTCGGGATGGGCGGCGGGCTCATCCGCGACCTGCTGCTGAACGTCACGCCGGTGACGCTGCACAGCAACTGGTACCTCCTGACGGCGACGGCGGCATCCCTCGTGGGGATGCTCCTCGCGGGGCCGTTGAGCAGGGCCAACGGTGTGATCGTGGGGCTCGACGCCCTCGTGATCGCCCTGTTCGGCGCGTTCGGAACGAGCAAGGCCCTGACGTTGGGGCTGCCGCTCGTGCCGGCCGTCTTCATCGGAGCGTGCGCCGCGGTCGGCGGCGGCGTTCTGCGCGATGTCCTCGTGGGACTGCCCGTCGCGATCATGCACGTCGGGTCGCTCTACGCCGTCGCCGCCGGCGCGGGATGCCTCGTACTGGCCGTGGCCCACCTGCTCGGCACGCCGATGGTGGCCTCGGCCGTGATCGGGATCGTGGTGACCGCCGTGATCCGCGTGCTCGCGGTGGTCTTCGACGTGTCGCTGCCCGAGCAGCGCATGCTGCATCGGCGCAAGGTCGCGGTGGAGACCACCGCGATCCCGATCGTCAAGCCCGAGGACTAGACCGCGGCGAGGGTCTGCGACTCCTGCCGCGTACGGATCGCCCGGTTGACTCCCGACACGATGGCCTTGAGCGATGCCGTCGAGATGTCGCCGTCGATGCCGACGCCCCACAGGCGCTGGTCGTCGACCTGCAGCTCGACGTACGAGGCCGCCTGCGCGTCGCCGCCGGTGGAGAGCGCGTGCTCGACGTAGTCGTACACCGTGACGTCGATGCCCTCGGCGCGCAGCACCTCGACGAACGCCGCGACCGGGCCGTTGCCGGTCGCCTGCGTCTGCACCTCGATCTCGCCGTCGCGCAGCTTCACGTCGAGCACCACGTCACCGGTCATGTCGCTCGAGGTGCGCGTGCTCAGCAGCTCGAACCGGCCCCAGCGCGCCTCGTCCACATCGGTGGGCAGGTACTCGTCGGTGAAGATGTCCCAGATCTGGGAGCTGGTGACCTCGCCGCCCTCTTCGTCGGTCTTGGCCTGCACGACACCAGAGAACTCGATCTGCAGACGGCGCGGCAGGTCGAGCGCGTGGTCGGTCTTCAACAGGTAGGCGACGCCGCCCTTGCCCGACTGCGAGTTGACACGGATGACCGCCTCGTAGGAGCGGCCCAGGTCCTTCGGGTCGACGGGCAGATAAGGCACGCCCCACTCGATCTCGTCGACCGTGACGCCCGCCGCGGCGGCGCGGGCCTCCATCGACTCGAAGCCCTTCTTGATGGCGTCCTGGTGCGAGCCGCTGAACGCGGTGAAGACCAGGTCGCCGCCCCACGGCGTGCGTTCGGGCACGGGCAGCTGGTTGCAGTGCTCGACGGTGCGCTTGATCTGATCGATGTCGCTGAAGTCGATCTGCGGGTCGATGCCCTGCGTGAACAGGTTGACGCCCAGCGTCACCAGGTCGACGTTGCCGGTGCGCTCACCGTTGCCGAACAGGCAGCCCTCGATCCGGTCCGCGCCGGCCATGTAGCCCAGCTCGGCCGCCGCGACCGCGGTGCCGCGGTCGTTGTGCGGGTGCAGCGAGAGGATGACGTTCTCGCGGTGGTTCAGGTGCCGGTTCATCCACTCGATCGAGTCCGCGTACACGTTGGGCGTGGCCATCTCGACGGTGGCGGGCAGATTGATGATGACCTTGCGGGAGGGCTCAGGCTCGAAGATGTCCAGCACCTGGTTGCAGATGTCGGCGGCGAACTCCAGTTCGGTGCCCGTGTAGCTCTCGGGCGAGTACTCGTAGTACACGGCCGTCTCGGGCACCCGCTTCTCGTACTCGCGGCACAGGCGGGCACCGTTCAGGGCGATGTCGATGATGCCCTGCTTGTCGGTGCGGAACACGACCTCGCGCTGCAGGATGCTCGTCGAGTTGTACAGGTGCACGATGGCCTGCTTGGCCCCGGCGATCGCCTCGTACGTGCGCTCGATCAGGTGCTCGCGCGACTGCGTCAGCACCTGGATCGTGACGTCGTCGGGGATGAGGTGCTCTTCGATCAGCTGGCGCACGAAGTCGAAGTCGGTCTGGCTCGCCGAGGGGAATCCGACCTCGATCTCCTTGTAGCCCATGCGCACCAGCAGGTCGAACATGATGCGCTTGCGCTCGGGGCTCATCGGGTCGATGAGCGCCTGGTTGCCGTCGCGCAGATCGACCGCGCACCACCGGGGCGCGACGCTGATGTGCTTCGTGGGCCAGGTGCGGTCGGGCAGGTCGACGCGGATCTGCTCGTGGAACGGCCGATACTTGTGGATCGGCATCGTCGAGGGCTTCTGGTTGTTCTTCATCTCGGGGCTCTGCATCTCTCGTCTGGAAAGCGGGCCAACGCGAAGCTCCGCGACGAGGAAGGCCCTAGAACGAGGACTCGCCGCGGCAGCTAAGGAGAAGCACGAAGCCTGCACGCATGAAGACAGAGTACACCCGTCGCGAGGGCGTGCAGGACACGGTTCAGAATCCCAGGCGCCCGAGCTGCTTGGGGTCGCGCTGCCACTCCTTGGCCACGCGCACGTGCAGCGACAGGAACACCTTGGTGCCCACGAGCGGCTCGATCCCCGCGCGAGCGCGGGCCCCGACATCCTTCAGCCGTGCACCCTTGCGCCCGATGATGATCGCCTTCTGGCTGTCGCGCTCCACGACGATGTCGGCGTAGACGTCGGTGAGCTCCTTGTCGTCGCGTCGCGAGATGTCCTGGATGGTCACTGCTATCGAGTGCGGCAGCTCGTCGCGCACGCCCTCCAACGACGCCTCGCGGATGATCTCGGCGATGCGGTCTTCGAGGCTCTCATCGGTCACGACGTCGTCGGGGTACAGCGCCGGCCCGGTCGGCATGAGGGAGAGCAGCTCGTCGCTGAGCACGTCGAGCTGGTCGCGTGTGAGCGCCGAGAGCGGGATGACCGCCGCCCAGTCCTCGCGCAGCTGATCGACCTCCACCAGCCGCTCGGTGATCTCGTCGCGGGTCGCGGCATCCGTCTTCGTCACGATCGCGACCTTCTTCGCACGCGGATATCCGTCGAGCGACGCCGCGATGCGCCGGTCGCCCGGCCCCACCTTCTCGGTCGCGGGAGCGCAGAAGGCGATGACGTCGACGTCGCCGAGCACCTGCTCGACGAGATCGTTCAGCCGCTGCCCGAGCAGGGTGCGCGGGCGGTGGATGCCGGGGGTGTCGACGATGATCAGCTGGCCGTCGGGGCGGTTCAGGATGCCGCGGATCGCCCGCCGCGTGGTCTGCGGCTTCTCGCTGGTGATGGCGACCTTCTCGCCGACGAGCGCGTTGGTCAACGTCGATTTGCCCACGTTCGGGCGCCCCACGAACGTCACGAATCCGCATCGGATGTCGGTCATCGTCCCTGCTCCTTCTCTGCGGCGACGCGCTCGACGAACACGGTCGCGATGCCGCGCCCGCGCCCGCGCGAGGCGCCCCCGGTCAGTCTCAGCCCGTCGTAGACGGCCGTCGCCCCCGGCTGCGGCACCCGGCCCAGCACCTTGCCGAGGAGTCCGCCGATCGAGTCCACTTCTTCATCGTCGAGCTCGAGGTCGAAGAGCTCCCCCACGTCCGACACCGGCAGCCGCGAGCTGACCCGGAACCGCTCGGGGCCCAGCTCGACCACCTCGCTCGCGCGAGGGTCGTACTCGTCGGCGATCTCGCCCACGAGCTCCTCGATGATGTCCTCGAGCGTGACCAGGCCCGCCACGGACCCGTACTCGTCGACCACCATGCACACGTGCACGGCGTCACGCTTCATCTGCTGCAGAAGCGTCTCGACCCGCATCGACTCGGGGACGAACACCGGCGGACGCGCGATGCCCGTCACCGGGGCATCCTGCCACCCGGTGTCGGTCCCGCCATCGCGGAACCCGATCAGCACGAGGTCCTTCAGATACAGCACGCCCACGACGTCGTCGGCGTCGTCGTCGACCACGGGGATGCGCGACACGCCCTTGTCGAGGAACACGCTCATCGCCTCACGGGCGTTGGTCGTGGCATCCACCGAAACCATGTCGGGGCGCGGGACCATCACCTCGCGCACGAACGTGTCGGTGAAGTCGAACACGGAGTGGATGAGGTCGCGGTCGTCCTGCTCGATGAGGTCCTGCGACGCGGCCTCGTCGACCATGCTGAGGAGCTGCTCTTCGCTGGAGAACGACGCACCCCGCGCGCCGCCGGGGGTGACCTTGTCGCCGAAGGCGATGAGGCCGTGCACGATCGGGCCGAGGATGATCCGGATGCCGCGCACGATGCGCGCGCTGCCGCGCAGCAGGCCCTGCGCGTGGCGCCGGCCCACCGAGCGGGGGCTCGCGCCCACCAGGACGAACGAGATCGCGGTCATGAGGATGACCGCGGCGAGCATCGCCCACCAGATGCTGTGGAACAGGATCGTGAACGCGACCGTGACCAGCACGGCGGCACCGGTCTCGACGAGCACGCGGATGAACGTGACCGCCTGCAGGTGCGCGTCGGCGTCGTCGGCGATGCGGCGCAGCTGCGGTGCCCCGCGGCCGCCGTCCTCGGCCATGTCGACGAGGTCCTGACGACTGGTCACCTCCATCGCGGCGTCGATGGCGGCCATGAGCCCGCCGAACGCCACCAGGAGGACGGCGGCGATGAGAAGGAGGAGTGCCGTCATGAGCGGTGGCGGCGCTCCGCGGTGTGGAAGCTCAGCAGCAGGTCGCGCTGCAGTCCGAACATCTCGCGCTCCTCGTCGGGCTCGGCGTGGTCGAAGCCGAGCAGGTGGAGCAGTCCGTGCGTGGTCAGCAGCAGCAGCTCGTCGAGCGTCGAATGGCCGGCCTGCTCGGCCTGCACCTCGGCGACCTGCGGGCACAGCACGATGTCGCCGAGCAGCCCCGCGGGCGTGGGCAGGTCGGCGGTGCCGGGGCGCAGCTCGTCCATCGGGAAGCTGAGGACGTCGGTGGGGCCCGGCTCGTCCATCCACTGCACGTGCAGGGACTCCATGGCGCCCTCGTCGACGAGCAGGATCGCCACCTCGGCGTCGGGGCTCACGTGCAGCTGGGCCAGGTTGTGCTCGGTCAGCCGGAGCAGCTTCCGCTCGTCGACCGTGACGCCCGACTCGTTGGTTATCTCGATCGTCATGGCCGTCCTCGCCTCTGCTGGTGGTCTCGTGGTCCGCGTGGGCGCAGCTGTGCGCCGCGCCGCTCGGCGCGGTTGGCGAACTCCTCGGCCTCATCGCGCTCGCGGCGCGCGGCCAGGCGCTTCTCGTCGTACTCGGTGTACGCATCGACGATGCGGCCCACCAGGGTGTGGCGCACCACGTCGTCGCTGGTGAGGTACGAGAAGTGGATGTCGTCGATCTCCTTCAGCACGCGTGTCACGAGCCGCAGGCCCGACGCCGACTGCGGCAGGTCGATCTGCGTGATGTCGCCGGTGACGACCATGCGCGTGCCGAAGCCGAGGCGTGTGAGGAACATCTTCATCTGCTCGGGCGTGGTGTTCTGCGCCTCGTCGAGCACGACGAAGGAGTCGTTGAGCGTCCTTCCGCGCATGTACGCCAGCGGCGCGACCTCGATCGTGCCGCTCGCTATCAGCTTGGGGACCAGCTCGGGGTCCATCATCTCGTTGAGCGCGTCGTACAGCGGCCGCAGGTACGGGTCGATCTTGTCGTTGAGCGTGCCGGGCAGGAACCCCAGCCGCTCCCCCGCCTCGATGGCCGGACGGGACAGGATGATGCGGCTGACCTCTTTGCGCTGCAGCGCCTGCACGGCCTTGGCCATGGCCAGATAGGTCTTGCCGGTACCGGCCGGACCGATGCCGAACACGATGGTGTTCTCGTCGATCGCGTCGACGTAGGCCTTCTGGCCGGCGGTCTTCGGGCGGATCACCTTGCCGCGCGACGACAGGATCGCCTCGCCGAGCACCTCGGACGGGCGCATGCCCGTCTCGGCCCGCAGCATACGGTTCGACGACACGACGTCGACGGGGTCGAGGCCGTGGCCGGCGCGGGCCATCGCGATGAGCTCTTCGACCAGCGACCGTGCCGCGCTCACGGCCGGCGCGTCACCGGAGAGCGTGATCTCGTTGCCGCGCACGTGCACATCGACATCAGGATGCTCACGCTCCACCACGCGCAGCAGGCGGTCCTGCGGACCGAGGAGCTGCACCATCGCGACGCCGTCCGCGTAGATCCGCTCGACGGCGGCTGCGTCATCCGGCATTCATGCTCGATTCGTCGAGGCCGCCCGACAGCACGTGCGCATGCACGTGGAAGACGGTCTGACCGGCATTCGCGCCGGTGTTGAAGATGAGGCGGAAGTCGCCGTCGCCCTCCGCGTCGGCGAGCCCCTTCGCGAGCTCGATCATCTCGATGAGCAGCCCGGGGTCGCCCGCGGCGAGCTCGGTCACGTCGCGGTACTCCTGTGTCTTGGGGATCACCAGCAGGTGGGTCGGCGCCTTCGGCGCGATGTCGCGGATCGCGAACAGCGTGTCGGTCTGCGCGACGATCTCCGACGGGATCTCGCCGTTCAGGATGCGCGTGAAGATCGAGGGTTCGCTCATGCGTCCAGTCTACTGAGCGGGTCTCACCAGCGCCCGAGGCGCGTGCTGACGATGGCCATCGCGGCCGGCCCCGCGGTCGAGGTGCGCAGCACCGTGTCGCCGAGGACGGCGATGACGGCCCCCGCGTCGGCGAACGCCGTGAGCTCTTCGGGCGCCACGCCGCCCTCGGGCCCGACGATCAGCACGACGTCGCGGTCGACCGGGAGGTCGAGCGCGCTCAGTCGTTCGGCTCCGGTCGGCTCGAGGACGATGAGGCGGGATGCCGCAGCCCGGCCGATCAGCTCACGCGTCGTGGCGACCTCGGCCACCTCCGGGATCCAGGCGCGGTGCGCCTGCTTGGCCGCCTCGCGGGCGATGGTCTGCCAGCGACCACGAGCCTTCGCCTTCTTCGCGCCCTCCCAGCGCGACACGCTGCGTGCCGCCTGCCACGGGACGATCTCGTCGACCCCCAGCTCGGTCGACGCCTGCACGGCGAGCTCGTCGCGGTCACCCTTGGCCAGCGCCTGGACCAGCACGATGCGCGGAGCCGGAGCCGGCACGTCGTCGCGGGCGGTCACGCGCACGGCGACCTGCTGGGGTGCGACGTCCTCGCACTCGGCGGTCAGCCAGGCGCCACGACCGTCGCCGAGCGTGATCTGCTCGCCCGCGCGCACACGCCGCACGGTCGCGGCATGGTGCGCCTCGGCACCGGTGAGCACGACGCGGTCGCCGATGCGGGCGTCGGTCGCGGCATCCACCACGAAGTGCAGGGCCATGGGTCAGTTGCGGAAGCGGTCGCGCAGCCGCGCGAACAGCCCCTGCTGGAACTCGGCGAGCTTGGGCGCCGGCGCCTTCGTCTTCTTCTTGAAGTCGGTGATGAGCGCGCGCTCCTTGGCGTCGAGGCGTGTCGGCGTGATGACGTGCACGCCGACACGCAGGTCACCGCGTCCCGCACCGCGCAGCGCCGTGATGCCGCGGTTCTTGATGGTCAGAACGTCGCCGCTCTGCACGCCGGGCCGCACCTCGAGCTCGACGGTGCCGTCGAGCGACTCGATGGTCGTGGTGGTGCCGAGGATCGCGTCGGGCATCGAGACTTCGAGCGTCGCGAGAAGGTCGTCGCCCTCACGGCTGAACACATCGTGGTGGGCGACGGTGATCTCCAGATACAGGTCGCCGTTGGGGCCGCCGGCGGGGCCGACCTCGCCGGATCCCGGCATCTGCAGCCGCAGCCCCGACTCGACGCCGGCGGGGATGTCGACCGACACCGTGCGGCGGGCCCGCACGCGGCCCTGCCCCTGGCAGGTCGCACAGGGGTACGGGATGGTCGTGCCGTAGCCCTGGCAGACGTTGCAGGGCGCGCTGGTGACCACGTTGCCCAGCAGGCTGCGCACCGTGCGCTGCACGTGCCCGCTCCCGTGGCAGATCTCGCAGGTCACCGGGGAGGTGCCGGGCTGGCAGCACGAGCCGTCGCAGGTCTCGCACAGCACGGCGGTGTCGACCTCGATGTCACGGTGCACGCCGAACACGACGTCACCGAGCTCGAGCGAGACGCGCACCAGGGCATCCTGCCCCCGCTCCCGCCGCGACCGCGGACGGGCCCCGCGCTGGCCGCCCCCGGCGGCACCGAAGAACGTCTCGAAGATGTCACCGAAGCCGCCGAACCCGCCCGCACCGCCGAAGGCCGAATCGCCGCCCATGTCGTAACGGCGACGCTGCTCGGGGTCGCTCAGCACGTCGTAGGCGTGCGTGACGTGCTTGAACTTCTCCTCGGCGTCCGCGCCCGGATTCACATCGGGGTGCAGCTCGCGCGCCAGCCGCCGGTACGCCTTCTTGATCTCGTCCGGCGTCGCATCGCGCGACACGCCGAGCACTTCGTAGTGGTCCTGATCAGCCACAATCGCCTTCCTGCCCGCGCCGCAGCGCGGGTTCGTCGTGTCTGGGTCGGGTCAGCGCCCCGACTCGTCCTCTTCGAGCAACCTGCTCAAGTAGTGCGCGACGGCTCGCACCGCCGCGAGGTTGGTGGGATAGTCCATGCGCGTCGGGCCGAGCACGCCGACCCGCCCGCGCGTGCGCGCGACGTCGTAGTCGCCGACGACGAGCGAGGCCTCGGCCAGCCCGAACGGCGCGTTCTCGCGTCCGATCGATGCGGCCAGCCCCTCCTGGTCGGCCACCATCTCGCTCATCAACCGGAGCAGCGTCACCTGCTCTTCGATGGCCTCCAGCAGCGGATAGATCGAGCCGCGGAAGTCTGCTTCGCTGCGCGCGAGGTTCGCCGCCCCGGCCATCAGCAGCTTGTCCTGCCGGAACTCCTCCAGCTCTTCCGCGACCACACCCAGCAGCGACTGCAGTGCGGGGTCGAGTCGCGCAGGCCTGCTCTGGTCGGCGATGGCCGCCAGGAGCGCCGTGACCGCCTTCGCGCCGTCGCCGACGCTGTGCCCGGTGAGGAGCACCGACAGCCGGGCGCGCAACTGCGCGGCATCCGCCTCGTCGAGGGCGAGGGGAACGGGCACGATGCGCTGCGAGACCCGACCGGTGTCGGTCACCAGGATCACGAGCAGTCGCGCATCGCCGAGGTCGACGAGCTCGACGTGGGTGACGTTCGCCTGGGCGAACGAGGGGTACTGCACGATGGCGACCTGGCCGGTGAGCCGGGTGAGCGCCCGCACCGTGCGTGCCAGCACGTCGTCGAGGTCGGTCGAGCCGTCGAGGAACATCGTGATCGCCGAGCGTTGCGCCGGGCTGAGCGGTCGCAGCTCGGCCAGGTGGTCGACGAACACCCGGTAGCCCTTGTCGGTGGGCACGCGCCCCGACGAGGTGTGCGGGGCGGCGATGAGCTCTTCGTCTTCGAGCAGCGCCATGTCGTTGCGGATCGTCGCCGCCGACACGCCGAAGGCATGGCGGTCGACGATGCGCTTGCTGCCGACCGGTTCGCGGGTCTCGACGTAGTCCTGCACGATCGCCTGGAGCACCTGCAGTCCGCGTTCCGTGACCATGTGCGCTCCCTCCGTCTGCTGGCACTCGTCTGGGTCGAGTGCCAATTCTAGCGAGTCCGGCTGGGGAACCGCTCGGGTGGATGGGCGTGGCGCGCTTCGCCGTCAGTCGGTGAGCGCCCGCACCACCGCATCGGCGAGAAGTCGGCCCTTCAGGGTCAGCACGATCCGGCCGTGAACGGCGTCGGCACCCGAGACCAGACCGTCGGCGATCAGGCCGGCGACGGCACCGCGTCGATCGCCCGCGAGCTCGGCCACCGGCATCCCCTCCCGGATGCGGGTGCGCAGCAGCACGGCCTCGAGCTGACGCGCCGTCTCATCGGGGCGCTCGCGTCCGGCGGCGGGCGACTCCCCGAGCGCGAGGCGCTGCGCGTACGCCGCGGGGTGCTTCACGTTCCACCAGCGCAGGCCCGCGACATGGCTGTGCGCGCCGGGGCCGAACCCCCACCAGTCGTGACCGCGCCAGTACGCGAGGTTGTGGCGCGAGCGGTGCGCGTCGCCCCGCGCCCAGTTCGACACCTCGTACCAGCCGAAGCCGGAGTCGGCCAGTGCGGCGTCGGCGAGCTCGTACATGTCGGCCTGCAGATCATCGTCGGGGGCCGGCACCTCGCCGCGGCGGATCTGCCGGGCGAGCTTCGTGCCCTGCTCGATGATCAGCGCGTACGCCGAGATGTGGTCGGGCTCGAGCGCGACGGCCGTGTCCACCGAACGCCGCCAGTCGTCCAGCGACTCCCCCGGTGCGCCGTAGATCAGGTCGACGCTGACATCGAGCCCGGCGGCGCGCGCCGCCGCGACCGCCGTGTCGACGTTCGCGGGGTCGTGCGTGCGGTCGAGCGCCGCCAGCACGTGCGGCACCGCCGACTGCATGCCGATCGAGAGCCGGGTCACACCCGCCGCCGCGAGGTCGCGGACCACCGCGTCGGTCACGGTGTCGGGGTTCGCCTCGACCGTGACCTCCGCGCCCGACTCGAGGCCGAACGCGTCGCGGACGCCGTCGAGCATCCGTGCCAGATCGCCGGGCGGCAGCAGCGTCGGCGTGCCGCCGCCGAAGAAGACGGTGGATGCCGCGCGGCCGGCGGCTGCGGCATCCATCACCCCCCGTGCCAGCGCGATCTCGGTCAGCAGCGTGTCGGCGTACTGATCCTGCCGGGCACCCCGCAGCTCGGTCGCGGTGTACGTGTTGAAGTCGCAGTATCCGCAGCGCACGCGGCAGAACGGCACATGCAGGTAGACGCTGAACGGCACCCCGCGGTCGACCGGCAGATCGGCCGGCAGCATCCCGTCGGCCGGCGCCGGATCGCCCAGCGGCAGAGCCGAGCCCATCAGAGCCTCACCGGGTCGCGTACAGCGGCGAGATGGCCCGCAGGTACCGCTGGAAGAGCGCCTTGCGCCGGCGCGAGATCAGCCAGGGCATGGCCTTGTAGAAGAACGACCGCGGGGCGTCGAACGCGCGCACGGTGAACCACACCTCGTCGTTCTCGTACCAGTCGATCATGAACGACTCCTCGCCGCTGACGACGGTGTCGCTGACCGTGCCGAGCAGGAACCCGACGCGACGCGGCTCTTCGATGGCCTGGATGACCCGCAGCTCGCCGCCCGCCTTCAAGCCCTTGACGCGGCCGCGGAGGTGCACGGTCGCACCCGAGCTGACCCAGGGTGTGCCGTCCGCGTCGAAACGCTGGTCGGCCTCGAGCTTGCTCGGCGCGATCGGGGTGCCCTCGGCGTCGAAGCTGACGCCGGAGTACATCGGCCCGGAGGCGGGGCGCACGTCGGTGACGATCAGCCCGCCGTCGCGCTGCGCGCGCCACGAGAGCACGGCCTCCGACGCGGTGCGGAAGCGGTCCTCACCGCTGCCGAGGCGCCACGACTCCTGCGCGGGGCGGCTGCGCTCGGGCGGATACTGCATGAGATCGGGCGCCTGGGTCGCCCCGACCGCTGCATAATCCACCGTCTCGTCACGGAAGGTCCCTCGACGCATGGGCTTCAGCCTACCGAGACCAGCCTGTGAGCGGAGTGCACGCGTCTACTTCTTGTCCTTGCCCTCGACGTCGCCCGAGAGCGCGGCGATGAAGGCCTCCTGAGGCACCTCGACGCGGCCGACCATCTTCATGCGCTTCTTGCCTTCTTTCTGCTTCTCGAGCAGCTTGCGCTTGCGGGAGATGTCGCCGCCGTAGCACTTGGCCAGCACGTCCTTGCGGATGGCGCGGATGTTCTCGCGGGCGATGATGCGGGCGCCGATGGCGGCCTGGATGGGCACCTCGAACTGCTGGCGCGGGATGAGCTTGCGCAGGCGTTCGGTCATCATCGTGCCGTAGGAGTAGGCCTTGTCGCGGTGCACGATCGAGCTGAACGCGTCGACGCGCTCGCCCTGCAGCAGGATGTCGACCTTCACCAGGTCGGCCTCCTGCTCGCCGTTGGGCTCGTAGTCCAGCGACGCGTAGCCCTGGGTGCGCGACTTCAGCTGATCGAAGAAGTCGAAGACGATCTCGCCGAGCGGCATGTTGTAGCGCAGCTCGACGCGGTCCTCGCTGAGGTAGTCCATGCCCAGCAGGCTGCCGCGGCGCGACTGGCACAGCTCCATGACGGTGCCCACGAAGTCCTTCGGCGTGAGGATCGCGGCCTTCACCATCGGCTCGGACACGCTGTCGACCCGCCCGTCGGGGTACTCGCTCGGGTTCGTGACGGTGACGTGCTCGCCGGCGTCGGTGGTGACCTCGTAGACGACGCTGGGCGCGGTCGTGATGAGGTCGAGGTCGAACTCGCGCGCGAGACGCTCGGTGACGATCTCGAGGTGCAGGAGCCCCAGGAAACCGCAACGGAAGCCGAAGCCCAGTGCCACCGACGTCTCGGGCTCGTAGACCAGCGCCGCGTCCGACAGCTTGAGCTTGTCGAGGGCCTCGCGCAGCTCGGCGTAGTCGCTGGCGTCGATCGGGTACAGCCCCGAGAACACCATCGGCTTCGGGTCGGTGTAGCCGGGCAGCGCGTGCCCGGCGGGCTTGCGCGCGTCGGTGACGGTGTCGCCGACCTTGGACTGGCGCACGTCCTTCACGCCGGTGATGAGATATCCCACCTCACCGACTCCGAGTCCCTGCGCGGGCGTCGGCTCGGGGCTGGACACGCCCAGCTCGAGCAGGTCGTGGGTCGCGCGCGTCGACATCATCTGGATGCGCTGCCGCGGCTGCAGGCGCCCGTCGATCATGCGCACATAGGTGACGACCCCTCGATAGGCGTCGTACACCGAGTCGAAGATCATGGCGCGGGCCGGCGCGTCGGCATCTCCCTGCGGGGCGGGGATGCGCTCCACGATCAGGTCGAGCAGCTCTTCGACGCCCTCACCGGTCTTGCCCGACACACGGAGCACGTCGTCGGGGCTGCCGCCGATGAGGTTCGCCAGCTCCGCCGCGAACTTGTCGGGATCGGCGGCGGGCAGGTCGATCTTGTTCAGCACGGGGATGATCTGCAGATCGTTCTCGAGCGCCAGGTAGAGGTTCGCCAGGGTCTGCGCCTCGATGCCCTGCGCGGCATCCACCAGCAGGATCGCCCCCTCGCAGGCCGCGAGCGACCGCGAGACCTCGTACGTGAAGTCGACGTGGCCGGGCGTGTCGATCATGTTCAGCGCGAACGTGCCGTCGGCCGTGGCCCACGGCATGCGCACGGCCTGGCTCTTGATCGTGATGCCGCGCTCGCGCTCGATGTCCATGCGGTCGAGGTACTGCGCACGCATGTCGCGGTCGGAGACCACACCGGTGATCTGCAGCATGCGGTCGGCGAGGGTCGACTTGCCGTGGTCGATGTGGGCGATGATGCAGAAGTTGCGGATGAGCTCCGGGGGCGTCTGCGACGGCTCGAGGGGCTGTGTGGCGCGTGGTGACATGTCGCTTCGATTCTACGGGGACGGCCTGTCCTACCCTGAAGGAATGGTGGTCCACGTCGTCTTCGTGCACGGGATCCGCACCTCCGCGACGATGTGGCGGACGCAGGTCGCGCATCTGACCGAGCACGGTATCCCCTCCACCGCGGTGGATCTGCCCGCGCACGGCACCCGGATGGCCGAGCCGTTCACCCTGGATGAGGCCTTCGCGACCGTGGATCGTGCGGTGCGGGATGCCGCGGCCGACGGCCCCGTGCTGCTGGTGGGCCATTCGATGGGCGGGCTCGTGTCCACCGCGTACGCGGGGCGCGAAAACCCGCCGCCGCTCGCCGGGTTCGTTGCGGGGTCGTGCACCGCGTTCCCGCGCGGTGCGGGCCTGGCCGCCTACCGGTTCGCGACGCAGGCCATGACGGCGCTGCCCGATCACGGGCTCTGGCTCGCCGAGCGGGTGCTCGACGCGACGCTGCCGGACGACACCCGTGCCGACTTCGGCGCCGGGGGCTACGCGTTCCTCGCGCAGGATGCCGCGCTGCGCTCTCTCGCGCAGCTCGACCTCGCGGCCGCTCTGCGGCGCATCACCGTGCCGACCTGGTTCGTGAACGGGCAGTTCGACCAGCTGCGGATCAACGAGCGCACCTTCTGCGCGCTCGTGCCGCATGCCGAGCTGATCGTCGTGCCGCGCACGACGCATCTGGTCACGGCCATGCGGCCGCGCGTCTTCAACGCAGTGCTTGATCTGGCTGTGGCGACCGTGTGCTCCGACGCTCACGCGCAAAGCCCGACATGATGCCGCCGACCGCCGAGAGCACGACGCTGAAGACCAGCAGCAGCCAGAAGCCGCCGACGAGCGCCACGAGCAGCGCGCCCACCAGCGGGCCCACCAGCTGACCGAGGGCGGCCGCGGTGTTGACGAGTCCGAGGTCGCGGGCATGGTCGTCGGGATGCGGCAGGAGATCGGTCGCGAAGGCCAGCCCGACCGTCGAGAACGCGCCGTAGCCGACGCCAAGCAGTGCCGCGGCGATCATCGTGGTGGTCAGTGACGGCGAGACGAGGATGACGACGGCGGCTGCCGCCTGCACGAGCGCGGAGATCACCGTCAGGCCGCGGCGCGCGCCCGTCCGGTCAGACCAGCCGCCGGCGAGCACCGAGGCGATGACGACGAAGATCGTGTACACGACGATGATCAGCAGCAGGTTGTCTTCCGCGTCTGCCTTGGGCTGCCCGAGCCCGTACATGAGGAAGAAGAGGAACAGCGTCGTCGGCAGCGCATTGCCGACGTTGGTGACGAAGCGACCCCACACGACCCAGGCGAAGTCGCGGTCGCGGAGCGACTCCCAGGGAAGACCCCGGCGCTCGCGGACCGGCTGCTGCGCGGCATCCGGCTTCGGATCCGGCAGGAACACGGCCGCCAGCGTGCCGATCACCGCGATGAAGACGGCGAGAACGAGATACCCGGCGAGCACGCTGAGCCCCAGCAGGACGACAGCGCCCACACCCACGACGATCCCGACCGCCTGCGATGAGCTCGCAGACGCGGCCGCCGCCCCACGCTGCGACTCGGGCAGCTGGTCGGCGATGAGCGCGGTGAAGGCGGCCGACGCGACGGCGACGCCGATCGAGACACCCGTCCAGGCCAGACCGATCGGCCACGCGCCGTGTGCGAACCCGGTGAGAACGAGACAGACCGCCGTCAACCAGCTCGCGCCCACCGCCCACGGGCGGCGCCGGCCCCAGCGCGACCGCGTGCGGTCGGAGAGGGCACCGGACAGGGGTGCGGCGACGATGCCGGCCAGTCCCCCGATGCCGAGCACGATGCCCGACGAGACGACGCCGTACACCCAGGTGCCGGCATCCCCCGGCGTGTCGAGCTGATCGGGCAGCAGCAGCTGCACGGGGGTGAGCTGGACGGTCCAGATCGCCAGCCACGCGAGTGTGAAGAGCAGGAACCAGAGGCGACCGACCTTGGTCGTGCGGGGAGGTGTCATGCGTGGGCCTCTCGGATGAGCGTGCGATACCAGTCGAAGGACGCCTTGGGCGTGCGTTCGGAGGTGCGCTGATCGACATGCACGAGTCCGAAGCGCTGGGTGAAGCCGTCCGCCCACTCGAAGTTGTCGAGGAGCGACCACACCGTGTACTCGCGGACGTCGACACCGGCGTCCATCGCGTCGGCGACCGCTCCGATGTGCTCGGCGAGATAGGCGATGCGGTCGTCGTCCTGCACGCGCGCAGCCCGCTCGGGCTCGGGGAACGAGGCGCCGTTCTCGCCGATGACGATGGGCGGCAGCCGCTCGCCGTACCGGGAGCCGAAATCGATCAGCAGGTCGCGGAGCGCGGGCGGATCGATGGGCCATTCCGGACCGAAACCGGTCACCGGCACACCCGGCGTGGGGACGATGTCAAAGGGCAGGGGGCCGGGAGCGGTGGCACGGGTGACCGTGGTCGGATTGTAGAAGTTGATGCCGTAGACGTCGAGCGGCTCCGCGATGACAGCCAGATCATCGCCGCGGACAGGCATCGGCGGCAGCCCGAACGACTCGAGGTCGGGATACTCCCCCGTCAGCAGCGGGTCGGCGAAGACCCTGTTGTGCAGCAGATCGTAGGTGGCCACGGCCGCCCCGTCATCCGGGTGCAGGGGTCGGACGAGGGTGTGGTTGTTCGGGATGCCGATCTCTGTCGCGCCCGCGGCACGCAGCGCCTGCACAGCCCGGCCATGGGCCAGCAGCTGATGGTGCACGGTCGCCAGCGCCTCGAACAGCAGCTGCCGGGCCGGCGCCAGCGTGCCGAGTCCGTATCCCTGCAAGGACATCGAGACGGGCTCGTTGATCGTGTACCAGTGCCGCACGCGGTCCGCGAACCGGTCGGCGACGATGCTCGTGTAGTCGGCGAAGCGGTCGGCCATGTCGCGCGTGAGCCAGCCGCCGGCGTCTTCGAGCTGCTGCGGGTGGTCCCAGTGATAGAGCGTGGGGAAGGGCGTGATCCCGGCATCCAGCAGCCCGTCGATGAGCCGGTCGTAGTAGTCGAGACCACGGGGCTCGGCGGGGCCCGTTCCGTCGGGCTGGATGCGCACCCACGAGAGGGAGAACCGGTAGCGATCGACGCCGAGCTCGCGCAGCAGGGCGATGTCGTCGCCGTAGCGGTGGTAGCTGTCGGGACCCGGCTCGGCCGTGGAGCCGTCCTTCACCCAGCCGGGTACGTCGACCTGGGTGTCCCAGATGCTGCGGCCACGGCCGTCACCGGTCCGAGCGCCCTCGATCTGGAAGGACGACGTCGCGGCCGCCCAGCGCATGCGCGCGGGGAAGCGCGCCGCCAGCAGTCGCGGGTCGGGTGTCGGCTCTGACATGGAAGTCTCCTCGCTCGTCGTCGTGCGAGAGTGTTCGGGTGCTGTAATCATGGTGCACGCGCGCCGGTTGCGCGAATCGGGGACTCGGGCGTTTCCTGGTAGACTCTTCTCTTGGCTTGCGTGTGGGTTTTTCCCGCACACGCCCGACGGCGCCCTCTCTGCCGGACGGCACTCAACCGATCACCTGAACGAAAGAACGTCCACACGTGGCAAACATCAAGTCGCAGATCAAGCGCAACAAGACCAACGAGAAGGCGCGCGAGCGCAACAAGGCCGTCAAGAGCGAGCTGAAGACCGCGGTGCGTCGCACCCGCGAGGCCGTCGCAGCCGGCGACAAGGCCGCCGCCGAGAAGGCGCTGGGGACCGCGAGCAAGAAGCTCGACAAGGCCGTCAGCAAGGGCGTCATCCACAGCAACCAGGCCGCGAACCGCAAGTCGGCGATCGCGAAGCAGGTCAACGCGCTCTGACGCGAGCAGTTCTGCCGAAGCCCGTCCCGCAAGGGGCGGGCTTCGTCGTCTCAGCCGCCGAACGGTGCGCGGGTCGCGATGACGGTGATCATCCGTTCCAACGCGAACACGGCGTCGCGCGAGGCGCCCTTGACCTCGGCGTCGGCCCGCGCGGTCGCCTGGATGGCACGGCCAAGGCTCTCTTCGTTCCAGCCCGACAGGTCACGCCGGGCACGGTCGACCTGCCAGTCCTTCATGCCGATCTCGGCCGCAAGCGCGGCCGACGAGCCGCGGCGACCCGCGACGCGCGCCATCGTCCGCAGCTTCATCGCGACGGCGGCGACCAGCGGCACCGGGTCGGCGCCCGAGTCGAGCGCGTGGCGCAGCGCGATCAGCGCGTCGCCGTAGCGACCCGCGATCGCGGTGTCGGCCACGGTGAACGCCGTGGTCTCGACGCGGCCGCCGTAGTACCGCTGCACGACCTCGGCCGTCACCTCGCCGGGGACGTCGGCGATCAGCTGCTGGCACGCGGCCGCGAGCTCGGTGAGGTCGTCCGCAAACGCCTGGGTGAGGGCGCGGAGTGCGGCGGGCGCGATCTTCTTCTTCGCGGCCTTGAACTCGCCGGCAGCGAAGTCGAATCGGTCGCCGTCGCGCTTCACGGCCGCGCACGGCACCTCCACCGCGATGCCGGCCGCCGCGCGGATCGCGTCGAGGAGCTTCTTGCCCCGCACGGTGGCGCCGGTGTGGCGCAGGATGACGGTCGCGCCGTCCTGCGGATGCTCGAGATACGCGAGCGCCTCGGTGAGGAACGCGTCGGACGACTTCTCTCCCCCGGTGATGCGCACCAGGCGCGGCTCGCCGAACAGCGAGGGGGAGGTCAGCGCCATGAGAGTGCCGGACTCGTAGTCGTCGGCGCGGAGATCACTCACCTCAAGGCTGGCGTCTTCGGCACGGAGATAGTCGCGGACGGCGGCGATGGCACGCTCGGCGCACACCTCTTCGGGGCCCGACACCAGCACGATCGGCGCCGGCTGCGGCGTGCGCCAGTCGAGCTGCGGGATCGCGCTCTTCGCGCGAGCGGGAGTACGGCGGGCCGGCATGCTTCCAGCCTACGGGGCGGTGCCGACATCGGCGGCGCGCGCTCGCGCCACACGGCGAGCCCGTCACCGTCGACCGACACCGCGACGACCCCCGACTGGTCGGTGCGCCCGATCGTCATCCCGTCGGCCCGCAGGAAGGCGAGGGTCCCGGCCCGCGGGTGCCCGTAGTCGTTCCCGGCGCCCACCGAGATCAACGCGACCGCGGCGCCGAGCGAACGGTAGAGCTCCGGATCCTGATCGGCACTGCCGTGGTGCGCGACCTTCACGACGGCATACGGCGGATGCAGCGCACCGGACGCACGCAGGGCGCGCTGGGACACGGCATCCATGTCCCCGAGGAAGAGGGATGCGGGCACTCCCCCGCCCCGCACATCGAGCACCACACTCGCCTCGTTGCCGGTCGGGAACGCCGGGTCATCCGCTCGCGGCCACAGGACGGTCCACGTGGCGGCGCCGAGGCGGCCCGACAGGCCGGCCGCGGCGTCCACCACCTGCGCACCCGTGGATGCGAGGTCGGCGAGCGTCCGCCGATCGCCCGCGTCGCCCGGCGGACCGTGCAGCACGATCGTAGCCCGGCCTTCGGCGGCCGCCAGCCCGCCGATGTGGTCCTGGTCGTAGTGCGTGAGCACCAGGAGATCGAGGCGATGGATGCCGAACCTGTCGAGGCAGGCGCGCAGCGGCGCCGGATCGGGACCGGTGTCGATGAGTGCCACAGCCCCTTCAGAACGGACGAGGATCGCATCTCCCTGGCCGACGTCGCACAGGGCGATGGTCCAGTCACCGGGCAGTGTCAGACTCCCCACCGTCGTACGCAGGGCCGCCGTGCCGGTCTGCACCCCGACGATCAGGGCGAGCGACGCCGCCGCGATCCGGCGCGCGAGGCGCCACCCGCGGCGTTCTGTCCGTGGCAGCAGGAGGATGACAGCGGCCGCGCCCACCGCCGTCAACGCGAGCGCACCCACCCACCCCGAGGGCCACGGCAGCGCGGCCTGCGGCAGGGTGACACTCACCAGTGCGGTCTCGCTGATCCAGGCAGCCGGCAGCCAGGTGAGCGCGACGAGCCCGGATGCGAGCATCGGGACGACGGGCGCCGCCACGCACGCGGCGAGCCCCAGCACCGTGGCGATCGGCGCCGCGGGAGCCGCCAGCAGATTCGCCGCGACGCCGTACAGCGGCACCGTCGGGTTGATGAGGATCAGCAGCGGCCCGCACACCAGCTGCGCGGCCAGCGGGACGGCGAGCCCCAGTGCGATGGCCTGCGGGAGCCACCGTGCCATCCCGCGAGCCAGCGGCGCCGCCAGCACGAGCAGCGCGCCCGTGGCCGCTGCCGACAGCGCGAACCCCATCGACACGGCCAGCCACGGATCGGCGACGAGCACCACGACCACCGCGAGCGCGAGAAGGGAGACGCCCGCGCCCACGCGCCCCAGCAGCACGCCGAGCATGGCGATCCCGGCCATCGCCGCCGCGCGGACGACGCTCGGTTCGGGGGTGACCAGCACGACGAAGCCCGCCAGTGCGGCAACTCCTGCGCCCACGCGCACGCCGCGCCGCGCACCGCACAGCGCCGCGGCGCCGAAGGCGAGCCCGACGACGATCGCGCAGTTGGCTCCGGAGACCGCCGTCAGATGCGAGAGCGACGCGGCCTTCATCGCGGTGTCCAGCGTCGCCGTCACACCCCCGGTGTCGCCCACCGCGAGCCCCGGGATGAGACCCGCGGCCGGTTGGGGTAGTCCCTCGGTCGCATCGGCCAGCGCATGGCGCATGCTCGCCGCCACGGCGGCGACCCCGGTCGGCGCGGACACGACGTCGATGCCTCGCCCGGCGCTCACGATCAGCACCGCGCGCTCTCCCGCGTCGGCGGCGAACGCCGTCCCCGAGGCGACGACGCGCGCACCGACATCCGCACCCTCGTCTCCGCGGATGACCACGGGCACGGCGACCCGCGCGCTCCTCTCGCCGATGTCGATCTCGTCGGCCCGGGCGTCGAAGGCCACCTGCCCCGATGCCGTCCGCTCGGCCTTGCCGGTGACCGTCGCGTGCACGACGATCGCCCGACCGCCGCCGATCGCCAGCTCCGCGGCCGCGGCGCGCGCGGGCTGCACGAGTGCGACGTGGGATGCCGCGGCCGCCGCCATCGCGAGGCTCACGGCGACCAGTGCCCACGCCGTCGTGCGCCGTCGCGTCGTGATGCCGATCGCCGCCAGCGAGCCCGCCCAGAGCCCGAGGGCGATCCACCGTGCGAGCCCGGGAAGCATGACGCCCGCTGCCGCCCCGCCCCACGCGGCGGCGGCGATCGGGACGAGCCGCAGATCCCGTACGCGCACGTCACACCGTCACCAGGTCGCGCAGCCCGGCCAGGACCTTCTCGCCGATGCCCGACACCGCCAGCAGATCGTCGACGCTCGTGAACCGGCCGTTCTCGTCACGCCACGCGATGATCCGCTGGCCGAGCGCCGGGCCGATGCCCGGCAGCTCTTCGAGCGCGGACTGGTCGGCCGTATTCAGATTCAGCTTTCCACCCGCGGTGACCCCGCCACCGGGGGCGACGGTCGCTTCCTCCCCCTTCTTCGGGACGACGAGCTGCTCGCCGTCGCTGAGCTCACGGGCGAGATTCACCCCGTCGCGCGCGGCGCTCTTGGCGAAGCCGCCGGCGGCGGCCACGGCATCCACCACCCTCGATCTGTCCGGCAGCACATACAGCCCGGGCTCGCGCACCGCGCCCGACACATGCACGTAGATCTCGGCCCCCGCACCCGACGTGGCCGCCGGCGTCTGATCGATCGTGACGGCCTGCGTGGGCGCCGACTGGCCGCGGAAGATGCCGATGCCCACCGTGACGGCCAGCGCCACCAGGACGAGCACCACAGCGGCCCCGAGCCCGAGCCGGTGGCGGGCCGGTGCACGGGGTTCGGGCTCAGCGGATGACACCCGACCACGCTAGGCACGCGCCGGGCACCGCCGAGGCGGTCTCCCCCGATCGGTGGACAACTCCCCGCCCGGCCCTGCCTGGGGAGGAACCGCTACTTCGTGCTGAAGCTGACGATCTTCGGCGCGCGCACGATCGCGCGCGTGATCGCACGGTCGCCGAGCGAGCGCTGCACGTGCTCGTCATCGCGAGCGAGCTGCTCGAGCACGTCGGGCGCGATGTCGGCGGGCACGTCGATCTTCGCGCGCACCTTGCCGTCGATCTGCACCACCGCGGTCACGCTGTCGTCGACCAGCAGCGCCGGGTCGGCCGAAGGCCACTCGACAAGGCCGATAAACGGCTCGTGGCCGAGCACCGACCACATCTCCTCGGCAGTGTGCGGCGCAACGAGGTCGAGAACCTGCGCGGTGACCTCGGCGGCCTCGCGCACGGCGGGGTCGGCCGCACCGGCCCCCGAGTCGATGGTCTTGCGGGTGGCGTTGACCAGCTCCATGAGGCGCGCGACGATCACGTTGAACTTCGTCTGCTCGACGAGGCCCGACGCGTCCGCCAGCACGCGGTGCGTGACGCGGCGCAGCGCGACGTCGCCCGTCGACGCATCGGCGCCGACCGGGCTCGCGACGTCGTGCGCCACGCGCAGTGCGCGGGCGAGGAACTTCGTGGCACCGGTCGCCGAGACGTCGGCCCAGTCCTTGTCGTCCTCCACCGGACCGGCGAAGGCGAGGGCCGTGCGCAGCGCGTCGGCGCCGTGCGCGTCGAGCTCTTCGTTGAAGAGCACGAGGTTGCCCTTCGACTTCGACATCTTCGCGCCGTTGAGGATGACCATGCCCTGGTTGATGAGGCTCGAGAACGGCTCGTCGAAGTCGATCAGCCCCATGTCGTGCAGCACCTTGGTGATGAACCGCGCGTACAGCAGGTGCAGGATGGCGTGCTCGACGCCGCCGATGTAGAAGTCGACGGGCGCCCAGCGCGCAGCCTCGGCCGGCGGGAACGCCTGCGTGGCGGAGTTCGGCGACAGGAACCGCAGGAAGTACCACGAGCTGTCGACGAAAGTGTCCATGGTGTCGGGGTCGCGGCGCGCCGGCGCGCCGGTGGCCGGGTCGGTCGTGGTGACCCACTCGGTCGCCGCGCCCAACGGCGACTGGCCCTTGGGCTTGAGGTCGAGGTCCTTCGCCTGCGGCAGCAGCACCGGCAGCTGGTCTTCGGGCACCGGGACGATCTGGCCGTCCTCGGTGTGGATCATCGGGATCGGCGTGCCCCAGAACCGCTGCCGCGAGATCAGCCAGTCGCGCAGCCGGAACGTCGTGGCGGCGTGGCCCGCCTCGCGCTTCTCGAGCTCGGCGATCATCGCGGCGATGGCGTCCTTCTTGCCCAGGCCGTCGAGCGCGCCGGAGTTGATCATGCGCCCCTCCCCGGCCATCGCCGTGCCGGTCGCGACGGGATCCAGCTCGTCCAGGGTCGGACCGCCCTCGACGGTCGTGTCGACGACGACCCGCACGGGCAGGTCGAACGCGCGCGCGAAGTCGAGGTCGCGCTGGTCGTGTGCGGGCACGGCCATGACCGCGCCGTGGCCGTAGTCGGCCAGCACGTAGTCGGCCGCCCAGATCGGCAGCCGCTCGCCGTTGACCGGGTTGATCGCGTAGCGGCCCAGGAACACACCGGTCTTCTCGCGCTCGGTGCTCTGCCGCTCGATGTCGGTCTGCTTCTGCACCCTCTCGAGATATGCCTGGAACTGCATACGCACGTCGGCCGAGGTCTCGGCGACCAGCTCGGCCGCCAGATCGGAGTCGGGCGCGACCACGAAGAACGTCGCACCGTACAGCGTATCGGGGCGGGTCGAGAAGACCGTGACCTTCTCGGCACGGCCCTCGATCTCGAAGTCGATGTCGGCGCCGGTGGAGCGGCCGATCCAGTTGCGCTGCATCTGCAGCACCTTGTTCGGCCAGTGCCCCTCGAGCGTGTCGAGGTCGTCCAGCAGCCGGTCGGCGTAGTCCGTGATGCGGAAGTACCACTGCGTGAGCTTCTTCTTCACGACCTCGGCGCCGCAGCGCTCGCAGTGGCCGTCGACGACCTGCTCGTTGGCCAGCACGGTCTGGTCGTTCGGGCACCAGTTCACCGGGCTTTGCTTCCGGTACGCCAGGCCCCGCTCGTACAGGCGCTGGAACAGCCACTGGTTCCAGCGGTAGTACTCGGGGTCGCTCGTGTGCAGCTCACGGCTCCAGTCGAACGAGACGCCGTACTGACGGAACCCGGCCTTCTGCTGGTCGATGTTCGCGTAGGTCCACTCGCGCGGGTCGGCACCGCGCTTGATCGCCGCGTTCTCGGCGGGCAGCCCGAACGAGTCCCAGCCGATCGGGTTGAGCACGTTGTGACCGCGATGCCGCCAGTAGCGCGCGACGATGTCGGAGTAGAGGTAGTTCTCGGCGTGTCCCATGTGCAGGTCGCCCGACGGGTACGGGAACATCGCCAGCACGTACTTGCGCGGCCGCGTGTCGTCGTCGCCGCCGGCACGGAAGGGCACCTGCTCGGCCCAGAGTCGCTGCCACTTCGCCTGGATGACGTGCGGGTCGTAGCCGCCCTCGGTCGGGACGTCGGTAGCAGTGGTCTGAGACACGGATGGAGCCAATCGGATCATGTCGGGATGCCGCGCGAAACGCGCATCCTTCAGGATACCAGCGGCGTCTCACCACCCCCTGGGCGGCACGGCGCCGATCGCCCGCAGCGGCGCCCGCGCCTTCAGCCCCACCTCGGCAACCTCTTCGGCGGCGTCCGAGAGCCACGTGATGCCGCCCCCGGCACCGACATACGCGCCGCCCGGACGGGTGACGATCGAGCGGATGACCATCGCGAGATCGAGCCCGCCGTCGGCGCCGATCCAGCCGAAGCAGCCGGCGAAGACACCGCGGGGTCCCCGCTCGAGCTCGTGCAGGATCGTCATCGCCGACAGCTTCGGTGCGCCGGTCATGCTGCCGGCCGGGAACGCGGCGTCGAGCACCTGCCCGACCGTCGTGCCGTCGCGCAGCGTGCCCGCGACCGTGCTCACGAGCTGGTGCACGGCAGGGTAGCTCTCCACCGCGAGCAGCTGCTCGACGCGCACGGTGCCCGGCTCGCACATCCGCGCGAGATCGTTGCGCATGAGGTCGACGATCATGACGTTCTCGGCGCGCTCCTTCGGGCTCGCGACGAGCTCTGCCGCAAGCCTCGCGTCGGCCGCGGCATCCACTCCACGCGGCCGTGTGCCCTTGATCGGGTGCGTGCGCACGGTGCGCCCGCCGATCTCGAGGAAGCGCTCGGGGCTCGCACTCACCAGTGCGACGCCCCCGGAGCGGATGAGGCCACCATGATGCGCGGGCGTCGCCGCGCGCAGCGCGCGATGCGCGGCGATCGGATCGACATCGCCGTCGACCTCGAACCGCGTGGTCAGGCACAGCTGGTAGGCGTCCCCCGCGCGGATGGCGTCGCGGCACCGGCCGATCAGCGCGGCGTACTCGACCGGCGTGTGACGGCTGCGGGCGGTGGATGCCGCGGTCCGCGGCGCCTGCGGAGGCCTCGGTGTCGGCCCCTCGAGGTCGATGTCGCCGTGGCAGGCCACCGTGCGCGCGGCGTGGTCGAACACCGCGAACCCGCGCACGGCGAGCAGAAGGTCGCCGGGGACGTCGGGATCGGATGCCGCCACCGGCGCACCTGCTGCCTCAGCGCCGGCCTCGTAGCCGAACCAGCCGACCCACCCGCCGCGGAAGGCGCCGTCGCCGCCGACCACAACGGTGCTGCGTACACGTGCGACCTCGTCGGGCACACCCCAGCCGACGATGCTGCGCCCGTCGGAGGCGTCGGGTCCGGCGTCCAGCCAGAAGACACCGTCGTGGTCCGCGGCGACCACGTCGAAGGCGGCGGACGGATCGCGCCACGGCACCGCTCGGCCGGGCTGCAGTACCTGGGGCATGCTCCCAGGCTAGAGGGCGCCGGCGCCCGTAAGCTCGGCGGGGTGAACGACCTGCTCACCGGCCTGCTCGACGCCGTGCAGAGCGTCGCCCCGGTCTGGCGCGTGCTCATCGCCGGCGTCGCGATGATGCTCGAGACGAGCGTGCTCGTCGGGCTGTTCGTCCCCGGCGACACGATCGTCATGGTCGCGGGCACGGCGGTGGGCTCCTTCTGGGAGGGCGCGGCCCTCGTCGCCACGATCATCGTGGGCTCGCTCATCGGCGAGAGCATCGGATTCTGGCTGGGGCGCGTGCTCGGCCCGCGCATCCGCCATTCCCGCATCGGACGATGGATCGGCGAGAGCCACTGGCAGCGCGCCGAGCGGTACGTCACACGGCGCGGCGGCATCGCCATCCTCATCTCCCGCTTCCTGCCCGTGCTGCACTCCGTCGTGCCGCTGACCGTCGGGATGAGCGGCTACCGCTACCGGCGCTTCCTGGCTTGGACGGCGCCGGCGTGCGTGCTGTGGGCGAGCATGTACGTCACCGTGGTGTCGATCGCCGCGCACACGTACCGCGACGCCGCCGACACCGTGCACCTCGCCGGGTACATCTTCATCGGCGTCATCGTCGTGTTCCTGCTCTTGATCGTGGGCGGCAAGAAGCTGCTCGAGCGTCTTGAACAGCGGCATCTGGCCGCCGAGCCCGAGTCGTCCGTTGGGAGCGACGGCACGACCGTGCGAGACTGAGACGGATGCCCGAGAACCCCGCGGCGACCCAGCGCGCCAAAGTGCTGTGGCTCGCGCGCCTGGAATATCGGTTCCACGCGTGGCGCGAGCGTCGCGCCCGCAGGCGCGGACTGACCCCCACGGTCGCGGCGTTCCCCGGCTACGGCGGCAACGGCTGGGTGCGGGTCGTCGGCCGCGTGCTCATCACCCCGCCGGCACGCCGCGACCCGACCGGCGAATATGCATCCGTGCGGGGATGGCGCAGCTTCCTGGCCGTCCCGATCGGCTTCGCCCAGGTGACCGTCCGCATCGGCGACGCGACGCACGACGTGGTCGCCGACCGTGGTGGCGTCGTCGACACGGTGCTGCCGGTCGACCTCTCCCCGGGGTGGCACACCGTGGCCATGTCGGTCGAAGACGGCACACCGGTCGATACGCGGGTCTTCGTCGTCGGAGACGACATCCGCTTCGGCATCGTGTGCGACGTCGACGACACCGTCATGGTGACCGCGCTGCCGCGCCCGCTGGTCGCGGCGTGGAACTCCTTCGTCGTCGACGAGCATGCACGCCAGCCCGTACCCGGCATGTCCGTGCTCCTCGAACGTCTCGTCCGCGAGAACCCCGGTGCACCGGTCGTCTACCTCTCCACCGGAGCGTGGAACGTCGGCCCGACCCTGCTGCGGTTCCTGAGCCGCCATCTGTTCCCGACGGGCGCGCTCCTGCTGACGGACTGGGGACCGACCCATGACCGCCTCTTCCGCAGCGGCACCGAGCACAAGAGCGCCAACCTGGAGCGGCTCGCCGAGGAATTCCCGCAGGTGAGCTGGCTCCTGGTCGGCGACGACGGGCAGCACGACGACGCGATCTACACCGCCTTCGCCGGCAGTCACCCCGAGAGCGTCTCCGCCGTGGCGATCCGCCGCCTCTCGTCGACGCAGGCGGTGCTGGCCGGCGGCCGCACGACCGTGAACGACCATTCGGCCTCCGAAGTGCCGTGGGTCACCGGCGACGACGGCGCGGCGCTGCTCGAGCGCCTCGAAGAGGCCGGCATCGCCCAGGACTGACTCCGCACGCATGTCGGTGGCCCGCCCTAGGCTGAAGCCATGTGCGGAAGATTCGTGGTCGCCGAGGCCGGTTCCGAGCTCGTGGGCGTGCTGCGCGTCGATGTGGAGGGCGATGACCTGCCGGCGCCGTCCTACAACATCGCGCCGACCGATCAGGCGGCCATCGTCCTCGATTCGGTGAAGACCGAGCCGCCCACGCGTCGGCTCGCATCGGCCCGATGGGGGCTGGTCCCCTCGTGGGCGAAAGACGTCTCGATCGGCTCGCGCGCGTTCAACGCCCGCGCCGAAGAGGTCGAAGACAAGCCCCTGTTCCGCAATGCGCTCATCAAGCACCGCGCGGTGGTCCCGGCATCCGGCTACTACGAATGGAAGACCGCCGAGGGTCTGAAGACGCCGCACTACATCCACCCGGCCGACGGCTCTCCGATGTTCTTCGCCGGCCTCTACGAGTGGTGGAAGGACCCGGCGCTGAAAGACGACGATCCTGCACGATGGGTGCTGAGCTTCACGATCCTCACCCGCGACGCGATCGGCCACCTCGGATCCATCCACGACCGCATGCCGCTGTTCCTCGACCCCGACTTCGCCGACGCCTGGCTCGACCCCACCACAGAGAATGTCGGCGACATCCTCGATGCGGCGGTCGACGCGGCTCCCGACGTCGCCGAGACCCTCGCCGACTTCACCGTCTCAAAGGCCGTCGGCAACGTGCGCAACAACGGGCCCGAACTGATCGAGCCGGCAGAGCCGCCTACCCTGGAAGGGTGACCGTCCTCGCCGCTCCCGACGTGCTCCCCGGTGCCGAGTGGCGCGCCCGCGAGGCGGCGCACCGCGAACGCGCCGATGCGCTGACCGCCGGGCACCGCGCCCGGGCGGCACGGGGCGAGAAGCACCCCGTCGAGGACTTCCTGTTCACGTACTACTCCTATAAGCCTGCGGTGCTGCGTGCCTGGCATCCGGGCACGGGTGTCGAGCTCGACGATGCCGCCGAGCGCGCGGCGAAGCGCTGGTACGCACCCGGCACGACGCCGGGCAGCGCCCGCGTCGACGACACCGCCTTCCGCGCCGAGAAGGGTGCGCTCGTCGACGGCATCACCCGCATCCTCCGCGCGACCGTCGATCGTCCTGCCCGGTTCGGCTGCTTCGGCCTGCACGAGTGGGCGATGGTCTATCGGCAGCGCGAGCACCGACACCCGGTGCCGCTGCGCCTCGGGCGGTCCGAGACCGACGCCGTCGTCGAGGCGCACGAGCTGCGCTGCACGCACTTCGACGCCTTCCGGTTCTTCACGCCCGACGCCGTTCCGCGCAACGGGCAGCGGCTGAGCCGCGCAACGCAGGCGGACACCGAGCAGCCCGGCTGCCTCCACGCGAACATGGACGTCTACAAGTGGGCGGTCAAGCTCGGCCCGCTCGTGCCCGGCGAACTGCTGCTCGACGCCTTCGAGCTGGCCCGCGACATCCGCTACCTCGACATGCAGGCCTCGCCCTATGACATGCGGGCCTGGGCCGGCGCGCCGGTGCGCATCGAGACGCCGGAGGGCAAGGCCGAGTACGTCCGCCGCCAGCGCGGGTTCGCCGACCGCGCGAACGCGCTGCGGCACCGGCTGCTCGACAGCCTGGGCTGATCAGCCGCCGCAGGAGTCGCATGGCAGCAGCCCGCGCCCGTCCGCCGCGGTCTGCAGTCTCAGCCGCATCACCCGGACGGCCGCCTCGTCGAGACGATCCTCGCTGAGCGTGCCGTCCTTGACCGCCGCCACGATGCCGTCACTGATCGCGCGCACCGAATCGGGCGTCGTGTACATGACCGCGAGCACCATGTCGTTTCCGGCCACGAGCGCCTGCACCGCGTTCGCCACGGGATCCGCGTAGGCCGCGACGCCCGACGCCTGCAGCATGCCCAGATCGTCGGTGATCGCGACGCCGGTGAACCCGAGCTCATCCCGCGCGATCTCGTGCCAGGTCGCCGACAGCGATGCCGGCGCCCTGTCGACGGAGGTATAGGCGAGGTGCCCGAACATCAGAAGGGGAGCGCCCGCGTCGATGCCCGCGGCGAACGGCACGGCATCCGTCTTCTTCCACTCTGCCTTCGACAGCGGCGTGGACGGGATCATCACGTGCGAGTTGCCCTCGACCGCACCGTGACCGGGGAAGTGCTTGAGCGTGGTCAGCACCTGCCCCGACTCGCCGTCGACGGCGGCGGTGACGCGCTCGGCCGCGGCATCCGGTGTCGTTCCCAGCACCCGGTCGTAGATGAACGAGGCGGAGTCATCGGTGACGTCGGCGATGACGCCGAAGTTCACGCCGATCCCGGCGCGCTGCACGAGGGCGGCGCGGGCCGCATACGCCTGCCCTGCGATCTCGGGAGTGTCGTCGCGCACCTGCCATGCGGCGGGGAAGCGGTCCCACGGCAGGCGGGTGACATCTCCCCCTTCCTCGTCGACGGCGATCAGCGGCGGCAGCGCCGGGTCGAGCGTCAATGCGGCCGTCAGCGTGCGCAGCGCCGCTTCGCTCCCGGGGATGTTCGCGCCCATCAGGATGAATCCGCCGGCGTCGCTGCTCTGCATGTACGAGCGCAGCGCCGCCGTGTCGGTGGTCGGGATGTGCCCCATGACCACCGATGCCGCCTTCTCGTGCAGGCTGAGCGCGGCGACGCGCGCCTGCGCCTGCACGGTCAGATCATCGTCGGTGCCGGCGATGACGGTGATGGATGCCGCGGCCGGCGCCGCCGCAGGCGGCGGCGACGTCGTGCCCGGGCTCGCGACGGCGAGCACCGAGATCACGACGGCTCCGGCCGTCGCCGGCATTCGGATTCCCACGCGACCAGGCTAAGCGCACCCGCTACGGTAGGTGTACTGCTTTTCCCACCCCAAGGAGACGATCGCACGTGAGCACGCCCTCATCCCTGCCCCCGGCCGGCTGGTACCCCGACCCCCAGGGAGGGGATGGGCAGCGGTGGTGGAACGGCGTGGCCTGGTCGTCCGAGACCCGTGCCGCCCAGCCCGAGGCGCCGGTCGCTCCGGCTGCTCCGGCTGAGCCTGTGGCTCCGGCCGAGCCTGTGGCCCCGGCAGCCGATCCCTACCCGGCGGTGCAGCAGGGCTACCCGGGCGCCCAGCAGGGCTACCCGGGCGCCCAGCAGGGCTACCCGGGCGCACAGCCGGGCTACCCCGGCGCCCAGCAGGCCTACCCCGGTGCGCAGCAGGGCTACCCCGGCGCACCGCAGCCTCAGCCCGGCTATGCCGGCTATGCGGCCCCGGCCGTCGCGCCGGTCGGCATGTGGCGCTCGCCCGAGGACGACCGTCCGGTCGTGCGGAACCTGGTCGACGCCATCCGCGTCGTGTTCTCGAAGTTCGCCACGTTCACGGGGCGCGCCGGCCGCGCCGAGTACTGGTGGTGGATTCTGGCGAACTACGCCGTCTTCCTGGTGCTGTACATCGTCGGACTCGTGATCGTCCTCGCGGCGGCGGCGAGCATCAACGCGGGCCACACCGCGGGTGCGGGCATCTCGATCCTCGGCAGTGTGCTCTTCATGCTCGCCGGTCTCTGGGAGCTGGCCCTCATCATCCCGACCCTCGCCGTGCTCGTCCGACGGTTGCGCGACGCGGGCTTCGCGTGGGGCTTCGTGTTCCTCAGCCTCGTCCCGTTCGGCAGCATCGCCGTGCTCGTCATGACCTGCCTGCCCAGCAAGTTCCCCGAGCGCTGATCGTCAGTGCCGCGCCACGATGGCCGCGGCATCCGTTCCCCGCGGCAGCACCCCGTACTGCCACCCGCGATCGTCGCCGAGGCGCGCTGAGATGAACGCCTCGGCGTCGATCTGCGGCGCGTGGCGCACCATGACGCTCGCCTGAAGCGCCAGCGCGAGAAATTCGGTGAGACGACGCGCGTGGGCGGCCGCGGCATCCATGTCATCCGTCGCGATCTCGTGCAGCAGCGCGAGCGTGCGGGCGACGTGCGCGTCCAGCAGCGGATGCGCTCCCTGCGTGGAGACCAGCTCGTCCTGCACGGCGGCGGCCGACTCGGGATCGCGGGCGAGGGCACGCAGCACGTCGAGCGCGATCACGTTGCCCGACCCCTCCCAGATCGCCATGACCGGCTGCTCGCGGAACCGCCGGCCGAGGGGGAACGTCTCGGTGTAGCCGTTGCCGCCGAGGCACTCCATGGCCTCGTAGGCGTGCTGCGGGCCTCGCTTGCACACCCAGTACTTCGACACCGGCGTCGCGAGCCGGCGGAACGCGACGTCGGCCGATGAGGCATCCGCCTCGAACGCCTGCGCGAGCCGCAGCCCGGTGAGCATGGCCGCCTCCGCCTCGAGCGCGAGATCGGCCAGCACCGCCGTCATCGCCGGCTGGTCCACGAGATCACGCCCGAACGCCCGCCGTCCCCGCGCGTGCCACACCGCCTCGGCGACGCTCTGCCGCATGCCCGCCGCCGTCCCCAGCACGCAGTCGAGCCGTGTGCGCTGCACCATCTCGATGATCGTGCGCACACCGCGTCCCGGCTCCCCGAGCAGCCTCCCGACGGTGCCGTCGAACTCGACCTCCGCCGATGCATTGGACCGGTTGCCGACCTTGTCCTTGAGGCGCTGGATGCGGAACACGTTGCGCTGACCGTGCGGCAGCACCCGCGGCACGAACAGGCATGACAGCCCCTCGTCCCTGCCGCCGCGGCGCGTCTGGGCGAGCACGAGGAAGGCGTCCGACATCGGGGCCGAGCAGAACCACTTGTGCCCGGTGATCTGGTAGCTGTGCCCGCTGACATGCACGCCGACGGTCGTGTTCGCGCGCACGTCCGAGCCGCCCTGCTTCTCGGTCATGGCCATGCCCACCAGGGCGCTCGGCTTCTGGCTGGACGACAGGAGGTGGCGATCGTACTCGCGCGAGTAGAGCCGGGGCAGCCAGGTGTCGCCGATCCAGGGCGATTCCTTGAGGGATGCCACGGCCGAGTGCGTCATCGAGATCGGGCAGGCATGGCCCGGCTCGATCTGCGCGAAGAGCATGAACGCCGCGGCACGCGCGACGGCGGCCCCGGGTCGGGGATCGGCCCACGCCGAGGTGTGGGCGCCGTGGGCGACAGCGGCGGCGATGATGCGGTGGTACGACTCGTCGTACTCGACCTCGTCGAGGCGGAAGCCCCAGCGGTCGAAGGTGTGCGCGATCGGCGGGTGCGCGTGGGCCAGGAAGGCGTCGCGCTGGAAGTCCTCGCCGCCGACCAGCGCGCCGATCTCGTGCAGCTCGCCCTGGGCCCAGCCGGCTCCGAAGTCGTCGACGGCCTGTGTGAGCGGGAGGTTCGCTGCGTATTCGTCGGTGCCGACCCGCCACTCGGGTTGGTTCTCGACCAGGTGGGTGCCACCCGGTTGCAGGCCGCGGCCGATTGTGGTCATGCCGTCACGTTACTGCGAACCGCAGCACGCGATCGTCGCCGGGGCGCGGGCTCCCCCGCCCGTCCGTGTTGTTCGTGAGCACCCACAGCGTCCCGTCGTCGGCGGTCGCGGCATCCCGCAGCCGTCCGCTCCCCTGCAGCAGAGCCTCAGGATCGCCCACGACGGTGTCGCCGTCGGTCGTCACGCGCCACAGCCGCTCGCCGCGCAAGCAGGCCAGGTACAGCACGTCGCCGACCGCCGCGAGGCCGCTGGGGCTGGCCTGATCCGTGTGCCACTGCAGCAGCGGGTCGCGGAAGCGCCCGTCGTGCGCGATGCCCTCGACAACCGGCCAGCCGTAGTCGCCGCCGGGCACGATGACGTTCAGCTCGTCCCAGGTGTCCTGCCCGAACTCATCCGCCCACATCACGCCGTCGCTCGTCCAGGCGATGCCCTGCACATTGCGGTGGCCGTAGCTGTAGACCGCGTTGCCGAACGGGTTGCCGGGGGCCGGTTCCCCCTCCGGCGTGATGCGCAGGATCTTGCCGCCCAGGCTCGACGTGTCCTGCGACTGCGCGGAGTCCCCCGCATCCCCCGTCGTCACATAGAGCATTCCGTCGGGTCCGAACGCGAGACGCCCGCCGTTGTGGAACGACGCCTTGCGGATGCCCCGCAGCACGACCTCGGCATCGCCGAGGCGATACGCGTCCGGCTGGCCCAGCAGCGGCATCCGCACCACCCGATTGTCGTCGGCCGCCGCGTGGTACGCGTACAGCCAGGTGCCGCCGTCCCCGTCCCAGAGGGCGATGCCGTTCAGCCCGCCCTCCCCCTGCGCGACGACGCCGGGCACGGTGCCCACCTCGCGCACCTCGTGGTCGCCGGCGGAGATCTCCAGGATCCTGCCGTCGTCCCGTTGTGAGACCAGGGCTCCCCCGTCGGGCAGCATCGCCAAGGACCACGGGGCGTCGAGTCCGCGGACGATCGTCCCATCGTCCCCGTTCGACGACGACGGGACGCCGGTGGCCGGCAGGTTCTCGGAGACCGGCGCGCAACCGACCAGAGCCACCAGCAGCACGGTGACCAGCAGTCCTCCCCGACGGGCGCCCATGCTCCAGCGTCCCGCGCCGTCTCTCCGGACACAAGACCGCCCACGACTCACAGGAAAGTGCCAGGATGGGGATGCCCGCACCACTCTGCCCCTGGGAGGCACACGTGTCCGCACCCGACGAGACCCTGCCGGCGTCGACGCTCATCGAGCGCACCGGCATCGAGATCATCCCCGAGTCCGACCGCACCGCGAAGCCCCGCGACCTGTTCTGGCCGTGGTTCGCCGCGAACGTGTCGGTGTTCGGCATGTCGTACGGCTCGTTCGTGCTCGGCTTCGGCATCTCCTTCTGGCAGGCCACCGTCGTCTCGGTGATCGGCATCGTGGTCTCGTTCTTCCTGTGCGGGCTGATCGCCATCGCCGGCAAGCGCGGCTCCGCGCCGACGATGGTGCTCTCGCGCGCCGCCTTCGGCGTCCACGGTCAGAAGGTGCCCGGCATCGTCTCATGGCTCACCTCGATCGGGTGGGAGACGTTCCTGGCCATCACCGCGGTGCTCGCCACGGCGACGATCATCTCGCAGCTGGGCGGCGACGGCGACAGCGTATGGCTGAAGATCGTGGCGATCCTCATCGTCGCGGCGCTCATCGTCGCCGCGTCGGTGCTCGGCTACCACACGATCATGCGGCTGCAGTCGGTGCTCACCTGGATCACCGGCATCGTCACGATCCTGTACATCATCCTCGCGATCCCGCAGATCGATCTGGGCGCCGTCATGGCGCTGCCGTCAGGCAACATCGGCCACGTCATCGGCGCGCTCGTCATGGTCATGACCGGCTTCGGCCTGGGCTGGATCAACATCGCCGCCGACTGGTCGCGCTACCAGAAGCGCACGGCCTCGGACGGCGCCATCATCTGGTGGAACACCTTCGGCGGCGCCGTCGCCCCGGTGATCCTCGTGATCTTCGGTCTGCTGCTGGCGGGCTCGAACGACGAGCTGTTCCAGGGCGTGCAGAACGACCCGATCGGCGCCCTCGCGAAGATCCTCCCGGTGTGGGTGCTCGTGCCGTTCCTCATCACGGCGATCCTCGCCCTCGTCTCCGGCGCGGTCCTGGGCATCTACTCGTCGGGGCTGACGCTGCTCAGCCTCGGCATCCGCATCCCGCGGCCCTCCGCCGCGGCGATCGACGGCGTCATCCTGACCCTCGGCACGATCTGGGTCGTGTTCTTCGCCCAGAGCTTCCTCGGACCGTTCCAGAGCTTCCTGATCACGCTCGGCGTCCCGCTGGCGGCGTGGGCCGGCATCCTCATCGCCGACATCCTGCGCCGCCGCAAGGACTACGACGAGGCCGCCCTGTTCGACCCGAAGGGCCGTTACGGGTCGTGGGACTGGACCTCCATCATCACGATGGTCGTCGCCTCGGTCATCGGCTGGGGCTTCGTCATCAACAACTTCGCCGAGGACGCCAGCTGGAACAACTGGCAGGGCTACTTGCTGTTCCTCATCGGGGGCAAGGACGGCGACTGGGCCTACGCCAATCTCGGCGTGTTCTTCGCCCTGGTGATCGGCTTCGTGGTGACCCTGCTCGCACGCGAGCGCCGGATCCGTCGGCAGGAGTCCGTGTGACCGACCGCTGGCTCGTCGTCATCGATCCGCAGGCGATCTTCGCGGCGCCCGACTCGGACTGGGGCTCGCCGTTCTTCCCCGAGGCGTTCGCGAACATCCGGCGCCTCGCCGACGCGTTCGGCGACCGCGTCATCGTGACGCGGTGGCTGCCCACCGCCGACCGGTCGACGGCCTGGGGCGACTACTTCGCCGCGTGGCCGTTCGCGGACGTGCCGGCCGACGATCCCCTCTATGCGCTGGTGCCGGATGCCGCGGGCCTGTCACCACGCGCAACCGTCGACCTCCCCACCTTCGGCAAGTGGGGTCCGGCGCTCGAGCGGATCACCGGCCCCGCACCGCACCTCGTGCTGTGCGGCGTGTCGACCGACTGCTGCGTGATCTCCACGGCGCTGCCGGCGGCCGACGCCGGCGCGCACGTCGAGATCGTCGCCGATGCGTGCGCCGGGTCCACGGCCGAGAACCAGGCCGCCGCCCTGCACGTGCTCGGTCTCTACCCGCCGCAGATCGCCCTCACCGACACGGCGGCCGTGCTCACCGCACGCTGAACTCGGCCGACAGCAGATTCGCGTCGCGCGACGACGAGCCCACCAGGGCGTGGAAGCGGCCGGCTTCGACCAGGCGCCGGCCCGCGGCATCCACGATCGTGCACTCGGCGACGGGCAGCTCGATGCGCACCCGCTCGGACGCGCCGGGAGCGATGTCGACCTGCCGGTACGCCTTGAGCTCCTTCTCCGCCCAGCTCACCGAGGTCACGTCGTCGCACACGTACAGCTGCACGGTCTCGCGTGCGGGGCGCTGCCCGGTGTTGCGCACGGTCACCTCGGCGACGAGCGTGTCGGACTCGCTCAGCCGGGCCTCGGCGAGCGCGAGGTCCGTGTACTCGACGGTCGTGTACGACAGCCCCTCGCCGAAGGCCCACGCCGGCGCCTGCGTCAGATCGGCGTAGCGGTCGCCGTGCTGCCCGCGGATGCGGTTGTAGTAGATGGGCAGCTGCCCGGCGTGGCGCGCGAACGAGATCGGCAGTCGCCCCGAGGGCTCGACGCGACCGGTGAGCACCTCGGCGAGCGCCCGGCCACCCTGCATGCCGGGGTTCGCGATCCAGAGCACGGCCGCGGCGCGCTGCACGGAAGCCGGCAGCACGAGGGGCTTGGACGCCAGGAGCACGACGACCACGGGTGTGCCGGTCGCGATCACCGCATCCAGGAGCGCGTTCTGCCCGCCGATGAGCTCGAGCGTGGCTGTGGAGCGCCCCTCCCCGACGAGCTCGATGTGGTCGCCGACGACCGCGATCACGACGTCGGCTGCTTCGGCCGCGGCGACCGCCTCGGCGATCCTCGCGTCGTCGGGCGGGCACGCGTGCACCACCGGGGGCCGCGGCTGCCCGTCGGGGAACGTGGCCCCGGCCGGGTCGGGCTGCATCGTCAGGATGTCGGCGCCCCGCGCATGCGTGACCGTCGAGCCCTGCGGCGCGAGCGCGCGCACGCCGTCGAGCACGGTGGTGATCATCGCGCGCGGCTGGCCGTCGAGCCAGCCCGCCTGCCCGGAACCGCCGGCCCAGTCGCCGAGCTGGTACTGGGCGTCGTCGGCGAGCGGGCCGACGACGGCGATGGATGCCGCACGGTCGGTCAGCGGCAGGGTGCCGTCGTTCTCGAGGAGCACGATCGAGCGTCGCGCGGCCTCGAGGTTGAGGGCGGCGTGCTCGTCCGAGCCGACGATCCGGTCGAGACCGGCCTGTGGGAGGCGCGGGTCCTCGAACAGTCCCAGATCGAACTTCAGGGTGAGGATGCGCGCCACGGCGTCATCGAACGCGTCGGGCGGCAGCATCCCGTCGTCCACCGCCTGCCGTGCGCCCTCGAAGAATCCGGGCGTCGTCATGATCATGTCGTTGCCGGCGCGGGTCGCCGCCGCCGCCGCGTGCGCGTAGTCGGGCTGCACGTGCTGCTCCCAGACCATGCGGCCGACGTTGTCCCAGTCGGTGATGAGGGTGCCGGTATAGCCCCATTCCCCCTTGAGCACGTCGCTGAGCAGCCAGTCGTTCACGGTGATCGGCACGCCGTCGGTGCTCTGATAGCCGAGCATGAAGGTGCGGCAGCCCTCTCGCGCGACGCGCTCGAACGGCGGGAGGAACCAGCTGCGCAGCTTGCGGCGGGAGATGTCCGCCTCGCTGGCGTCCCGTCCGCCCTGGGTCTCCGAATAGCCGGCGAAGTGCTTCGCCGTCGCCAGGATCGCCGTCGGGTCGTCGAGCCCGGCGCCCTGATAGCCGCGCACCATCGCCGAGGCCAGCTCTCCGATGAGGAAGGGGTCCTCGCCGAACGTCTCATCGACGCGGCCCCAGCGCAGGTCGCGGGCGATGCACAGCACCGGGGAGAAGGTCCAGTGGATGCCGGTGGCCGCCACCTCCACGGCGGTGACGCGCGCGACCCGCTCGAGAAGCTCGGCGTCCCAGCTGGCGGCGAGCCCCAGCTGGGTCGGGAAGATCGTCGCCCCCGGCCAGAAGGAATGACCGTGGATGCAGTCCTCGGCGACCAGGAGCGGAATGCCCAGGCGCGTGCGCGCGGTGAGCGCGTTCGCCTGAAGGATCCGCTCCGGCGAGGTGTGCAGGATCGAGCCGGCGTGCCGCTGAAGCACGATGTCGTCCAGGTCGCCTCGGGCGTCGAGCTGCAGCATCTGCCCGATCTTCTCCTCGAGCGTCATCCGCCCCAGGAGATCGGCGACGCGCTCGGCTGTGGTGAGGGTTGTATCGCGGTACGGGAGCGTGGAGGTGCTGAGGATGGTCATGCCTGGCTTTCTTCGTCGTCTGCGGTCCGCACGGCCGTCACGGCGTCGTTCACGTTGAGGCCCTTCTTCTTCATGGCCCGGGCGCGTTCTCCTGCCGAGCGCAGGCGCGGGTTGACGTACTCGTCGATGCCGAAGTTGATCAGCGCGAGCGCGACTCCCACGAAGGCGATGCACAGGCCCGCGGGCACGTACCACCACCAGTAGTCGGGGAAGGCGCTGTTCTGCTGCGCCCAGAACAGGATGGTCCCCCAGTTGAGGTTCGACACCGGGATGACGCCGATGAAGGCCAGAGTGGTCAGGCCCAGCACCGCCGCGGTCATCGTGCCGACGAAGCTCGAGGCGATGAGCGCCATGAGGTTCGGCAGCATCTCGACGAGGATGATGCGGTGCAGCGGCTCGCCGTTGGCGCGCGCGGCCTGGATGAAGTCGCGGTTGCGCAGCGACATCGTCTGCGCGCGCAGCACGCGCGCCCCCCACGCCCAGCCGGTCAGTCCCAGCACGGCGGCGATGATCCACAGCGGCGGGTCGGCGAACTGCGAGGCGATGATGATCATCAGCGGCAGCCCGGGGATGACGAGGAACACGTTCGACAGCGCCGACAGCGACTCGCTCTTCCATCCGCGCAGATACCCGGCGGTCACACCGACCACGACGGCGACCACCGTCGCCATGATCGTCGCCAGGAAGCCGACCACGAGCACGCCGCGGGTGCCGTAGACGATCTGGCTGAACACGTCCTCTCCGATGTGCGTGGTGCCCAGAAGGTGCTGGAACGAGGGCGCCTGCAGGGTCGCATCGAGGTTCTGCTCGGTCGGATCGTACGGGGCGATCAGCGGAGCGAAGATCGCCACGAGGATGAAGACGCCCAGGATGATCAGCCCCGCGGCCGACTTCCGGTTGCTGAACATCGCCATCGACGCCGACAGCTGCGTCCAGAACGTCTTCTTGCTCTTCGCCGCCTCGGCCTCCGAGGCCGGGGCGGTCATCACAGGAGCGGTCATGGTCAGGCCTCCGTCTGACGGGTACGGGGGTCGAGGATCGCATAGGCGATGTCGGCCAGGATGTTCGCGATCAGCACGGCCAGCACGAGCACGAGGAAGATCCCCTGCATCAGCGCGTAGTCCTTCGCGTTGGTGGCACTGAGCAGCAGCAGGCCGATCCCCGGATACGAGAACACCATCTCCATCACGATCGTGCCCCCGACGATGAAGCCGAGCGCGAGAGCGAAGCTCTGGATCTGCGGCAGCACCGCGTTGCGGGCCGCGTACCGCCAGAGAACGCGCCGGTTCGGCATGCCCTTGGCCTGCGCGACGGTGATGTAGTCCTCGTCGAGCACGGTGAGCATCATGTTGCGCATCCCGAGCACCCAGCCGCCGATCGACGCGATCACGATCGTGATCACGGGCAGGGCCGCGTGGGAGACCACCTCTGAGACGAACGCGGTGTTCCAGCCCGGATCCACCCCCACTTCGTACGCATGGCCGGCGGGGAACCAGCCCAGCAGTGTCGAGAAGATCGCGATGAAGATGAGTCCGAGCCAGAAGTACGGCACGGTTCCCATGAAAGTGGTGATGGGCACAAGGGCGTCCAGACGTCCCCCGCGGCGCCATCCGATCACCGCGCCGAGCACCGTGCCGACGACGAACGAGATGACGGTCGCGACGCCGACGAGCCCGAGCGTCCACGGCAGCGCAGAGGCGATCGCCTGGCCGACGGGTGCCATACCCGTCGAGATCGAGAGGCCGAGGTCACCGTGCAGCAGCCGGCCCCAGTAGTCGAAGTACTGCTGCCAGAGCGGGACGGACTTGTCGAGACCGAAAAGCGCACGCAGCGCCTTCTCCGCTTCGGGCGGCAGCTGCCCCTGACTGCGCGCCATGTAGGCGTCGACCGCGTCGCCCTTCATCATGCGCGGCAGGAAGAAGTTGATGGTGATGGCCGCCCAGGCCGTGAACAGGTAGAAGGCCGCTCGTCCGCCGATGAACCGCCACGGCACGCGGACACCGCCGCGCTCGGCGACGGTCGCCGTCGTGCCGACGAGCGTCGGGTCGACCGGTGTCGGGTCGACCGGCGTCGTGATCTCGGCGCTCATCGCGCACCTCCCTGAATCTGTGCACCGGCCGTGCGGAAGAACTCCTCGGGATCGGGCGAGGCCGCCCGCAGCTCGCGGGTGTACGGGTCCTGCGGGTGGAGGATGACGTCGTCGGCAGGGCCCTGCTCGACGACCCGGCCCTGGTTGAGCACCATGATCTCGTCGCTGAAGTGCCGCGCGGTGGCCAGGTCGTGCGTGATGTACAGCACACCGAGCCCCTCTTCGCGCTGAAGGTCGGCGAGGAGGTTCAGCACACCGAGTCGGATCGACACGTCGAGCATCGACACCGGCTCATCCGCGACCAGGAGCGCCGGACGGGAGGCCAGCGCTCGGGCGATCGCGACGCGCTGACGCTGGCCGCCGGACAGCTCGTGCGGTCGCCGCTCCATGACGGCGTCGGCATCGAGCCGCACGCGTTCGAGCAGACGGCGGACCTCGTCGTCGACCTCGTCGCGGGGAACCACCTTGTCCAGCCGCAGCGGCCTCTCGATGTGGTGGCGGATGGAATGGTACGGGTTGAGCGACGCGAACGGATCCTGGAAGACCATCCGCAGCTGCTGCCGATACCGGCGAAGCCCCTTGCCGCTGCGGGGAATGGGCGCTCCGTCGAGGAGGACCTCACCGCGCGTCGGTGTCTCCAGCTGCGTGAGGATCTTCGCGATCGTCGATTTGCCGCTGCCCGACTGGCCCACCAGACCGATCGTCTGCCGGGAGTGCAGCGTGAAGCTCACGTCGTCGAGGGCCTTGATCTGTCCCGACCCGCGGACGTTGTAGATCTTGGTGACGTTCCTGAACTCGAGAACGGTCATCGCACCACCACCCCCCTCTCGCCGGTCAGCCGGGGGAACGAGCTGAGCAGGCTGCGCGTGTACTCATGCTGCGGGTTGCTCCAGATCTCCCGCGCGTCGGCCAGTTCGACGATCGCCCCATCGCGCATGATCGCGATGCGGTCGCTGATCTCGAGCAGCAGCGGCAGATCGTGGGTGATGAACACCACCGAGAACCCGAACTCGCGACGCAGCTGCGAGATCTGCTTGAGGATCTCGCGCTGCACCAGCACATCGAGGGCCGTCGTCGGTTCATCCATCACCATGAGCTGTGGCCGGAGGGCGAGTGCCATCGCGATCATGACGCGCTGCCGCATGCCGCCTGAGAGCTCGTGCGGGTACGACCGCGCACGCTGTGCGCCGACCTTCACGATGTCCAGCAGTTCGGCGACCGCCGCACGGCGGTCTCTGCGGGTCATGCCGGGACGATGGACGACGAACACATCGTCGAGCTGCGAACCGATCGTGGCGACCGGGTTCAGCGCATTCATCGCGCCTTGGAAGACCATCGAGATGCGGTCCCAGCGGAACCGCCGCATCTGCTCGACGTCGAGAGAGTGCAGGTCGATGTCCTCGCCGCTCTCGTCGTGGAAGACGACGCTGCCGCTCGTGATCACCGCCGGCGGCTTGAGCAGCCGCTGAACACCGTACGCGAGCGTGGTCTTGCCGCTGCCGCTCTCACCGGCGAGGCCGACGATCTCGCCGCGCTGGATCTCGAGGTTCACGTTCGCCACGGCCTTGACCGGCGGGTCCACGTCGTACACGACGGAGAAGTCGCGCACAGACAGGAGGGAATCGGGCATGGGGGTTCCTTCGTTCTCGCACCCCGGTCGTTGAGCGGGGCCCGTGGGCTCCGCTCAACGACCGGGAAGGCACCGTTACTTGGCGGGCTTCAGGTTCATCAGCACCTGCACGGCCGACGGCTGCGTCGGGTCGGCCGTGGCGTACTGGTCGTCTTCGCTGGGCCAGCCGGTGAACGAGCGGGTGTTGTACTGTGCGAGCTGCGGGTGGGTGCCGATCGGGATCGCGGGCACGTCCTCGACGAAGATCTTCTGGATCTTGTTGAGTGCCGCGGTGCGGGTCGCGTCGTCGGACGCCTGCGCGTACTCCTTCAGCAGGGCGGTCGCCTCGGGGTTGTTGTAGCGCCCGAAGTTGTCGGACACCTTCCCATCGGCGGCCTGCTCGAGGTAGGCGCCGTTCATGACGTCGTCGTAGATGTGCCAGGGGTTCGAGCCCGAACCCGACCAGTGCAGCGCGGCGTCGAAGTTGCCGGTCGCCATGTTGGTGGTCCAGGTGTCGGCGTCGGGAGTGGCGACCTTGGCGTCCGCGCCGAGGGTCTTCTTGACCTGGGTGGCGACGAGCTGGATGCCGGTCACGTAGTCGTTCCAGCCCTGCGGGTCCTGCAGCGTGAACGACACCGGGTTGCCCTTCGGGTCGATCAGCGCGCCGTCCTTCCAGGTGTAGCCGGCGTCGGAGAGCACCTTCTTCGCACCGTCGACGTCGACGCTGAAGCTCTGATCCTTGTACTCGGGCGCGATGTACTGGTCGCCCGTCGGCTGCGGGATGCCGGTGACGCTGGTCAGCTCCGGGCCCGCATTGCTGCGCGCTTTCTCGGCGTGGGCCTTGCGGTCGACGACCATGTTCACGGCCTTGCGGAACGCGACGTCATCGAACGGCGCCTTCGTCGTGTTGACCAGGATCATGTCGGGGCTGAGCACGTTCGCGCCCCAGAACACGTTGTGATCGGGGTCCTTGTCGACGTAGTTGGTCTGGTAGTCGGTGATGAAGATCTGCGCCCAGTCGGTCTCGCCGTTCTGCAGTGCACGCAGCAGACCGGTGTTGTCGTTGTACTCGAGGTACTTGAGCTGCCCCACCGGAACGTCGCCACCCCAGTAGTCGCTGCGCGCGTCGAGGACGACGCCCTGCGACGAGAACGTCTTGATCGTGTAGGGACCGGTGCCGACGGCATCCTTCACGGGATCCTTCGTCGGGTCCGCGATGTCCTTCCACTGGTGCTCGGGGACGATGCTGATCTGCAGCACGTCACCCTGCTTGACGAACTTCGACTCGCTGAAGGTCATGACGACGTTGTCGCCGTCCTTCTTGATGTCTGCGAGCTTCAGGCCGCCCAGGTCGAGTGCCGGAGTGTTCTTGATCAGGTTGAACGTGAAGATGATGTCGTCGGCGGTGAACGGCTCGCCGTCGTTCCACTTCACGCCCTCACGCGGGGTGACGGTCAGCTGCGTGTAGTCGCTGTTCCACTCGACCTTCGAGGCGAGCCACGGGGTCGTCTCGTTCTTGCCGACCGGGTTGACCATGGCCAGCGGTTCGTAGATCATCCGGTCGTAGCCGAGCGACATGCCCGACCCCGTGCCGATGAACGGGTTGTTGATCTGCGTCGACAGGACGCCGGATCCGTCCGGCTTGGCGACGGTGAGCGAGCCGGAACTCGCCGACCCCTTGTCGCCGTTGCTGCCGCCTGACGAGCATCCTGCCAGCGCTGTGGCGCTGAGGACGGTGATCGCCGTCCACGCGATCAGTGACTTTCCGAGCTTCATTGCGTCTCCTTGACACGGGTCCTTGTGCAATGGATGGGGCAGTGCCCCGTGGGTAAACTTACTGTCGAGAAAGTAAGTTGATGTGAGATTACCTACTCATCGGTAAGCTGACAAGTGACAGTTGCCGATTTGTGATGTTCGACGAAGGAGCCAACGTGGCCGATGGTGCTGAAGGTCTCGGCGCGCGCATGCGACCCGCCACACAGCGCAAGCATGCGGAGATTCTTCAGGCCGCCATGGATGTCTTCGGGAGCAAGGGGTCGACGAACGGCACCCTGGCAGACATCGCCGAACAGGCCGGCATGACGCACGCCGGCGTCCTCCACCACTTCGGGTCGAAGCAGAATCTGCTGCTCGCGGTGCTGTCGTACCGGGATCAGACGGATGTCGCCGAACTCGCCGACCAGCATATCCCGGGCGGACCTGAGCTTTTCCTGCACCTCGTGCGCACTGCGCTCGCGAATGCGCAGCGCCCCGGCATCGTCCAGGTGTACACGGTGCTGTCAGCCGAGTCGGTGACCGATGACCACCCCGGCCGGCCCTACTTCGAAGAGCGCTATCGGGTGCTGCGCGGCGACGTCGCCACCGCGTTCCGCGAATTGTGCGCGCAGGAGGGCGTCACGTCGACGGAGACGGTGGATGCCGCATCCGCGGCCATCCTGGCGGTCATGGACGGCCTGCAGCTGCAGTGGCTTCTCGACCCGTCGGCGGTCGACCTCGCCCACGCGAGCGAGTTCGCGATCCGTTCGATCGTCAACGGCGTTCTGCACCCCGGCCCGGTGCTGGAGAGCTACGCGAGCTGAGCACCCGTGCTCACATGGTCCCGCCGTCGGCACCCGCGCTCTCGTACTCGCGCGGCCGGGGGAAGAACCGCGGGGCGATGGAGGTGTCGAGCTCGATGTGCACTCCCTCCGCCGTCGGCGCGACCCCGGCGGGCGAACGGGTGAACACCAGAACCTGGGTCCCCCCGGTCGGCACCCGCGACGGCGTCGCATGCACCGTCGCCTGCAGAGTGCGCTCCCCCGCACCGTCGTCGTACCGGATCGAGACCGGGCCACGGCCCTTCCACGTGTCGCTGTCCGGCGGCGCCAGCACCCGCCCGGTGAACCGGTCGCCGCTCTCGCGCAATCGCATGATGCGCGACGCCTCGATCTTCGCGCGTCGCAGCGCCGGCGGTGTACACAGCACGCAGACGAGGGCGGTGACCAGGAACGCGGCCGCCAGGACCGCGAGCACCGTCCGCATCGCTCCGTCGACGCGGAGCACCGTGACCGCGAATCCGACGGCGATGCCACCGGCCATGCCGGTCGCCGCGAGCGCACCTCCGACCCCCGCCCGCCCGTAGCGGTCGGGCGCCGTCAGCGTCATGCCCAGCGCGATCCCGCCCGAGAGCAGCGCAGCGGGGATCACCAGCGCAAGCCACCAGAGCCCGCCGGGTACCACGCCGTCCGTGCTCGGGCCGACGAAGAGGAGCGACACGCCCCAGACCGCGAGTGCGGCGAACACCGCGCAGGCGACGGCCCCCGCGATGTCGGCGGTCGCCCGCTCACGGAAGACGAAGCCCGGCGGAATCCGGGTCACGCGGGCACCGTGCTCCATCGTCGAGAACACCGGGCCGCGCTCATCCCACCATTCCAGGCCCGTCTGTGCCGCCTGCTCGAGCATCGGTTCCTCCCCCGCGGCGGTCATGCGCCGGCGTCGTCGCTGCGATCGCGCTGGATCGTGTCGCCCACCGCCGGCACGAGCCCGAAGTCGGTGAGCAGCTGGCCGATCTGCGTGTGATCGAGCTTGCGGATGACGCTGTTGCCGATGAACCTCGGCCCGGGCAGCTCCACCTCCGCGCCGTCCCGCAAGCGCGTCGTCGCCTTCAGGAGGAAGCGCAGATCGTAGGTCGAGTTGAAGACCTCGGGGATGCCGCGATCGATGCCCAGCAGCTGATAGGCCGCCTCCATCCCCGTGCGCACCGAGTACTCGGTGGTGAAGATGGTGTCACGCGTCGTCTCGGCGAACTGGCCGATGAACGCGAAGTTCACGGCGCCCTCGGGAACGACGTCGGGACGGTCACCAGCCCGCCGCGGCATGAAGAACGCCGTGACGTACGGCATCATCACCGGGACCGTCTTCGCCCCCTCGGCCGCCAGCCGCGGGATGTCCTCGACCGGCACGCCGAGGTGGTAGAGCCACTCCTGGGTGATCTCCTCGCCCGTGCAGTCCTGCAGGGGCTTCTTCACGTAGTCACCGGGGACGTCCACGAACAGGCCGTAGACCCACACGACGATCTCATCGGGTGCCTGCGCTGTGAAATGCGGCTGGCGGTTCACCGTCCAGCTCATCAGCCACGACGAGTCCTTGGCCGTGACGATGCCGCCGGTCACGACCTTGCCCGCGAACGGGTCGCGTCGAGCGATGCGCTCGATGTACGCGGGGATCTCCGGCCCGACCGTCGTGACCGTCGCCGACTCCCACTTCGTCTTGGCGATGTCGCCCCCGAACACGTCCGGACGTCCGAACGACGGATGCTTGGCGGCGATCCGCCGCCACAGGTCCCACGCCGGCGCGGGGCCCTCGTTCAGCGACGCTGCACGGTGGTGGTTGCCGTCGTCGGAGTTCTCGGTCAGCGACCCGATCGTCGTGAGCACCAGGTCATCCGGCCCCAGGTCGACCCCGCTCTCCTCGCCGCCCGCGAGCCAGTGGATCCGCGTCGCCTGCTTCCGATCTCCGTCGAAGGCGAAGTCGATGTCGGTGACCTCGGTCTCGAAGCGGAAGGTCACCCCCTGGTCGAGCAGCCAGCGGTACATCGGCAGAACCAGCGACTCGTACTGGTTGTACTTCGTGAACTTCAGCGCGGAGAGGTCGGGCAGTCCCCCGATGTGGTGCACGAAGCGGTGCAGATAGAGCTTCATCTCCAGCGCCGAGTGCCATTCCTCGAACGCGAACATCGTGCGCCAGTACAGCCAGAAGTTGCTGGCGAGGAAGTCCTCGCCGAACACCTCGTCGATGCGCTTGTCCTCCATCTCCTCACGCGAGGCGAGGAAGATCTTCACGATGTCCTTCTGCGCGGCATCGCTGAGCCCGAAGCGGTTGTGGGTCTCGGCATCCTTCCCCTGCCCGTACGTCACGCGGCAGAGCGAGTAATTGGGGTCGTCCTTGTTGAGCCAGTAGAACTCGTCGAGGACCGAGCCCTCGACTTCGAGGGACGGGATGCTGCGGAAGAGGTCCCACAGGCACTCCATGTGGTCTTCCATCTCGCGCCCGCCGCGGATGACGAAGCCCTTCTCCGGCTTCTTGATGCCGTCGAGCGCCCCACCGGGAAGCTCGAGGCGTTCGAGGATCGTGATCCGTTCCCCCGGCAGCTGCCCGTCGCGGATCATGAAGACCGCTGATGCCATCGAGGTCAGTCCCGCCCCGACGAACCAGGCCGTCTTCTTCTCCACGCCCTCCGGCTTGCGGGGCCGCGCGAAGGCCTCGTAGTTGCCACTGCTGTAGTACATGTCGTCTCCCCCGACCGTCGATCACCAGCATGTGCTGCCAATCTAACGGGCGCGACCGCGGCTTCGATAGGGCTCCTCCAGCGTCTGCAGGCAGCGCAGGAAGACGGCCCGCGCGTCGTCGTCGAGCGCACCGAAGTACTCCCGGTCGGCCGCTTCGACGTCGGCGTTCGCGGCACTCGCGAGGCGCACTCCGGCGGGCGTCGGCGCGAGGGCGTACGCACGTCGATCGGTGGGATGCCGCGAGCGCGACACGCATCCCTTCGTCTCAAGCGTGCGGAGGACCTGCGAGGTCATCATCACGTCGGTGCCGGCATGCGCCGCCAGATCCTGCTGAGTGACGGGCTCGCTGCGGTCCATCCACGTCAGCGACGCGAGCAGGACGAACTGCACGTGCGTCAGGTCGTGCGGCGCGAGCGCCGCACGGATCGCCCGCTGCCAGGCGTTGGTGACCCGCCACAGCGCCAGACCCGGGCTGAGCGACGCATCGGGATACGCCGTCTCAAGGCCGGTCACGCCGACATCCGCGGTACGCCGCGCTCCGCCGCCGCGAGCAGCTCCCCCATCGCCACGGGGAAGTCGCCACTGATCTGAGGGCCCAACTCGGGTCCGACGGCATCCGCGTCGGAGCCATCGATCTCCAGCGTGTGCGAGACCCTGGTTCCGCCGTCAGCCCTGCGCGCGAGCGTATGGCGGAAGGTCAGCGCCACCCGCCCGAACACGGTCCGGTCGGCGTATACGCGCTCCGGCACGAGCTCGACGATCGACGAGGTCATCGGCTCCTGCCCCTGAGGTGTGACCGTCACCGTGGTCCCGACCTCGAACGGACCGTGCAGCTCGAAGCTGTCGGAACCGGGCCCCAGCGGCATGCCCGAGTGCAGTGCCTCCAGCGCCGCCCAGACGGCGCGGGCATCAGCGGTCGTCTCGGCCGTGTACGTCGTTGTCCACATGACATCCCCCTCATTAGTATGTGCGCTTACTATATCACCGAAGCACTCGGAGCGCATCCCCCGGCGGAATCAGCGACCGACGAGTCCGAGGTGAAAGGCGTTGTAGCGATCACCGTGCACGCCCACGCGCGTCGCGAGCGCGTCGAGGTCCGCGCGCTCATCGGCAGACAGCGCCACCCGCGTGGCACCGGCGTTCTCCTCGATGCGCGCGGTGCGGCGGGTGCCCGGGATCGGCACGATCCACGGCTGTCGGGCGAGCAGCCAGGCGAGGGCGACCTGCCCCGGCGTGGCACCCTTCGCCGCGGCGAGCGCCGCCACCTGGTCGATCAGGACCTGGTTCGCCGCACGGTTCTCTTCGGTGAACCGCGGGATCGTCGCTCGCACGTCGCCCTCACTGAAGGCGGTATCGGTCGACACCGTGCCGGTGAGGAAGCCCTTGCCCAACGGGCTGAACGGCACGAACCCGATCCCCAGCTCCCCCAGCACCGGCAGCACCTCGACCTCCGGATCGCGCGTCCACAGCGAGTACTCGCTCTGCACGGCGGTGACCGGGTAGACGGCGTGGGCACGACGGATCGTCGCCGCGGATGCCTCCGAGAGCCCGAAGTGGCGGACCTTGCCCGCCCGCACGAGATCACCGACCGCGCCCGCGACGTCTTCGATGGGCACGTCAGGATCCACCCGGTGCTGATAGAAGAGGTCGATGACGTCGGTGCGCAGCCTGCGCAGCGAGGCGTCGGCGACCTCGGCGATCCGCTCCGGACGGCTGTCCAGCCCGACGCTCCTGACGTCTTCGATGCGCCAGCCGAACTTCGTGGCGACGACGACCTCGCCGCGGATCGGCTGCAGCGCCTCGCCGACGAGCTCCTCATTCTCGTAGGGGCCGTACACCTCCGCGGTGTCGAAGAACGTCACTCCGCTGTCGACGGCGGAGCGGATCACGCCGATCATCTCGTCGCGCGTGCCGGGGTTCGCCCCGTAGCTCTGCGACATGCCCATGCAGCCGAGGCCGATCGCCGAGACCTCGAGTCCCTGGCCCAGCGTTCTCGTGTGCATCTCAGCCCTCTGCCACGACGTCGGCCGATACCTGCGGTGCGGGCGTCGCACTCCAGCTTGCGAGCAGGTTCAGCCGCTCTTGGCTCGGCGAGCCCGATTCGGCCGTGTAGATCAGGAATGACAGCCCGGGCTCTGCGGTGAGCTCGAGCCCTTCATAGCCGAGGGTGAGATCTCCGACCAGATGGTGGTGGAAGCTCTTGGTGCCCGAGCCGTGCCGTCGGACGTTGTGGGCTCCCCACCGGGTGCGGAACTCATCCGAGCACGTCGAGAGCTCACCGATCAGATCGTGCAGGCGCTTGTCACGCGGATCGCGCCCCGCCTCCGTACGCAGGATCGCGACGGTCACATCGGCCGCGGCATCCCAGTCCGAATAGAAATCGCGGGCGCGCTCGTCGAGGAACGCGAACCGCGCCAGGTTGCCACGCGACGGCGGTTCGAGGACATGGTCGTAGAACGCGGCGCCGAGTGCATTGGTGGCGAGGACATCCATGCGCCCGTTGCGCACGAACGCCGGCCCGGCGGTGACGGCGTCGAGGGCGCGGGTCAGCGTCTCGCGCGGCGCCCACCGGGACGGCTTGCGGCGCTTCACCGGCTCCGCACCGCCGTGCGCGACGCGGGCGAGGTCAAAGAGGTGTTCGCGCTCGGCGTCATCCAGCTGCAGGGCGCGCGCGACCGCGTCCAGCACGCTGTCGGACACGCCCGCGACGTTGCCCCGCTCGATCTTGGTGTAGTACTCGATGCTCACATCGGCGAGCATCGCGACCTCGCTGCGCCGCAGGCCTGCCACGCGCCTGTTGCCCGCCACGGTGATGCCCGCCTGCTCGGGGGTGAGCCTCGCCCGCCGCGACATGAGGAACTCCCGGACTTCGCTCCTGTTGTCCATGCCCATACCGTACGACGGCGCGCACCGCTGAGGGATGCCCTGTGCGTACCCCCTTCGGCGAGGACGTGCCGCCGGAACGACGAAACCCCCGGTTCTCCCGGGGGTTTCTCTGGTGGACCTGAGGGGACTCGAACCCCTGACCCCCTGCATGCCATGCAGGTGCGCTACCAGCTGCGCCACAGGCCCAGAATCACTTCGAAGCTCTCGAAGCAACCCGTTTAGATTACTACATTCCGGGGCACCGACGAAATCGAGCCATCAGCCGACAGAGGCCGGCTGCTCCTCGGCGATCGGCAGCACCGGGCAGTCCTTCCACAGCCTCTCGAGACCGTAGAATTCGCGCTCCTGCTCGTGGAAGACGTGCGCGACGAGGTCACCGAAGTCGAGCAGGATCCAACGGGCCTCCTGCCGTCCCTCGCGGCGCAGGCGCTTGTAGCCTGCCTCGAGCATCTTGTCTTCGATCTCGTCGGCGATGGCGGCGACATTGCGCTCGCTGCGACCGGAGACGACGAGGAAGACGTCGACGAGCGGCAACGGCTCGGACACGTCGAGGGCGACGAGCTCTTCACCGCCCTTGGCCTGTGCGGCGGCCGCGGCGACGGCCAGCATGTCGAGTCCCTGTGGGGTTGCTGTCACGAAATGACTCCAGAAGCGAGGGCGTAGACGAGCACGCCGACAAGGGCGAGCGCGAGCACGCCGGCGGTGATGGCGAGCGACAGCATGAGCTTGCCGCCCTTCTCGGGGGCGGGCGCCTGCATGACCTCGTCGTTGGTCTTGATCGTGCTGACCGCGGCGCTGGCGGCGATCGGCGTGGGCGACGAGTGCGCGGGCAGCTCGCCGTCGACGAGGATCGCGTCGACCTCTTTGCCGTCGGCGGTGCCGACGGCGTGTCCGGTCGAACCGAGGCCCTCCGGCAACGCGAACGTGCCGGTCACGAGCACCTCGCCGGTGCCGGCGATCGGTGCGACGAGGGGTGCCGAGGTCTGCGACATGATGAGCGCGTGCGGTGCGGACGTGCTGCCGGTGCTCGCGGTGTCGCGCGTGAGCAGCTGCTCGAACGAGGCGGCCGGCTCGGGCGCCTTCGCGTCACCGGCGAGCAGATGCGCGCCGAAGGCGGGGTTCAGCACAGGCTTCTCGCTCGCAGGAGCGGCAGAAGCGGCCTGTGCGGCCTGAGCGGGTTGCGGGGCCGCCGGCGCGGCGTCTTCGGCGGACGCGTCGATGCCCAGCAGCTGCTCGAAGGACGGCTCGGGTTCGGGCTGCGCCACCGGCACGGGAGCCGGTGCGGGCACCACGGGCTCGTGCGCCGCGGGCGCGGGCGTGCTCGGAGCCGCCTCTTCGGGCGGAGCCCAGGGCGACCGCTCCGCGACCGTGGTCGCTGCCGGGCGCAGGGCGGGGAACGAAGCGGCTGCCCCTGCGACCTCGGGCGTGATGACGGGAACGGACGCCGTGCGGATGCGCTCCTGCTGGCGGGCCTGGCGGCGGGTCAGCGGTGTGGCGCCGAGATCGACGTTGTGGTCGGGGACCGGAGCGGTGTGCACCGGTGCGGGCGCTGCCGCGCGCGGCAACGGCGCGGGTGCAGCGACAGGGGCGGGCGTGGGATCGGGCTGCGGCGCGGGTTCGGGCTGCGGCACAGCCGGAGGCACGGCGGCCACGGCATCCTGCTCCGCCTCCGCGTTGTCTGACGCGGTCGCGGGCGTGACCACGGGGGTGACGCCGGTGTTGCGCAGCTCACGCAGCTGCCGACGCGTGAGCGGCTGATCGGGTGTGCTCATGCCTTGCTCCGGTAAAGATGATGCTTTGCGATGTACTGGACGACGCCGTCCGGGACGAGGTACCACACGGGGTGGCCCTCACGGACGCGCTGCCGACAATCCGTCGACGATATCGCCAGGGCGGGGATCTCCAGCTGACTCACGTCGTCACTCGGCAAGCCGTCCGTGTTCAGAACATGGCCGGGCCTGGAGACGGCGACGAAGTGCGCAAGATCCCATAGTTCATCATGGTCCCTCCAACTGAGAATTTGCGCTACGGCATCGGCGCCCGTGATGAAGAAGAACTCCGCATGGGGCCGTTCCGCACGCAGCTCGCGGAGGGTGTCGATCGTGTACGTCGGACCGGAGCGGTCGATGTCGACCCGACTCGTCGTGAAACGGGGGTTGGATGCCGTCGCGATGACGGTCATCAGATACCGGTGCTCACTCGGCGAGACCTTCTGCTTCTGCCACGGCTGGCCGGTCGGCACGAAGATGACCTCGTCGAGGTCGAAGGACTCCGCCACTTCGGACGCCGCGACGAGGTGGCCATGGTGGATCGGGTCGAACGTCCCACCCATGACCCCGATGCGCTCGGGCCGCGACGCCGTCATACGGTGGGCCTAGTGGCCGTGACCCGCCTGCGGTGCGTCGTCCGCGTGCTCCTTCGCGTAGGCCTCGGCCTTGTGCGCGTGACGGTTGGCGACGTTCTTGTAGGAGAGCGTCACCATGGCGAGGAAGAAGAACACGCAGAGGGCGATGATCGGGTACCACACCGTCTCGAGCATCACGTTGCCGGAGTGCTCGGCCTCCTCGGCGGCGAAGGCGATCAGCGGGGCGAAGGTCATCGGGACTCCGTTCGTGTCGTTCCTGGGCGCTTACGCGCCATCCCTCAGTCTAGGCGCTATGCCCGGACCTGTCCTGCACCGCGCGCGAGCCACTTCGTGCTGGTCAGCTCGGCCAGCCCCATGGGCCCCCGCGCATGCAGCTTCTGCGTCGAGATGCCCACCTCGGCGCCGAACCCGAACTCCCCGCCGTCGGTGAAGCGCGTCGAGGCGTTCGCCATGACCACGGCCGAGTCGACCTCGGCGAGGAAGCGCTCTGCGCTGGCGTCGTCGGTCGTGATGATCGACTCGGTGTGATGCGTCGAGTAGCGGCGGATGTGCGCCAGCGCGTCGTCGAGGTCGTCGACCACGCGCATCGACAGGTCGAGGCTCAGATGCTCGAGCGCCCAGTCCTCCTCCGTCGCAGGGACGACCTCGTCGGCGAGAGCCGCCACCGACGCATCGCCGTGGACGGTCACACCCGCCTGCTGCAGGGCCGCCACGACCGGACCGACGAGGCGCGGCGCGGCATCCCGGTGCACCAGCACCGTCTCGACGGCGTTGCACACACTCGGGCGCTGCACCTTCGCATTCACCACGATGTCGCGCGACCAGTCGAGCGGCGCGCTCGCGTCGAGCACGATGTGCACGACACCGGCGCCCGTCTCGATGACGGGGACGGACGACTCGGTGACGACCGTCTCGATCAGCTGGGCGCTCCCCCGTGGCACGAGGACGTCGACGAGACCGCGGGCATGCATGAGCTCACGCGCGCCGTCACGACCGAAGTCATCGACGCTCTGCACCGCACGGGGATCCACACCGGCGCCCTCGAGCGCCTCGCGGATCACGTCCACGAGGACGGCGTTGGTGCGCTGCGCCGCAGATCCGCCGCGCAGCACGACGGCGTTGCCCGAGCGCAGCGCGATCGCCGTGATGTCGACGGTGACGTTCGGGCGCGCCTCGTAGATCGCGCCGACCACGCCGAACGGCACCGAGACCTTCTGCAGGCGCACGCCGCTCGGCAGCGTCCGTTCGTCGAGCACCCGGCCCACCGGGTCGGGCAGCGCCGCGATGTCGCGCACCGCATCGGCGAGAGCCACGACGCGGGTCTCGTCGAGACGCAGGCGGTCCTGCAGGGCGGTCGACAGCCCGTTCGTCTGCCCGCGAGCGAGGTCTTCGCCGTTCGCCGCGATGACACGGTCGGCGGATGACGCGACGGCGTCGGCGACGGCCAGCAACGCGTCACGCTTGGCGGCGTCGGAGAGCAGCCCCACCGTGCGTGACGCGTCCTTGGCCGACTGCATGCGGTCGCGGGCGGTGTCGACGATGGTGGTCACGGCGCCAGTCTAACCAGCGGTCGCAGCACCCGATCCGGCCGCGACGGATTGTGACGCCACCGCCAGCGCACCCGTGAGCGTCGAGTCGGGCGGCGACGGGTTCGGCGCGAACCAGGTGCCGATCGTCTGCCCTTCGAGGGCCGCACCGACCAGGTCGGCACGGGTCACGAGAGTGCCGATTCCGGATGCCGCGGCGAGCCGGGCCGCCGAGACCTTGGTGGCCGCTCCCCCGGTGCCGACACTGTTGACCACGACCGAGCCGAACTCGAAGCCGGCGAGATCCTGGCCGAAGGCGACGTGGTCGATCGGCCGGGCCCCCGGCTGCTCGGGCGGTGCGGTGTACAGCGCCTCGATGTCGCTGAGCAGCACGAGGGCGTCGGCCCGGATGAGCCGGGCGACGAGCGCCGCCAGTCGGTCGTTGTCGCCGAACCGGATCTCGTGGGTGGCGACGGTGTCGTTCTCGTTGACGATGGGCAGGATGCGCAGTCCGAGCAGGCGCTCCATGGCGCGCTTCGCATTGGAGCGCGGAGTGCGGTTCTCGAGGTCGCCGGCGGTCAGCAGCACCTGGCCGGCCACGATGCCGTACTCGCGCATCGCCGCCTGGTAGCGGTAGATCAGCACGTTCTGCCCGACGGCCGCGGCTGCCTGCTGTGTTGCGAGATCGGTGGGGCGCGAATCGAGCTGCAGATACGGCATGCCGGTCGCGATCGCCCCCGATGAGACGAGGATCACCTCGGTGCCGCGACCGTGGGCGGCGGCGAGCGCGGCCACCAGCGGCGGGATGTTCGCCGCGGCGTCGCCGCTCACCGACGACGAGCCGACCTTCACGACCACACGACGTGCGGCGGGCAGATCGGCGCGCTGCGGGGTCACTGCCCGTCCTCCTCCGCGTCGTCGCGACGCGCGATGCGCTCGGCCTCGAGCTCGGCACGGGCGGCGGCTTTGGCATCCATCCGCTCGTGATACCACTCGCGGCGCTCGGCAGTGGTGCGCCGCTGGTTCGGGTCGATGCGAGGGTCGCTGCCGCGCGGGGCGACCATGACCTCGGCCGCCGAGGTGAGCGCGGGCTGCCAGTCGAACACGACGCCGTCGCCGGGCCCGATGACGACGGTCGCGCCGGGCACGGCACCGGCCTTGTACAGCTCGTTGTCGACGCCGAGCTTGTCGAGCCGGTCGGCGAGGAAGCCGATCGCCTCGTCGTTCTGGAAGTCGGTCTGCGCCACCCAGCGCTCGGGCTTGGCGCCGCGGATCCGGTACAGCGGCCCATAGGTGCCGCCCTCGACGCGCACAGCGAACTCGCGCTCCGACCCGCGGGGGCGGATCACCACGCGCGGTGCCGGCGGCTGCGCGGCGAGCTCCGCGCGGTGCTCGGCGATGATGTCGGCCAGGGCGAAGGTGAGCTGCCGCAGACCGTCGTGGCTGACGGCGGAGATCTCGAAGACCCGATACCCCTGCGCCTCCAGGTCGGGGCGCACCAGGTCGGCGAGCTCCTTGGCGTCGGGCACGTCGACCTTGTTCAGCGCGACCAGCTGCGGGCGCTCGAGGAGCGGAATCTGCCCCTCGGGCACCGGATAGGCGGCAAGCTCGGCGCGGATGACCTCGAGGTCGCTCATCGGGTCGCGCCCGGGCTCGAGCGTCGCGCAGTCGAGGACGTGCACCAGCGCCGTGCAGCGCTCCACGTGGCGCAGGAACTCGAGACCGAGCCCCTTGCCCTCGCTCGCACCCTCGATGAGCCCCGGCACGTCGGCGACGGTGAAGCGCACGTCGCCGGCATCCACCACTCCCAGGTTCGGGTGCAGGGTCGTGAACGGGTAGTCGGCGATCTTCGGGCGTGCGGCGGACACCGCCGCGATCAGGCTCGACTTGCCCGCCGACGGGAAGCCCACCAGCGCCACGTCGGCGACGGTCTTCAGCTCAAGGACGACGTCGCCCTCCCAGCCCGGCGTGCCCAGCAGTGCGAACCCGGGCGCCTTGCGCTTCGTGGTCGCCAGCGCGGCGTTGCCGAGACCGCCCTGCCCGCCCGGGGCGGCGACGAAGCGCATCCCCGGCTCGATCATGTCGGCGAGCACGGCGCCGTCGTCGTCCTTCACGACGGTGCCGACGGGCACCGGAAGCTCGACGGAATCACCCTGCACACCGGAGCGGTTGTCGCCCATGCCGAATCCGCCGTTGCCGCCGGCGCGGTGCGGAGAGTGGTGGTACGACAGCAGCGTCGTCACCTGAGGATCGGCGACGAGCACGACGTCGCCGCCGTTGCCCCCGTTGCCGCCATCGGGACCGGCGAGGGGCTTGAATTTCTCACGGCGCACCGAGACGCAGCCGTTGCCGCCCTTGCCCGCGCGCAGGTGGAGGGTGACGCGGTCGACGAAGGTGACCATGGTGCTCCTGGAGGTGGTGTGGAAATGCGTCGAGGGGCGAGCCGAAGCCCGCCCCTCGTAAAGCTATCGCGTGCGAACCCGGATCACTCCGCGGCTGCGACGATGTTGACGACCTTGCGGCCGCCCTTGGTGCCGAACTCGACGGCCCCGGCCGACAGCGCGAACAGCGTGTCGTCGCCGCCGCGGCCGACGTTCACGCCGGGGTGGAAGTGGGTGCCGCGCTGGCGGACGATGATCTCGCCGGCGTTGACGGACTGGCCGCCGAAGCGCTTCACGCCCAGTCGCTGGGCGTTGGAGTCGCGACCGTTACGGGTGGAGCTTGCGCCCTTCTTGTGTGCCATCTCTGCGTCTCTCCCTGGCCTACTTGATGCCGGTGACCTTGACGCGCGTGAGGTCCTGGCGGTGCCCCTGGCGCTTCTTGTAGCCGGTCTTGTTCTTGAACTTCTGGATCACGATCTTGGGGCCGCGCTCCTCGCCGAGCACCTCGGCGGTCACCGCGACCTTCGCGAGCTTGGCCGCATCGCTGGTGACGGCCTCGCCGTCGACCAGGAGCACCGCGGGCAGCTCGATGGTGTCGCCGACCTTCGCCTGCTGACGGTCGAGGACGACGATCGAGCCGACCTCGACCTTCTCCTGCCGGCCACCGGCGCGCACAACTGCGTAAACCACTTCACACCTGTTTTCTTCTGGGAGCGCACGGCTCCGGTTGTCTTTTGCGAGACTCGCCACGTGCGTGTCGCTCTCGGGAAAGATGATGTTTGGTGCCAGGACGGCTCACGCTGGCGGCGGAGCCGGTCGACGCCTGCCTCGCGACGTGACGCACCAGGGATCTACTTTACCGGATGCCGCCGAATCCGGCAAAGCGAGCCGGATGCGTGTCGCGCCTAGGATCAGGAACGTGGCGATCCTGATCGACGATGCACGCTGGCCGGCGCACGGCACGCTGTGGGCGCACCTGGTCAGCGACACCTCGATCGAAGAGCTGCACGCCTTCGCGCGGGTCAACGGGATCAACGCGCGCGCCTTCGACCTCGATCACTACGACGTGCCGGCGCGGGCGCACGACCGGTTGGTCGCCGCCGGCGCCGAGCACGTCAGCGGGCACGAGCTTGTCCGTCGGCTCATCGCCTCGGGACTGCGCGTGCGCGCGAAGGATCGCTGAGCGTCAGTCGCCCTCGGAGTGCTCCACCGGCGTCGTCGACACCGGGGTCCCCGTGAGCGCAGCAGTCGTCACACGGCGGCGCGACCGGCCCTGGCCTGGCGCCTTGGGCTCGGGCAGCGCGTTGAGCACCGAGTCGAGCAGCAGATCGCGCTCGGTCTTGGGCTCGTGCGAGCGCTGCTCCTTGTCCTTGCGCTTCTTGCGCTTCTTGCGCTCCGGCTCGACCGGCGGCGCGACCGGCGCCTCCGCCGGAAGCTCCTCGCCGTCGACAACGTGCAGAGTGGATGCCGCGATCTTCGCGAGTGCGGACTTCGCACCCTCGGTGATCACGTGGGTGCCGCCCGCCGGCGTGGTGGTCGGAACCTGCGCGGGGCGCTGGCGACGCGACGATCCGCCGTTGCCGCTGGGCCCGCGGTGCTTGACCACGGGGTCGTGGTGCACGATGATCCCGCGGCCCGCGCAGACCTCGCACGGTTCGCTGAACGTCTCGACGAGGCCGAGTCCGATCTTCTTGCGGGTCATCTGCACAAGACCGAGCGAGGTGACCTCGGCGACCTGGTGCTTCGTGCGGTCGCGGCTCAGGCACTCGACCAGGCGGCGCAGCACGAGGTCGCGGTTGGACTCGAGCACCATGTCGATGAAGTCGACGACGATGATGCCGCCGATGTCGCGCAGGCGCAGCTGCCGGACGATCTCCTCCGCCGCCTCGAGGTTGTTCTTGGTGACGGTCTCTTCGAGGTTGCCGCCGGTGCCGACGAACTTGCCGGTGTTCACGTCGATGACGGTCATCGCCTCGGTGCGGTCGATGACGAGCGAGCCGCCCGAGGGCAGCCACACCTTGCGGTCGAGCGCCTTCTCGATCTGCTCGGTGATGCGGAAGTCGTCGAACGGGTCGCCGTCGCCCTCGTAGCGCTCGACGCGCTCGAGCAGATCGGGGGCGACCGCCTGCAGGTAGTTCTCGATGGTCCGCTGCGCGTCTTCGCCCTGGATGAGCATCTTCGAGAAGTCCTCGTTGAAGACGTCGCGGACGATCTTGACGAGCAGGTCGGGCTCGGAGTGCAGCAGGGTGGGGGCCTGCTGGGCCTCGACGAGGCGGTTGATGTGCTCCCACTGCGAGGTGAGGCGCTGCACGTCGCGCGTGAGCTGCTCTTCGGTGGCGCCCTCGGCCGCGGTGCGCACGATGACGCCCGACGACTCCGGCAGCACCTCCTTGAGGATGCGCTTGAGCCGCGCACGCTCCGTGTCGGGCAGCTTGCGCGAGATGCCGTTCATGGCGCCGCCGGGCACGTAGACGAGATAGCGTCCGGGGAGCGAGATCTGGCTGGTCAGGCGCGCACCCTTGTGACCCACGGGATCCTTCGTGACCTGCACGAGCACCCTGTCGCCCGACTTGAGCGCGAGCTCGATGCGGCGCGGCTGATTGCCGGTCTCGACGGCGTCCCAGTCGACCTCGCCGGAGTACAGCACGGCGTTGCGGCCCCGGCCGATGTCGACGAAGGCGGCCTCCATGCTGGGCAGCACGTTCTGCACACGGCCGAGGTACACGTTGCCGATCAGCGAGGCGTCCTGGCTGCGGGCGACGTAGTGCTCGGCGAGGATCTTGTCTTCGAGCACACCGATCTGGATGCGCCCGTTCTTCGAGCGCACGATCATCTCGCGGTCGACCGACTCGCGCCGCGCGAGGAACTCGGCCTCGGTGACGACGGGGCGCCGACGGCCGGCCTCGCGACCGTCCCGACGACGCTGCTTCTTGGCCTCCAGCCGCGTCGAACCCTTGATGCGCTGCGGCTCGGTGATGACCTCGACGGGGCGCTCGCGGCCCGACTGCTCGTCGTCACGGCCTTCGCCGCGACGACGGTTGCGGCGGCGGGACGAGCCGACTTCCTGCACCGGCGCCGGGAGAGCCGGCAGCACCGTGATCTCGGGCGCGTAGAAGTGCAGATCGGTCGACACGGCCGACACGAACTCCTCGGGCAGCAGCCCCAGACTCACCGCCGTCGGCGCCTCCGGCTCGGCCGGCTTCTCCGGCTCTGCCTCGGGCTCGGCGGGCTCCTCAGCCTTAGCCTCAGCGGGAGCCTCGGCCTCGGTGGGCGATTCCTCGACCTCGGGCTCCGCCACCTCCGGCTCGGCCGCGGCGGGCTCCGCCCAGGCCTGCGCGGCCTCGGCCGCGGGCATCTCGGGGATCAGCGGCGGCTGCGCCGCAGCATCCCACTTCGACTGATCATCAGGACTCTGGTTGTTCTCATCGACCGTCACCGGCGTACTCCCTGCGGGTGACACCGCGCGTCACCCGGCGAAATCTCGTGCGGCGCCGCTCCGCCCTTCCGGTGCGGGACGGGGGCCGCGAACTCACTCGGTCTGCAACCGGCCTGTGGCCCTGGCTGCACTAGGGCGTTCGTCGCCCGAAGTCTTCGTCGATGCGATCCCCGGCGCGGCCGCGGATGCATCCGACTTCCATTATCGCATCACCGAGGCGAAATGCGCGAAGCGGACGCCCCGCGCCGCCATAATCACGGCCGCTCCCGGACAACCGCAGAGGCGGGGATGTCATAATTCCACCCATGTCACAGCCCCAGTCGCACACCCGACCGACAGGTCTTGCCATCTGGCTCATCATCGCGGGGGTGATCGGCTGGTGGGCGGCGTTCCAGCTGACGCTGGAGAAGATCTTCCTGCTGCAGAACCCTGATGCGAAGGCGTCCTGCGACTTCAGCGTGCTCGTCCAGTGCGGCAAGAACATCGAGTCCGCTCAGGGCAATGTGTTCGGGTTCTCCAACCCGATCCTGGGAGTCGCGTGCTGGGTCGCGCCCATCGTCGTCGGCGTCGCGATCCTTGCCCACGCGCGGTTCGCGAAGTGGTTCTGGTGGCTGTTCTGGCTCGGCCACGTCTTCGCGATCTCATTCGTGTGCTGGCTCATCTTCGAGAGCATCTTCGTCCTGCACACGCTATGCCCGTGGTGCATGGTCACCTGGTCGGTGACGATCCCGTCGTTCTTCGCCGTGACGATCCATCTGCTCCGGTCGGGAGTGTGGCCGCTGCCGGCCAAGGGGCGCGCGGTCGCCGACAAGCTGATGTCGTACGTGCCGCTGATGACGATCGTCGCCTACGGCATCGTGATCCTGCTCGCCCAGGTGCGCCTGAACGCGATCCCGAACGTGTGGCACACGATCCAGATCGCGCTCGGCTGGGCCTGAGTCAGCCGAACCAGATCGACAGCTCGCGGGCGGCCGACTCGGGACTGTCCGACCCGTGCACGAGGTTCTGCTGCACGGGCAGGCCCCAGTCGCGGCCGTAGTCGCCGCGGATCGTGCCGGGTGCGGCGGTCGTCGGGTCGGTGGTGCCGGCCAGCGACCGGAACCCCTCGATGACGCGCTCCCCCGCCACGCGGATGGCGACCGACGGGCCCGACATCATGAAGTCGACGAGCGGCTCGTAGAACACCTTGCCCGCGTGCTCGGCATAGTGGCGCTCAAGGCGCTCGCGATCGGGCTCGACGAGACGCAGGTCGACCAGCGAGTACCCCTTCGCCTCGATGCGCGCAAGGATGGAGCCGGTCAACCCGCGGGCGACACCGTCGGGCTTGACCAGGACGAGAGTCTCTTCGGTGGCCATGTCATTCTCCGTTCGTGGATTCGGCTTCTCGCATCAGCTGGGCGTTGCGACGGTCCAGAGACGCACCCTTGATGGTCGCATACCCCCACATCGCGCCGAAAACGACGGCCACGATCAGGTTCGCGAGCACGAGGAACGCCGACAGCGCCAGCACGACCTGCAGCGCCCAGCCGAGGATGATGCCCCAGCGGTGGCGCAGCACCCCGCAGGTGGCGAGCATCAGCACGGCCAGCACCGCGCCGCCGACGATCCCCCACCACTGCGGGACACCGTCCGGCAGCGCCCTCAGGCCGAACGCCACCAGGCCCGCGAGGAACACGATGACCGACTCGAACACCAGCACGATCTGGCCGAGCGACTCCTCGGCTCCCCGGCGGCGGCGCGGCGCGGCATCCTGTGCCTTCTCCTCCGGTGCATCCGTCACGACTCCCACCCCGCCTTCCAGTCCTCCGCCGCGGACAGCGCGATGGCCTCGCCGGCGAGCACGATCGACCCCGCGATCACGACGGCACGGCGGTCGGATGCCGCGGCCCACTCCCGGGCGGCGTCCACCGCGTCCGTCAGGTCGGGGTGCACCGTGACCGGCAGACCCGCGGCCTCCACCAGGTCGGCCACGTCGTCCGCGTCGCGGGCGCGCTCGGACTCGGGCGCCGTCGCGAACACGCGTGCGGCGACCGTCGCGAGCTCGTTCACGATGCCCGGCGCGTCCTTGTCGCCGAGCACGCCGAACACGACGCCCCACTCGTCGAAGTCGAACGACTCACGCAGCGCCGTCACCAGTGCGTGCGCGCCGTGCGGGTTGTGCGCGGCATCCACCAGCACCGTCGGCGCCGTGCCCACCAGCTGCAGCCGCCCGGGCGAGGTGGCCTCGCCGAGACCCTCGGTGACGATGCCGTCGGGGATCGGTGCGGTGCGATCGCCGATGAGCGACTCGACGGCCGCCAGCGCGAGTGCCGCGTTGAAGCCCTGGTGCGCCCCGTACAGCGGCAGGTACTCCTCGCTGTAGGTGCCCCCGAGGCCCCGCACGGTGATCTGCTGACCGCCGACGGCCAGTCGCTGCTCGACCAGGGCGAAGTCCTGTCCCTCGAAGGCGATCGTCGCGTCGTGCGCGGCGGCGGCCTCTCGCAGCACGCGCTCGGCCTCGGGCGTCTGCCGGGCCGAGACGACCGCGGCGCCGTCCTTGATGATGCCGGCCTTGACGGTGGCGATCTCCTCGATCGTGTTGCCGAGGCGATCGGCGTGGTCCATCGCGATCGGGGCGAACACCGCCACGTCGCCGTCGGCGGTGTTCGTCGAGTCCCACGACCCGCCCATGCCCACCTCAAGCACGAGCACGTCGACGGGCGCGTCGGCGGCCACGACGAAACCCAGCACCGTCAGCAGCTCGAAGAACGTGAGCGGCGCATCGCCGGCCGCGGTCAGTTCGGCGTCGACGATCTGGACGAACGGGGAGATCTCGTCCCACGCGTCGGCCACCGCGCCGTCGTCGGCGGGCTCGCCGTCGACGAGGATGCGCTCGGTGAACCGCTCCAGGTGCGGGCTCGTGAACAGGCCCGTGCGCAGTCCATGCGCGCGGATCAGGCTCTCGATCATGCGGGCCGTCGAGGTCTTGCCGTTCGTGCCGGTGATGTGCACGACACGGTACGTGCGCTGGGGGTCGTCGAGCAGCTCGAGCACGCGGCGCGTGCGTTCCACCCGTGGCTGCACCCACTGCTCGCCCTGCCGCTGCAGCAACGCGGCATAGACGGCGTCGGCGCGGTCCCGATCGCTCATGCCTGCACCTCCACCCTCTCCACGGCGACCCAGAAGTCTCCGGCATTCGCATAGGTGCCCCCGGCGAACTCGGCCAGATGTGCACCGTCGACCTCGGGAGCGCCGTCGACGGCCGTCACCGCGTGCTCGAGGGCGAGCGTCTCGCCCGCCACGTCGGCGACGTCGAACGCCGAGGCGACGGCGGCGCGGTCGGTCGCATCGGCGAACGCCAACTGCAGGCGGATGCGGTCGCTCACGTCGAACCCGGCGGCCTTGCGGGTGTCCTGCACGGCGCGGATCACGTCCCGTGCGAGGCCCTCGGCCTCGAGCTCGGGCGTGGTCACGGTGTCGAGCAGCACGAAGCCGCCCTGCGGCAGCACCGCGAGCGCTTCGCCCTCGGGCCGGCCGCTGGTCTCGAGCACGAGCTCGTACTCCGCGGGCTCGAGTGCGATGCCCCCGGCGGTGACGACACCGTCCTGCTCGGACCAGTCGCCGTCCTTCGCCGCGCGGATCGCCTGCTGCACCTGCTTGCCCAGGCGGGGGCCCGCGGCACGCGCGTTCACCGACAGCCGGTGCGTGATGCCGTAGTCGGCGGCGGTCGTCTCGCCGAGCTCGACCAGCTCGACGCTCTTGACGTTGAGCTCGTCGCGCACGATGCCCTCGTACGGCGCCAGGGCCGCGGCATCCGGCACCACCACCGTCAGGTGCGCGAGCGGCAGGCGCACGCGCTTGCGCTCTTTCTTGCGCAGCGCATTGGCGACCGACGAGACCTCGCGCACGGTGTCCATCGCGTGGCGGATGGTCACGTCGTCGGGGAAGGATGCCGCGTCCGGCCAGTCCTCGAGGTGCACACTGCGCCCGCCGGTCAGCCCCTGCCAGATACGTTCGGCCACCAGTGGGATGAGCGGCGCCGCCACGCGCGTCAGCGTCTCGAGCACCGTGTAGAGGGTGTCGAACGCCTCCGTCGAGCGCGGGTCTGCGGCATCCACCCCCGTCCAGAAGCGGTCGCGGGAACGCCGGATGTACCAGTTCGTGAGGATCTCGGCGAAGTCGCGCAGACGCTCGGTCGCGGTCGTCGAGTCGAGGCCCTCGAGGTCAGCGGCCACGTCGGCGGCGAGCCGGCCGGTCAGCGACAGGATGTACCGGTCGAGCACATCGGTCGAGTCGGTGCGCCAGGTCGCCTCGTAGCCGTCGGACGCGTTCGCATAGGTCGCGAAGAAATACCACGCGTTCCACAGCGGCAGGAGGAACTCGCGGACCCCGGCGCGGATGCCCTCCTCGGTGACGATGAGGTTGCCGCCGCGCAGCACCGAGCTCGACATGAGGAACCAGCGCATGGCGTCGGAGCCGTCGCGGTCGAAGACCTCGCTGACGTCGGGGTAGTTGCGCAGCGACTTCGACATCTTCTGCCCGTCGGAGCCGAGCACGATGCCGTGGCAGCTGACGCCCGTGAACGCCGGGCGGTCGAACAGCGCGGTCGAGAGCACGTGCATGAGGTAGAACCAGCCGCGCGTCTGCCCGATGTACTCGACGATGAAGTCGGCCGGCGAGTGGGTGTCGAACCACTCCTGGTTCTCGAACGGGTAGTGCACCTGCGCGTACGGCATCGAGCCCGAGTCGAACCAGACGTCGAACACGTCCTCGATGCGGCGCATGGTGCTCTGGCCGGTCGGGTCGTCGGGGTTCGGCCGGGTCAGCTCGTCGATGTACGGACGGTGCAGATCGACCGCGCCCTCGGGGTTGCGGGGCAGCGCGCCGAAGTCGCGCTCGAGCTCTTCGAGCGAGCCGTAGACGTCGATGCGCGGGTGCGCGGGGTCGTCGCTCTTCCAGACCGGGATCGGCGAGCCCCAGTAGCGGTTGCGGCTGACCGACCAGTCGCGCGCGCCCTCGAGCCACTTGCCGAACTGACCGTGCTTGACGCCCTCGGGCACCCACGTGATCTGCTCGTTGTTCGCCAGCATCCGGTCTTTGAAGTCCGTGACGCGCACGAACCAGCTCGACACCGCACGGTAGATGAGGGGGTTGCGGCACCGCCAGCAGTGCGGGTACGAGTGCTCGTAGCTCTGCTCGCGCAGCAGCCGTCCGTTCGCCTGCAGCAGGCGGATGAGCGGGCGGTTCGCGTCCATCCACAGGGCGCCTGCGACATCCGTCACCTGCGGCAGGAAGTGCCCGCCGTCGTCGAGGCTGAGGACGACGGGGATGCCGTTGGCCTCACAGACCCGCTGGTCGTCCTCACCGTAGGCCGGGGCCTGGTGAACGATGCCGGTGCCATCGGTGGTGGTGACGTAGTCGTCGACGAGGATGCGCCAGGCACCGCCCGTGCCGTAGGTCTCGGTGTCGGCGTAATAGTCGAAGAGGCGCTCGTACTCGACGCCGCCGAGCTCGCTGCCGGTCAGGGTCTTCGTGACGGCGGCGGCCGCGGCATCCGCGCTCTCGTATCCGAGGTCCTTCGCGTAGCCGCCGAGCAGGTCCGCGGCGAGAAGGTACGCGTGGTCTCCCCCATCACGGGCACCCTCGGGGCCGGCGTGCACGACCACATAGCGGATGTCGGGGCCGACGACCAGCGCGAGGTTGGTGGGCAGCGTCCACGGCGTGGTCGTCCAGGCCAGGGCGCGCACGCCCACGACACCGAGCTGCTGCGCCTTCTCGCCGGTGAGCGGGAAGGTCACGGTCACCGACGGATCCTGGCGCATCTTGTAGACGTCGTCGTCCATGCGCAGCTCGTGGTTCGACAGCGGCGTCTCATCGCGCCAGCAGTACGGCAGCACCCGGTAGCCCTCGTAGGCGAGGCCCTTGCCGTGCAGCGTCTTGAACGCCCAGAGCACCGACTCCATGTACGAGATGTCGAGGGTCTTGTACCCGCGCTCGAAGTCGACCCAGCGCGCCTGGCGGGTCACGTAGTCCTGCCACTCGCGCGTGTACTCGAGCACCGACTCGCGGGCCTTCGCGTTGAAGGTCGCGATGCCCATCTGCTCGATCTCGTCCTTCTCGGTGATGCCGAGCTGCTTCATCGCCTCGAGCTCGGCGGGCAGGCCGTGGGTGTCCCACCCGAACACGCGGTCGACCTTCTTGCCGCGCATGGTCTGGAAGCGCGGGAAGAGGTCCTTCGCGTAGCCGGTGAGCAGGTGACCGTAGTGCGGCAGGCCGTTGGCGAACGGCGGGCCGTCGTAGAACACCCACTCCTCGGATCCCTCGCGCTGCGCGATCGAGGCACGGAACGTGTCATCCCGTTCCCAGAACGCGAGCGTGTCACGCTCGATCTCGGGAAAGCGCGGGCTCGGGACGAGGTCGGCCGCCGGGCCGAAAGCGGATTCGCGGGGGTAGGTCATGGCGTCTCGCAGGGTCGGATCTTCTCCGCCGGGACGACCCGTGCCACCGGCCACGGACCGCGGTACCACCCCGCGTGAGCCCGCACCCGCGGTGCGCGCTCCCCTCTCACTGCGGCTGTCACGGGCCTGCCCCGCTCGGTTCTACCAGGCGCTGGCGCGCCGTTCTTCCGAGAGCTCCCCGGTGATGGCCGGATCGGTGCTGATCGATCCATTCTACGCGTGGGAGGGTCGGGATGCCGCATCCCGCCGCCCCTGCTTTCTGGAACGGGTCCAACTACCCCGCGGCGGTGGCAGGATGGTTCACCGTGACCACCGCGCCCGCCGTTCCCGAGTCCACCGCCACCCCCACGCGTCGCGTCGCCTGGGCATCGATGGTGGGCACCTCGCTCGAGTCGCTGGACTTCTACGTCTTCGCCTATTTCTCCGCCTACTTCATCGGCCCGCTCTTCTTCGACCCGCTCGGTCACTTCGGCGGCACGCTCGCCTCGTTCGCGACGATCGCGGTGGCGTTCGTGGTGCGCCCGATCGGCGCGGTGCTGTTCGGGCACATGGGCGACCGGCTGGGACGCCGCGCGACCCTGCTGTGGACGGTCGGGATCATGGGGGTTGCGACCGGGCTGATCGGCGTGCTCCCCACCTACGCGGTCGCCGGGTGGCTCGGCGCCGTGCTGCTGGTGCTGCTGCGCGTCGTGCAGGGCCTCTCCCTGGGCGGCGAGTGGGGCGGGTCGATCCTGCTCGCGACCGAGCACTCGGGGCGCGTGCGCCGTGCGTTCTACGCGGCGATCCCCCAGCTCGGTTCCCCGGTCGGATCGACGCTGTCGGCCGTACTGTTCCTTGTGATGGCTGCGGTCATGCCGGCCGCGCAGCTGGCGGCCTGGGGCTGGCGCATCCCGTTCCTGCTCGCTCTGCCGCTGCTCGCGGTGTCGCTGTACCTGCGGTGGTCGATCGACGAGACGCCGGTGTTCCAGCGCGTGGTCGCCCAGGAGCGTCGCGACCGCGTTCCCTTCGCCACCATGTGGGCGAAGCGGCCGGGCGCCATCGTGATCGCGATCGGGGCGGCGCTGCTCGGCATCGGCTCGTATTCGCTGATGAACACGTACACGATCAACTACGGCGTCGACCACCTCGGCTTCGCGTTCCAGGATCTGCTCATCGCGACGACGATCGGCGCACTCGTGCAGTTCGTCACCATCCCGCTGTTCGGCGCGTGGGCGAGCCGCATCGGCTCGGCGCAGGTGGTGCTCTGGGGCGCGCTGGGGACCCTCGTGATCACGTTCCCGATGTACTGGATGCTGCAGTTCGCGACCTTCCCCATCCTGGTGGGCACGATGATCATCGGCGGCATCCTGCCCACCATGTCGTGGGCTGCGCTCGGCGGGCTCATGAACGATCTGTTCCCCGATCACTTCCGCTACTCGGCGCTGTCGGTGTCGTACGCGATCGCGGCGACGGTGAGCGGATTCGTGCCGCTGATCACGGTGGCCCTGGGCCAGGCGACGGGCTATGCCTGGTGGCATCCCGGCATCATCCTCGGCGCCATGTCGGCGGTCACCCTCGTCACGGCGTGGGCCGCGAGCCGGCTGGCGCGGGCCGCGGGCTGACGCGCGGGCCCGCCGCGGGGCTGAGGTGCCGCCGCGGGCCGAGATGCTGCCCTCGCCCGAGGCGAGGGGATCTGCCGGAGCGAGGGCCGTTCTGCGGGATCGGACCCTCGCCTCGTCCACTCCCCTCGCCCGAGGCGAGGGTCGCTCACGCGGCAAGGTGCAGGCCCTGCGCGATCGCAGCCAGGATGCGCTCCTGCACGTCTTCCCAGTGGTTGACCACGTCGTCATAGCCCACGCGGATGACGAAGTATCCGCGCAACATGAGCTCGGTGTCGTGGGCGATGTCCGCCGCGCGCTGCGCACCGACGTGGTGTCCGCCGTCGATCTGGAGCACGAGACGCTCCCCGATGAGGAAATCGACGCGGTGCCCGTAGAGCCAGACCTGCGGGTGGATGGGCAGCTTGAGCCACCTCAGCCGCGGGAAGACAAAGGTCTCGAGCCCGGAGTCATGGAACGGGACCACCGCGTCGAGGAGGGCCCGAGCCTGCCCGCGGAGTGAAAGGCGCTCCAGCTTCTTCTTGTCGATGAGCTGCTTGTTCATCGCGCTGTCCCACACGGCGAGCGCGGCCTCATAGGGCTGGCACAGCGCAACCGCCTGTAAGACGTTGACGAGCGGATCCGTCAAGTCGTCGGGGTCACGGGGCACGAGCGGTGCGAACCGGTGCAAGACGCCACCAGACACCGTGACCATTCCCGCATGCGGTCCGCAGGCGACGTGGGTGGTCGCGGCATCCAGCACCCACAACCCCAGCCGCTTCGCGGCGGTCACACACGACAACACGACCCCCGCCCGCGCGGCCATTCGGAGGTCTCTGTCGGCGTCGGGCGTCGCAACCCACACTCGCCGCTCGCGGACGAGAGCACCGGAGCGCACCGCAGCCGTGATGTCGTGCTTGCCGACCCCTGCTCGGACGAGTGTCTGGCCGCGCACGACACCTCCGCCACGGCGAACAGCTTTGACAACGGCGTCGATTCGACTCTCCATGCGTCGAGGATGGCGCATCCCATCGCCGGGATGAGCGGCCATGGCACATCTGTGGAGAGTTCGTCGCCTGTGGAGGAACCGGCGTGGGGGCTTGCCCCTCGCCCGAGGCGAGGAGTTCTGCCGGAGCGAGGACCAGTCTGCGGGATCGGGCCCTCGCCTCGTCCACTCCCCTCGCCCGAGGCGAGGATGGTGCCCTATGCGCCCACGCGCTGATACCCGTGCAAGTCGGTCATCGCGCCGTTGATCCAGAGCTTCGTGCCGTCGGGCGTGTCGACGATCAGGGTGCGGTTGTAGGCCTCGTCCACGATCTCGGCAGAGAGACGGGATGCCTCCAGCCGGCGCTGCAGCACGTCGAGATCTCCGGCGTACTCGAAGCCGAGGACGACACCGGCACGCTCCGCCGCGTGAGATGCAACATACCCACCGCGGGTGGTCGCGCGGCATTCAGGTAGAATGGCCGGACATCCCACACTCAGGCACGCTCACACAGTGCCGCATACATCGCTCAAGGAGACCCCTATGGCCGACGCATCCATTCCCGACAAGCCCGCCCTCGAGGGTCTCGAATCCAAGTGGGATGCCGCATGGCGCGAACAGGGAACGTACCTGTTCGACCGCGACGCCGCCAAGGCCAGGGGCCGCGCGGGCGTGTACTCGATCGACACTCCCCCGCCCACGGCGTCGGGCAGCCTGCACATCGGCCACGTGTTCAGCTTCACGCACACCGATGTGAAGGCGCGCTTCGAGCGCATGCGCGGCAAGAGCGTGTTCTATCCGATGGGCTGGGACGACAACGGCCTGCCCACCGAGCGTCGCGTGCAGAACTACTACGGCGTGCGCTGCGACCCATCGCTGCCGTACGACGCCGACTTCGAGCCGCCGTTCCACGGCGACGCGAAGAGCCTGAAGCCCGCCGACCAGGTGCCGATCAGCCGCCGCAACTTCATCGAGCTGTGCGAGACGCTCACCGAAGAGGACGAGAAGCAGTTCGAGAGCCTGTTCCGTCAGCTGGGCCTGTCGGTGGACTGGACGCAGACGTATCGCACGATCTCGGACGAGACGATCCGCACCAGCCAGCTCGCGTTCCTGCGCAACCTCGAGCGCGGCGAGGCGTACCAGGCGCTCGCGCCGACGCTGTGGGACATCGACTTCCGCTCCGCGATCGCGCAGGCCGAGCTCGAGGACCGCGAGCAGCAGGCCAGCTACCACGAGGTCGCCTTCCACAAGACCGACGGCTCGGGTGACGTGCACATCCAGACCACCCGCCCCGAGCTGCTCGCCGCCTGCGTGGCGCTCGTCGCCAACCCCGACGACGAGCGCTACAAGCCGCTGTTCGGCACGACCGTGCGCACGCCGCTGTTCGACGTCGAGGTGCCGATCCTCGCGCACCCGCTCGCCCAGCAGGACAAGGGCTCGGGCATCGCCATGATCTGCACCTTCGGCGACGTCACCGACATCATCTGGTGGCGCGAGCTGCAGCTGCCGAACCGCACGATCCTCGGCAAGGACGGCCGCATCCTCGCGGACGCTCCGGACGCCATCACCACGGATGCGGCGAAGGCCGCCTACGCGGAGATCGCCGGCAAGACCGTGTTCAGTGCCAAGAAGCGCATCGTCGAGCTGCTCGAGGAGTCGGGCGACCTCGGGAGCGTGTCGAAGCCGTTCAGCCACCCTGTGAAGTTCTTCGAGAAGGGCGACCGGCCGCTCGAGATCGTCTCGACGCGCCAGTGGTACCTGCGCAACGGCGCTCGCGATGAGGACCTGCGCGACAAGCTCATCAGCCTCGGACGCGGCATGGACTGGCATCCCGACTTCATGCGGGTGCGGTACGAGAACTGGACGAACGGCCTCACCGGCGACTGGTTGGTGTCGCGTCAGCGGTTCTTCGGTGTGCCGATCCCGCTCTGGTACGCCCTCGACGAGAACGGCGACCGCGACTATGACCGCGTGCTCACCCCGGATCTCGCATCGCTGCCGATCGACCCAACGACCGATGTGCCCACGGGCTACAGCGAAGAGCAGCGCGGCGTGCCGGGCGGCTTCGACGCGGAGAAGGACATCTTCGACACCTGGGCGACCTCGTCGCTGACTCCGCAGCTGGCCGGCGGCTGGCAGCGTGACGATGAGCTGTGGAACCTGGTGGCACCGTTCGACGTGCGCCCGCAGGGGCAGGACATCATCCGCACCTGGCTGTTCTCGACGATGGTGCGCAGTGTTCTGGAAGACGGACGTGCGCCGTGGTCGGATGCCGCGATCAGCGGCTTCATCGTCGACCCCGACCGCAAGAAGATGTCGAAGTCCAAGGGCAACGTGGTCACCCCCGCCGACATCCTCGACAAGCACGGCACCGACGCCGTGCGGTACTGGTCGGCGTCCAGCCGTCTCGGAGCCGACGCGGCCTTCGACCCGCAGAACCCCACGCAGGTGAAGATCGGCCGCCGCCTGGCGATCAAGGTGCTCAACGCCGCGAAGTTCGTGCTGTCGTTCCCGGTGCCCGAGGGCGCCGAGGTGACGCATGCGTTGGATGCCGCGATGCTGGCGACCCTCGACGGCGTGGTGCGCGACGCGACCAAGGCGTTCGAGTCGTACGACCACGCACGCGCGCTCGAGATCACGGAGTCGTTCTTCTGGACGTTCTGCGACGACTATCTCGAGTTGGTCAAGGAGCGCGCCTACGACCGCGGCGACGTGGGCCAGGCATCCGCGGCGCTCGCCCTGCGGCTGGCGCTCTCGACGCTGCTGCGGCTGCTGGCGCCCGTGCTGGCGTTCGCGACCGAGGAGGCGTGGTCATGGTTCGAGGAGGGCTCGATCCACACGGCCGGGTGGCCGGAGCCGCTCGAGCTCGCCGGCGACCCGAATGTACTGACGGCCGTGAGCGCGGCGCTGGTGGGCATCCGCCGCGCCAAGACCGAGGCGAAGGCCTCGCAGAAGACACCGGTCGCGCACGTGACGATCGCCGGCCCCGCCGACGTGATCGCGGCGATCCGCCTTGCGGAGGGCGACCTGAAGGCGGTCGGGCGCATCGCCGATGTCTCCTATGCCGAAGCGGACGAGCTCGCCGTGTCGGACATCGAGCTCGTCCCGCAGGAGGCCTGACATGCAGTTGGGCACCCGCTGGGCCGCGGGCGGCGAGCCCCCGGCCCGGCTCTCCCCCGAGTTCGTCGCCCAGCTGCGGGCCGTGGAGGCCGACCTGCCGCCGAACGAGGAGGGTGTCGCGCGCTGGACGCTCACCTGGCTCGAGGGCCGTCCGGTGGCTGAGCTCGACACGGGTGTGATCGTGACGCTCGACCACGCGGGCGCCGTCGTGGTGCGCCACGATGACGAGGACGAGTTCGGCTGAGCAGCGCGGACCGCGGACTCGTGCCGGTCAGAAGATCAGCACGAGTCCGATGATCGACAGCACCAGACCGGCGATCGCGAGGCCTTTGCCCGCGTAGGGGCGCGTGAGCCCCACGATCGACAGGATCAGGCCCACCAGCGCGACGGCCACGCCGAAGAACAGAGGCAGGAACACCGACACGAGACCGACGATGAATCCGGCGATCCCCACGCCGTTGCTCTGCCGCGGAGCGACCGGCACAGCGCCGTACGGCGTCATCACCGGCATGGGTCGCTGTGGGACGACGCTCTGCGCCGGCGGATAGGGCGCATACGGCTGCGCCACCGGCATCGGCTGGGGCCGCGGGGACGGCGTCGGCGGCATCGCGTGCTGCGCGGCCGTGTGCGACGTCCATGCGCTGCCGTTCCAGTAGCGAATGGCCCCTGCGCCATCGTTGTACCACCCCGCCGGTGCAGACATCGGCTCCCCCATCCCCAGTGTGTTCTCCGTACTGTAGCGCGGGGAGGGAAGCGAGGAACAGCCCGGCCCGTCGGAGCCGGAGGGCATCGTCGGACGGGCCGGGCCGACCGTCAGCGCAGCGAGGAGCTCCGGTACGCGTCGACGGCGTAGCCACGCCGGCGCTCGACGGGATCGAAACCCTCGGCGACGCGCTCGGCGACCTGCTGGCGCCGTGCCATGCGGCGGTGGGCGGATGCCTCGAGCAGGCGTGCACTCGAGAGCAGCAGCTTCTCCATCGCGGTCGGCGGCGCCAGGTAGGGACGGGCGGGGATGATGCGGGTGGTCATGGCGGTCATGTCAGTGTCCCTCCTCGGGGAGCGGGAAGACGTCGGCCCGGATGGTCACGGGGCGTACGCCCTCCCCCTTCTGGTCTCGATACTTTGTGACGTATTCGTCGATGACCCGTGTCATGCGACGGGTCAGTTCGCCCATCTGCTCGTCGGTCAGGTGAACCGTCGCGGTCGTGATGGTCGCATTCTCGGTGACCTCACCGGGGTGGGCGATGCCGTCGGCGATGTGGTCCATGAGCTGCTGATGCCGGCGGTTGAAGAACTCGGTCATGACGACCTGGGTGGCGGCGCGGCCTGAGGGTGTCTTCAGCCCCTCCGCGCTGCCGAAGGACACCGAACCACGAGGCCGCTCCCACCAGCGCTCGCGTGCGCTGCCCCGCCCCTCCGCCTCTTGGATCAGTCCGTGCTTGGCGAGTGCCCGCAGGTGATAGCTGGTCGACCCGGTCGACTCCCCCGTCATGTGCGCGAGACTGCTCGCCGTCTGGGCGCCGTACTGCGACAGGATGTCGTAGATCTGGATCCGCAGCGGATGTGCGAGGGCTCGCAGCGCGCTTCCGTCGACGATGCGCTGCACATCGCTGCCGGTCGGGGTCTCGTTCTCGCTCATGACCACAAAGATACCTTTGCATCATCTTCTTTGCAAGTATTTCTTTGCAATTGATTCTTTGCGTTCCACGACTAGGGTGGAGGCATGACGGATGCCTCGGCCAACCCTCTTCTGATGCCCAGCCCTCTCCCGTACCAATTGCCCGACTACGCGCACATCCAACCGGGGCATTATCTGCCGGCGTTCGAGCTCGCCTTCGAGGAACACCTGCAGGAGATCTCGGCCATCACGCGCGTGCGTTCGATGCCCACGTTCGAGAACACGATGGTGCCCCTCGAGTCCAGCGGGCGCCTGCTCGGCGATGTGGCGCGCGCCTTCTACACGGTGGCGTCGTCCGATGCGACCGACGAGATCCAGGAGATCGAGGAGAAGCTCGCACCCCTCATGGCCGCGCACGGAGACGCCATCCAGCTCGACGGCGCGCTCTACGCGCGCATCTCGATGCTGCACGACCGGCTCGACACGCTCGATCTCGACGCCGAACAGCGCTATCTCATCCAGCGCTGGCACCGCGAGATGACCCACGCGGGCGCCGCTCTCGACGACGAGGCGAAGACGCGTCTCACCGAGCTGAACACACAGCTGTCGACGCTGACGACCGCGTTCGACAAGAACCTCCTGAGCGACACCAACGAGCTCGCGGTGGTCTTCGACGACGCATCCGAGCTCGACGGCCTCAGTGAGGGCGAGCTGTCGGCGGCCGCGCAGGCCGCCGCCGATCGTGGTCTCGAGGGGAAGTTCCTGGTCACCCTCGTGCTGCCCACCGGGCACCCGTACCTCGCGTCGCTGAACGACCGCGATGCACGCGAGCGCGTCATGACGGCGTCCCGCTCCCGCGCCTCGCGCGGCAACGAGAACGACAACCGCGCCACTCTGCTGCAGATCGTGCGGCTGCGGGCCGAGCGCTCCGCGCTGCTCGGGTACGCCTCGCATGCGGCATACATCACCGCCGACGAGACCGCAGGCACACCCGAGGCCGTCCACGACCTGCTGCGCCGGCTCGCCGTTCCCGCTGCGCGCAACGCCTCGCGCGAGCAGGCCGCGTTGGAAGCGAGCGCCGGGACCGGCGTGAGCGCCGCCGACTGGGCGTTCTACACCGAGAAGGTGCGCCAGGCCGAGTATGCGATCGATACCGCAGCGCTGCGCCCCTGGTTCGAGGCCGAGCGCGTGCTGCGCGACGGCGTCTTCTTCGCGGCGACGAAGCTGTATGGCATCACGTTCACCGAGCGCGACGATCTGCGCGCCCACCACCCCGACGCGCGTGTGTTCGAGGTGCACAACGACGACGGCTCGCCGCAGGGCCTGTACATCCTCGACCTGTACACGCGCGACACCAAGCGCGGCGGCGCGTGGATGAACTCGATCGTCGACCAGTCGGTGCTCCGCGGCACCAAGGCCGTCGTCGTCAACAACCTGAACGTCTCCAAGCCCGCGTCGGGGCCGACGCTGCTGAGCTTCGACGAGGTCAACACGCTGTTCCACGAGTTCGGGCACGCGCTGCACGGACTGTTCGCGACCGTGACGTTCCCGCACTTCGCGGGCACCGAGGTCTTCCGCGACTTTGTCGAGTTCCCGAGTCAGGTCAATGAGATGTGGATGCTGTGGCCCGAGGTGCTCGACAACTACGCCAAACACCTCGAGACCGGCGAGAGCCTGCCGACCGACATCGTCGAGAAGCTACACGCGTCGGAGGCGTTCAACCAGGGCTTCGAGACCAGCGAGTACCTCGCCGCCGCCTGGCTCGACCAGGCCTGGCACTCGCTGTCGCAGGACGAGGCGGCGGCCGATCTCGACGTCGCCGGGTTCGAGGCATCCGCCCTCGCCGACATCGGGCTCGACAACCCCGCTGTGCCCACGCGCTACTCGTCGACGTACTTCCAGCACGTCTTCTCGGGCGGGTACAGCGCCGGCTACTACTCCTACATCTGGAGCGAGGTGCTCGACGCCGACACCGTCGAGTGGTTCAAGGAGAACGGCGGGCTGACCCGGGCGAACGGCGACCGCTTCCGCTCGCTGTTGCTCGGCGTGGGCGGATCGAAGGATCCCCTTGAGGCCTATCGTGACTTCCGTGGCCGCGATGCCGACATCGCCCCGCTGCTGAAGCGCCGGGGACTCGACGGCTGATGCCGACCGACGGCCAGGTGGCCCGGATCCGCGAGGCGTTCGATGCTCGCGCGGGCGACTATGACGAGAACGCCATGCACCGCGCGCTCGCGGCGTCGGTCGCGCGGTTCGCGCGCGTGCCCGATGACGGGACGGTGGTGGATGCCGCGACCGGAACCGGTCTCGTCGCCCGAGCCCTGCTCGCCCGACGCCCCGGTCTACATATCACGGGCGTCGACATCTCCCCCGGCATGCTCGCCGTCGCACGCAACGCCGAGCCGCACATCGATTGGATCGAGGCGGATGCCGCGGCCCTGCCGCTCGACGACGCCTCGGTCGATCTCGTCACCTGTGTGACGGCTCTTCATCTGTTCGCCGAGCCCGATCACGCGATCGCCGAATGGGCGCGCGTGCTGCGGCCCGGCGGCCGTGTCGTCGCGGCGAACTTCGTCAGCGGCGGGCATCGCGGCAAGAATCATGCCGAGCACTCATCCGCCCAGCATCCCGCCGGCGTGCCGTACCCGCGTGACCACGCGTCGTTTGCAACACCCGAGCGCTTGCAGGCGCGCTACGCGCCGGTCGGCCTGCGCATCGACCGTGTGGCGACATGGGTGCGCACAGACGACCGGATGCTGATCACCGAGGCCGTGCGCGGCTGACGCGTCACCCGTCTAGCAGTCACTATCTGCAGCCGCACGCGAACAAGGCACGTCACAACCGACTGCTGAAATTAGCCTCGCCGCTTCGGCAGTCGATATCCGCAATCATGACCGCTTCGAATACGTCAAAACCGACTGCTGAAACCCGTGGGCGCGCGGGATGCGTCACAGCTGAGCGGGCGCCGCGCACCACGTGAGTTGGTTGCAGCTCTGCGCGAGCCACTCCCCCTGGCCCCGGGCAGAGTGACCTCGCCCGCGCCGGACGTCGCCGGGTCAGGCGCTCTTCTTGCGCTTCTCGCGCAGCACCAGCGTGGGGGCCGCGCCCTCTTCGACCGCGTCGCGCGTGACGATGACCTTGTCGACGTCTTCGGTCGACGGGATCTCGAACATGATCGGGCCGAGCACGTCTTCGAGGATCGCCCGGAGGCCGCGCGCACCGGTCTTGCGGGCCACTGCCAGGTCGGCGATCGCTTCGAGTGCGTCGAGCTCGAACTCGAGCTCGACCTCGTCGAGCTGGAACATGCGCTGATACTGCTTGACCAGGGCGTTTTTGGGGGTCGTGAGGATCTCCATGAGCGCCTCGCGGTCAAGGGGCTGCACCGAGGCCACGACGGGCAGACGACCGATGAACTCGGGGATGAGGCCGAACTTGTGCAGGTCTTCGGGCTGCACCTCGCTGAAGAGGTTCAGGTCTTCGTCCTTGCGGTGCAGGGATGCCCCGAACCCGACGCCGTGCTTGCCGACACGGGCCGAGATGATGTCTTCGAGCCCGGCGAAGGCGCCGGCCACGATGAACAGCACGTTCGTCGTGTCGATCTGGATGAACTCCTGATGCGGGTGCTTGCGCCCGCCCTGGGGCGGCACCGAGGCGACCGTGCCCTCGAGGATCTTCAGCAGCGCCTGCTGCACGCCCTCGCCCGACACATCGCGGGTGATCGAGGGGTTCTCCGCCTTGCGGGCGATCTTGTCGACCTCGTCGATGTAGATGATGCCGGTCTCGGCCCGCTTCGTGTCGAAGTCGGCGGCCTGCAGCAGCTTGAGCAGGATGTTCTCGACGTCTTCGCCGACGTACCCCGCCTCGGTCAGCGCGGTCGCGTCGGCGACGGCGAACGGAACGTTGAGGCGCTTGGCGAGCGTCTGCGCGAGATAGGTCTTGCCGCAGCCGGTCGGTCCGAGCAGCAGGATGTTGCTCTTGGCGATCTCGACCTCTTCGGCGCGCTCCTCGGCCGACTGGATCGTGGTGTGCGCGCGGACCCGCTTGTAGTGGTTGTACACGGCCACGGCGAGGGCGCGCTTCGCGTCATCCTGCCCCACCACGTACTCCTCGAGGAAGGAGAAGATCTCGCGCGGCTTGGGAAGGTCGAACTCGGAGACCGTGCCGTCGGCCGACTCGGCCATGCGCTCTTCGATGATCTCGTTGCACAGCTCTACGCACTCGTCGCAGATGTAGACGCCGGGCCCCGCGATCAGCTGCTGGACCTGCTTCTGGCTCTTTCCACAGAAAGAGCACTTGAACAGGTCAGCGCTCTCGCCGATGCGTGCCATGGGCACCTCCTCGTCCGCGGCGGGTGTCGGTCTCCCGCACCATTCGAGCCTAATCGCACCCGCAGACATCCGGGGGCATTGCGACGCGCGGTGCGCCGACAGATCGTTGCGCTGACGGCGAAGGCCCCGCCGCTGCAGAGAGCGACGGGGCCTTCGGCCGAATCGGGGCTATGCCGTCAGAGCGCTCTGGCCACCGCGCTTGCGGGTGGTCAGCACCTGGTCGACGAGGCCGTACTCGACGGCGTCGGTCGCCGAGAGGATCTTGTCGCGGTCGATGTCCTTGTGCACCTGCTCGAGCGTGCGCTTGGAGTGCTTGGAGAGCGTCTCCTCCAGCCACGTGCGCATGCGCATGATCTCGTTCGCCTGGATCTCGATGTCGGACGCCTGCCCCTGACCCGCCTCGCCCACGGCGGGCTGGTGGATGAGGATGCGGGCGTTCGGCAGCGCGAGACGCTTGCCGGGGGCGCCGGCGGCGAGCAGCACCGCGGCGGCCGAAGCCGCCTGACCGAGCACGACGGTCTGGATCTGCGGCGACACGTACTGCATCGTGTCGTAGATCGCCGTCATGGCCGTGAACGAGCCGCCGGGCGAGTTGATGTACATGACGATGTCGCGGTCGGGGTCCTGGCTCTCGAGCACGAGCAGCTGCGCCATGACGTCGTCAGCCGACGCGTCGTCGACCTGCACGCCGAGGAAGATCACGCGGTCTTCGAACAGCTTGTTGTACGGGTCCTGACGCTTGTAGCCGTAGGCGGTGCGCTCTTCGAACTGCGGGAGCACGTACCGGCTGCCGGGCATCTGCAGCCCGGTCGGTGCGAGTGCCTGAGGGGAGGTCGGAAGACCGAAGGACGGGGTGTTCATCAGTTGCTCTCCTTCGTTCCCGACTGGTTCGTGCCGCCGCCGCCGTGCACGTCTTCGGCGTGCTCGCGGATGTGGTCGACGAAGCCGTACTCGAGCGCCTCGTCGGCCGTGAACCAGCGGTCGCGGTCGCCGTCGGCGTTGATCTGCTCGACGGTCTTGCCGGTCTGCGACGCGGTGATCTCGGCGAGGCGCTTCTTCATGTCGAGGATCAGCTGCGCCTGCGTCTGGATGTCGCTCGCGGTGCCGCCGAAGCCACCGTGCGGCTGGTGCAGCAGCACGCGGGCGTTCGGGGTGATGTACCGCTTGCCCTTCGTGCCGCTGGTCAGCAGCAGCTGGCCCATCGAGGCCGCCATGCCGATGCCGACGGTGACGATGTCATTGGGCACGAACTGCATCGTGTCGTAGATCGCCATGCCGGCCGTGATCGAGCCGCCGGGCGAGTTGATGTAGAGGTAGATGTCCTTCTCGGGGTCTTCTGCGGCGAGAAGAAGGATCTTCGCGCAGATCTCATTGGCGTTGTCGTCGCGCACCTCTGATCCCAGCCAGATGATGCGGTCCTTCAGCAGCCTGTCGAAGACGCTCTGCGCGACAAGGGGTTCAGCCATTCCAGCTCCTGATTCGGTTGCGTGCTTTCGAATCTACCGGGGCGAGTCGCGCGACCTGCCGCTGTTCGCCCTGGGCAGAGTTCAGGCGTGCCCGTCGACGAGTTCGGCCGCGTATCCGGCGACCGAGCGCGTGTATCGGGTCAGGTGGGGTGCGAGGGCGGTGAGGGCGATGGATGCCGCCTGCACGGCGCCACCGGACGACACGAGCGCGAGCGCGTAGAAGGCCGCGGCCTCGTCGGCGAACTCACCGCCGCGGGTCGCGGCGTATTCGTCGCGCAGAAGCGCGAGCGCCTCGTCGGTGCGGCCGAGGTTGCGGATGGTGCTGGCCAGCTGGATGACGGCCTGCGTGCGGCGGTGCGGATCGAGTCCGGCTTCCAGCGCCGCCAGGTACAGCGGCTCCGCCTCGGCCTCGAGTCCGGCGCTGTCACGCGCACCGGCACGTTCGAAGAGGGCGACGGGATGCCGCGGCCCCAGCTCGGCGGCGAGCTCATCGATGGCCGCGATCCGTGCGGCGTCGTCGAGCGCGGCATCCGTCCACACGGCATCGACCCGCCGCTGCCACTCGTCGGTCACTTCGGTCACGGGTTCCTCCTCCGGGGACGACGAAGGGCGGGCGACCGTGGTCACCCGCCCTTCGGAGCGTGTCCTACTCGGCGTCCTTCTTGGGCGCGGCCTTCTTGGCGGCCGGCTTCTTGGCCGGAGCCTTCTTGGCGGGCTTCTCCTCCGCCTCGGCCTCGTCGGCCTTCTTGGCGGGGGCCTTCTTCGCCGCGGGCTTCTTGGCCGGAGCCTTCTTGGCGGGCTTCTCATCGGCCGGAGCGTCGGCCGACTCGTCGGCCGCGGCATCCGCTTCTTCGTCCTCGGCGGCGACGAAGCCGGTCAGGTCGACCGCCTTGCCGTTGCTGTCGACGACGTTGACCTTGCCCAGGGCGACCGCGAGCGCCTTGTTGCGCGCGACCTCGCCGACGAGCACCGGCAGCTGGCCGTTCTGCTGCAGGATCTCGACGAACTCCTGCGGCGCGATACCGTACTGCGCGGCGGACTGCACGATGTACTGCGTGAGCTCGTCCTGCGAGACCTGCACGTCGTGCTGCTCGACGATCTTGTCGAGGAGCACCTGGGTGCGGAACTGCTTCTCGCTGGCCTCGGTAACCTCGGCGCGGTGCTCGTCGTCTTCGAGACGGCCCTCCTGCTCGAGGTGCTCGTGCACCTGGTCGGCGACCAGCTGCTCGGGAACCGGGATCTCGACCTTGGCGAGCAGCTCTTCGACCAGCTTGTCGCGCGCCGCCGAGCCCTGCCCGAAGGCGGCCTGCTGCTGCACGCGCTCGGCGAGCGACTCGCGCAGCTCGGCGATCGTGTCGAACTCGCTCGCGATCTGTGCGAAGTCGTCGTCGGCCTCGGGCAGCTCGCGCTCCTTGACGCTCTTGATGCTCACGGCGACCTCGGCCTCTTCGCCGGCACGGTCGCCGCCGATGAGGGTCGAGCGGAACGTGGTGTCCTCACCGGCGGTCAGCGACTCGACGGCCTCGTCGATGCCCTCGAGCAGCTCGCCCGAGCCGACCTCGTACGAGACGCTGTCGGCACGGTCGACCTCGGCGCCGTCGATCGTGGCGACCAGGTCGAGCTCGACGAAGTCGCCGGTCTTGGCGGGGCGGTCGACGGTCACCAGCGTGCCGAAGCGGCCGCGCAGGCGGTCGAGCTCTTCGTCGATCGCGGCGTCGTCGGTCTCGGCGGCGTCGACGGTGATCGTGGTGCCCTCGTAGTCGGGCAGCTCGACCTCGGGACGGACATCGACCTCGATCTCGACCTTGAGGTCGCCGGAGAAGTCCTTCTCGTTCGGCCACTCGATGATCTCGGCGCTCGGGCGGCCGACGATGCGCACCTCGTGTGCGGTGACGGCCTCGCGGTAGAACGCGTCGAGCCCCTCATTGACGGCGTGCTCGATGACGGCACCGCGACCGACACGCTGGTCGATGATCGGTGCGGGCACCTTGCCCTTGCGGAAGCCGGGGACCTGCACGTCCTGAGCGATGTGCTCGTACGCGTGGGTGATGCTCGGCTTGAGCTCGTCGGGCGTGACGCTAATGTGCAGCTTCACACGGGTCGGGCTGAGCTTCTCGACGGTGCTCGTGACCATGCCTGTTCGTTCTCCTCTGGTTTCCGCGTCTTGGTGCACGCGGCGCAGTACTGGGGGTCTGTGGGCCGTGACGTCGGGGCGACAGGATTTGAACCTGCGGCCTCCCGCTCCCAAAGCGGGCGCTCTACCAAACTGAGCTACGCCCCGGGGCGCGCGGCGCCGAAACGGCCTGCAAAAGTCTAGCCGACCTGGATGTGGACCTCGTGCGAGCGGCGCCTGCCGCATCCAGTACACTTGCCGAGGTGCTCTTTCGAGAGCCCCGGGGATGTAGCTCAATGGTAGAGCCTCAGTCTTCCAAACTGATTACGCGGGTTCGATTCCCGTCATCCCCTCCAATGCCCAGACGTGCGGCCGAAGGTCGTGCGGCTGGGCATTCGTGTGTATGGCGTCGGATCGGACCCGCAGCGGGTGGGCCCCCGCCGCCGGAGGCTCCGCGCGCCGGCGCAGCCGGAGTGTGGAGTGGCGGTGGGGACGATTCCCGTCATCCCCTCCACGTTCAGAACAGTCGGAACAGCTGCATCACTCCGATGATGACGACGGCGACGCCCAGCAGCGCCCACATCATGCCCGAGCCGGCACGCAGCCGGCGCCCGGGCGCGGCGACCTCCTCCAGGACACGGATCTCGGGAGTGGATGCCGCGGCCGCGGCCTCGTCGGCCGGCAGCCGGTCATCCTTCCACCGTTCCCACTGCGCGATCTTGCCGCGCACCGCGCCCGTCGCGGCGAGCACCTGCTGCCAGCGCGACGGATCGAGCGTCACGACGTCCTTCGCCTGGCTGATGAAGACCCAGTCGTCGACGATCTCGACGTCGAACGCGCCGGCGCGGTCGATCAGGCGCGCCATGATGTCGGGGGTGAACAGATACAGCGCGTCACGCTCGTACCCTTTCGGGCAGTACAGCGTGAAGTGCCGGTCGAAGTCACCCTCGAGGGAGAGGTGCTGCGCCCGCGCAGGAAGACCTGCCTCCGTCAGCGGATTGCGGTGCCGGCGCGCCCGCAGCACGATGTTGGGCAGCGTGCGATCGAGCCGCAGCGCGCAGTACCCGCCGAACTGAGACTGGCCGTTCGAGGTGGTGGCGTATGACAGCTCGTAGTTGCCGAACTCGACCGCGCCGTCCGCAGAGGGGGCGCGCATGACACGTGAGACGATGAGCCGCCCGCGGCTCGCCCAGGGCTCGAGGTATCCGCCGAAGGCCGGACCGGGCAGGTAGGCGAGCCGGTTGTCCGCCGCGAACCCGGCCAGCCGGTAGTGCCGCTTCGGGGTGCTGCGTCGTCTGCCGTTGCGCACCGAGACCCACAGGAAGATCCCGCCGGCGATGACGAACAGCCCCATCATCAGGCCCATCCCCATCAGCTGCTCAGCCTTGTCGTCGTCGGAGGAGGCGATCTCTCCCAGCATCCCGAATCCCAGCGCCAGGGCTCCGATCAGCACCGCCACCGCGCCGATGCGCACCATCACCCGGCGCACGGTCTCGAATGCGGGCCCCTTCAGATCGGGGTGCTGCGCCGTGAAGCGACGCGAGAACGCCGTGACCTCACGTCGCCGCACACGCGCCGTCAGCGCGCTCGTGTCGAGAGCACGCCCGTCGGGAAGCGTTGCGGTCTTCTGTTCCGTCATGCCGTGAGAGCGGCGCGGTGCGCGGGCAGGTGCTCGTCGCGATAGACCCGCGCGTTGCGGACGAGCCCGGCCTTCTCTTCGTCGCTCAGGGCACGACGCACCTTCGCCGGGACGCCGGCGACGAGCGACCCGGCAGGGATCTCGGCGTTCTCGAGCACGACCGCTCCCCCGGCGATCAGGCATCCGGCGCCGATCGTCGCCCCGTTGAGCACCACGGCGCCCATCCCGATCAGCGAGCCGTCTCCGATCGTGCAGCCGTGCACGACCGCGTTGTGGCCCACCGACACGTCTTCGCCGATCACCACCGGCGACCCCCTGTCGACGTGGACCGACACGCTGTCCTGCAGGTTGCTGCCGGCGCCGATCGTGATCGCGTCGCCGTCGCCGCGCAGCACGGCGTTGTACCAGACGCTCGCTCCCGCACGCAGGGTGACGTCGCCCACGACGCGCGCCCCGCTCACGACGAGTGCGCTCTCATCGATCTGCGGGCTCTTTCCGTTGACGGACAGGATGCTGGCATCGGCGGCAATGGTCATGCTCCGACTCTACGACCCGGCCCACAAACCCCAGGTAAGCCCAGCCTGCGCTTGCTTGCGGAATGTCGCCGGGTGGGTAGCGTTATACCCACTGAGGCAGCCACACCGAATCGGAGGCCACCATGCCCACCACGAAGACCACACCCATCGCCGCCGTAGACCCCACCGTCGCCGCGGGATCCGCCCAGTTCCTGACCCCGGTCGTCCACGGCCTGCAGGCACTCGCCGTCAACGGCAAGCAGGCGCACTGGAACGTCCGCGGATCGAACTTCATCGCGATCCACACGTTCCTCGACACCGTCGTGGAACACGCGCAGGGCTGGGCCGATGACGCCGCAGAGCGGGTCGTCGCCCTCGGCCTGCCGATCGACGCCCGCGTGAGCACGATCGCCGAGCACGTCGCCGCCACCGGCGTCGACGCCGGGTTCTCGCAGTGGCAGGACACCGTCCGCGGCATCATCGCCGACATCGACAAGGTCGGCGCCGACGTGCAGGCCGCGATCGACGGTCTGGACGAGATCGACCTCACCAGTCAGGACATCGCGATCGCCATCAAGGAGGGCCTCGACAAGGACCGCTGGTTCCTCGTCGCCCACCTCGCCGAGTGATCGCGCGTCACAGAGCAGAAGCCCCCGGCATCGCCGGGGGCTTCTCGCGTCACGCCTGGCAGCTCGGGCACCAGTAGAGCTTGCGCCCCGCAGCCTCTTCGACCACGATCGACGTGCCGCACACCCGGCAGGGCAGACCGGCGCGGTGATAGACCCAGTGCCGGTCGTCACGGCTGGCCATCGCCTTGCGGTAGTCGTCGGGACTCAGCGAGTCCATCGTCATCATCTGACCGGTCTCGACGCCGATCTGCAGCAGGCGCACCCAGTCGCGCCACAGCCCGCGCACGATCTCTCCGGGCACGTCCTTGCCCGGTGTGTGCGGGTTCAGCCGCGCGCGGAACAGCAGTTCGGCGCGATACACGTTGCCGATGCCGCTGACCACCGACTGGTCCATGAGCAGAAGCCCGATCGCCGTGCGTGTGCGTCGCACGGCCTGTGAGAACCGCTCCTCGCCCTCGTCCGGGTCGCCCACGAGCGGGTCGGGGCCGAGCTTCGCGATCGTCGCCAGCATCTCGTCGGCGGTCTGCACCTCGCACTTCGTCGGCCCGCGCAGATCGGCGCAGGTCAGTTCGGTGAGCAGGCGCAGCCGCACCTGGCCGACGACCGGCGGCGGCCACTGCGTGCCCTCGTCTGCGAGCCCGCGCGTCTGCTCCGACATGCGCACGTGCACACGCGTGCGGCGCGGGGCGCCGATCGATGTCAGCGAGTTCTCGCCCGCGGCATCCATCACCCGATCGTCGAGCACGGTGCCGCGCTGGTTCGTCTGCCCCATGCGCCCGTTCGCCGACGCGATGGTGGGGTCGACGAGGATCTCGCCGGCGAAGTCCCACGCGCCGTACAGGCCCAGGTGCACATGCAGCCACAGGTCGCCGTCGAACTCGACGAACATCTGCTTGCCGACCGCCTTCGCGGCGAGCGCCTCGCGTCCGCTCAGCAGCGCCGCCCCCTCCGCGAAGCGGCCCTGAGGGCTGGATGCCGCAACCTCGCGCCCGACGAAGTTGCGCGCGAACTGGCGGGCGATGCGATGAACGGAATGACCTTCGGGCATCAGCGACCGGCGCGCGGGTCGGGCACGAGCGTGCCGTCGTCTTCGAATGCGCGGATCTGCGCGATGCGACGCGCGTGCCGCTCCTCGCCCGAGAACGGGGTCGCGATGAAGCGGTCGATGAATGAGGCGGCCTCGTCGAAGGTGTGCTGGCGCGCACCGATCGCGATGATGTTCGCGTCGTTGTGCTCGCGGGCGAGCTCTGCCGTCGCCATGTTCCAGACCAGCGCGGCGCGGATGCCGACAACCTTGTTCGCCGCGATCTGCTCGCCGTTGCCCGAACCTCCGAACACCACGCCGAGGGTCTCGATGCCCGCCTCCTGATCGCGCACCACGGCCTGAGCGGCGCGGATGCAGAACGCCGGGTAGTCGTCGAGTGCGTCGTACTCGAGCGGGCCGTGGTCGACGACCTCGTGGCCCTGGTCGCCCAGATGATGCTGCAGACGGGTCGAGAACTCCAGGCCGGCATGGTCGGTGGCGATGTGGATGCGCATGGGACCAATCCTAGAGAGGATGCCGCAGCCGGGATCTCTTCGTTCCGATAGCCGCACTGACGTAGGCTGGGCTGGTTGCCGACCTCGCCAGCCGCGACGTCGCGATCCATCGCCCACAACACGGGAGCATTGCAGTGCCTGGAGAGAACCTCACCCGCATCGAGGCGCAGGAGCGCCGCGCCGTCGTCGAGACGCAGGAGTACGACGTCGTGCTCGATCTGACCACGGGCCCGGAGGTGTTCCGGTCGACCAGCACGGTGCGCTTCTCCGCCGCCGAGGGCGCCTCGACGTTCATCGACCTGATCGCGCGCGACGTGCACGCGATCACGCTCAATGGGCGCTCCCTGGACCCCGCCGCGGTGTTCGCGGACTCGCGGATCGCGCTGGAGGGCCTCGCCGCTCAGAACGAGCTCGTGGTCGACGCCGACTGCCTCTACACCAACACCGGCGAGGGCCTGCACCGCTTCGTCGACCCGGTCGACGATGAGGTGTACCTCTACTCGCAGTTCGAGGTGCCCGACTCGCGGCGCATGTTCGCGGTGTTCGAGCAGCCCGACCTGAAGGCCGGCTTCCGCTTCACGGTGACCGCCCCCGCGCAGTGGAAGGTCGTCTCCAATTCGCCGACGCCCGAGCCGGTCGCCGCCGCCGACGGCGCCGCGACCTGGTCGTTCGAGCGCACGCCGCGCATCTCCTCGTACATCACGGCGCTGATCGCCGGACCCTACGAGGCGACCTTCTCCGAGCTCACGAGCGCCTCCGGCCGTGTCATCCCGCTCGGCGTGTACGCGCGCAAGAGCCTCTGGCAGGACATGGACGCCGACTACATCTTCGAGAAGACGCGTGAAGGCTTCGCGTACTACGAGGACAAGTTCGACGTCCCCTACCCGTTCGCCAAGTACGACCAGCTGTTCGTGCCCGAGTTCAACGCGGGCGCCATGGAGAACGCCGGAGCGGTGACGTTCACCGAGACGTACGTCTTCCGCAGCAAGGTCACCGACGCCGTCAAGGAGCGCCGCGTCGTCACGATCCTGCACGAACTCGCCCACATGTGGTTCGGCGACCTCGTCACCATGAAGTGGTGGAACGACCTGTGGCTGAACGAGTCGTTCGCCGAGTGGGCGTCGACGATCGCCACCGCCGAGGCCACCGAGTGGACCGAGGCGTGGACGACCTTCAACGCCATGGAGAAGAGCTGGGCGTATCGTCAGGACCAGCTGCCCTCCACCCACCCGGTCGTCGCCACCATCAACGACCTCGAGGACGTGCAGGTCAACTTCGACGGCATCACGTATGCGAAGGGCGGATCGGTCCTCAAGCAGCTGACCGCCTGGGTCGGCATCGACGCGTTCTTCTCGGGCGTCTCGGCGTACTTCGCCAAGCACAGCTGGGGCAACACGGAGCTGGCCGATCTGCTGGCCGAGCTCGAGGTCACCAGCGGCCGCGATCTGTCGGCGTGGTCGAAGAAGTGGCTCGAGACCGCGGGCGTCAACACCCTGTCGCCGCTCATCGAGGACGACGTCGACGGCATCATCACGCGGTTCGCCGTCGTGCAGACAGCCCCGGCCGACTACCCGACGATCCGCCCGCACCGCCTCGGCATCGGCTTCTACGACCTCCAGGGCGACACGCTCGTGCGCGTGCACCACATCGAGCTCGACGTCGACGGCGACCGCACCGATGTGCCCGAGCTGAAGGGCCGCAAGCGACCCGACCTCGTGCTGCTCAACGACGACGACCTCGCCTACGCGAAGATCCGCCTCGATGACCGGTCGCTGGCCACCGTGATCGCCCACCTCGACAAGATCAGCGACCCGCTGGCGCGCTCGCTCGTCTGGGGCGCCGCGTGGGACCAGACCCGCGACGCCGAGGCCTCCCCCAGCGACTACGTCGACCTGGTGCTGGGCAACATCGGCGCCGAGACCGAATCCACCACGATCCGCACCACGCTGAACCAGCTGCTCCTGACCGCGAACTCCTACGTCGCCCCTGCCCACCGCGACCAGACCCGCGAGCGGGTCGCCGACGCGCTCTGGCAGCTCGCCCAGGCGGCGGAGTCCGGCAGCGACAGCCAGCTGCAGCTGGTCACCGCGTTCGCTGCGGCAGCCGCGAACGACGCCCAGTGGCAGCAGGTGCGCAGCCTCCGCGACGGGCAGAGCGTCCTCGACGGGCTCGAGATCGACACCGACCTGTCATGGCAGCTGCTGATCTCGCTCGCCGCCGGCGGCGCCGTCACCGGTGCCGACATCGACGCCGCCCTGGCCGCCGACAACACGGCGAAGGGGTCGGAGCTGGCCGCGCAGGCGCGCGCCGCTCTGCCGACCCCGGCCGACAAGCAGGCCGCGTGGGACAGCCTGGTCAAGAACGACGACCTGCCGAACACCGTCGTGCGCTCGGCCGCGATCGGCTTCGTGCACCCGGCGGGCGCCGCACTGCTCGAGCCGTTCGTCAGCCAGTACTTCGACATGCTGCTGCCGGTGTGGGAGTCCCGCACCTACCAGATCGCGAGCTACCTCATCACGGGACTGTACCCGGCGCCGCTGGCGGACGTCGCTCTGCGTGATGCGACCCGCGCGTGGCTGGCCGAGAACGCCGAGGCACCCGCCGCACTGCGCCGCATCGTCGCCGAGAACCTCGCCGGCGTCGAGCGCGCACTGTCCGTCCAGGCGCGCGACGCGCAGGACTGATCACACCGGGTCGTCCCCCGGTATCGGTCCGAATCGGTACCGGGGGACGATGCGCTTCGTCCGCTCCGATCGATAGCGTCGAAGCATGATCACAGCAGAAGGTCTCACGAAGAGGTTCGGAGACAAGACCGCCGTCGACGACGTGTCGTTCACGGTGCAGCCGGGCAAGGTCACCGGATTCCTCGGCCCGAACGGCGCCGGCAAGTCCACGACGATGCGCATGATCGTCGGACTCGACCGGCCCACCGCCGGCAGCGTCACCGTCAACGGCGCGCGCTACGCGAGCATGCGCGCCCCGCTGCGCGAGGTCGGCGTGCTCCTCGACGCCAAGGCTGTGCACACCGGGCGCACCGCGCGCAACCACCTGCGCGCGATGGCCGCGACCCACGGCATCCCCTCCCGCCGCGTCGACGAGGTGATCGAACTCACCGGCATCGGATCGGTCGCCCGCAAGCGGGCCGGCAAGTTCTCCCTCGGCATGGGACAGCGCCTGGGCATCGCCGCGGCGCTGCTGGGCGACCCGCAGACGCTGATCCTCGACGAGCCGGTGAACGGTCTGGATCCCGAGGGCGTCCGCTGGGTGCGCCAGTTCGTGCGGTACGCCGCCGGCGAGGGCCGTACCGTGCTGCTCTCGAGCCATCTGATGAGCGAGATGGCGCAGACCGCCGACCACGTCATCGTCCTCGGGCGCGGCAAGGTCCTGGCCGATGCGCCGCTCGACGAGCTCGTCCGCTCGTGGACCACCACCACCGTCCGGGTGCGCAGCCCGCGTGCGGCAGAGCTCGTCTCGCTGATCGCCGGGCCCGACGTCGAGGTCAGCGCGCTCGAGCCCGGCCTCGTGCAGGTCGTCGGGCTCGCGGCATCCCGCATCGGCGACATCGCCGCGGAGAAGGCCATTCCGCTGCACGAGCTCACCCCCGCGACCGGCTCGCTCGAAGACGCCTACCTGGCGCTGACCGGCGACGCCGTCGAGTACGTCTCGAAGGAGATAGCATGACCGCCCTCACCGTCGATGCACCGACGCAGGCACGCACCGCCGACGTGCGCCTGACCTTCGGACGCGTGCTGCGCAGCGAGACCATCAAGCTGCTGACGCTCCGTTCCACCTGGTGGTCGATCATCGTGGTCGCCGTGCTGTCGGTGGGGCTCGCCACGATCGTCGCCGCCTCGGTGAGCGCCTTCAACGACACCGCGAGCCAGAGCGCCGCGCAGCTGTCGCAGCTCGTCGCGTCGGCGGTCATCGCGCCGATCCAGTTCACGATGCTGCTCGCCGGCGCGCTCGGCGCCATTGCGGTCACCGGCGAGTATTCGACCGGCATGATCCGTTCCACCCTGACCGCCGAGCCGCGGCGCGGCGTCGTGCTGCTGTCGAAGGCCCTCATCGTCGCCGCGCTGCTGTTCGTCGTCAGCCTGCTCGTGTTCTTCGTCTCGACGCTGCCGGCGGCCGCGATCATCGGCACGTCGCCGATCGACGTCGCCGACCCGGGCATCGTGCTGCAGCCGGTGCTGTACGGCGCGCTCTCCATGGCGGTGTTCGCCGTGATCGGCCTGTCCTGGGGGCTCCTGCTGCGCAGCGGCCCCGGCGCGATCGCCGCCACGGTAGGCCTGCTGTTCGTGCTGCCGATCGTCGGGATGATGTTCCCTTCCGAGGGCGCCTGGAGCTGGATCTCCCACGCGGCGCTGTACCTGCCGATGTCCGCGGCGCAGTCGCTGACGGTTCCGCCGGGCAGTGAGGGTGCGCTGAGCATCCCCGTCGCACTGATCGCATTGGCCGGCTGGGTGGCGGCGGGCCTGCTGGGGTCATGGGCGGTGCTGCGCTCGCGTGACGCGTAGGAGAGACGGGATGCCGCGTGGCTGACTCCCCCGCAGGCGAGGTTCGTGTCCCCGAGGACGCGGACCTCGCCCTGCCGCGCCCACCGGGCGTGATCCGGCGGTTCTGGGCGCGGCATCCCCTTCTCTCCGACATCCTGATCGCGCTGCTGTGCCTGGTGCTGTCGTTCGTCGGTGCGAGTGTCGGGGCCGCCTACGCGGTATGGGGTCTGTCCGCCGCCATCCTCGTTCTGGTGGTGGCCGGCAGCACGGCTCTCGTGTTCCGGCGCAGGGTGCCTCTGCTGGCGTTCTCCCTGGCGATCGCTCTGCAGCTCACCGTGCCGTTCGCGCCGCACGGCGGCGCCTCGGCACTGCTCATCGTGAGCACCTACTCCCTTGCCGTCTACGGCTCCACGCGCCGCTGTGCGACCGCCGGCATCGCCGGCACGCTCCTGGTGACGCTGGTGGCGGGCGTCGTCGCGGGGGTCGCGCACGCCGACTCCGCCGTCGGCGACACGCTCAACGCCTTCTTCACCACCGGTCTGTCGGTGCTGCTCGGCGCGCTCGTCGGCGTCAACGTCGGCAACCGCAAGCGCTATCTGGACGCGGTGCTCGACCGCTCGCGACAACTGGCGATCGAGCGGGACCAGCAGGCCGAACTGGCCGCCGCCGCCGAGCGCGAGCGCATCGCGCGTGAGATGCACGACATCGTCTCGCACTCGCTGACCGTGATCGTCGCACTCGCCGAGGGTGCGGGCGCCACGCCCGATCCGGATCGTGCCCGGGCCGCCATGACCGCTGCCGCCGAGACCGCGCGGGGTGCTCTGACCGACATGCGGGCCATGCTCGGGGTTCTGCGCTCCGACGATCCCGACGCGCCTCTGGCGCCTCTGCAGGCCACGGCACCCGCCGCGGTCGTGGCGTCCGCGCAGGAGGCCGGTGTGCCCGTCACCCTGACCACGACGGGGCCCGCAGATCTTCCCCCGACGACGGCATACGCTCTCGGACGCATCGTGCAGGAGGGGCTCACGAACGCCATGCGCCACGCGCCTGCCGCCCGCAGCATCCGCGTCCGCATCGACAACACGGCCGAGAGGGTGCGGATCACGATCGCGAACGACGGGGTGGCCGGCACCGCGAAGCAGGGCGGCTTCGGCATCCGCGGCCTCCAGGAGCGCGCGAGGCACGCCGGAGGAACGCTCGCGTCCGGGCCCGACGGACCGGGACGATGGATGCTGCGCGCCGAGCTGCCGCTCGCACCGACGCATCAGGAGGACGAGGCATGACCGACCGCATCCGTGTGCTGCTTGTGGACGACCAGGAGCTCATCCGCCTGGGATTCCGGCTGAGCCTCGAAGCGGCCGACGACGTCGAGATCGTCGGCGAGGCGGCCGACGGACAGGAGGGAGCCGACCTCGCCCAGCGTCTCCTCCCCGACGTCGTGATCATGGACATCCGGATGCCGCGGCTCGACGGCATCGCCGCGACCGCGCGCATCGTCGCCGAGGTGCCCATGGCCCGCGTGCTCGTGGTCACGACCTTCGATCTCGACGAGTACGCCTTCGGCGCCCTCGAGGCCGGCGCCAGCGGCTTCCTGTTGAAGGACGCCACCAGCACGCAGCTGATCGACGCCGTGCGCTCGGTGCACCGCGGCGACGCGATCCTCTCTCCACGGGCGACGCGGCTGCTGATCGAAGCCCACGCCACGCGCGCCGCGCCGCCGGCAGCCGCAGAGCCGACGAACGTCACGTCCCGCGAGCGGGACGTGCTCCTTGCCGTGGGGCGCGGCCTGAACAACACCGAGATCGCCGCGGAGCTGTTCCTCAGCGAGTCCACCGTGAAGACCCACGTCGGCCGTCTTCTGACCAAGCTCGACGCACGGGATCGCGTGCATCTGGTGATCCTCGCGCACCGTTCCGGGCTGGTGCACTGATCGCACACAGGCGCGACAGAGGCCGCCCTCGTTAGGATCGTGACGATGTCCGTGATCCTGCAGAACCTTCTCTCCGCCGCCGACAAGAGCGAGCTGCCCGCGTGGATCCAGAACGTCCTCGCGTTCCTGGTCACCGCGGGTCTCCGCCTGCTGGGCGCCGTGTGCATCGTCGTGGGCGCCATCATCGTCGCCTGGCTGCTGCGCATCTTCATCCGCCGTATCGTCAACCGCATCGTCAACGGTGCGAAGAACAAGGCGCACGTGGACGACACGCAGGCGCTCGAGCGGTCGCCGCTCGCGTCGGCGAGGCTCGTGCAGCGCACGCGCACGCTCGGCACGATCCTGACGAACATGGTGAACGTCCTCGTCGGGATCGTCGCCATCATCCTCGTGATCAACGCCCTGTTCCCCGACATCCTGGGCTCGTTCGCGCTGCTGACGGCCGCGCTCGGCGCCGGCCTCGGTTTCGGCGCGCAGAACATCGTCAAAGACGTGCTCAACGGCATCTTCATCGTCGCCGAAGACCAGATCGGCATCGGCGACGTCGTCGACCTGGGGCTGGCCACCGGCATCGTCGAGTACGTGAGCGTGCGCGTCACGCACGTGCGCGACGTGAACGGCACCCTCTGGTACGTGCGCAACGGCGAGGTGACACGCATCGGCAACATGTCGAAGGGGTGGTCGCGCGTGATCGTGGACGTCACCGTGCCCGCCGACGCCGACGTCGACGACATCGAGAAGAAGATGCTGGATGCTGCGACCGCCCTCGCGAAGGACACGAAGTGGCGCACGCGCATCACCGGGTACCCGGAGCTGTGGGGTCTGCAGTCGGTCGGCGGCGAGACCCTCGTGCTGCGCATCGTCATGAAGACCCGTGCTCATGCGAAGGACGACGTGGCCAGCGAGCTGCGGCTGCGGCTGCGCGACAGCCTGGCAGACGCCGGCCTCGCCGATCTCGCATCGGTCGTGCTCGAGGGCGCCGAGGGCGCGCAGCGCGTGCGCGGTGCGAACCCGCCCCGCACGAAGCCGAATCCTGTTGCGGGCGACCTCACGTGGAAGCCCAAGAAGAAGAAGCGCGAGAAGGGCACCGGCGGCCCCGAGACCCCGGGAAAGGCCACACCATGACCGATGCCGCACCGATGAGCTTCTACGACGAGGTCGGCGGGCACGAGGTGTTCGAGCGCCTTGTGCACCTGTTCTACCAGGGCGTGGCGACCGACCCGGTCCTCACGCCCATGTACCCCGCCGACGACATGGACGGCGCCGAGAGGCGGCTGACGATGTTCCTCGCCCAGTACTGGGGCGGGCCCAACACCTACAGCCAGGAGCGCGGCCACCCCCGGCTGCGGATGCGCCATCAGGCCTTCCACGTCAACCCCGACGCGCGCGACCGCTGGCTCGGACATATGCGCGACGCCATGGACGAGCTCCAGCTGCCGCCGCTGCACGACGCCACGCTGTGGGACTACCTGCAGCGCGCCGCCCACTCGCTCGTGAACACGTTCGAGCCCACGCCGGCCTCGACGACGCCCACCTCGACGACGAAGGAGCCGTCATGACCTCATCCCCCGCGCACAGCGCCGATCTGCTCGTCATCGGATGGGGGCTCGCCGGGCTCGTGGCCGCCGGCGAAGCCGCCGCCGCCGGCAAGAGGGTGATCATCGTCGACCAGGAGCCGCGCACGAACCTGGGCGGCCAGGCTTGGTGGTCGTTCGGGGGGCTGTTATTCATCGACTCGCCGGAGCAGCGCCGGTTCGGCATCCACGACTCCCTCGAACTGGCCCGCCAGGACTGGTTCGCCACCGCCGGTTTCGACCGCGAGGAGGACGCCTGGCCGCGCCAGTGGGCGGAGGCGTATCTGCAGTTCGCGCACCAGGAGAAGCGCGCCTGGCTGCGTGAGAAGGGCGTGGGCTTCTTCCCGGTCGTGGGCTGGGCCGAGCGCGGCGGCTACACCGCGACCGGCCCCGGCAACTCCGTCCCCCGCTTCCACATCACCTGGGGCACCGGCCCCGGCATCGTCGCCCCGTTCCAGGCCGCGGTCGAGAAGCACGAGGCCGAGGGGCGGATCACGATCCTGCCGCGCCACCGGGTGACGGCCCTGACCACGTCGAACGGCACCGTCACCGGCGCCGCCGGCGATGTGCTCGCGCCTTCCGGGGCGGCGCGCGGCATCGCGAGTACACGCGAGGTCGTCGGCTCGTTCGAGGTGCAGGCGACGGCCACCCTCGTCTCGTCCGGCGGCATCGGCGGCAACCACGAGCTCGTGCGGCGCAACTGGCCGGCGAGCCTCGGCACGCCGCCGGCGTCGATGGTCACGGGCGTGCCCGCCTACGTCGACGGGTCGATGCAGGACGTCACCGCCACCGCCGGCGGGCGCCTGATCAACACCGACCGCATGTGGCACTACGTCGAGGGCATCCAGAACTGGGACCCGGTGTGGCCGGGGCACGGCATCCGGATCCTCCCCGGCCCGTCATCGATCTGGCTCGACGCGACCGGGCGCCGACTGCCGGTACCCCTGTTCCCCGGCTTCGACACGCTCGGCACGCTCGCCCACCTGCGCGCGACCGGGTACGACCACTCGTGGTTCATCCTGTCGCAGAAGATCATCGAGAAGGAGTTCACGCTCTCCGGCAGCGAGCAGAACCCCGACCTGACCGAGAAGGACCTCGGCCTGCTCGTGAAGTCGCGGCTGGGCAAGGGAGCGGCCGGCCCCGTGCAGGCGTTCATGGACCACGGCGACGACTTCATCGTCCGCGACACCCTCGACGACCTCATCGCCGGCATGCGCGAGCTGCCCGGCGGTGACGTGCTCGACGCCGAGCGCGTCCGGGAGGAGGTCGAGGCGCGCGACCGTGAGATGGACAACGAGTTCACCAAGGACGCCCAGATCGCCATGCTCCGCTCCGCGCGCGCATACCGCGGCGACAAGCTCATCCGCACCGCCGCACCGCACAAGGTGCTGGACCCCGCCGCGGGCCCGCTCATCGCCGTCAAGCTGCACGTGCTCACCCGCAAGTCGCTGGGCGGTATCGAGACCGATCTGTCGGCCCGAGCACTCGGTGCCGACGGCGCGCCCGTGCCCGGCCTGTACGCGGCAGGCGAGGCGTCGGGATTCGGCGGCGGCGGCGTCCACGGGTACCGGGCGCTGGAGGGCACCTTCGTGGGCGGATGCCTCTTCTCGGGGCGCGTCGCGGGGCGCGCGGCGGCCGCGGCCATCTGAGTCAGCGCGCGGCGGCAGCCCCCGTGGCACGCACACCGGTCATGCCCAGGTGCGCGGGGCCACGCCAGAGCACGTGCCCGCGGCGCAGGCTCACCCTCGTCCAGCGGCCGTTGTGCCGCACGCGGGCACGCTCGGCGTCCGCGCCGAGGAAGCCCAGCGACAGCGCGACGAACGCGACCCCGCGCGGAAACCCGCCGAGGTCTTCGTCGGGCTCACTCCAGATCTGGCCGCGCACCGTGTGCACCATCTGCTCGCCCGGGTCGATCGGCAACGCGTGGGCGACGGCCGACATGCCCCACTGCCCGCGGGCGGCGAGGGTCGCGGCATCCAGCCCTCCCCCGTCGTCCCATCCGGTGCGCGGCACCTCCGCGCGCGCCCACAGCGGCGGCTCGACGGCCGTCTCGGGCAGCAGCACGGCGGACGGGCGGCCGGGCTCGGTCTGCAGGGTGACGCCCTCGACCACGATGTCGCATTCGAGCTCGGGATCCACCGGCAGCGTCCGCATGCCCATGATGGTCGGTGTGGGGTCGAGCAGTCCTTGCCGCACGAGCGGCACCGCCGTCACGATCAGCGTGCCCAGCGCCGCCTGCAGGTGCACGGCACCGTCGCCGGCGCGCGACGCACGACCCGAGAAGGTCAGCAGATCGGCGGCGGCGTAGGCATCGGGAAAGATCAGACGCTCGACCATCGCGTTCTAAGCTAGTGCACGTGACAGACGCCGCGGCCGCTCCTTCCGATCCCGTTGCGGCTCTCGTCGCGGTCCTCGACCTGGCCGCCTCCGACGCCCGCACCACCGAGGACATCTTCGTCGGCGCGTCGCAGCCGATGCCGCACGGTCGTGTCTACGGCGGTCAGGTCGTCGCGCAGTCGATCGTCGCCGCGCAGCGCACGGTCGGCACCGAACGCTCGGCGCACTCGCTGCACGGCTACTTCCTGCGGCCGGGCGATGCGACCAAGCCCATCACGTTCTCGGTCGACCGCATCCATGACGGCAGGTCGTTCTCGACCCGGCGCACCCAGGCGTTCCAGAACGGCGTTCCGATCTTCTCGATGATCGCGTCGTTCGAAGTGGAGTCGCCCGGACTGGACCACCAGGCGCCCATGCCCGCCGGCGTCCCCGGCCCCGAAGACCTGCCGTCCGCCACGTCCACGTCGGAGGCGGTCGTCTCCCTCGATCGCAGCGACACGTGGGACCGGCCCGTCGAGCACCGGCACATTCCGGTGGAGGCATATGGTGCGGCCGACGGAGAGCCGCTGCTGCGCCATGCCGTGTGGATGCGCACTCCACGTGCGCTTCCCGACGATCCGGCGCTGCACCGGGCCGCGCTGGTCTACATGACCGACATGTCCATCCAGGAGACGGTCCTGCGGGCGCACGACGTGACCTGGGCGACGCCCGGGCTCAAGCTCGCCAGTCTCGACCATGCGATGTGGTGGCACCGCGACGGCCGTGCGGACGAGTGGATGCTGTACGTGCAGGAGTCCCCGAGCGCCCGAGGCGGGCGCGGGCTGACGCAGGGGCGCATCTACTCGCGCGACGGGGTGCTGCTCGCCTCCGTCGCGCAGGAGGTCATGGTGCGCGTCCCGCACTGACCGTGCGCCGCGTCAGCGACGGTGCGCGTAGTTGATCGACGGGCCCGCGTAGGGTTCCCAGGCGGCGCGCTCTTCGGGCGTCAACCGCAGCGGACGTCCGGTCGCGGCATCCACCTTCACCACGATGGTGGTGGCCCGGGCATAGATCTGCTGCGGCTCGCCGGCCGGCGTGGTCTCACGCGGCGCGCACACCTCGTAGCAGACCTCGATGCTGCTGCCGGCGACCTTTCCGAACCACATCTGGACGTCGAGGGGATGCCGCTGGTACGGGACCGGCGCGAGGTACTCGATCTCCTGCCGGGCGATGAGAGTGAGCACGTCGCTCGGCACGGCCGAGTCGAGCACGGCCGTGGACGGGGCTTCCTCCCCCGCCCCCGGCCGCCAGAAGGCGCGCACGCGCGCCTCTTCGAGGATCTTCAGCATCGACGTGTTGTTGACGTGGTTGTACGCGTCGAGATCGCCCCACCGCAGCGGGACGGGCATGTGCAGTCGGCGATGAGCCGTCTCAGTCACGCGTGAGCTTCCGGTACGTGGAGCGGTGCGGTGTGGCCGCGTCGGGTCCGAGCCGCTCGATCTTGTTCTTCTCGTACGCCTCGAAGTTGCCCTCGAACCAGTACCACTGGTCGGGCTTCTCGTCGGTGCCCTCGTACGCCAGGATGTGCGTGGCGATGCGGTCGAGGAACCACCGGTCGTGGGTGATGACCACCGCACACCCGGGGAACTCGAGGAGCGCATTCTCCAGCGACTGCAGCGTCTCGACGTCGAGGTCGTTGGTGGGCTCGTCGAGCAGCAGCAGGTTGCCGCCCTGCTTGAGGGTGAGGGCCAGGTTGAGCCTGTTGCGCTCACCGCCGGAGAGCACGCCCGCCTTCTTCTGCTGGTCGGGTCCCTTGAATCCGAACTTCGACACGTACGCGCGCGAGGGGATCTCGGTCTTGCCCACGGTGATGATGTCGAGACCGTCGGAGACGACCTCCCAGAGTGTCTTCTCGGCGTCGATGCCGGCGCGTGACTGGTCGACATAGCTGATCTTCACGGTCTCGCCGACCTTCAGCTGTCCGCCGTCGAGCTCTTCGAGCCCCACGATGGTCTTGAAGAGGGTCGTCTTGCCGACGCCGTTCGGACCGATCACGCCGACGATGCCGTTCGGCGGCAGCGTGAAGCTGAGACCGTCGATCAGCGAACGCCCGTCGAAGCCCTTCTGCAGCTTCCTGGCGTCGATGACGACGCTGCCCAGGCGCGGCCCCGGCGGGATCTGGATCTCTTCGAAGTCGAGCTTGCGGGTGCGCTCGGCCTCGGCTGCCATCTCCTCGTAGCGGGCCAGACGCGCCTTCGACTTGGCCTGGCGCCCCTTGGTGTTCGAGCGGACCCAGTCGAGCTCGTCGGCGAGGCGCTTGGCGAGCTTCGCGTCCTTCTTGCCCTGGACCTCGAGGCGCTCCGCCTTCTTCTCCAGGTAGGTCGAGTAGTTGCCCTCGTAGCCGATCAGCCGGCCGCGGTCGACCTCGGCGATCCACTCCACGACGTTGTCGAGGAAGTAGCGGTCGTGCGTGATCACGATGACCGCGCCGGCGTACTTCTGCAGGTGCTGCTCCAGCCACTGCACGCTCTCGGCGTCGAGGTGGTTGGTGGGCTCGTCGAGCAGCAGCAGGTCGGGCTTCTGCAGCAGAAGCTGCGCCAGTGCCACGCGACGGCGCTCGCCGCCCGACAGGTTGGAGACCAGCGCGTCGCCCGGCGGGGTGCGCAGGGCGTCCATCGCCTGCTCCAGCTGCGAGTCGAGGTCCCACGCGTCGGCGGCGTCGATCTCCTCCTGCAGCGTGCCCATCTCGGCCAGCAAGGCGTCGAAGTCGGCGTCGGGGTCGCTCATGAGGCCGGAGATCTCGTTGAAGCGGTCGAGCTTGGCCTTGATCGCCACGCCCTCCTGCACGTTCTCCAGCACCGTCTTCGTCTCGTCGAGCTCGGGCTCCTGCATGAGGATGCCCACCGTGTAGCCCGGCGACAGCAGCGCCTCACCGTTGGAGGGGTGGTCGAGCCCGGCCATGATCTTCAGGATCGTCGACTTGCCCGCGCCGTTCGGACCGACCATGCCGATCTTCGCACCGGGCAGGAAGGCCATGGTGACGTCATCGAGGATGACCTTCTCGCCGACCGCCTTGCGGGCACGGACCATCTGATAGATATATTCAGCCATTCGAAAAGCGCACTCCCTGGGTGGTCACGTCAGCCTCCCAGCCTACCGGTTCGCACCTGGGTGTCCGGGCAGGGCCGATGCGCTCACCAGTCGATCGAGCGGGTCTTGCCCAGAAGGCACTTTCCGTCGCCCAACTCGGGCATGACCGCGACGACGGGCTTGCCGGTCTCCGGACCGACCTGGCCGATGAGGCACTGCTCGTCGTGCCAGAGGACGGAGAACTGGATGCTCTCCGACGCATTGCCGACCGTGGAGAGGTCTTCGGTGACCTGCATCGCCTTCTTGGAGAACCCTGCGTCGACGAGCGCGTCGACGTAAGCGCGACCGTGGACCTTCTGGTCGCTCTTCCACACCCTTTCGACGACCTTCCGGAACAGCGGCAGGTTGTCGTGCGCTGATCCGTCGGGCACCAGCACCGCCGGCTCGGCGGTGGCCGTCGGGGTGGCCGTCGGCGTCGCGACCGGATGTGCCGTGGACACCGTCGGCGACGGGGTCGGCGCCGGACTGCCGGTGCACGCGGTGACCGCGCCGACGACGAGCAGCACCGCGGAGAGGGAGAGCGCGGCGCGCACGCGACCAGGACCCCGGAGACGTGTGCGCACGCCCTGAGTCTATGGGGTGGGCACGTGCGCAGAACTCACGCACGCACCCACCGCCTGGTCAGAACGGCGCCTCCTCGAGCACGCGCCCCTCTGCATGTTCCTCGGTGTCGGCCGGGGCGACCGACTCCTGCCCGAGCGGTGCGGTCACCCAGTGCTGCACGCTGCCCGCGTCGGCCTCCCCTTCGCCTGCGCGATCCGCGTCGCCGGCGGTCGCGGCATCCGTCCCCGGCACGTTCCACTCGTCGCCGCGACGGATCCGCGTGTACTTCGTCGTGCCCCACAACAGGTCATGACCGACAGCGTCGGCCTCGATCTCCACGCTCGTGCCCTTGCTCTTCTCGGTCTGCCAGGGACGGATCTTCAGCCGCCCGTTGACGATGACCCGCTCGCCCTTGCGCAGGGACTCGTAGGCGTGGTCGCCGAGGTCGCGGAACACCGACACGTCGTACCAGTTCGTCTCCCGGTCGACCCACTTGCCCTCCTTCCGATCGAAGCGACGCTGCGTGCTGGCCACGCGGAAGCTCGTGACCGTCATGCCGTCGCCGATCATCCGCCTCTCGGGGTCGGCGGCCAGGTTCCCCATGATCGTGATCGTGTCGTTCATCTCACTGTCCTTTCCGACACTGCCGGGCAGCCGCCCGGCTGCTCCGGTGCCCCGTGCCCGAGGGCACCGGAGCTGATCCCACTGTGGCGCGATCGAGCAGCGGACGACGCCCGCGTTCGCACATCTGTGGATGACCAGGCGATTCGCCCGCTTCTCGGCCACCTGGGGAGGAACCGAGCACGCACAGCGGGGCAGGCCTGTCAGCCCGCGTCGATGTCGGAGGTCGTATCTATCTTCGAGGGAGGGAGGTCACCATGCTCACGACAACGCCGGCAGCCCAGCCGCCGCGACTTCGTGCCGGACTCGGGCTGCACCTGATCGCCATCGGCGAGAACCGCTGGCGTCTCGTCGACGCGGCCGGCCTGATCGTCGGCCATGTCGACACCTTCACCGAAGCGCGCGGCATCCGCTATCGCGCGCTGCGCTATCACCCGGCGACGCGCATGTTCCGCGAACTGGGCGCGTTCTGGTCCCTCGACGACGCCGTCGACTGCCTGCGCTACGCGCGCTGACCGGTGTCAGTGCTGCTCGAACCTCGGCCAGTCGCTGCCCGGTGTCATCGCCGAGTGCAGCGCCGCCTTGGCGACCTCCATCGAGGGATAGGTACCCGCGGACGCATCGGCCCCCGCCATGGTGACCGTCCACCCGTCATCACCCTCGCGGATGCTGCCGACCACGCCGCCCGTTCCGTAGGCCACCCACACCGCGTGGCGTGTCTCGCTCCCCGCCGTCTGCTCATTCATCGCATGACCTCCATCCCGCACTGCCGACCGTACGCCACGGCTCTGCGCCGCACCAGGCCTGTTCCCGGAAGCGAGCAGGGTTCGGTATCCTGTGAGCACCCATCCCTCCGTAGCTCAGGGGACAGAGCGAGCGGTTTCTACCCGCCAGGTCGGGGGTTCGAATCCTCCCGGAGGGGCTTTCGCGGACGCGGTGTCCGCACCGGTCAGTAGGATGATCGCATGGCGGGAGCATCCGAGAACGACCGGCTCGTATGGATCGACTGCGAGATGACAGGCCTCGACCTCAGTGTCGACGAGCTCGTCGAGATCGCCGTCGTGGTGACGGATTTCGAGTTGAATGTGCTCGATCCGGGACTTCAGATCGTGATCCGGCCCACACCGGCCGCGCTCGAGCACATGGGCGATTTCGTCACGAAGATGCACACGACCTCGGGCCTGATCGACGAGATCCCGCAGGGCGTGAGTCTCGAAGAGGCCGAAGAACAGACCCTCGCCTACATCAAGCGTTTCGTTCCGTTGGCGGGCAAGGCACCGCTGGCGGGCAACACGATCGGCACCGACCGCATGTTCCTGGCGAAGTACATGCCGAAGGTCGACAACTGGCTGCACTACCGCAACGTCGATGTGTCGAGCATCAAGGAGCTCTCGCGCCGCTGGTACCCGCGCGCGTACTTCCACGCGCCGGCGAAAGACGGCGGCCACCGGGCCCTCGCCGACATCCGCGAGTCGATCCGCGAGCTCGCCTACTACCGCGACGCCGTGTTCGTCACGCAGCCGGGACCGAGCAGCGACGATGCGAAGGCGGCCGCCGCCGCCGCCGTTTCGTCGTTTGCGCCCCAGGTGTGAGAGAATCTTCTGGTTGCCCGCGAGAGCGGGAACATGGTGGCTGTAGCTCAGCTGGTAGAGCACCGCGTTGTGGTCGCGGGGGTCGCGGGTTCAAGCCCCGTCAGCCACCCCATAGTCGCGAGGTTCAAACCTTCGACAAGAGAAACCACTCTTGTTGAGGTTTGGGCCTCGCCGTTTTTTGTCGCCTCGGCAGCCCAGTTCAGAGCGTTGCCCTGCGCGCGGACATTGCACAGTGCGTCATACGGCGCTTGGTAGTCGACCCGCACCGTCCTGTCTTCGTCGATGAAGATCTTGCGGAAGAATGTCTGGTTGCACAGGCGGCGGTTCTGGTTGTCACACCGCCGATAGATCAACGCCACGTTCGCCAGAAACGCCAAGCAATCGTCGAAGTTCGCCCGCGCGGCGGGGTACTCGTCGTCATGCGCCGAGAGTCACGACGACGCAGAGCGCTGTATAACTTCGCCGTTATCGACGGCGTCGTGGGTGATCTCGTGGAGGCGGTAGAGCCCGACGTAGCCGAATGAATTGCTGTAGGTCATGTCGTAGTTGCCGTTGCGCACTTCCTGCTCCAGCGGTCCGGTTGGCGGCAGGTTGTAGACGTAGCCATTCTCGAGCGCGGCGTTGGTGGTCTCGTCGCCGTAGTCCCAGTTCTTGAGGAAGTTCAGCGCGGAGTCGACACCGTCCTCGTCGATCAGGCTGAGTACTTCGTCAGCCTCTTCTTCTTGAAGGAAGCACGCGCTGATCCATCGCTGCACCGGGACCACATGCTCTGCGGGCTCGTCGCGCCACGCCACACGGCCGGATGCCGCGTGAGCTGCGGCGAGACGCTCCTCGACCTGGTCCATCAAAGTGGCGGCTTGGTGCAACTCGTCGGCGGCGGTAAGGGCCGCATTGGATCCGATGTCGTGGTCTCCATCGTCATCGAACGCGAGTGGGCGGTGGTCAGCGTGCGCGCGGGCGAGCTGGTCTAGCACCTGACGCATCGACCGCACACCGTAGAGCAACTCGCCGAGCACGCCATACAGGTCACCGGGATGCTCGAAGGCGCGGGTCGCGTGCGCGAGTCCACGGAGCGCTTCGGATGCTTCACCGGCGTCAGCGCCGGGATCGTGGAACGTGCGCATGGGGCTCTCCCTGTGTCAGATCATCTGCGGGGTCTACTGCGAGGGTGAGCAGCACCCACCACCGTGAATGTCAGGGGTGCCGAATAGCCTTGGACCATGAGTTTTGCTGCCACAGTTCTTCGCGTCGCGATCGCGTCACCCTCTGATATCCCCGATGCCCGCGATGCCGTCGAGAAAGCGCTCCACGGATGGAACGACGCAAACGCAGTCGGCAAGCAAGTCATGCTGCTGCCATGGCGCTGGGAGACATCGTCCGTGCCACTGCTCGGCGGACACCCGCAGGCGCAGATCAATGAACAAGGCGTCGACCACGCAGATATCGTCATCGCACTTTTCGGCAGCCGACTCGGCTCTCCCACACCCGCAGCGGTCTCAGGAACGGTCGAAGAGATCGAACGCTCCGTCGCCTCCGGCAAGCACGTGCACCTCTACTTCTCAACGGCTCCGTTGCCGAATGACGTCGATACCGCGCAGCTTGACGGTCTCCGCCAGTTCCGGCAGGAAGTCAGCCAACGCGGGCTCCTCGGAGAGTTCGCGAACGCAGGCCAGCTCGAACATGAAGTGTGGAAGGCTATTGAGTTCGACATCGCGAAGATGGAGCTCGGAGCACCAACACTCGCCTCCTCTGACCGTGGTGTCCGCTTCAGCGCGCAACCGTTCTCGGAGCGAGAACTCAAGGAGTATGACTCCAAGGGGCGTGCCAAGTACACGACTCGGCACTGGATTGAGATCGTCAATGTAGGTGATACGGATGCAGAGGAGGTCACTTTCTCGGCGGTTGGCGAGCGCTCGAGCATGATGCTCACCGGCCACGAGAAGCCGACCACGATCCACGCCGGACAGAAGCGAAAGCTGGTGGTCTTCCATCACATGGGTGGCGGTGACCCCGACATCATCCTGATTCGGTGGTTCGAGAACGGCGAACAGAAGGAGCAGGAGTTCCACGTCGGCTAACGCTTAGACCTTTCGACAAAGAGGCAACGCCGCCGCCGTGAATGCTTGTGCCTGCTGCCCGACGATGAGCCGGGTCCCACACGACGCCTGGATTGCAGCTTGCTCGATCGCGGCGACGGTTACGTCGAGCTCTTCGGTAGTCAGTGCGGAGACGCTTACGAGGCCGGTGTAGCGGAGGACCCCATGGCCCGCAGTGAGGTCGGCTTCCTGCTGGAGCACGTCGTGGAACTCGGCGGTCTGGGAGGCGTCCTCGATCTGCCCGATCCGCTGCCGTTGCGCGGCGTCTGAGATGTATTCGGTCTTCTTCTTGCGGATGTCTCGCGCGGCCTGATCGTAACGCATCGGTGTGCACAGCAACGAGAACGACCGCTGAACACCGGACGACAGCAGCACCGGAGCGAGGAACCCCGGGTAGACCATCGCGCGCGGCCACTCGCTGATCCACAACACTGCGTGATGCGCCGAGTCGGTCCGCAGGCGTGACCATGACTCGACGACCGCGGCAGGTCCCGCGGTCGCGAACGATTGGGCCAGTTCGCCGTGGCGTTCGAGGCTCGCGGCGACCGCGGGGTCGTATGCCGAGCGAAGGATCACTGGAATCTTTCCGCACCCAAGCTCGACGAGCGACCCGGAGATTACTTCGGAAGAGATCGACAGCCCGAGAGCTCCCCTTTCCGTTCGAGGTCGTCCATGGTGTCCCGTATCAGTCGGTGCCAAGAGGAGCTACGCCGCGTTGGCAAGAAGTTCCGCGCATCGGTTGATGATGAACTCCGGCACCGCGTCGAACTCACGCGGGTTGAGCTGGAGCACGTACTCGTTTTCAATGTGATACGTCGTGTTGACAAACTTTGTGAACACCGCATCGCCCTGGGGAAGGTCTGGATCGAGATCCGTCATAATGCGGAACAGCTGCACCTTCTCGTAGCCCACAGCGGTTTCTTCGAAGCGCGCTTTGAGAAAACCTTCTGTCTTCATCTCGGCCACTAGAGCGGTGTAGTCGAAGTCAGGGATGTGTTTCTGAATCTCTGTGGTGGCCTTGGCGACTTCGGCTGGTGACATGGGCACATCGGAGGGCTTGAAGATAGGAACGTCACGGCCGTGGAAGAGATTAGACAAGAGTTCATAGCATTCATCGACGGTACCGTGCACTTCGTACAAGCGCCGCAAGTAGATGCACTTGATGATCGAAGAAGACGCCGAGGCGATGTTCTCTTCGCAGACTTTGGTGAAGGTCAGAAGGTCGTTGGGCTCGATGGGCTTTTCGGTCACAGTGCCTCCGCGACTGTTGAGGAAGTGCACCACGGGCTCAGCCGCCGTGAACAATCCCTTAGTTCCGACGCGGACCATGTCGATGGCCGGTTCAATGTCGTGGGTGAGCAGCAAGGTCGTCGTGTCCCGAAGCGTGTTCTTGCCTCGGAACAGCTCGTTGATGATGGCAAACTTCTTGGTCTTGTCGAAGCTCGACACCGGGTCGTCAAGCACCACGAGGTCAGGCTTCTGGTGCTGCACATCATGCATGAAGAGCACCATAGCGAAGGCGTTCTTCTCGCCGTAGCTCAGGTGGCTTCCCGCATCCTGGATGTGCTGGCCGGGTGCGTCTACGTGATCGAGGAGCATGCGATACGTGTCATCGGTGGGAACGATACGCACCGTGTAGCGATAGCCGGCTGAGCGAAGGAACGCGTTGACCTCCTCCTGGTTCTTCTTGATGAGCTTGGCCACCCGGGCCTTCTGCATGTTGATGCGCCCTTGAACCTCACCGATCTTGGCCGCCACCTCGTCCAGCTTCTCGTTGATGAGAGTGGCCACTGAAGTTGTCTTCTCGGAGCGTAACGCGGGCAGGAACTGCACATGGATCTTCAGATCGCTGAGGAATGCCGCAAGGTTCTCCTCTTCCCGAAGAGCATGGAACGACAGGGTCTTAATGTCTGAAAGCTTGTTGAGGAGCGTCTCGATTTGTCCACGCAAGTTGACCAGGAAGTTCTCCTGCTCCGGGCTGACGCCCGAGAGGGAACCTGTGGCTGCTTTCAAATTCTGCAGTTCGGTCTTCTCGAAGTAGTCGCCTAGGCGCTCGATCACGTCACGGAGCTGGGTCATGTTGCGCACCGCTGTGGTCTCATACTCTTGCGAGACCTTTGTGGCAGTTTCTTTGTCCACGCTCTCTACTGAGCAGAAGGGGCAGTTGTCCGAGAGCTCTAGGTACTCCTTGCCTTTGGCTTGCCAGGTGATCCACCCCGCTGGGTTACCGCTCTGAATGAAGCTCTTGTAGCCGTGAAAGTGCTCCGGCACGTTGTCGAGCTTGCCGCCAACGGCGAGGGCCTTATAGCCCTTGCTCGTCTTGGCCATAGCACCGTTCTTGGTGACGTTGAAGGCGTCCTTCAGGTCCTTAAAGCCTGTCAGCGCTTCGTTGAACTCCACTTCCTCATCGAACGTCTGCTTGAGTGCCTCGAACAGGGACTCGATCTGGGCGATGCCGTCCTGGAAGTCTTCGGTGTTGATGAAGACCTCGAAGCTGTTCTCAAGCACTTCGTCCCGCTTGAAAACGAAGCCGGACACGTACTGGTCATCGAACGTCATGACATGGATGATTTCGTCTGCACCCGTGATGGACGGACGCGGCCCGTTCTTGTCTGCCCTGTGTATGAAGGGTGTGAGCTGCTCGAGCTTCGCCTCCCCTTCCGCGCGGTAGCGAAGGGCCCTCGCGATTGTGCTCTTGCCAATGCCGTTGGGACCATACTTGATGTTGAGCGCGTTGGGGCGCAGCACGATGGATGCTTCAGTGATGCTGTTGCAGTCACGGATCGTGATCTTGTAGTCGGACCTGACTTCAGTTGAAGCGGTCTGCTCACTGGCGGGCGTCATTGCTCACTCTTCCTGGCTCAGGCGCCCTGCGGCTCCCGATCGCTCTTGCTTCCGTTGCCGAACGCGCAAAGCATTTGGCAGTTCTCGAGCACTGTCTTGCTGCCCTTGCTCCATCGTACGACGTGATCACCGGCCATCTCGTCGCGCTCGGAGCGCTTGCCGCACACGATGCAGAGGGTCTGTCGCGGGGCGCCTCTCCGCATAGGACGCTACCGGCTGGGTGGACGAAGACCCCGTCAGGCACACTGCACACGGCAATGGAATGAGGAAGACAAGCTTCGGGCTGACACGATGAACCGCCCTGATCGCTGGCGGGATGTGATCAGGGAGCAGGTGCGGTCCAAGCGCCGATCCTTCGGGATGCGCCCAAACGATGTCGACGCGGTCGCGGGCCTCCTCCACAAGCGCAAGGAGGGCAAGCGCTTCAACGTGCGCAGTTCCTATCGGACATTCCAGTTCAACTAACGCCTACACGTTGCCACGGCAAGGACTGCTCAATCGTGCTGGACTGGCGGCAGGCGAGCTGCGGGAGCTCCCGGTAACGCTCCAACGTCTTCCGCACCGAGTCGCGGCTGGCTCCGATCGAGCGGGAGATCCCTCGAAGCGATTCGCCCTGCCGAAACAGTCGAACGGCCTCGGCAGCCTCCCATCTGTGGAGCCCAGCCGAGCGCCGCGCGACGCCGTTGCCGGTGAGGTGTTTCGACACGGTCGAGCGGTGCACCTTGTACCTGGCGGCGAGCTCGGCGACCGTCCCTCCAGCCAGATAATCGTCGACGAGACCGTCGATCTCTGCGGCGCTCAGAAAGGTTTGAGGAGTTGCAATCGCCTCCACGGCTGGCCCCGGAACGTCGCGAATCGGGTAATCGTCTGCACCGGGGGTAAGGTTTGTGAACAGTCCACGCAGGGACCCCACGCAGCGAGGTCCGGACCCGGAATCGGGTGTGGACCTCACCTTTTCTCCGCTGTCACCGGCCGGTCGATGCGGCCCGCGGCACCCTTTCCTTCCTGCGATGATGGAGAGAGCCCAGAACGATGACAGGAGCGGGATCGGCGGATGCTGGAGATGGATGCCACGGCGTTCGAGGCCCTCGTCGTCGACGAGCTCGACCGGCTGCCCGACGACATGATCGACGGTCTCGACAACGTCGTGTTCGTCGTCGAGGATCGCCCCGAAGACGGCAGCCTCGATCTGCTCGGCCTTTACGACGGCTGGGCCCTGACCGAGCGCGACCGCTACGGCGTCGGTGAGCTGCCCGACCGGATCATCGTCTACCGTGAGCCGCACCTCGACGTCTGCGCCGACGAGACCGAGCTGCGCGATGAGGTGCACACGACTCTGGTGCACGAGATCGCCCACTTCTACGGCATCGACGATGACCGTCTGCACGAGTTGGGATGGGCATGAGTCTGCTGGCGGCCCCCGACACCCGCGAAGACGTCGACCTGAATCAGACCGTCGACCCCGACCGCCCCTGGCAGACCGTGGTCTGGAACGACCCGGTCAACCTCATGAGCTACGTTGTGCGCGTTCTCGAGCAGTACTTCGGCTACCCGCGCGAGGTCGCCACGCGGCTCATGCTCTCCGTGCATCACGAGGGCCACGCCGTCGTCGCCGAGGGGCCGCGCGAGCAGATGGAGCTGCACGCGCAGGCCATGCACGACTACGGCCTGTGGGCCACGATCCGGAAGGCGCCGCGATGACCGTTCTGCAGATCACCCGCATCGAAGCCGCGAACCTGGCCGAGCTGCTGCGCCAGTTCCGGGAGGTGATGGATGCCGCGGACCAGACCGACCCCGCGGTGCAGCGCCTCACTCCCGACGCCTATCCCGACGATCGTGAGGCCTCCCAGCAGTTCCGCGAGCTGACGTCATCCGATCTCCTCTCCCGCCGCAAGGAGGACGCGCAGACCGTCATCGAGAGCCTCGGGGTACCGTTCGAGATGCCGCGCACCGAGACCGAGTCGCTCGAAGAGCTGACCGTCACGCTCTCCCCCGAGCAGTTCGAGGCCTGGCTCCGGTCATTGGCGGCGCTGCGTCTCGTCCTCGCCTCGCGGCTGGGCGTGTCCGCCGAAGACGACCACGACGAGGACGACCCCCGCTTCGGCGTGTACGACTGGCTGGGATACCGGCTCGAGATGCTGGTCCAGCAGGCTTAGGGGACCTCGACGACGACCTGCGCGAGCTCGCCGGGCCGATCGCGCGCGACGTGCCGTGCCTCCTGCCGCGCCCAGCGTTCCCAATGCGGACGGTAGGCGTCGCCATCGCGGTCGAGGGCACGCCCGCGACGCGACGACTCGGGTCCGTCCATCCACACGGTCACATCGGCCAGCGGAGCCGTTACGGCGGTGAGGGCTCCCGACCCTTCGACGATCAGCGGGCCGCTCGGGTCGACCGTGTGCTCCTCGGCGGCAGCGTCGGCGTCCCAGTCCCAGCGCCGCCAGACGCCGGGCTCACCGCGGTGGTGCGCCTCGAGGATGCACCGCCGGGCGAGTGCGGTTCCGGCATCCAGCCCATCCCATCCGGGATACAGCGCGTCGAGCGCGACGAGCTGCACCGGCCCGCCCCACGCCTGAACGAGCAGTCGTGCCAGCGTCGACTTGCCGGCGCCGCTACGCCCGTCGATGAGCACGACCGGAGCGGCGGCGGGCGCGGCCCGCACGGCGATCAGAACGCGGTCGCGCGCCGTCTGCAGCGCCGCGCCGACCGCAGCGGAGTCACTTCTTGAGGGCTTTGATGACACGTGCCAGCGCGCGGCCTGCGACCCACACGAACGGGATCGCCACGGCGAGGAACGAGACGACGTTCGGCTCGAAGCGGAGGTCGTCGCCGCGGCGCACGTACGCACCGATCGGAACGGCGTATCCCCCGCCTCCCCCGCCGCCGTTGCCGGCTTCGTCCGATCCGCCGCCGAAACCCGTCCAGCTGATGGCGACCGGGATGACACGGATGCCGTCGACATCCTCCTGCTTGCCGTAGGCGCCGTTGACGCCGAAGGCGGCAGCCTGCTTGCCGAGCTCGAGTGCGATGTTGGGCATGCTCCCACGGTAGCCGCCCGCGGGCCGCATTCCCACCCTTGATCGCGACGACGCTCAGTCACGTCGACGAACGGGCGGATGGTGCGTCACGCCCCGCACGTCGCGCCGCTCGCCCAACAGGGCCGCTCGGGTGACCACGCCGGCGCCGAAGCGCGCGGTCGCATCATCGAGCGCCCCCTCGACCTGCCGCCATTCGGCGTCGTCGTCCCAGAGTGCGAGCCCGCCGGCGCCCGTGGCGCGCAGCTTCTCGGCGCGCACACCGATCAGACGAATGGGCAACGGTCGCTCGAGACGGTCGAACAGGTCGAGTGCGGCAGCGCCGATGCGCTGACCGACGTTCGTGGGCTCGGGCATGGTCTGCGCGCGCGTGTAGGTGGTGAAGTCGGCGAAGCGCACCTTGATGGAGACCGTCGCGGCCTCCCACTGCGCCTCGCGCAGGCGCGCGCCGACTCGATCGGCAAGGCGCCGCAGCTCGGCCCGCAGAACCCGCTCGTCGGCGATGTCGGTGCGGAAGGTCTCTTCGTGCCCGACGCTCTTCTCGATGCGGTCGGTCTCGACCTCGCGCGCGTCGAGCCCGCGCGACAGGTGCCAGACACGATCGCCCATCGCCGCGCCCAGGATGCGTTCGAGCACGGGGCGCGGGGTCTCGCGGATGTCGTTCACAGTGCGGATGCCGCGGGACTCGAGCGCCTCGGACGACTTCGGTCCCACCCCCCACAGCGCACGCACGCTCAGCGGCGCCAGGAAGTCCTCGGTGTCGGCCTCCGCCACGATCAGCAACCCGTCGGGCTTGCTCATCGTGGACGCGATCTTCGCGACATGCTTGGTCGCCGCGGCTCCCACGCTGCAGGTCAGCCCGGTCTGGTCACGGACACGGGTGCGCAGCATCCTCGCGATCCGCCCCGGCGGGCCCCAGAGGCGCCGCGCGCCGCGCACGTCGAGGAAGGCCTCGTCGATGGAGAGCGGTTCGACCAGCGGCGTGATCTCATGGAACAGGTCCATGACCCGGCCCGAGAGCGCGAGATACCGCTCGAAATGCGGGGGCACCACCACCGCCGACGGGCACAGGCGCATCGCCTGCCCGACAGGCATGGCCGAGCGCACGCCGTAGCGACGCGCCTCGTAGGTGGCACTGGAGACGACGCCGCGTCCCTCCACTCCGCCTACGATGACGGGCTTGCCGCGCAGGGACGGATCGTCGAGCACCTCCACCGAGGCGTAGAAGGCGTCCATGTCGACATGCAGGATGCCGGCGCCGGTGTCGTCGGCGCCGTCGGGCGAGACCCGCCTGCCCGATCCGTCACCGCGTCCCATGCGTCCATTCTCGCGGAGACCGCCGACATCGACGGCCTCCGCGAGGGGATGCCGCTACTGCGCGGCGCGCTCCAGAATGAGCTCACGCACGCGGGCCGCATCGGCCTGTCCGCGCATGGCCTTCATGACGGCGCCGATGATGGCGCCGGCGGCCTGCACCTTGCCGTCCTTGATCTTGGCGAGCACGTCGGGCTGTGCCTGCAGCGCCTCGTCGATGGCCGCGATGAGCGCGCCGTCGTCGGAGACGACAGCCAGGCCCCGGGCATCCACGATCTCCTGCGGGGTGCCCTCGCCGGCGACCATTCCCTCCAGCACCTGGCGGGCGAGCTTGTCGGTGAGCGTGCCCGCGTCGACGAGCTTCTGCAGCTCGGCGACCGCCGCGGGCTCGACCAGGTCGCTCGTCTCGCGCCCGGCCTCGTTGGCCAGCCGTGCGATCTCGCCCGTCCACCACTTGCGGGCGGCGGCGGGCGTGGTCCCTGCGGCGATGGTCTGCTCGACCTCGACGAGCACGCCGCCGTTGGCGACATCCTGGAACTCGAGGTCGGTGAAGCCCCACTCTGCCTTCAGCCGGCGACGGCGGGCCGCCGGCGGCTCGGGCAGTGCGGCGCGCAGCTCTTCGATCAGTTCGAGAGAGGGCACCACCGGCAGCAGGTCGGGCTCGGGGAAGTAGCGGTAGTCGTCGGCGTCGGACTTCGGGCGACCCGGCGAGGTCACGCCGGTGTCTTCGTGCCAGTGCCGGGTCTCCTGCGTGATCGTGCCGCCGTCGGCGAGGATCGCCGCCTGCCGCTGGATCTCGTAGCGCACCGCACGCTCGACCGAGCGCATCGAGTTGACGTTCTTGGTCTCGGTGCGGGTGCCGAGCTTCTCCTGCCCGCGCGGGCGCAGCGAGACGTTGGCGTCGCAGCGGATGTTGCCGCGCTCCATGCGCGCGTCGGAGATGTTCAGCGCCCGCACGATGTCACGGATCGTGCGCACGTACGCGGCACCCAGCTCGGGCGCGTTGTGCTCGGCCCCGAAGATCGGTTTGGTGACGATCTCGACCAGCGGCACGCCCGCACGGTTGTAGTCGACGAGGGAGTACTCCGCCCCCTGGATGCGGCCGGCCGCTCCTCCGACGTGGGTCAGCTTTCCGGCATCCTCTTCCATGTGCGCCCGCTCGATCGGCACCTCGACCAGCGTGCCGTCTTCGAGCTCGACCTCGACCTGTCCCTCGTACGCGATGGGCTCGTCGTACTGCGAGATCTGGTAGTTCTTGCCGAGATCCGGATAGAAGTAGTTCTTGCGCGCGAAGCGGCTCGACGCGGCGATCGAGCAGCCGAGCGCCAGGCCCAGGCTGATCGAATACCGCACGGCCTGGGCGTTCACGACCGGCATCGACCCCGGCAGGCCGAGGTCGACCGGCGCGAGGTCTGTGTTCGGCTCGCGTCCGAACGAGTTCGGCGCGTCGGAGAACATCTTGGTCTTCGTGTTCAGCTCGACGTGCACCTCGAAGCCGAGCACGGGCTCGAACAGTTCGAGGGCCTTGTCGAAGTCCATGATCTTCGCGGCCATCAGCGCGCCCCTCCCAGAACGGGGGCGCGATCCAGCAGCGGACCGCCCCACGAGTCGACGAGCGCGGCCTCGAGAGCGGCGCCCACACGGTACAGCCGGGCGTCTTCACGCGCCGGTGCGAGGAATTGGATGCCGACGGGCAGGCCGTCGTCGGATGCCAGACCCGACGGGACCGAGATGCCGGGGACCCCCGCGAGGTTCGCCGGGATCGTCGTCAGGTCGTTCAGGTACATCTGCAGCGGGTCGCCGATCTTCTCGCCCAGCTTGAACGCCGTGGTCGGCGCAGACGGCGTCGCGATGACGTCGACCTGGCCGAAGGCGGCGGTGAAGTCCTGCTGGATGAGCGTGCGCACCTTCTGGGCCGAGCCGTAGTAGGCGTCGTAATACCCCGCCGACAGGGCGTAGGTGCCGAGGATGATGCGGCGCTTGACCTCGTCGCCGAACCCGGCGTCGCGGGTGGCGGCCATGACGTCTTCGACCGTGCCGCCGTTCAGGTCGACGCGCATACCGAACCGCACCGAGTCGAACTTCGCGAGGTTGCTGGATGCCTCGGCCGGCAGGATCAGGTAGTACGCGGCGACCCCGTACTCGAAGTGCGGGGCGCTGATCTCGACGATCTCGGCGCCGTGCGCCTGGAGGACGTCGAGCGACGCGCGGAACGACTCGGCGACTCCGGCCTGGAAGCCGCTGTCGGGCAGTTCCTTGACGACGCCGACCTTCAGGCCCTTGAGCACGTCACCGCGCGCGCCCTCACGGGCGGCGTCGGCGAACGACGGCCAGGCGTCGGTCAGCGAGGTCGAGTCGTGCGGGTCGTGCCCGCCGATGACGTCGTGCAGCAGACCGGCGTCGAGCACGGTGCGGGTCACCGGGCCGACCTGGTCGAGCGACGAGGCCAGGGCGATGGCGCCGTAGCGGCTCACCCCGCCGTAGGTCGGCTTGATGCCGACCGTGCCGGTCACGTGCGCGGGCTGGCGGATCGAGCCGCCGGTGTCAGAGCCCAGCGCCAGCGGTGCCTCGAAGGCAGCCACCGCCGCGGCCGAGCCGCCACCCGAGCCGCCGGGGATGCGCTCGAGATCCCACGGGTTGTGCGTGGGGCCGTAGGCGGAGTGCTCGGTCGACGAGCCCATCGCGAACTCGTCCATGTTGGTCTTGCCGAGCGGGATGAGGCCCGCAGCGCGCGAGCGCGCGACGACGGTCGCATCGAACGGCGACATGTAGCCCTCGAGGATCTTCGATCCGCTCGTGGAGGGCATGTCGGTCGTGACGAGCACGTCCTTGACCGCCAGGGGCACACCGGCGATCGGCCCGAGCTGCTCGCCGGCTGCGCGTCGCCGATCGCTGTCGGCCGCGGCATCCAACGCCTTCTCGTTCACATGCAGGAACGCGTGCACGTCGCCGTCGACGGCGGCGATGCGGTCCAGGTGGGCCTGGGTGGCCTCGACCGACGAGACCTCGCCGGCGGCGAGCTTGTCGGCGAGCTCGGCGGCGGTCAGACGGATGATGTCGCTCACTGTTCCTCCCCCAGGATCGCCGTGACGCGGAAGCGGCCGTCGGCGGCATCCGGTGCGTTCTGCAGCGCCTGCTCATGGGTCAGGGTCTGCCCGACCTCATCGGGCCGGAACACGTTCTGCAGGGCGATGGGGTGACTCGTGGCCGCCACGTCGGGCGTGGCCACCCGGGACACCTTCGCGATGTTGTCGACGATGACGTCGAGCTGGCCGGTAAGGCGCTCGACCTCTTCGTCACTCAGTCGGATGCGCGCGAGCACACCGAGATGGCGCACGAGATCGGGGGTGATTTCTGACACCACCCCAGTCTACGGGCGAGTGGATGCCGCGCCCGCGGGGTCTGCGTCGGCGCTGGCGTTCTCGGTTCGCGCTGCCGTGTTCTGCGTGCGCTGTCTTCTTCCGCGTTTGCGCCCGGGATCCGCGCACCCGCTTTCGCTTGCGCTGTACTTCTCGACGTTCGCGCCTGCGAATCGCGTGCGCGGATGTGATTCTCTACAGCGTGAGCGACTGATCGCTCTGTGGTTTCATGGGCCCATGACGAGTCAACCCGCGGAACAACCGGCGGATGCCGGTGGAGACGACGCGCCACGTCGATACGCCATCGCAGCGATGCTCGAACCTATCGAGACCGGCGTACACATCGACCGCAAGCAGTGGCCTGCTCACGTGACGCTGGTCGGGAACTTCGTCACCGGCGGACGGCCCGCGGAGATCATGGCAGCGGTCGAGCGCGCACACGCGTGCGAAGAGCCATTGCAGATCGTCTTCGGCAACCTCGCGCAGTTCGGCGCCAGGAGCGACATCCCCGTCCGGCTCGTGATCTCCGATGATCCCGTCCACCTCCATCACCGCATCGCGGATGAGCTGCAAGCACTCGGCGGAGTGAGCGCCGATGAGCCCGACTACTGGTTCGACGGCTACCGTCCCCACGTCACGCTCGGACCGCATATCGCCTTCTCAGAGGGCGACCACGCGATCGTGAGGTGCATCGTGGTCGCCCAGGTCAACGACGAAACCGCAGTGGTCGTGGCATCCGAGACCCTCCCGGGGAGCACACCATGACCGCACCGATCTGGTTCACGATCCTGGTCTGGGCCACGGCGGCACTGACGATGATCAACGCGGGCATCTACCTCGCGTTCTCGACGTTCGTCCTCCCCGGGCTGCGCACGCTGTCTGCCGCAGACGCTGTGCGCGCGATGCAGCGCATCAACGAGAAGGCTCCGCGCAACGCCTTCATGGTGCCGTTCATCGGCTCAGCGCTGGGCAGTGCCGCCGTGATCGTCGCCGCGCTCGTCCTCCGACCCGAGGGAATCTGGTGGTTCATCGGCGGAGCGATCGGCGCACTTGCGGCGTTCTTCGTCACGGCGGGCGTCAACGTGCCGCTGAACAACGCGCTGGCGGCGGCATCCGAGGCGACGGCGCCCGAAGCGTGGCCGCGATTCGACCGCCCGTGGGCCGCATCGAACCATCTGCGCGGTCTCGTCTCGGTCGTCGGCACGGTCGCGCTGTCGATCGGCGCGGCCTGAGCCCGTGCGGAGCACCCCCGACGCGTAGGCTGGGTGGATGACGTCGTACGATCCGCCGCGCCCGTGGACCGCCAGCTACGCCGCCGGCGTACCCGAGGATCTCGACCCCGTCAGCGGCTCGCTCGTCGACATCGTCGCGGCATCCGCTCGCGACTATCCCGACGCGCCCGCGCTGCAGTTCTTCGGCCGTGAGGCCACGTACCGCGAGCTGCAGGACCAGATCGACCGTGCCGCAGCCGGCCTGAAGCGCCTCGGCGTCGGCGCCGGCGACACCGTGGCCATCGTGCTGCCGAACTGCCCACAGCACATCGTCGCGTTCTACGCGATCCTGCGCCTGGGCGCCATCGCGATCGAGCACAACCCGCTGTACACCCCGCGCGAGCTGCGCAAGCAGTTCGAAGACCACGGTGCGAAAACGGCGATCGTCTGGACGAAGGTGGTCGGCAGCATCCAGGACTTCCCCGCCGATCTCGCCGTCACCAACCTCATCTCCGTCGATGTCGTGCAGGCCATGCCGTTCGGCATGCGCATGGCACTCAGACTGCCGATCGCGAAGGCCCGCGAGTCACGCGAGGCCCTCTACAGCCGCGTGAGCGGCACGATCGACTGGAAGCAGATCGTCGAGTCCGAGCCGCTGCCCGCCAGCCACCCGAAGCCGGCGACCGACGATCTCGCGATCATCCAGTACACGAGCGGCACGACCGGCACCCCGAAGGGCGCGTCGCTCACGCACCGCAATCTGCTCGCCAACGCCGCGCAGGCGCAGGCGTGGGTGCCGCAGATCGTGCGCGGCAAGGGCTGTGTCGTCTACGCGGTGCTGCCGATGTTCCACGCGTACGGCCTCACACTGTGCCTGACTTTCGCGATGTCGATGGGCGCGCGTCTCGTGCTCTTCCCGAAGTTCGAGCCCGACATGGTGCTCGACGTCACGAAGAAGCACCCGGCGACGTTCCTGCCGCTGGTGCCCCCGATCGCCGAACGGCTGCTGAAGGCTGCGAACGAGAAGGGCGTGTCGCTCGCAGGCACCGAGATCGCGATCTCGGGCGCGATGGCCCTGCCGCACGAGCTCGTCGTGCCGTTCGAGAAGGCCACCGGAGGCTACCTCGTCGAGGGCTACGGGCTGAGCGAGTGCTCCCCCGTGCTCATGGCGAATCCCGCCGCCGACAATCGCGTTCCCGGCACGGTCGGCCTGCCGCTGCCCGGCACCGAGTGCCGCGTCGTCGACCCCGACGAGCCGACCAAGGATGTCGCACCCGGCGCGGCCGGCGAGCTGCTCGTGCGCGGACCGCAGGTGTTCGGCGGCTACTACGGCAAGCCCGAGGCGACCGAAGCGGTGTTCGTGGACGGCTGGTTCCGCACCGGCGACATCGTCACGATCGACGAGGCCGGCTTCGTGCGCATCGTCGATCGCATCAAAGAGCTCATCATCACGGGCGGCTTCAACGTCGCCCCGACCGAGGTCGAGAACGCGCTGCGCCAGCATCCCGATGTCGAAGACGTCGCCGTCGTGGGGCTGCCCAGCGAGCACTCCGGCGAAGAGGTCGTGGCAGCGATCGTGCTGGCGCCGAACGTCGACGAGCCCGACGTCGAGGCGATCCGCGCGTTCGCGCGCGGCATCCTCACCCCCTACAAAGTGCCGCGACGGATCTTCGTCGTCGACGAACTGCCGAAGTCGCTGATCGGCAAGGTGTTGCGCCGCCAGGTGCGCGAGAAACTGCTCGACCTGACGGGAGCCGGACAATGACCGAGACGATGGATGCCGCAGCCGACGGCACGACGGAAGACGCGGCGACCGCCGCTGAGCCGCAGGGCCCCGGCTTCGAAGAGCTCGGGGTCACCGGGCGCGTGCTCGCCGCGATCCGCGACCTCGGTTACGAGACGCCGTCGGCGATCCAGGCGGCGACGATCCCGCTGCTGCTCGAGGGCCGCGACGTGCTCGGCACCGCCCAGACCGGAACGGGCAAGACCGCGGCCTTCGCGCTGCCGATCCTCGAGCGGCTCGACCTGTCGCAGAAGACGCCGCAGGCGCTTGTGCTCGCGCCCACCCGCGAGCTCGCACTGCAGGTCTGTGAGGCGTTCGAGTCGTACGCGAGCCATCTGAAGGGCGTGCACGTTCTGCCCGTCTACGGCGGGCAGGGCTACGGCCAGCAGCTGTCGGCGCTGCGCCGCGGCGTACACATCGTCGTCGGCACGCCCGGTCGCATCATGGACCACCAGGCGAAGGGCACTCTCGATCTCACCGAGCTGAAGTACCTCGTGCTCGACGAGGCCGATGAGATGCTCAAGATGGGCTTCGCCGAGGACGTCGAGCAGATCCTCGCGCAGACGCCCGAAGACAAGCAGGTCGCCCTCTTCTCCGCGACCATGCCCGCCGCGATCCGTCGCCTTGCACAGCAGTACCTGCGCGAGCCCGAAGAGATCGCGATCAAGACCAAGACCACGACGAACCAGAACATCACGCAGCGGTACCTCGTCGTCTCCTACCAGCAGAAGGTGGATGCCCTCACCCGCATCCTCGAGGTGGAGAACTTCGACGGGGTCATCGTCTTCGTCCGCACGAAGAATGAGACCGAGACCCTGGCCGAGAAGCTGCGCGCCCGCGGATACTCCGCGGCCGCGATCAACGGCGACGTCCCGCAGGCGCAGCGCGAGCGCTCGGTGAACCAGCTCAAGGACGGCAAGCTCGACATCCTGGTGGCGACCGATGTCGCGGCCCGCGGACTCGACGTCGAGCGGATCAGCCACGTCATCAACTTCGACATCCCCACCGACACCGAGTCGTACGTGCACCGCATCGGCCGCACCGGCCGCGCCGGGCGCTCGGGCGATGCGATCAGCTTCATCACGCCGCGCGAGCGCTACCTGCTCAAGCACATCGAGAAGGCGACCCGACAGCAGCCCGCCCAGATGCAGCTGCCGACCACCGAAGACGTCAACACGACCCGCCTCACGCGCTTCGACGACGCCATCACGGCCGCACTCGAGGCGACGAGCCGCATCGAGGCGTTCCGCGACATCATCGACCACTATGTGCGCCACCACGATGTGCCGGAACAGGATGTCGCGGCCGCCCTCGCGATCGTCGCCCAGGGCGAGACTCCCCTGCTGCTCGACCCCGAGAACGATCCGCTCGCCGCGTCCGTCGATGCCGTGAACCGGCCGCAGCGCGACCGGCCCGCGCGTGGGGATCGCCCGGATCGCGGCGATCGCGGTGATCGCGGGCCGCGCCGCGGCCGGGGTGACTACGCCCCGTACCGCGTCGAGGTCGGCCGTCGCCAGCACGTCGAGCCCCGTCAGATCGTCGGGGCGCTCGCGAACGAGGGCGGGCTGCGCCGCGATGACTTCGGCGCGATCACGATCAAGCCCGACTTCTCGATCGTGGAGCTGCCGACGAACCTCGACCCGGCCGTGCTCGACAAGCTGAGCGGTACGCGCATCTCGGGCAAGCTCATCCAGATGAAGCCCGACCGCGGTGCGCCGAACCGACGTCACCCGCGCGATGGCTTCGATGACCGGCCCCGTCGCGACGACCGTCCGTCGTACCGTGACCGTGACCGCGACGACCGCCCTCCGCGCAAGCCGCGCCACAAGGGCTGAACGCCCCGGCGCTCAGCCCAGCGCGCCCGGCCCCTGCTCCACCAACACCTTGAACTGGGCGGCGTCGAGGATGCGCACGCCGAGTTCCTCGGCCTTCGCGAGCTTCGAGCCCGCCCCTGGGCCCGCCGCCACGAAGTCGGTCTTCTTGGAGACGGATGACGCGGCCTTCCCGCCCGCGGCGATGATGGCCTCCTGCGCGCCCTCGCGCGTGTAGCCCTCGAGCGACCCGGTCGCCACGACGGTCAGGCCCTCGAGCACTCCCCCGGCCGACACGGCACCCGGCCCCGCATGCCCCGGGATCGCCCACTGCACGCCGGCATCCATCCACCGCGCGACGATCTCGCGGTGCCAGTCGACCTCGAACCAGTCGATGAGCGAGTCGGCGATGATGCCGCCGACACCCTCGACCGCCGCGAGGTCTTCACGCGAGGCATTCCGGATCGCATCCAACGACCCGAACCACTGCGCGAGCGCGCGTGCCGCCACGGGCCCCACGTGCCGGATGTTCAAGGCCACCAGCAACCGCCAGAGGTCCTTGGTCTTGGCCTTCTCGAGCTCTGCGAGCAGCTTCGTGGCCGCCTCGGAGGGAAGCACCTCGTGATAGTCCTTGCGGATGCCGGCGCGGCGGCGGGCCGCGGCATCCATCTCCTCCATCCCGGGCGGGTACTTCGCCGGGCCGAGCTTCTGGAACGGACTGCGGCGGATGACCTCGCCGGTCTCGGCGTCGGTCTTGGGCTCGCCCGTCTCGGAGTCGCGCACGATCACCGAGATCGGCACGAGCTCGTCGAGCGTGAGGTCGAACAGCCCCGCCTCGGTGTCGAGCGGCGCCCTCGCCGGCGGCTCGGCCTGTGTGAGAGCGGCGGCGGTCACCTCGCCGAGCACCTCGATGTCGAGCGCCCCCCGCGAGCCGATGTGCTCGACACGCCCGCGCACCTGGGCCGGGCACGAGCGCGCGTTGGGGCAGCGCAGGTCGATGTCGCCCTCCTTCGCGGGGCGCAGCGGCGACCCGCACTCGGGGCAGAACTCCGGCATGACGAAGGCGTGCTCGCTGCCGTCGCGCAGCTCGACGACGGGCCCGAGCACCTCGGGGATCACATCGCCCGCCTTGCGCAGCACGACCGTGTCGCCGATGAGCACACCCTTGGCCTTCACGACGTCCTGGTTGTGCAGCGTCGCCGAGCGCACCACGGAACCGGCTACCCGTGCGGGCTCCATCACGGCATACGGCGTCGCGCGCCCCGTCCGCCCGACCGACACGACGATGTCCAGCAACTTCGTGTTCACCTGCTCGGGCGGGTACTTGTACGCGATCGCCCAGCGCGGCGCGCGGCTGGTGGCGCCCAGCTCGTCGTGCAGCGCGAGTTCGTCGACCTTGACCACGATGCCGTCGAGCTCGTGCTCGACATCGTGCCGGTGCTCGCCGTAGTACGCGACGTACTCGAGCACCCCGTCGATCGTCTCGGGCGTGCGGAAGTACGGGCTCGTGGGCAGCCCCCACTCGGCCAGCAGCCCGTACACCTCGCTCTGCGACGCCACCGGCGGATCGGGCCACGCCCCGATGCCGTGCACCAGCAGACGCAGCGAGTCGAGCCGTCGTCGCCCCGACTCGAGCTCGAGCCCGTCCTTCTTGTCGAGCTGCTGGCGCAGCCCGCCGCTGGCCGCATTACGGGGGTTCGCGAAGGCCGGGAAGCGCCGTTGCGCGCTCGTGCGCGCCTTCTCCTCGTCGAACCGCGGCTTCTCGCGCGCCTCCGCGACGACGCGCTCGCGCAGCTCGGCCTGGAACTCGTTGAGTTCTTCGAACGCCGCGACGGGGATGAAGACCTCGCCGCGCACCTCGACGAGGGCGGGATGCCCCGAGCCTGCGAGTCTGTCGGGGATGCCGTGCACGCGCACGGCGTTCATCGTGATGTCTTCGCCGACCCGGCCGTCACCGCGCGTGGCCGCCGACGTGAGCCGCCCGTACTCGTAGCGCAGGCTGATCGCGAGCCCGTCGATCTTCAGCTCGGTCAGCCACCGCACCGCTCGGCCGGCGGCACCCTCGGTCTTCACACACCAGTCGCGCAGCTCGTCCGGCGAGAAGACGTTGTCGAGGCTCAGCATGCGCTCGGCGTGCTGGACGGGCGCGAAGGGGGTGTTCTCGGCGGCGCCGACGGTGAGGGTCGGCGAATCCTGCCCCTGCAGCTCGGGATACCACCGCTCGATCTGCTCAAGCCGCCGCATCCACCCGTCGTACGTCGCGTCGTCGACCACCTCGGCGTTGCGCCCGTAGTAATCGTCGCGCGCGGTCAGGATCCGCTCGGTGAGGTCGTCCGCCTCCGCATGCGCCTGGTCGAGGGTCAGCTGCTCGTCTGCCACCCGTTCAGTCTAGGAGCGGGCGCCGACACTCTCGGGAACGGGCACGGCCGAGACCGTGCGGTCGATCGTGAACTGCCCGATCACGCGCGTGCCGTCGTAGAGCACCGCCGTCTGGCCGGGTGCGACACCGTCGAACGGCCGCTCCGGGCGCACCGTGACGACTCCGTCGGCGAACCATGCTTGCGCGGGAACCGGGTCGGCGTGCGCGCGGATCTGCACCTCGCAGTCGAAGGCGCCCTCGGCCTGGGCACGTCCCGCCCAGCTGAAGCGCTCCCCCGCGATCTCGGCGGTCGCCAGCGCCTCTTTGGGACCCACGACGACCCTGTTGGTCACCGGCTGCACCTCGAGCACGAAGCGCGGCTTGCCATCGGGCGCCGGCACACCCAACTGCAGCCCGCGACGCTGCCCGACCGTGTACGAGTGGGCGCCGTGGTGGGTTCCGACGACGGCGCCCGAGCGGTCGACGATCTCGCCGTCGGCTTCGCCGACCCTGTCGGCGAGCCAGCCGCGCGTGTCACCGTCGGGGATGAAGCAGATGTCATAGCTGTCGGGCTTCTTGGCCACGGCCAGTCCGCGGCGCTCCGCCTCGGCGCGCACCAGGTCTTTCGAGGGCGTGTCGCCCAGCGGAAAGTAGGTGTGCGCGAGCTGCTCGGCGGTGAGCACGCCGAGCACGTACGACTGGTCCTTCGCGGCCTCCGACGCGCGGTGCAGCTCGCGGCCCTGCGGCCCGTCGACGAGCTTCGCGTAGTGCCCGGTGCACACCGCGTCGTAGCCGAGCTCGAGACCGCGCTCGAGGAGGGCGGCGAACTTGATGTGCTGGTTGCAGCGCATACAGGGGTTCGGGGTGCGACCGGCCTGGTATTCGGCGATGAAGTCGTCGACCACGTCCTGCCGGAAGCGCTCGGAGAAGTCCCAGACGTAGAACGGGATCCCCAGCACGTCGGCGACGCGGCGTGCATCCATCGCGTCTTCGATCGTGCAGCAGCCCCGGCTGCCCGTGCGCAGCGTGCCGCCGGCGCGCGAGAGCGCGAGGTGCACGCCGATGACCTCGTGCCCCGCCTCGACGGCCCGTGCGGCCGCGACGGCGGAATCGACACCACCGCTCATGGCCGCAAGAATCCGCATGGGTTCCAGTCTACGAGCGCCCGCCTGCACGGGCGCCGTCCGGCGTATGGTGGCGCCATGCACTGTCTCGCCGCGGTCCTGACCGTCGCGGCCGCTGCGCTCCTGGCCGCCTGCACCCCCACGGGACCGTCTGTGCACACGCCATCGGGTCCGACGACCGCGCCACCCCGAGCATCCGCCGTGCCGTTCGTCGACGGATGCGCGCAGTCACGACCCATCGACACCCCTTTCCCCACGGGCGATGACGTCGTCATGGGCGAGCTCAGCTTCGGCGGTCTGGCCGCCGCACCGGCCGCGACGCTGCAGCCCGACGGCACGGCGTTCTACAAGTCGGGAGCACAGCTGCCGCCGTCGGCATCCGCCACGATCCGAATCGAGTCTCCGGCCGACGAGTACGCGCGCATCGTCGTCGAAGCAGGTCCCCCGTCACTCGCTGTTGCCTATACGGGTTGTCCTGCCGGCGATGGCGTCGGTTCCTGGTGGGTCGGCGGGTTCCTCCTGTACGGGCGTGCCACCGCCTGCCTTCCCCTCGCCGTCACAGGAGACGCCGACAGCGCTGCACGCCACGTCAGGGTTGCCCTGGGGCCGCACGCGTGCAGTCGAACTCAGTGACGGGCACCGGACGCCCGCGCGCGCTCCACCGCCGCCGGAAGCGCCGCCAGCACCGCATCGATGTCGGCCTCGGTCGTGGTGCGTCCGAGCGTGAAGCGCAGAACCTGGCGCGCCTCGGCGTCGGTGCGGCCCATCGCCCGGACCACATGCGACGGCTCGGGAATGCCGGCCTGGCACGCCGACCCGGTTGACGCGCACACGTCGGCGCGGTCGAGAAGAAACAGCAGGGTCTCACCGAGCGCACCCGGGAACAGTACGTGCGCGTTGCCGGGGAGGCGGTCGATCGGGTCGCCGAGCAGTTCGGCATCAGACATCGAAGAGTGGATGCCGCGCACAAGCCGGTCGCGCAGCGCGCTCAGCCGCGCGGCTTCGGCGTGCCGCTCGGCGAGTGCGAGCTCGGCGGCGACGGCGAACGCGGCTGCCCCCGCCACGTCTTGTGTGCCGCTGCGCAGCGCGCGCTGCTGACCACCGCCCTGCAGCAGCGCGGTCGGGTTCGCGTGGCGCGACACGACGAGCGCACCGACGCCCCCGGGTCCCCCGATCTTGTGCGCCGAGACGCTCAGCGCGCACAGCCCGGTCTCCCCGGTCGCCTCGCCGCGCCAGTCGCGGAACGACACGGGAATGTGTCCGAAGGCCGACACCGCGTCCAGGTGCAGGGGCACGCCCGCCTCCTGCGCGGCCTCCGACAGACCTGCGGCGTCGTTGATCGTGCCGACCTCGTTGTTCGCCACGAGGGCGGTCGCGACCGCGGCGCCGGGCAGTGCCGCGGCGAAGCCGTCTACGGGGATGCGGGCCGCGGCATCCACCCCCACCGCCCGTACGGTCGCCCCCTCGTGCTCGTGCAGCCACTGCACCGTGTCGAGGGTCGCGTGATGCTCGCCGTCGGGCAGCACGATCGCGTCGGCGCCCTCGGCGCGGGCCCACCAGAAGCCCTTCAGCGCGGTGTTGATCGACTCGGTGCCGCCGGAGGTCAGCACGACCTCGATGGGGTCGCAGCCGAGGGTCGCCGCCAGGCGCTCGCGCGACTCCTCAAGGAGTCGGCGGGCATCCTGACCCGCGCGATGGATCGACGAGGCGTTGCCGACGCGGGCCGCGGCATCCAGCCACGCGTCGCGTGCCTCGTCTCGCAGCGGCGTGGTCGCCGCGTGATCCAGGTAGACCGTCACCGATCCACTCTCGCACGTCACGGGTGCGAGAGGGCGGGATGCCGCGCCACGGCCCGCACGCGCAGCGCACCGATCAGCCCCAGAACGAGGAAGACACCGGCCACGAGCAGCGCGACGCGCGTCGCATCGGTGAAGCCCGCCGACAGGGCATCGACGATGGCGCCGCCGTGCTGTGCGCGCAGCGCGCTGATCGTCGCCCCGGCGCTGGAGCGCGTCGCCGCGACCGCGCTGTCGACGCGCGCACCCGACAGTCCGGCATCGGAGACGGCCGCCGGGAGCGTCACCGCGAGCGTGATCGAGAGCGCCGCGCCCGCCAGCGCGGTGCCGAGCGCGCTGCCCACCTGGCGCACCGTGCTCTGGGTGGCGGAGCCCTGACCGGACTGGGCGACCGGCACGTCGCGCAGCACCGTGCCGGTGAGCTGTGCGGAGGCGAGACCCAGTCCGAGCCCGTAGACGATGAGCGGGATCGCCAGGGTCCACCCGCCGCTGCCCGGACCGACGACGGTCACCAGCCATGCGATGCCGACGATCTCGAGCGCGAGCCCCGCGATCACGACGCCGGGCGCGCCCAGCCGCTGCGCGAGGTGACGAGCGAGCGCCCCGGAGACGAAGGCGCCCAGGGCCATCGCCGCGAGGACGAGGCCCGCCCCCATGGCGTCGAACCCCAGCGCGTTGACGAGGCACAGCGGAAGCACGAACACGATGGCGAACTCGCCGACCGCGATCGTGCCGGCGGTGAGATTGCCCCAGCGGAAGGTCGGCAGCCGGAACAGCGTGAGGTCCAGCAGCACGGGGCGACCGCGCCGGGCACGCCGCCGCTCCCAGACGAGGAAGCCCGCGATGCCGAATGCGGCGACGACGGCAAGCGGCACGACGAGCGACACCGGCGCGGTCGTCGGCCAGATGAGCCCGAAGACCTCGAAATCCTCGTGCGGCCGCCACCAGCCGAGGTCGGGGCCTTCGATGACGACGAAGACGAGCGCCGCGAAGCCGATCGCGCTGAACACGGCGCCGAGAACATCACCGCCGCGGCCCCCGACGAGCGGATCCTTCGTCTCGCGCACGGTAAAGATCGCGGCGACGAAAACGAGGGTGCCCAGCGGCAGGTTCACCAGGAAGATCCACGGCCATGATGCGTACTGCGTCAGCGCCCCGCCGGCGAGCGGGCCGACGGCAGCGGCGCCCGAGATCACGGCGCCCCAGACGCCGAAGGCGGCGGCCCGGTACTTGCCCCGGAACGTCGCGTTCACCGTCGACAGCGTCGAGGGCATGATCATCGCCGCGCCGATGGCCTGGCCCGCGCGTGCCGCGATGAGCGACCCCGCCCCGCTCGCGGTCGCCGCCCACAGGCTCCCCAGCATGAAGACGACGATCCCCACGAGGAACAGGCGCTTGCGCCCCCACCGGTCGGCCAGACGTCCCGCCGACAGCAGCAGCGCCGCCAGGACCGCCGCGTAGAGACTGCCGACCCACTGCGCATCGCTCAGGGTCAGGGGCAGGTCGGCGACCATGGCGGGCAGCGCGACGCCCACGATCGTGCCGTCGAGCACGATCATGCCCAGGCCCGCGGCGAGGGCGCCGAGGCCCAGCCAGTCGCGCCGGGTGGGCGCCGTGGTGATGGTCTCGCTGATGGCGGTCATACCGCCTCCTCTTACCTTCAGTACTACTGATGCATGCTTCAGTATAGCTGAAGGTTCGGGATGCGGCATCCACCACCCCGTCCCGAGGGGATCAGCCCAGGCTCACGCCGAAGAGCAGGCCGAGCAGGTAGGTGACCGCAGCGGCGCCGTAGCCGATGAGCAGCTGACGCAGTGCGCGGCGCAGCGGCGCGGCGCCCGAGAGCAGGCCGACGATCGCGCCGGTGCCCAGCAGCGCGAGGCCGACGAGCACGAGCGCGAGGACGACGGCGGGCAGCCCGGCCATGCCGAAGATCCACGGCAGCACCGGGATGATCGCACCGGACGCGAAGCAGAGGAAGCTGAAGAACGCCGCCCGCCACGCACTGCCGACGACATCACGATCGTCGGGCACGCCCACCGGGCCGGTGTGCGCGGCGACCGCATCGGGACGGCGCGCGCGCGCCAGGGTGCGCTCGGCGCGGGCCAGCGCATCGTCCGCCGACATCCCGCGCGTGCGATAGACCAGGGCGAGCTCGTTCGCGTCGAGGTCGAGGTCGGGCAGGACGCCGTCGGCGAACTCCCCCGGCTGGGTGGCCTCGAGCATCTCGCGCTGCGAGCGGACCGACACGTACTCCCCCGCGCCCATCGACAGCGCGCCCGCCAGGAGGCCGGCGACACCGCTGAACAGCACGAACTGCGCGGAGGCCCCGGCCGCCCCGATGCCCATCACCAGGGCGAGGTTCGACACCAGGCCGTCGTTGGCTCCGAACACCGCGGCACGGAACCCGCCCGACAGCTGTCGGCGGCCGCGGGCGGCCAGCCCGCGCACGACCTCCTGGTGCACCTTCTCATCCGCCGCCATCGCGGGCGTCGCGTGCGGGTCGTCATCATACGGCGAGCGCCCCTCGGCGTTCTGCGCGAGCGCGAGGACGAAGATCGGGCCGAAATGGCGCGCCATCCACCCGAGCATCCGGGTGCGCTTCGACGCACGCGGCAGCGACGCGGGCTCGCCGCCCAGCAGCGTCAGCCAGTGCGCCTCATGGCGCCCCTCGGCGTCGGCGAGCTGCAGCAGGATCTCGCGCTCCTGACCGGTCTTGCGACCAGCGAGCTCGCGGTAGACACGAGCCTCGGCACGCTCGTTCACGAGGTACTGCGCCCAGCGGCGACGGTCACGGGCAGTCGGTTCAGTCACGTTGATCGAGGCTATCGGGCGAGGGATGCTGCACCCGCCCGAACCGCGTGATTGCCAGCATTTCGGGGCTCCGAACGGCGCTATGAGTGCACGCGCCGGCGCAGCACCTCGATGCGCTTCTGCAGCTGCGCCACCGTGGCCTGGCCGACCGCCGGACCGCCGCAGGTGCGCCGCAGCTCGGCGTGCACCATCGCATGTGCCTCCCCCGACTGCCGCGAGTAAAGTCCGACGAGGCTGTTCAGCAGCTGCCGCTGCTCCTTGAGCGTGCGGTGCAGCGCCTGCGGCGGGTCGGGTTCGTGGCCGGATGCCGATTCCTGCGCCTCGCGCGCGACCCGGTGCCGGCTCTGCCGGGCCTGCCGTTGCATGAGCAGCTCATGCACGTGCTCGGGCTCGAGCAGGCCCGGCAGCCCCAGGAACTCCTCCTCTTCGGGCGTGCCCGGCGTGGCGAGCTGCCCGAACTCCTTGCCGTCGAACAGCACGCGGTCGAAATTCGCGTACGAGCCGAGCGCCTGGTAGCTGAACTCCTCCATCAGCGAGTCGGACGCCTTCTCGTCGCGCTGCGCGGCATCCATCGCGTCTTCTTCGGGCGACCACTCGTCATCGTCGCCGCCGTCGCGGTCGAGCGCATGATCGCGCTGCCGCTCGAGCTCGTTCGCGAGCGCCAGCAGTTGCGGCACGTTCGGCAGGAACACGCTCGCCGTCTCGCCGCGGCGCCGGGCACGCACGAAGCGGCCGATCGCCTGCGCGAAGAACAGCGGCGTGGAGGCGCTCGTCGCGTACACGCCCACCGAGAGGCGCGGCACGTCGACCCCCTCCGACACCATGCGCACGGCGACCATCCACCGGCTCGTGCCCTGCGAGAACGTCTCGATGCGCCCCGAGGCCTCCGCCTCGTCCGACAGCACGACCGTGACAGGCTCGCCGCTGATCTGCTGGAGGATGTCGGCATAGGCGCGCGCGGCGGTCTGATCCGTGGCGATCACCAGGCCCCCGGCATCCGGCACCTGCTCCCGGACCTCGGTCAGCCGGCGGTCGGCGCTGCGCAGCACGGCCGGGATCCAGTCGCCCTCCGGGTCGAGCGCGGTGCGCCAGGCCTGCGCGGTGATGTCCTTGGTGTTGTCCTGCCCGAGCTGGGCCTCCATCTCATCGCCGGTCTTCGTGCGCCACCGCATGTTGCCCGCGTAGACCATGAAGATCACCGGGCGCACGACCCCGTCCTCGAGCGCGCGCCGGTAGCCGTAGCTGTAGTCGGTGCGCGAGACGCGGATGCCGTGCTGGTCGGGGTGGTACTCGACGAACGGGATGGGGGCGGTGTCGCTGCGGAAGGGCGTGCCGGAGAGCAGCAGCCGTCGGGTCGCACGCCGGTAGGCGTCGCGCAGCGCGTCGCCCCAGCTCAGCGCATCGCCGCCGTGGTGCACCTCGTCGAGGATCACAAGGCTGCGCTTGTCGAGGACGAGCCGCTCGTGCACCGAGGACTTGACCGCGACCTGCGCATAGGTGACGGCGACGCCGTGGTACTCACGCGCCGGCGCCGAATGACGGTTGCTGAAGGCAGGGTCGATCCGGATGCCGACGCGGGCCGCGGCATCCGCCCACTGCGTCTTCAGGTGCTCGGTGGGTGCCACCACGATGATGCGATCGACGACGCGGCGCCGGAGCAGCTCGGAGGCCAGACGCAGCGCGAATGTGGTCTTGCCGGCGCCGGGGGTGGCCGCGGCCAGGAAGTCACGCGGCCCCTGGCCGACCCCGTCGGGTCCGTCCAGACCGAAGTACAGATCGAGCGCTTCGGCCTGCCACGCGCGCAGGCGCTGAGCGGTGCCCCAGGGGGCGCGTTGCGGGTAGGTCGGTGAGAGATGTTCGGCGGCGAAGCTTCCCAGTGAGGCGTGCTCCTCCAACCCGAACTCCTTCCCCCGTCGCCGGACGGCGCGACGACATTCCACCTTAGGCGAACCCGTGGACATCGCCCGACGATTAGTCTGAGTGTCTGTCCGGAGGAGGATCGCGATGTCGGAGGATCACCGCAGCCCGTTCGTCGAGAACACCGAACCGCACCCGTGGCGGCGCTTCGTCGCCCTCGGCGACTCGTTCACCGAGGGCGTGGGTGACCCCTCCGATCAGCCCGGCGTGTTCCGCGGATGGGCCGACCGGGTCGCCGAGGTGCTCTCCAGCCAGGTCGACGACTTCGCGTACGCGAACCTGGCGGTGCGCGGCAAGCTCATCCGCCAGGTGATCGCCGATCAGATCGAGCCCGCGCTGGCGCTGAAGCCCGATCTGGTCACGCTGTGCGCGGGCGGCAACGACGTGATCCGCCCGGGCACCGACCCCGACGAGATCGGCGAGCTGTTCTGCGACGCCGTCGCACGCCTGTCGAGCACCGGCGCGACGCTCGTGGTCTTCACAGGGATCGACACCGAGTTCACCCCCGTGTTCCGCGCCATCCGCGGCAAGGTCGCGATCTACAACGAGAACGTGCGCGCGGTCGCCGAGGAATACGACTGCATCGTCGCCGACCAGTGGGCGCTGAAGACCGTACAGGACCCCCGGTTCTTCACCGACGATCGGCTGCACCTGAACCCGCTCGGACACCACGAGGTCGCACGCATGGTGCTGCGGGCGCTGAACGTGCCCAACGACCTCACGCCGATGGAGCCCGACCCGCTGCCCCAGCGCACGTGGCGCGAAGCCCGTGCCGAAGACCTCGTCTGGGCGCGCACGCACCTGGTCCCGTGGGTGCTGCGGCGCCTGCGCCATCAGTCGTCGGGCGACAACGTCTCGGCGAAGCGCCCGGAGCCGCTGCCGGTCACGACGCTGGCCCCGGGAAAGGATGCCGCGGCCCACCGCGGCGACGACGCCTGACCCGAATTCTCAGCAAACTCTCAGACTCCATAGCGCACGCATAATCTGCTCCGGCACGCTGGACGGCGTTGTCACGCGGTGTTCTCCCCGCGTTCACCCACCGTTCATCCGAGAGGAGCCCGCGCATGCGTCCCTTCTTCCGACGCGGTCGCGAGCGCGCAGCCTCCCCCGAGCAGGCCGATGTCGCCCCCACGTCAGGCGATCGCACCGCCACGGCCAGCAGACTGCACGCCTTCAACCGCTTCGAGGTCAAATACCTCGTGCCCGACACCCAGGCCGAGCGTCTGCGCGACGAACTGGCGCGGCACACCGAGCGCGATGCGCACGCGGGAACGCACGGCTACCCGATCACGAGCGTCTACTACGACACCCCCGAGCTGAAGTTCTATTGGGAGAAGATCGACGGCCTGAAGTTCCGCCGCAAGCTGCGCGTGCGGCACTACGGCGACGCCGACGCGCTCACGGCAGACTCCGACGTGTTCGTCGAGATCAAGCAACGCGTGAACCGGGTCACCCAGAAGCGCCGGATGGTGCTGCCGTATCGGGATGCCGTGGCCCTGTGTTCGGGCACGGACTACCGCTCGCCGCAGGGACTCGGGACGCGTGAGCAGGGCTTCCTCGCCGAGGTGGAGACGCTCGTCGGCGAGCTCGACCTGCGCCCCGTCGTGACCACGGCGTACCAGCGCGAGGCGTGGATCGGACGCGACGCCGACCTCGGCCTGCGCGTCACCCTGGACCACCATCTGCGGGGCCGTGACCGCGACTTCCACCTCGCCGCCGACAGTCAGAACCGCCTCATCCTGCCCCCGCGCCTGTCGGTCCTCGAGATCAAGGCTGACGAGCGCGTCCCGTCATGGGTGACCGACATGACGGCGCGGCTGAACCTCGACGTCATCCGCATCTCCAAGTACTGCCAGAGCGTCCAGGCGTTCGGTCTGGCGCCGCGCTCGATCATGCACGCCGCCGACGAGCTCGACGAGCTCCTCGACGACGGCGATGACGACGACCACCCTGTGCCGCACGGCACCCGACCCCAGGAAGTGACCTCCCCCCGATGAACCTCCAAGACCTCAGCGGAACCTTCTCCGTCTTCGACGTCGCCATGACACTGGCGCTGTCGTTCGTGCTCTCGTTCGCGATCGGCTGGGTGTACAAGCGCACCCACAAGAACGTCTCGTACAGCCAGTCGTATGTGCAGACGCTCGTCATCATCGGCATGGTCGTCGCCGTCATCATGCTCGTCGTCGGCTCGAACATCGCGCGTGCCTTCGCGCTCGTGGGCGCGCTGTCGGTCGTCCGCTTCCGCAACGCGATCAAGGAGACGCGCGACGTCGGCTTCATCTTCCTGGTGATGGCCGTCGGCATGGCCGTCGGCACCCGTTTCTACGTGCTCGCGGCGGTGGCGACGGTCTTCATCCTGCTGATCACGTTCCTCATGCAGCGCTTCAACTGGTTCCACCTCGACATTCAGCGTCAGGTCGTCAAGGTGCAGGTGCCCCCGGAGGGCGACTACCAGTCCGACATCACCGACGCGCTGGTGGGCCTCACGCTGGAGTTCGAACTGGTCAGCGTCGAGACCATGCGCGGCGGGGCGCTCACCGAGCTGTTCTACTCGGTGCGCCTGAAGAAGGGCGTCGAGACCTCGCAGGTCATCGAAGCGCTCAGCGCGGTCAACAGCGGTCAGAAGGTCTCGGTGCTGACCGGATACGACCAGTCGGACATGTGAGGATGCTGCGCAGGATCAGACGCCGCATCCCGGTCCGGATCCGGCAGAACTGGATCCCGCTCGTCGGCGGGATCGCCGTGGTCGCGCTCGGGCTGACCTTCTTCGGCAACGTGGTGATCAGGCCCTACTCGACCAGCGCCGCCGCCGTGACGGACGAGGAGCGCATCACCGACGACATCGCCGGGACCGTCGACCTCTTCGACGAGGACACCGCGCACACCGTGACGCTCACGTATGCGGAGGCCGACTACAACGAGATGCTGGACGCATACTTCACCTCCGGCGACAAGGATTGGATGCCGGCCGACATCACGATCGACGGGACGACCATCGCGAACGTCGCCGTGCGTCTGAAGGGCAACTCGACGCTCTCAGCCCTGACCGATGATCGGAAGGGCTCGCGCACCGAGGGGCAGACGGCCGGCGGTTCGGGTGGTGGTGGCGGCGGACAGGCACCCGACGGGATGCAGGCACCAGACGGCATGCAGGCACCAGACGGCATGCAGGCACCAGGCGACGCTCAGGGCGGGCAGAACGCCCAAGGCGGCGGCGTGGGCACCGGAATCGCGCTCTCCACCTCGAAGCCGGAGGACCTGCCGATCCTCATCAGCTTCAACGAGTACCAGGAGGGCCGCGCCTATCAGGGGCACACCGAGATCTCGGTGCGACCGGCCTCGCAGTCGTACACCTCGGCGATCAACGAGGCGGTCGCCCTGGATCTCACCGCGCAGTCGGGTCAGATCTCACAGCGGTACGCGTACTCGACGTTCACCGTCAACGACCGCCCGACCACCACCCGCCTGATCATCGAGAACCCGGATGCGCAGTATGCCGCCGATCTGCCCGACGACGGCGTGCTCTACAAGCTGCTCTCCACGAGCTCGTTCACCTATCAGGGCAGTGATCAGACGGACTACACCGACGATTTCACGCAGATCAACCTCGTCGGCACCCGTGACCTGCAGCCGATCATCTCGTTCCTGAAGTGGCTCGATGGGGCCTCCGACGAGGAGTTCGAGCAGGATGCGGGCGACTGGATCGACGTCGACTCGTTCGCGACGTACCTGGCCACTCAGGATGTGCTCGATAACTTCGACACGATCAACGGGCCCGGGCGCAACGCGTACCTGTACTACGACCTCGACACCGGGCGGATCAGCATCGTCTCGTGGGACCTCAACCTCGCCTTCGGCGGCATGGGAGGCGGCATGGGCGCCGGCGGCGCCGGCGGCGCGGGCGGCTTCCCGGGCGGGGACGGGCAGATGCCCACCATGCCCGACGGCGGTCAGATGCCGGGCGGCGACGGGCAGAGCGCACCCGGAGACGGACAGATGCCCGGCGGCGGACAGATGCCGGGCAACGGTCAAACGACCGGCGGCGCAGCAGGCGGTGCCGGCGGTGCAGCAGGCGGTGCCGGCGGTGGGATGCAGGTCGACAACGCCCTCGTGACGACGTTCGAGAGCGTCTTCGCGGACAAGATCGATGCCGCCACGAAGAAGCTGCGTACGGACCTCATCACCAGCGGTACGGCGGATGCCACCGTCACCCGCATCGCGAAACTGATCCCGGCGACGGAGGGGCTCTCGCAGTCCACGATCGACGACGAGGTCAGCGCCATCCGCACGCAGATCAGCTCGGGCTCCACGGCCGCCTCGACACCGTCGGCGAGCGCGACGCCGAGCGCCACAGCCGCGCCGAGCGCCACAGCCGCGCCCGAGAAGAACGGCTGACGCACGGCGCGTGGCCCCGCGCCTCGCCGGCCGGGCCCACGCGCGGGCGTTCAGCCCTGCATCCAGGCCCGGCAATCGGACCAGAACGCCGCCACGAGGTCTTCGCGGTCGTCACCGGGCAGATCCTGCGACACCGGGATGCCCCGCCGCGCGTTGGTGTAGCTGAGCCAGCGATAGGCGACGCGCGAACCGTCGAGAAGCTCACGGTCGATCTCGGGAAACGCGCCGAGCGTGGGGATGACCGTGTCCTTGACGTAGATGTTGTCGAAGAACGCCATGCGCCACTCGCCGTCGCGCCGTTCGAAGCCCGAGACGAACCGGCACCACGACACCAGGTCGCACTCGACCCCCTCCACGACAGGGCGCAGCAGCACCTGCCCGCGGCTCTCGACGAGCGCACGATCGCCGCTCTGCTCGGCGCGCACGGGGTCGATGCTGTGGAACCCGTGCACCTTGCCGGGCTTCACGGAAGCGCGCGACCCGTCCACGAACTGCTCGATCGTCCCGTCGAACCAGGTCACCCGCACGCGCGAACCGGGCCAGTAGGCGGCTTGCAGACCATCCCAGTCGTTCGTGTCACGCGCGAGGCGCTCACGGCGGGCGAGCGCGAACAGCAGCCGTTCGGTCTCGGCGTCGATCAGGGGGAACGGGGTGGTGTCGCTCATCGAGGGTCTCCAGCTGTCAGATCGGTCATTTCGGTTCCGTGTTGCCGTCGAGCACGCTGCGGTGGAAGGCGTGCCGCTCCGGCTCGGCGACGGGGATCGGGCCGCACCGGGCGCCGAGCTCCATCGTGAGCGGGCGTCGATCCGCGGCATCCCACCTCTCCGCGTCATCGCCGTTCGGGTCGCCGGTCGCGACGAAGCGGCTGATGTACCCGGCCATGGCGTCGGCGATCGTACGGTCGACGTCGGTCCAGGGGCGATCGACGTGGTCGAGGCTGTGCAGGAAGTACGGGATCTCGCTGCCGTGGAACGCCCCGCGGGCGTCGGCGTCGGGACCGGGTGCGGGGTGCGTCCAGAAGTACGTGTGCACGAGGCTCGACGCGTGGCGAGCCCACTCCTGCGCCCAGAGGTGGGTCGAGACGCGTGAGTGATCGCGGGCCGCCTGGTTCGCCGCTGCTGCCGCGGTCTCGTCATCGCGCGCGGGATACAGCGCGAGGAACTCGTCGGCGCGGTCGCCGTACACCGCCTGCGCACGCTCGCGGAACTGCGCGAGCGTGATCTGCGGGTGCGGGGAAGCCCCGTCTTCGTCGAGGTTCGTGCCGGTGAGGATCGGCACATCGTTCTGCGCGCCGCGTGCGAGCGTCTGCGCGTAGGTGTGCGGCAGCATCCATCCGTCCTGCGCGGGCCGGAACAGCGGCGGACGCGGCCGGCCCGGGCCTGGCTGGTCGGCGTCGGCGCCGCGCAGCAGCTCGTGCGCATCCAGGCGGCGCGCATCGGCGATCTTCTCGACGCCGTGCTCAATCAGGTACTGCTCGCCGTCGCGTTCGGCATCGGCCAGGGCCCGGTATGAGCCGGCGAGGTGGCCGAGGTTCGCGTCTCCGGGGTGGAGAGCACCGCTCTGCGCGATCGCGCCGCGGAACAATCCCGCCGACAACGGGCTGTACACGTGATCGAGGACGCTGGCCGCGCCGGCGGACTGGCCGGCGATCGTGACCCTGGCCGGGTCTCCCCCGAAGGCGGCGATGTTGCGCTGCACCCACTGCAGAGCCGCGCGCTGATCGAGCAGCCCGTAGTCGCCCGACGCGCCATGCCCCGATTCGGCGCTGAGCTCACGCGTCGCCAGGAATCCGAACACCCCGAGCCGGTAGTTCACCGTGACGACGACCAGGCCTCGCGCCGCCAGCGCCGACCCGTCATACATCGGCTCGCTGCCCGCGCCGAACACGAAGCGCCCGCCGTAGATCCACACCAGCACCGGCAGCGCGGCGTCGGCCGCCGTCGCCGGCGTCCAGACGTTCAGCGACAGGCAGTCCTCGCTCATCGGCTGGCTCAGCCCGCCGCGCGCAGGCTGCAGGCACGCTTCGCCGAAGCGGTCGGCGACGCGCACGCCGCTCCAGGCCGGCGGCGGCTGCGGCGCGCGCCAGCGGTTCTCGCCCGCGGTGTCGGCCGCGTACGGGATGCCGCGGAACACCGTGACCCCGTCGACGCCGCTGCCGACACCGCTCAGCGCGCCGCCCTCGGTCGTGACGATCATGCGTTCAGCTCCGCGGCGACGGCATCCACCAGCAGCTCGGCGCCGCCCCGCGCGAAGCGGGACGACTGCGCCTCGTAGGTCGCGCGGTCGAACGACTCGGCGTCGGGCAGGTACTTCGCCCCACCGTTGCACATCGTCGCGATCACGAGGTCGGGGTCGCCGACGCGTGCGCGCAGCTCACGTCCGGTGCACGCGTTCAACTCGGGCTGCACGCCCACGGCGGTGATCGCGCCGGCACGCAGGATCCAGAACGGCAGCGGTCGATCCGCGGCGGTGGTGAAGGTGTGACCGCGCACCGGGCGGATGTCGGCCCGATCGGTGGGCACCTGTCCGGGCACGGTGAGCTCGTGCGCGGTCAGCGACAGCGGTGCGCCTGCGCCCGCGGGCGCGACGTCGGCGGCGAGCACCACGGCGGCGAGTCGCTCGCCCAGCGCATCGACGGCGGCCGGCCCCGACCCGAGCGGCGCCTGGTCACCCGCGCAGCCGATGAGCGAGAGCGCGACGGCGCCCGGCAGCGCCTGCTCGATCCGGGTCATGGCGGCACCGGCCAGGTCGCCCGAGACGACGCGTTCACCGCTCAGGTCCATCGCCGAGGGCTGCACCGCGGTGCCGACGAGCAGCGCGATCGGCGTCTCGTCGGCGTCGGTCACCCGCACGACGTGCACGGTCGTGTCCGAGAACCCGGTGCCGTCGGGCCCGAGCGTCCACCCCTCGGCGACCTCGACGTCGCGGTTGACGGCCAGCGCGCACGTGACGCGCCCGACGGCGACCGCTGCGGGGCGGAGGGATGCCGCGGCCTGCCGAGCGGCGTCGCCCGCGGCATCGCACAGCGCGGCACGCCACGCGATCGAGGCGGGAGCATCGTCCTCGGGGATGTGCGGCGCCGAGAAGGTGTGGCTGACCGACACCAGACAGTCGCGTGCCGCCACACCGGCCGCGTCGCACACGCGGGCGCGCACGGCCTCGAGCACGGGAGGACGCAGCGCTGTCTGGTCCGCGACCACCCACGCGATCCGGGCCGCGCGGTCGTCCACGAGCAGCACCCGCACGGCGAGCGCGTCGCGAACGCGGGTGAAGCCGTCCAGCGGCAGCGAGCCCGGCGCGATCTCGGCGCGTCCGGCGCCCGCTCGCAACCCGGTCACGCTGTCGTCCGTTCTGCGGCGAGGCGCGCAAGCACGTCGGCGGCGGCCGGAACCCAGCCCGGCTGGATCGGGCATCCGCGCGCTGCGAAGGTCCCGAGCGCGAACGCGTCGTCGTCGGCGAGGTACCCGAGCCGCTCGTTGGCCATCGACACCAGCACCGGGTGCGGTGCGACGGCCGCGGCCATGATCTCGGCGGCGGCAGCCGTCGTCACCTCTCCGCCCACTCCGAGCAGCACGACGTCGCCGATGCGCAGTGCGGTCAGCCGCAGCGCGACGAGGTCGAGCTCTTCCTGGTGCATGTCGGGCGGCAGGTCCGTCCCCGGCTTCGAGGGCCAGCCCAGCGCCGCTTCGCGGCCCGACAGGTCTGCGGCATCCCGCCATTCGTCGATCGCGGCGGCGACCCGCAGCGCCTCGTCGGCGATGGTGCGGCCCTGCGTGTCGACGAGCGCGAACACCTCGTCGACCGTGAGGTCGTCGCCCCCCGTGCGCGCCGCCTCGAGGCTGCCGCGCACCGCCTGGTCTCCGAGCGAGCCCGGCAGCCAGAGGGTCGGAGCGTCGAGTGCTTCGCTGACGGCGGATGCCGCGGCGCCGGCGACGTCCGCACTCAGCATCCGGGTGCCGAGCGCCGCGGTCGGGTGCACGGCATAGCCGAGGAGCGTCGCGATCGGCCGGTCGTCCGCATCGTGCACGGCGACGACGGTCAGCGTCTTGTCGCTCGGCCCGTCCGGGTTCTGTCCGAGCCGCCACGTGCCGTCGCGGGGCACGTCGCGGTTGATGTTCACGTCGACCCGACCGGTGCCGACGCCGATCCGGGCGGGAACGGCCGCGTTCTGCGCGCGCACCACGGCATCGAGGATGGCGTCGAACAGTGCGTCGGTGTACGCGAGCGACTCGGCGCTGGCGGCGCGGGAGAGCCCGCCGGCCGGCGTGAGCCCGCCGCGCGGGGCGTTGTGCGTGTGCGTGGGAGCGAGCAGGATCGCGCCCGCCGGAATGCCCGTGGCCGCGGCGATCCGCGCGCGCAGGTCGACCGTCACGCCGAGTTCGAGCACATCCGCCGACACCACGGCGACGGCATCCACTCCGTTCTCGATGACGACGGCACGCGCGAAGGTGCGGTCGTGCAGTCCGACGAAGTCGGGGCCCATGGCATTCAGCCCGGTGAGATCGGCAGGGGTGATGTCGGCCTGGGCGGCACCGGCCCGCAGCATCCCGCCGCTCATGCGGTCTCCGCCGACTCGTCTTCGGAGGCGGCGATGACCTCGAGCTCGCGCAGCAGCAGACGAAGGGACGGGATGCCGTCGCGCAGCGTCTTCGCGCGGTCGGCCGGCAGCACCTCGATCGCCTCGCGGAGAACCCGCACGCGGTCGCTGCGGAACTCGGCGAGCACGCCGCGCCCCGCATCGGTCGCCGACACGACGACCGAGCGTGCGTCGTGCTCAGCGGCGCGCCGCTCGACCAGGCCGGCGGCGACGAGGTCCTTGAGGAGATTGCTCACCGTCGGGCGCGCCACATAGAGCAGCTCGGCCAGGCGCGCCGGTGTCAGGTCGCCGTGCAGCATGAGCATGCGCAGGATCGTGACCTGCGACTCGTTGGCCGGCAGCCGGTCGGCCGAGCCCGCGGCGCGCTTGATCGTGCGCCACAGCGCCGGCACCAGGTGCGCGAGCTGCTCGACCGGGTCGACGTCCGGTCCGGGGATCGGCTCGATGCCGTCCTCGGGCACGGGGATGCCGCTCTGCGTCGGGTCGATATCGCTCATTGCCCAGCCTCCGTCATGGTGTGCATTGTGGTCAGTCTCGCGCAGCTCATCCGGTCACGCCGCCCTCGGTCAGCCCGGAGAGCACTCTCTTCTGCAGGAAGATGTAGGCGATCAGCAGCGGCAGACTCGTCAGCAGCACATGCGCGAAGACGAGATTGCGCCGCACGCCGTACTGGCCGGAGTTCGCGAAGTTGTAGAGCGAGAGCGGCAGGGTCGCGTTGTCGGTGCCCTTGAGCATGTACAGCGCGAAGAAGAAGTCGTTCCACACGTTGATCATGGTCATCACGGCGACGGTGAACAGAATGGGCCGCAGCAGCGGCAGGATGACGTGCCAGTAGATCTGCCAGCGTCCGGCACCGTCGATCTCGGCCGCCTCTTCGAAGTCGATCGGCAGGCCCCGGATGTAGCCGGTGGCCAGGAAGGCCACCACCCCGAGCCGCGTGCCGATGAGTGCCAGCATGTACCCGGCGACGCCGCCGGTGAGCCCCAGGTGCGTCACGAGGAACACGGTCGGCACGATCGCGGGCGGCAGGATGATCGACATCGCCATGAGGTAGTAGGCGCCGCGCAGTGTCATGCGCGTCGAACGCGCGAAGGCCCACGCCGCCATCGAGCCGAGCAGCAGCACGACGAGGATCGTCGGCACCGCCACCACCAGGCTGTTGCGGAGCCCCGTGAGGTAATTGCCCTCGGTGAACACCGTCGCGTAGTTCTCCACGACGTTCCACGTCGTCGGCAGCGCGAGCGACGGGACGGACGAGTCGGACTCCGTCTTGAAGGAGTTCACCACCAGCATCCACACCGGCATCACCGTCCACGGAAGGGCGATGATCGCGAGGATCGTGTACTTGAGGGCTCCGGAACCGCGCTTGCGGTGGGTCACCCAGGTCGCCGTGCTCATGCGTGCACCTCCCGGCGGCGCAGCCACCAGATCAGCGGGATGGCGATCACGATGACGAGCAGCGCGATCATGAAGCTCAGGGCGCTGGACGTGCCGTACAGCCCCTGCCCGTACTGGCTGTACACGGCGACGTTGAGCACCTTGGTGGCATCGCCCGGCCCGCCCTTGGTGGTGGCGAAGATGATGTCGAGCGCACTGAACGCGCCGATCAGGGTCACCACGATGTTGAACGTGAAGGCAGGGGCCAGCAGCGGCACCTCGATGGAGCGGAACCGGCGCCACCCGCCGGCGCCGTCGAGCACGGACGCCTCGACGACCGAGCGATTGATGCTGTTCAGCCCGGCGATGTACACCAGGGTGACGAGTCCGCTCATCTTCCAGCCGTCGATGAGCCCGACCATGATCAGGGCCGACACCTCGTTGCCGAGCCACGGGAAGTCGAAGCCGGGGATGACGAAGCCGATCGCCTGGTTGATGGGTCCCGCCGGGTCCAGGAGCGCGGCCCAGATGTACCCGGCGGCCAGCGGCGAGAACAGCACGGGGATGAAGTAGATCGAGCGGAAGACGCTGTTGATCCGGTTGGTGTTCTGCAACGCCTTGGCCAGCGACAGCGCGACCACGTTCTGGGCGATCATCGAGATCACCGCATAGATCACCGTCACGACGGTGGCGTGCCCGAGGATGCCCAGCCTGAACAGCGAGATGAAGTTGTCGAGTCCGTTGAAGCTGATCGTGTTGCTGAAGCCCGTCCAGCGCGTGAACGACAGCACGGCGTTGGCAAGGAACGGCAGGGCGAAGAAGACGATGGTGAGTGCGACCGCGGGGATCGCGAACCACCACCAGCGGCGGGCGGTGCCGCCGCGGCGCCCGCCCGCCACCGGAGGAGTCGATGCTCCCTCGGTGGCGGCGCGGTGCCGCGTCGGTGACGTGACGGTGACCATGCGGGTACAGCGCTCCCTGCTACTTCTTCTGGGCGTCGATGGCCTGGTCGACGAAGGTCTGGAACGAGTCCGCCGCATCCTGGGCGGTCGACTGACCCACGAGGACCTTCACGGCGAGTCCGCCGAAGTTGCCGAAGCCGGGGATCGACGAGTTGAAGCCGATGACCGCGTCATCCGACTGCAGCAGCTTCGCCGCGTCGGCGTACAGCCCCGACAGGCTCGATGCGTCGGCGGTGTTCAGCGTCGGCACGATCTGCGCGTCGTCGACGAACTGCTGGTAGCCGTCGGTGGTCGCCCAGTCGATGAAGTCGGCCGCCACGCGCTCCTTGTCGGTGTCACCGGTCTTCGGCACGAAGAACGATCCCTGGGCGTTCGGTCCGTAGCTGGGCACTCCCTTCACCGCCGAGAACGCCCCGAAGCCGATGCTGGCGTCGACGGCGTCGGTGCTCGCGCCGTTCTTGTAGAAGTCGGGGATCTGATCCGACGGAAGGAACGTGAACGCGGCCGTTCCGTCGGACACGGCCTTCTCGGCCTGCTCGAACGTCTGCGTCGCGGCATCCTTGTTGAAGCAGCCCGCGTCCTTCAGGTCGGTGACCATCTGCAGGCCCGCCACCAGCGGTCCGCTCGCGTCGTTCACCGTGATGTCGCCGGACGCGACGCCCTCGCCGTAGGCGTTCTCGGCGTTGAAGTCGCCCATGTAGGTGAATCCCGGCAGCATCATGGCCGGCCACTCCGACCCGCCCGCCATCGAGATCGGCGTCACTCCCGTGCCCTTGATCGCCGTGCACGCGGCCTTGAGCGTCTCCTCGTTGGTGGGGGCGTCGACGCCGGCCTTCGCGAGCACATCCTTGTTGTAGTACATGCCGTAGACCGAGACGGGGCCGAGGATCGCGCCATAGGTCTTGCCGTCGATGGTGCCGGCCACGCCCGAGAGGGCGCTGTCGCCGACGAACTCCAGCGAGCTGAGGTCGAGCATGTTCTCCGACATGTTCAGCTGCGCCATGTCCTGCGGGCTCGGGTTGTACTCCAGCAGATCGGGTCGCTCGCCGGTCGCCCACTTGGTCTGGACGACCGTGGGCGCCGTGTCGCTCGGGATGTCGACGAGCTTGATGGTGTTGCCCGATTCCTTCTCGTACGCCTTGTACAGGTTCAGGAGGGCGTCGGGGTCGTTCGAGGCGTGCCACAGCGTGATGGTCACGCCGGTCGGTGCCGGGCTGGACAGGTCGACGGCGGCGTCGCCCCCGCCACCGTCACCTCCCGAGCAGCCGGCCAGTGCGAGGGTCAGAGAGCCCACGGCAGCGGTGATGACCCCTGCGCGGCCCCAGTGGTGTCGAGACATCATGCTTCCTCTTCGTTGAGTGATTGGCTACGTCAGCGACTGTACTTGGTTTTGCGACAAAATAGTGAGGGAACAAAATAACAAGACGATCACGAATGAACGCGCAGCGCCCACATCGCCACCGCGGCGGCGGCGGCGACGTTGAGCGAGTCCACTCCCCCGGCCATCGGGATCGTCACGATCGTGTCGGCGGCCGCCAGCGCCCTGCGCCCCAGCCCGTCTCCCTCCGCACCCAGCATGAGCGCGACGCGATCGGGCGGATCCGCGGCGAAGTCATCGAGCGACACGGCGTCGTCGGCGAGCGCCAGGGCCGCCAGACGGAAGCCCTCGGCACGCAGCACGTCGCCCGCCTCGGGCCACTCCGGCAGCCGCGTCCACGGCACCTGGAAGACCGTCCCCATGCTCACGCGCACGCTGCGCCGATACAGCGGGTCGGCGCAGCGCGGCCCCACGAGCACAGCATCTGCGCCGAGCCCGGCCGCACCGCGGAACATCGCCCCCACGTTCGTGTGGTCCACGATGTCGTCGAGGACCAGCACGCGCCGTGCCCCCGCCAGCACCGCCGCGACAGAGGGCAGCTCGGGCCGATGCATGGCCGCGAGCAGACCGCGATGCACGGCGTACCCGGTGAGCGTCTCGGCGACCGCGGCCGGGACGACGTACACCGGCACATCGTCGCGCTCACCGAGCAGCGCCGCGACGTCGTCGAGCCACTTCTCCTGCACGAGCACCGAGCGCGGCTGATGACCAGCGTCCAGCGCCCGCACGAGCACTTTCGCGGATTCGGCCATGTACAGGCCGCCGGCCGGCTCCAGTACCCGCCGAAGGCTCACGTCGGTGAGGTCGCGGTAGTCCGCCAGTCGAGGGTCGTCGGGGTCTTCGATGCGGATCACACTCACCCCTCAAGTCTGCCCGAACGCGTAACCTGGGCAGGTGCTCGAAGACGCCGTCGCCGCTCTGACCGGTCGACGCGTGGCCGTGCTGACGGGTGCCGGCATCTCGACCGACTCGGGCATTCCCGACTACCGCGGCGAGCATGCTCCCGTGCGACAGCCGATGACCGTGCAGCAGTTCCTGGCGACGGACGCCGCACGCCGGCGCTATTGGATCGGCAGTCATCTCGGCTGGAAGCGCTTCGGCGCGGCCCGCCCCAACGCCGGGCACCGCGCGCTCGCCGATCTCGAGCGCCGCGGCGTGGTGGGCGGCGTCATGACGCAGAACGTCGACGGCCTGCACCTCGAGGCCGGCTCGGAACGCGTGGTCGAGCTGCACGGCACACTGCGCCGCGTGCTGTGCCTGCACTGCGGTCAGGTCTTCGATCGCCGCGACCTCGCCGTGCGCATCGAGGCCGAGAACCCATGGCTGGTCACGAGCGAAGACGCCGTGCTGCTCCCCGACGGCGATGTGCGCCCCGACTCGGTCGACGGATTCGTCGTCCCTGCGTGCAGCGTGTGCGGCGGGATGCTGAAGCCCGAGGTGGTCTTCTTCGGCGAGACGATCCCCGTGGCACGGTTCGCCGGCGCCGAGCAGCTGCTGACGGCGGCCGACGCGCTGCTCGTGGCGGGCTCGTCGCTCGTGGTCAACTCCGGGATGCGGTTCATCCAGCGGGCGCAGCGGCGCGGCATCCCGATCGTGATCGTCAATCGCGGGCAGACGCGCGCCGACGCTCGCGCGACCGTGAAGCTCGACGCCGGCACGAGCGAGGTGCTCACAGCTCTCGCCGATAAGCTCGAGGCGTGACGACTCTGACCCTCATCCGCCACGGCGAGACGGACTGGAACCGGAACGGCCGCATCCAGGGCACGAGCGACATCCCGCTCAACGAGACCGGCCGTCAGCAGGCGCGCGACACCGCGGCGATCCTCCTGGACCGCATGGACCCCTCACTGCCGGTCGCCGTCGCCGCCAGCGACCTGAAGCGCGCCCGCGAGACCGCCGAGATCATCGCCGAAGAGCTCGGGCTGCCCGCCCCGTACCTCTACCCCGAGCTGCGCGAGCGGGCCTACGGCGAGGCCGAGGGCATGACCGGCGACGACATCGAGGCGCGCTGGGGCACCCGACACGCCTCCGACGTGCCGGGCGCCGAGCCGTGGCCGCAGGTGCGCAAGCGCGCGGTGCGCGGCGTGCGCAAGGTGGCGCGGGATGTGCGCAACCTCACCGCCCCCGGCGGCGCCTCGGTCATCGTCGTCTCCCACGGCGCGCTCATCCGCGAGCTCGTGCGCCACATCACGCACGGCGATCTGCCCGATCCCGGCACGCGGCTGCCCAACGGCGGCGGCTACACCATCCTCATCGAGCGCGAGCGTCTGCGTCTGGTCGACACCGTCGCGCACTAGCGCTCACGCCCGCGTGAGCACCGCCCGGGCGTGCCGCAGCACCGGCTCGTCGACCATGCGACCGTCGAACGAGAACACCCCGTGCTGTCCGGCGGCCGCCGCCAGCACCGCCCGCGCCCACGCGACGGTCTCGGCGTCGGGGCGGTACGCGTCGCGCACGAGCTCGACCTGCGACGGGTGGATGCAGGCGGTCGCTGCGAACCCGCAGGCCGCGGCATCCTTCGCCTCCCGCGATTGCCCCTTGGCGTCGGCGATGTCCAGGTGCACCGCGTCGATCGCGGCCTTGCCCCGCGCGCCCGCGGCCAGCAGCACGCGCGAGCGCGCGTGGCGCGCCACGTCGCGGTATCGACCGTTCTTCCTGCGGCTGGAGGTGCCGCCGAGCGAGGCGACGAGGTCTTCCGCGCCCCACATCAGCGCCACGACGTTCTCGAGGGCGGCGATCTTCTCGGCGTTCACGATCCCGCGCGCCGTCTCGCACAGCGCGATCAGGCGGAACCGCGGATCGAACCGCCCCAGCGCCTTCGCCGACTCGCTCTTGGCGATCATGATCGTGCGGTAGTCGGTCTGCGACAGGGTGGACAGATCGGATGCCGCGTGCTCCGCGTCGAGCGGATTGATGCGCACGATGGTCCGGGCCGGGTCCAGGTCGCTCTCGATGATGTTGCCGCGTGCCGCGGGCTTGTCGGCCGCGGCGACGGCGTCTTCGAGGTCGAGGATGACCGCATCGGCGCGCTCCGCCGCCTTGGCGAAGCGCTCGGGACGGTCGGCGGGGCAGAACAGCAGTGCGGGGCCCATCTCGAAGCTCATGCGTCCTCCTTCGGCAGGCACCACATCAGCGCGACGCGCGTGACGGTGGCGACGATCTCGTCGTCCTGATTGCGGCCGGTGTGCGTCATCGTCACCAGCCCCTGGCCCGGTCGCGACTGCGACAGCCGCTTGGCGACGATCTCGGTGTCGCCGTACAGGGTGTCACCGGCGAACACCGGGTGGGGGAAGGCGATGTCCGAGAGGCCGAGCTGGGCCACCAGCGTGCCCTGCGTGATCTGCGCCACCGACATGCCGACCAGCGTCGACAGGGTCCACATCGAGTTCATGAGCGGCTTGCCGAACGGCTGCGTGGCCGAATACGCCGCATCGAGGTGCAGCGCCTGCGTGTTCATGGTCAATGCCGAGAACAGCATGTTGTCGGCCTCGGTGACGGTGCGGCCGGGACGGTGCAGGTACCGCGCCCCGAGCTCGCACTCCTCGTAGTAGAGCCCGCGCTGGACGATCTCGGTCATGCGTTTCACGCTAGCGCCTTCAGGCAAGGCCCAGTGCGCGGGCGATCACCAGCAGCTGCACCTCGGTGGTGCCCTCGCCGACCTCGAGGATCTTGGAGTCGCGGTAGTGCCGGGCCACCGGATACTCGTTCATGAACCCGTTGCCGCCGAACACCTGTGTCGCGTCGCGGGCGTTGTCCATGGCGGCATCCCCCGCCACCAGCTTGGCGATCGCGGCCTCGGTCTTGAACGGCTTGCCGGCGTCGCGCAGGCGCGCGGCGTGGTGCCACGCGAGGCGCGCGGTGTGCACGCGCGCCTGCATGCGCGCGATCTTGAACTGCATGGCCTGCTTGGTGGCCAGCGGCTGGCCGAAGACGGTGCGCGAGTGCGCGTAGTCGACGGCGGCGTCCACGCACCCCTCCGCGGCGCCGGTGGCGAGCGCCGCGATCGCGATGCGGCCCTCGTCGAGGATGTGCAGGAAGCCCGCGAACCCACGGCCCCGCTCGCCGAGCAGGTTCGCCTCGGGCACGCGCGCGTCGGCGAAGGTCAGCGGATGCGTGTCGGAGGCATGCCAGCCCACCTTGTCGTAGGCAGGCTCGACGGTGAACCCGGGTGTGCCGTTGGGCACGATGATCGTCGAGATCTCCTTGCGGCCGTCGTTCTCGCCGGTGACGGCGGTCACCGTCACGAACCGGGTGATATCGGTGCCCGAATTCGTGATGAACTGCTTCGCGCCGTTGATCACCCACTCGCCGCCGTCGAGCCGTGCCGTGGTGCGCGTGGCGCCGGCGTCCGATCCGGCGTCCGGTTCGGTCAGACCGAAACCGGCGAGCGCACGGCCGGCCAGCAGATCGGGCAGCAACGCACGCTTCTGCTCTTCGGTGCCGAAGCGGAAGACGGGCATCGCCCCGAGGCTGACGCCCGCCTCGAGGGTGATCGCGAGCGACTGGTCGACGCGCCCGATGGCCTCGATCGCCAGGCTCAGCGCGAAGTAGTCGCCGCCCTGCCCGCCGTACTCTTCGGGGAAGGGCAGGCCGAACAGACCCATCTCCCCCATCTGTGCGACGACGTCCAGCGGCAACGTGTGCGTGCGGTCGGCCTCGTAGGCGATCGGCGCGATGACCTCGTCGGCGAAGCCGCGGACGAGGCCGGCGAGCTCGCGCTCGTCGTCGCTGACGTCATAGGTGCTGTAGGTGTCCATGCCTGTCCTTCATTCGCCGGGGTCGACGCGCGCGATGATCTGATCGCGACGCACCTGGTCGCCGAGGGCGACCAGGAGGGTGAGGATGCCGTCATGCGGCGCCGTCACCGGGTGCTCCATCTTCATCGCCTCGATCGAGACGATCTTCTGTCCCGCTGCCACGCGCGCGCCGCCTTCGGCGTGCACCGCGACCACCGCACCGGGCATGGGCGCGCGCAGCTCGGGGGCGGCGGCCCCTTCCGCGCGTTCGCGCTGCGCGAGTCGTCGTTCCATCGCCTGGCGGCGCGTCAGTGGCGTGAGCGCACTGGTCACGCCGTCCGCGTGGACCCAGACCTCATCGGCTCCCTGAGCGACGGCAGCGAGACCAAGGGCAGATCCCCGCTCGCCGTCCACGATCCCACCGCTCGCCGTCTCGAACCACACCCGCCCTGGCACCGGCGCCGCTCCCGCGCGCCACCCCGATCCCGCGAGCCACAGCGAAGATGCATGCCCGCGCTCGTCCTCCGCGGGCGCGGCGGCCGCCGCCGCGGCCAGCGCCGCCTCGCCCGGCGCGGGGTCCTCGAACGCCGGCATCCGGTCGATCAGCCCGGTGTCCATGTCGCCCGCCTGCACGACGGGATCGGCGAGCAGCGTCCGGAGGAAGTCGATGTTGCTCTCGACCCCGAACAGCACGGTGTCGGCGAGCGCGGCATCCAGCCGCTCCACTGCCTGTGCGCGGGCGGTGCCGTGCGCTATCACCTTCGCGATCATGGGGTCGTAGTCGGCGGTGACGGCGCTGCCGGTCTCGACCGCGGCATCCGTCCGCACGCCCTCCGCCGGCCGCCAGAGCAGCACGTCGCCGGTCGCCGGCAGGAATCCGCGCGCCGGGCTCTCCGCGTACACGCGCGCCTCGATCGCGTGTCCGTCGAACGCGATCTCGCCGAGCTCTAGCGGTTCGCCCGCCGCGATGCGCAGCTGCTGCTCGACGAGGTCGACGCCGGTGACGAGCTCGGTGACCGGGTGCTCGACCTGCAGGCGCGTGTTCATCTCCATGAAGAAGAACTCGTCGGGCCGGTCGGCCGAGACGATGAACTCCACCGTCCCGGCACCCGTGTAGGCGACGGATGCCGCGGCGGCACACGCGGCCTCACCCAGCCGCGCCCGCGTGTCGGCGTCGATGAGCGGTGAGGGCGCCTCTTCGATGACCTTCTGGTGCCGGCGCTGCAGCGTGCACTCGCGCTCCCCCAGCTGCATCACGCGCCCGTGCGTGTCGCCGAGCACCTGCACCTCGATGTGCCGGGGCCGCTGGATGAGCCGCTCGAACAGCAGGGTGTCATCGCCGAACGCCGCTGTCGCCACCCGGCGGGCGGTGGCCACGGCATCCCGGATCTCCTCCGGCCCGTACACCTCCTGCATGCCCTTGCCTCCGCCGCCGGCGGAGGGCTTGATCAGCAGCGGGTAGCCGGCACGGTCGGCCGCCGCGACGATCTCGTCGTCGCCCATGCCGGCGGCGCTGAACCCGGGCACGATGGGCACGCCGGAGGCGGCGACATGGTCACGCGCGCGGATCTTGTCGGCCATGACGTCGAGCGCCTGGGCGCCGGGCCCGATGAACACGATGCCGGCGTCGGCACAGGCGCGGCCGAGCGCCGGGTTCTCGGAGAGGAAGCCGTACCCTGGGTGGATCGCCTGGGCACCGGTCGTCTGCGCGGCGCCGATGATCGCGTCGATGTCGAGGTAGGAACGGGATGCCGCGGCCTCGCCGATCCGCACGGCCTCGTCGGCCTCGGCGACATGGGGCGCGGTGGCGTCCGCGTCGCTGTAGACCGCGACGGAGCGGATGCCCAGCCGCCGCAGGGTCCGGATGACGCGCCGGGCGATCTCGCCGCGGTTGGCGACCAGGACGGTGTCGAAGTACATGTCTCTCACATCCGGAAGACGCCGAAGCGCGGTTCGGGCAGGGGCGTACGGGCGACGACGTCGAGCGCGAGGCCGAGCAGGTCGCGGGTGTCGGCGGGGTCGACGATGCCGTCGTCCCACAGCCGCGCGGTCGCGTAGTAGGGGCTGCCCTGTTCCTCATACTGCGCACGGATGGGCGCCTCGAACGCGGTCTGTTCGTCGGCCGGCCACTGCTCGCCGCGCGCCTCGAGCTGATCCCGCTTGACGGTGGAGAGCACCGATGCGGCCTGCGCGCCGCCCATCACCGAGATGCGGCTCGCGGGCCAGGTCCACAGGAAGCGCGGCGAGTACGCCCGCCCGCACATCGAGTAGTTGCCGGCGCCGAACGAGCCGCCGATCACGACCGTGAGCTTGGGCACGCGGGTCGTCGCGACGGCCGTGACCATCTTGGCGCCGTCCTTCGCGATGCCGCCGGCTTCGGCATCCCGCCCCACCATGAATCCCGAGATGTTCTGCAGGAACAGCAGCGGGATGCCGCGCTGATCGCACAGCTCGATGAAGTGGGCGCCCTTCAGCGCCGACTCGCTGAACAGCACGCCGTTGTTGGCGACGATGCCGACGGGGTGTCCGTGGAGGCGCGCGAAGCCGGTGACGAGGGTCGTGCCGTACTCCTTCTTGAACTCGTGCAGCGCGCCGCCGTCGACCAGGCGGGCGATGACCTCACGCACGTCGTACGGCTGGTTCACGTCGACCGGCACCACGTCGTAGAGCTCTTCTGTCTCGCCCTTCGCGGGGCGTGTCTCGACGACCTCCCAGGCAGGCTCGGCGGGCGGCGGCAGCGTCGCGACGATGTCGCGCACGATCTCGAGCGCATGCTCGTCGTCGTCGGCGAGGTGGTCGACGACGCCCGAGCGGCGGGCGTGCAGTTCTCCCCCACCGAGCTCCTCGGCGGTGACGACCTCGCCGATCGCCGCCTTCACGAGCGGCGGTCCGCCGAGGAAGATCGTGCCCTGATTCCGCACGATCACGGTCTCGTCGCTCATGGCCGGCACGTACGCGCCGCCGGCGGTGCACGACCCGAGCACGGCGGCGATCTGCGGGATGCCCTCGGCCGACAGCCGCGCCTGGTTGAAGAAGATGCGCCCGAAGTGGTCGCGGTCGGGGAAGACCTCGTCCTGCATCGGCAGGAACGCCCCGCCCGAGTCGACGAGGTACACGCAGGGCAGCCGGTTCTCGAGGGCGATCTCCTGCGCGCGCAGGTGCTTCTTGACCGTCATCGGATAGTAGGTGCCGCCCTTGACGGTGGCATCGTTGCACACGACCATGACGTGCCGGCCGTGCACGAGGCCGATGCCGGCGATGACACCGGCCGCCGGCGCCTGCCCGTCGTACAGGCCGTCGGCGGCGAGCGGTGCGACCTCGAGGAACGGGCTGCCCTCGTCGAGCAGCCGCCGCACCCGGTCGCGCGGCAGCAGCTTGCCGCGCTTGACGTGGCGGTCGCGGGATGCCGCGGACCCGCCTTCGGCGGCGACGGCGACGCGCTCGCGCAGCTCGCCTGCGAGGTCACGCTGGGTGACGGGTTCGGTCATGTCCGCTCCGACGGTGTTAGTCTTCATTAACTGAATCCGATGTTAGCGAGGATTAACTCAGATGGCAACGACGCAGCGGGAGCGAGCGAAGTCGGACCGGCGGTCGACGCTGCTGCGCGAGGCGTCGCGGCTGTTCGCCGAGCGCGGGTTCGCCTCGGTGACGCTCGAAGACATCGGCGCGGCGTGCGGCGTGAGCGGACCGGCCGTCTACCGGCACTTCGCGAGCAAGCAGGCCCTGCTGGGCGCGATCCTCGTCGAGGTGAGTGTGCGGCTGCGCGACGGCGGCGTGGGAGTGGTGGATGCCGCGCCCGACGCGGCGAGCGCGCTGGACGACCTCATCCGGTTCCATGTGGCCTTCGCCCTCGATGACGCCGACGTCATCCGCGTGCAGGACCGTGACCTCGCCGCGCTCGCCGAGGCCGACCGGCATCGCGTGCGACGGCTGCAGCGCGAGTACGTCGAAGCGTGGGTGGGCGTGCTGCGCGGCATCCACCCCTCCCGCTCCGATGCCGATCTGCGCGTGCGCGCGCATGCCGTCTTCGGGCTCATCAACTCGACCCCGCACAGCGTGCGGGGCCTGCGCGCCGCCCCCGGCGAAGACGAGGTACGTGCGACGCTCGAGCAGCTGGCCGGCGCCGCCCTGCGGGCGTGAGGCCGGCTGCGGCGCGCTACGGCCACACAGACGGGCCACACAGACTTCGGAGAAGACGACATACGTCGGACGATTCCCGCAGAATCATCCGAGGTACGTGCGATCATCCGGAGTCTGTGAGAGCAGTCCGCGCCCCTCAGCGCACGAACCCCGCCTGGACCCGCCCGCCCGCTCTGTCCAGCTCGATCTCGGCCCGGTCGGCGAATGCCGCAAGATCACCGCGCAGCAGCGGACGGGTGAGCTCGTCGGCGCGTTCCCGGCTGAGCTCTCGCAGCCGACGGGGAAGGTACTTGCCGGCACCGAGCCAACGACGCTCGTCGAGCAGCATCAGCTCCGCCGTCCGCTCGAAAAGGCCCCATGCCAGCACATACTGTTCGAGGTCGTCGGTCGAATCGCGCAGGTCGTCGAGCAGATCGGTGATCGCGTAGCGTCGCAGATCGAGTTCGTGAGGGTCCGCCACGGGTCCCGCGGTGAGCACCGGCGCCCATTCGTCGCGCAGCGCACTCAGCTCCTGCCCGCCGCGCACCTCCAGACCTTCGACGAGCAGCTGGACAATGACCGGCCGGCGCTGCTCGATGCCGCGCTGCGCCCATGCCGCGAACGCCTGCGGGGTATATCCGAAGACTTCGAATACCTCCCCCTCGAACGCGTAGCTCGCCGCGATGCTCGTGGAGTCACCGTCGAACAGGTCATCGCCGAGGACCAGCAGGTCGACGTCGCTGGTGGCCGTGCGGGTACCCCGCGCGGAACTGCCGCCGACGACGGCGATCGCGGCGCCGGGAAAGTGCGAAGCCACGAACCGTTCGCAGAGTGCGAGAAGTGCCACCCGCCCAGCGTAGAGGTCCCTAGTATGGCGCCACGAGCCCTGCGAACATCGGGAAGTGCTTCACGTTCTTCGTCAGAAGCTCCGCTCCGATCAGCTTCGCGGTCGCAGCGATGAGGAAGTCCGCCACATCGATACCGTTGTGCGACGGAAGCCAGCGCCGCCCGAGCTCACCGGCGCGCTCAGCTACCGGCTCGTCGACAGGATGCCAGGTGATGACCTTCAGAAGCGGAGCGACGGCTTCGCGTTCGGCAGGCCGGATCAGCACCAGCAACTCCGCTCGCACCACTTCACTCGAATGCAGCTCCCCGCTCTCCGCCGCACGAAGGAGCGTATCGCGGGCCGCGGCCATCCCTCGGGTGTGATCGATCAGCACCGACGTGTCGATGAACCACGCAGTCATGCGAGATCTGCCAGTCTCCGCCCGCTGCGCAGCCGCTCCACTGCGCGTTCTCCGTCATACTCGACTGCCACGACGCCGAATGACATGTCGATCGCGGTGCGCACGGCGTCGGCGGGGCTCGACGCGCCGTAGGTCGAATGGATCGCATCACGGATGAGCGCGCTCATCGACAACCCGGTCCGCCGGGCGGCCACGTCGAGGATTCTCCGGTCATCCTCGCTCAGGGAGATCTGGGTGCGCGTCAGAGGCATGATGTAATTCTACTACATCACAATCGAGCGGGCTCCCAGGGTACGCGCGAAGCGTCCGGCGGTCGCGCGCCCACGTCGCATCGCGCGGCACCCGACGCCCTCACCGCAGCAGCATCGCCCTCCCCGGCTGCTCCAGCACGCCCGCGACGTCGACGAGGAACCGCGATCCCTCAGCACCGTCGACGAGCCGGTGGTCGAACGACAGGCTCAGCGTCATGACGTCGCGCAGCGCGATCTGGCCCTCGTGTTCCCACGGCCGCTTGGCCACGGTGCCCAGGCCCAGGATCCCTGCCTCGCCCGGGTTGAGGATCGGCGTTCCCGCCTCGACCCCGAAGACGCCGAAGTTCGTGATCGAGAACGTGCCGCCGGTCATCGCTGCCGGCGGCGTCTTGCCCGAGCGTGCGGTGGCGGCGAGCTCGCCGATCGCGTCCGCCAGTTCGACGAGCGTCATGGCGTCGGCGTCCGGGATCACCGGCACGATCAGCCCACGCTCGGTCGCCGCGGCGACACCGAGATTGACGTAGTGGTGCTCGACGATCTCGCCGGCCTGCTCGTCCCACTTCGCGTTCAGGCTCGGATTGCGGCCCAGCGCCAGGCAGACGGCCTTGGCCGCGACCGCCATCACGCCGATGCGGTGGCCCTCCAGCGATCGGTCGCCCTTCAGCGACGCCACGAGCTCCATGGTCGCCGTGACGTCGATCGTCTGGAAGGTCGTGACGTGCGGAGCGCTGAAGGCGCTGCGCACCATGGCCTCGGCGGTCGCCTTGCGTACCCCGCGGATCGGCCGGCGGGTGACCCGCTCGTCCGTCGTCGTGACGGAGGGGGCGGATGCCGCGGCCTGCGCCTGCGCATCGGCCATCCCCGTCCGACCCGCATAGGCTTCGACGTCGCCGCGGGTGATCAGGCCGTTCTCGCCGGTGGGTTCGACCAGGGCCAGATCCACCCCGAGATCGCGCGCGAACTTGCGCACAGGCGGCGTGGAGCGGGGACGCTCCACCGGGCGCTCCATGGGCTGCTCGACGATGGCGTCGTGCGGCGCGGCCTCGAGCACGGCCGTGTCGGCCGAGACGGGAGAGCCGGCCCGGGCCGCGCGTGCGCGCCGCTGCGGACGGGCATTCTTGCGCGGGGCTGCGCCGTACCCCACGAGGTTCGGCGTGGCCTTCTCCTCTTCCTCGGGTTCGGCGGCCGCCGCGGGGACCGCGGGTGCGGCATCCACCGCCTCCCCCTCCAGCGCGAAGGTCACGATCACATCGCCGACGTCGATGGTGTCGCCGGCGGCGTGGTGCAGCTTCTGCACCGTGCCGGCGTAGGGCGAGGGCAGCTCGACGACGGCCTTGGCCGTCTCGACCTCGGCGATGTTCTGGTTCAGGTTGACGGTGTCGCCCTCGGCGACGAGCCACTGCACGAGCTCGGCCTCGGGAAGACCCTCGCCGAGGTCGGGAAGTCGGAAGTCCTGCATTACAGTTCCACCTCCGACATGCTGTTGGGCCGGTCGAGCACCCGGTCGACCGCATCGAGGATGCGGTCCAGGTCGGGCACGTGGTGCTTCTCGAGCTTCGCGGGCGGATACGGGATGTCCCACCCGGTCACCCGCACCGGCGGCGTCTCCAGGTGGTAGAAGCAGCGCTCGGTGACGCTCGCGATGATCTCTGCGCCCAGCCCCGCCTCGCGCGCGGCCTCGTGGGTCACCACGACACGGCCGGTCTTGCGCACCGAGGCGGTGACCGCCTTGTAGTCGATGGGCGACAGCGAGCGCAGGTCGACGACCTCGATGTCGATGCCCTCGTCCTCGGCGGCGGTCGCGGCATCCATCGCCGTCGACACCTGCGCGCCGTAGGTGATGAGCGTCACGTCCTTGCCCGGACGCGCCACGCGCGCCAGGCCCATCGGCGCCGCATCGGCCAGATCGGTGTCGAGGTCGACCTCGCCCTTAGTGTGGTAGAGCCGCTTGGGCTCGAAGAACACCACCGGGTCGTCGCAGGCGATCGCCTGGCGCAGGACCGTGTAGGCGTCCTGCGGGTTCGACACCGCCACCACCCGCAGCCCGGAGGTGTGCACGAAATACGCCTCGGGCGACTCGGAGTGGTGCTCGGCCGCGCCCACGCCGCCGGCCCACGGGATGCGGATCGTGATGGGCATCTTCACCGCGCCCTGTGAGCGATAGTGCAGCTTGGCGACGTTCGAGACGATCTGGTCGAACGCGGGATACACGAAGCCGTCGAATTGGATCTCGACGACGGGCCGGTACCCGCGGTACGCGAGCCCGACGGCCGTGCCCATGATGCCCGACTCCGCCAGGGGCGTGTCGACGATGCGCTGCGCGCCGAACTCGGCCTGCAGCCCGTCGGTGATGCGGAACACGCCGCCGAGGCGGCCGATGTCCTCGCCCATGACCAGCACCTTGTCGTCGTCGGCCATGGCACGGCGCAGACCCTCGTTGAGGGCCTTCGCCATCGTCAGCTGGGTCATCGCTGCGCCTCCTCGGCGAAGCCGTCGAGGTAGGCGGCGAACCACGTCTTCTCCTCGTCGAGACCCGTGTGCGGTTCGGCGTAGACGTTGTCCAGGATGCTGAGGGCCGGGGCCGTCGTCATGGCCAGGCATGTGCTGCGCACCGCGGCGCCCAGTTCATCGGCGTCCTGCTGCACCTGTGCGGCGAACGCGTCGTCGAACTCCTCGATCGAGCGGAGGTAGGCCTCGACGCGGGTGAGCGGGTCGCGCCGCTTCCAGGCCTCGAGCTCGTCCTTGTCGCGGTAGCGCGTCGGGTCGTCGCTGGTGGTGTGCGGGCCCATCCGATAGGTCACCGCCTCGATGAACGCCGGTCCCTTGCCGCTGCGCGCATGGTCGGTGGCCCAGCGCATCGCGGCGGTCACCGCGAGGATGTCGTTGCCGTCGACCCGCATGCTCGGGATGCCGAAGCCCGGCGCCCGCCCGGCGATCGGCGCCTTCGCCTGCACGCCGACCGGCTCGCTGATCGCGTACTGGTTGTTCGTGCAGACGAACACCACGGGCGCCTCGTACGAGGCCGCGAACACCATGGCCTCGTTGACGTCGCCCTGGCTGGTCGCGCCGTCGCCGAACCAGGTGGCGACGACCTGGTCGACGCCGTCGCGCTGGATGCCCATCGCATAGCCGACCGCATGCAGCGTCTGCGCGCCGATGATGATCTGCTGCACGGCGGTGCCGAGCTCGTTCGGGTCGTAGCTGGAGTGCGCCTCGCCGCGCCAGGCGCGCAAGAAGCCCTCGGGGCGCGCACCGCGGGCGTAGACGACGCCGGTCTCGCGGTAGCTGGGGAAGGCGAAGTCGTCGGCCCGCAGGACGCGCGCCGTGCCGATCTGGGTGGCCTCCTGGCCGTTGCAGGGGGCCCACAGTCCCACCTGTCCTTGACGCTGCAGGGCCATGCCCTCGGCGTCGATGCGCCGCAGGAGCGCCATATCGCGGTAGAGGCCGCGCAGGGCTTGTGCGTCGAGGTCGGCGATCCACGGATCCAGATCGCGATCGGCGATCCGTTCGCCCTCGGCGGTCAGCAGCCGGGCGACGTCGTCGACATCGGTCTTGAGGTCGGCTGTCGGGGTCAGGGTGTGCACCATCGTCATCCCTCCTTCTCGCGGGTCCCTCGTGAGGCGCACCGCGTGATGAGCCGGCGTCTTCGCCGGATACCGTGAGGCTACGTCGATCTCGCACCTAGCTCAAGCATCCGCGCAGCCGCTGAGCATGTTGCACAGAAACACCCCTGGCTACCGTGCTAGTCTTTCGCACTATGGCCCAACTGGACAGCGTCGACCTGGAGCTTCTGGCGACTCTCTCGCGCGAACCGCGCGCCACCGTCGTCGCGCTGGCCGACGCGCTGGCCCTGAGCCGCAACACCGTCCAGGCGCGCATGGCACGTCTCGAGCGCTCCGGTGTCTTCCTCTCGTTCGAGCGTTCGCTGTCACCGAGCGCCATGGGCTTCCCCATCGAGGCGTTCATCTCCGTGACCGTGCGTCAGGCCGAGCTGCCGCAGATCACCGCCGAGCTGCACCGGGTGCCCGAGGTGCTGCAGGCGCACGGGCTGTCGGGCGAGGTCGACCTGCTCGTGCGCGTCGCCTGCCGCGACACCCAGCACCTCTTCGACACCGACGCCCGCATCCTCGCGATCGAGGGCGTCGAGCGCACGGAGACCTCGCTCGTGATGGGCGAGGTCATCGACTACCGCGTGCGCCCGCTCATGGAGCTGGCGCGAGAAACCGCCTGATCGCCTCTGCCGCGGCCTGCGGCGTCTCGTAGTGGATGAGGTGCCCGACCTCGGGGATCTCGACGAGCTCGGCGTCCGGGAACAGCGTCGCGAGTTCGCGCTCCTTCTCGATCGGCGTGATGTCGTCGCGCTGCGCCGCGATCAGCAGCGTGGGCTGGGTGATCCGCGCCGCCGACTCGCGCACATCGTGCGACACGCTCGTCACGAACGCGTCGTGCAGCACGTCGCGGTCGGCGAACCGCGAGAAGTAGGTGTCGTGCTGATCGTGCACGAAGCGCCGCAGCGCGGCATCCTTCGTCTTCACCATCGCCAGGCTCATCACCCGCACGATCACGCGATTGCGCAGCAGCGCCTCGCCCAGCCGTGACGGGAGCTTCGCGCCCGCCCAGTAATAGAAGACGGCGAGCCGGGTGAACACTCCGCGCGGCCCCGACAGCGCCGGCGCCCCGATCGGGTTCACCAGGATCAGGCGGGGCGCCGGCAGGCCACGGGCGACTGCGGCCGAAGCGACGATCGAGCCGAAACTGTGGCCGAGCACGACGGCGCCGGGTGCGGCCGCCGCCGCGAACGCGGTCAGCCAATCGACATAGGCGTCGAGGTCGTGCGAACGTCCGGGCAGCGGCGCGGTCTCGCCGAAGCCGGGCAGATCGGGCGAGATGAACCGGATGCCGGGCAGCTGCGCGACGATCGGCTCGAGCCCGTGGTGCTCGCCGCGGAAGCCGTGGACCGCGAGGATCGTTGCCGGCGCGTCCTCGGGCCCGTACTCCCAGTACGCCGTCGTGCCGCCGAGCACATCCGCCTCACGGCGCCGGACGGGGATCGCGGCGAGCTGCTGGGCGTACGGGCTGAATGCACTCACCCTGGAAGTCTACGGACCCGGCATGCCTCGAACCGGATGTCGGAGGTCTGGCATACCGTGGGCGGCATGGACGAGCTGCCCCTCTTCACCGCACCGGAATGGTCGACACGAGTGGGGGTGTTCGACCTCGAGACCACGGGCGTCGACGTCACCCGTGATCGCATCGTCACGGCCCATGTCGGCCTGCTCGACGGCGCGGGATCCGTGTGCGACGCGCACGACTGGATCGCCGATCCGGGCGTGGAGATTCCGGATGCCGCGGCCGCCGTCCACGGCGTCACGACGGCGCGCGCCCGTGCCGAGGGCCGCCCGGCCGCCGAGGTGGTGGCCGAGGTCACTGCCGCGCTGCGCGCGCTGTTCGAGGCCGGCATCCCGGTCGTCGCCTACAACGCCCCGTTCGACTTCTCACTCCTCGCGTACGAGGCCACCCGCTACGGTGTCGAGCCGATCGCGACGCCGTCGCCGGTCATCGACCCGCTCGTCATTGACAAGGCCTGCGACCGCTACCGTCGCGGCAAGCGCACGCTGACCGCCGTGGCAGAGCACTATGCGGTGTCGCTCGGCGATGACGCGCACGAGGCCTGCGCCGACGCCGTGGCTGCGGGCCGGGTCGCCCTGGCGCTCGCGCAGCGGTATCCCGATGCGCTGCCGGCGACCGCCGCCGAACTGCACACGCAGCAGATCGGCTGGGCGCGCGATCAGGCAGAGAGCCTCACCGAGTACTTCGTGCGCATCGGGCGGATCGATCCCGCCGAGAAGCTCGACGGCAGCTGGCCGATCCGCTGAGCCCGCGCCCGTGCGGGCATGCGAAAGGCCCCGCCGAGGCGGGGCCTTTCGTCGTGGCTGCGACCTACTTGGCGCCGCCGAAGCCCTTGAAGCGCTGGTTGAACTTCTCGACGCGACCGGCCGAGTCGAGGATGCGCTGCTTGCCCGTGTAGAACGGGTGCGACGCCGACGAGATCTCGACGTCGATGACGGGGTACTCCGCGCCGTCCAGCTCGATGGTCTTGTCGCTGGTGGCGGTGGAGCGGGTCAGGAAGGTCTCGCCCGAGCCGAGGTCGCGGAAAACGACGGCGTGGTAGTCGGGGTGGATGTCAGTCTTCATTGGGTTTCCTTGCGAGTACGGAAGGGAAATCTACGGCGCAGAAGCACCAAGGATGGATTCTATCAGTTGTCGGCGGCCTCTGCCGACGCGGCCCGTGCGGCGTGCCGCCCGTCGACGGAGGTGAGGGTGATCGGCATGCCGAAGGTGGCGCTGAGGTTCTCGGCGGTCAGCGTGTCCTCCAGCGCTCCCGCCGCCACGACGGCACCGTCGCGCAGGAGGAGCACATGGGTGAAGCCGACGGGGATCTCCTCGACGTGGTGCGTGACCATGACCATCGCCGGCGTGGTCGGCGCCTGCGCATAGCCGCCGAGCAGCTGCAGCAGCTCTTCACGCGCGCCCAGGTCGAGGCTCGCGCTCGGCTCGTCGAGCAGGAGCAGCTCGGGGTCGGTCATGACCGCGCGCGCGATCTGCACGCGCTTCTGCTCCCCCTCGGAGAGGGTGCCGAAGGTCCGATCGGCGAGGTGGTCGAGCTTCCACTCCGCGAGCACCCGCAGTGCACGGCGCTCGTCGATGTCCTCGTACGTCTCGTTCCAGCGTCCGACCACCGAGTACGCGGCGGTCATGACCACGTCGAGCACCGTCTCCTCCGGCGGCACCCGACGCGCCATCGCCGACGACGCGAAGCCGATACGGGGCCGCAGCTCGAACACATCGGTCTGACCGAGCCGCTCGTCGAGGATCGTCACCGACCCGCTCGTGGGATGCAGCAGGGTGGACGCCAGCTGCAGCAGCGTCGTCTTGCCCGCGCCGTTCGCGCCGAGGACGACCCAGCGCTGGTCGTCGGTGACCGTCCAGTCGACATGATCGACGATGTCCCGGGTGTTTCGGCGGACGACGACGTCGGAGAACTCGAGGACCTGAGGCATGCCGTCAAGCCTACTTGTCACCGGCCGCCAGCTCCGCGTACAGTGCCGCGGTCTGCTGACCGATCGTCGCCCAGCTGAAGTCGCGTGCGGCGCGCTCGCGCCCCGCCTGGCCGTATCGGGCGGCGGTCTCCGGATCGGTGGCCACCTCGGTGAGCGCCGCGGCGAGGTCGGCGACGTAGCGCTCCGGGTCGTGCGGAGTGCCGGTGCCGTCATCGGCCTGGTCGATGGGCACGAGGCGCCCGGTGACGCCGTCCACGACCACCTCGGGGATGCCGCCGGTCGCCGTCGCGACGACCGCCGCGCCGCACGCCATGGCCTCGAGGTTGACGATTCCCAGCGGCTCGTAGATCGACGGGCACACGAACGTCGTCGCCTGCCCGAGGATCGCGCACAGCTCGTGGCGGGGCAGGAACTCCTCGATCCAGACGACGCCTTCGCGGGCGGCCTGCAGCCCGCGGACGAGCCCCTGGACCTCTTCCATGATCTGCGGCGTGTCGGGTGCGCCCGCGCACAGCACGAGCTGCACCTCGGCGGGCAACCGCTCGGCGGCGCGCAGGAAGTAGGGCAGGCCCTTCTGGCGGGTGATCCGTCCGACGAACACGACCGAGGGGCGCGAAGGATCGATGCCGTACTTCGCGAGGACGGCGGGATCGTCGACGGGATGCCACTCGTCCACGTCGATGCCGTTGTAGATGACCCTCACCTTGCGCGGGTCCAGCTCGGGATAGCTGCGCAGGATGTCGGAGCGCATGCCGTCCGACACGGCCACGATCGCGGCGGCGGATGCGTATGCGGTGCGCTCGATGAAGCTCGAGACGGCGTAGCCGCCGCCCAGCTGCTCGGCCTTCCACGGGCGCAGCGGTTCGAGGCTGTGCGCGGTGATGACATGCGGGATGCCGTGCAGGAGGGATGCCACGTGCCCGGCGAAGTTCGCGTACCAGGTGTGCGAGTGCACCACGTCGGCTCCGGCCACGTCCGACACGATGGCCAGGTCCGTGCCGAGGGTCTGGATCGCCGGGTTCGCGCCGGCCAGCTCTGCGGGAACCGCATAGGAGCTCGTGCCCTGCTCGTCGCGCTCTGCGCCGAACGCGCGCACCCTCACGTCGAGGGCTGCCGCGGCATCCTGTCTCATCGCTTTCACGAGCTCGGCGACGTGGACTCCCGCGCCTCCATAGATCTCCGGCGGGTATTCCTTCGTCACGATGTCGACGCGCATGTCAGAACGCTAGTACAGGGCGGTGGTTGGGCCTAGTGTGGTGCCATGCCAGCCGCACCAAAGGTCTTCGGAATCATCCTCGCCGGCGGTGAGGGCAAGCGACTGATGCCCCTGACGGCGGACCGCGCGAAACCGGCGGTCCCGTTCGGCGGGCAGTACCGGCTCATCGACTTCGCGATCTCGAACCTCATCAATTCGGGGCTGCGGCAGATCGTCGTCCTGACGCAGTACAAGTCGCACAGCCTCGACCGGCACGTGTCGCAGACGTGGCGCATGTCGGCGCTCCTCGACTCGTATGTGGCTTCGGTCCCGGCGCAGCAGCGCCTCGGCAAGCGGTGGTTCTCAGGCTCGGCGGACGCGATCCTGCAGAGCCTGAATCTCATCAACGACGAGCAGCCCGACATCGTCATCGTCATCGGTGCGGATCACGTGTACCGGATGGACTTCCGGCAGATGCTCGACGCGCACATCTCCTCGGGTGCGAGGGCCACCGTAGCCGGCATCCGACAGCCGATCTCGCTCGCGAACCAGTTCGGCGTCATCGACGCCGACGAGAACGGGCGCATCCGGCAGTTCCTCGAGAAGCCGCAGAGCCCCGAGGGCCTTCCTGACGCGCCGCACGAGGTGCTCGCGTCGATGGGCAACTACATCTTCGACGCCGATGCGCTCATCGAGGCGGTCACCGGCGACGGCGAGGACGCCACGAGCAACCACGACATGGGCGGCGACATCGTGCCGTACTTCGTCGAGAAGGGCGAGGCGGGCGTCTACGACATGAAGAGCAACGACGTGCCGGGGTCGAACGACCGCGACCGCGCGTACTGGCGCGACGTGGGGACGATCGACTCGTTCTTCGACGCCCACATGGACCTCATCTCCACACTGCCGGTCTTCAACCTGTACAACATGGCCTGGCCGATCCACTCGCAGACCGTGAACTCGCCGCCCGCGAAGTTCGTGCGGGACTCGGTCGGGCGCATCGGCAACGCGATCGACTCGATCGTGTCGCTGGGCTCGGTGCTGTCGGGCACGCACCTCGAACGCAGCGTCGTGGGACCGTGGAACCTCGCCGCCGGCGGGTCGACGATCACCGATTCGGTCCTCTTCGACCACGTGCAGGTCGGTCAGGGCGCCCGGGTGCACCGGGCGATCCTCGACAAGAACGTCGTGCTCGCCGACCGCGCGACGGTGGGCGTGGACCGCGAGCGCGACCTCGCGCGCGGCTTCACGGTGACCGATTCGGGCATCACCGTCGTCGGCAAGGGCGTGCGCATCGAAGCGTGACCGCGCTGCGCGGGCCGGTACTGTGGTCGGGTGCCCGCGCGTCTTCTCGTCGTCCTCGATGCCGACTCCACCCTCATCCGCAACGAGGTGATCGAGCTCATCGCCGATGAGGTCGGCCGCGGCGCGGAGGTCGCCGCAGCGACCGAGGCCGCGATGCGCGGCGAGGTCGATTTCGCCACCAGCCTGCGCTCGCGGGTCGAGGCGCTCGCGGGTGTTCCGGTGGCGGCGTTCGAGCGGGTGCTCGCGCGCATCGAGCCGACGCCGGGCGTGACCGCGCTGATCGATGCCGTGCACGAGCGCGGCGGGGTCGTGGGCGTCGTGTCGGGCGGGTTCCACGAGATCCTCGACACACTTGCGCCGCGCCTGGGCGTGGACGTCTGGCGCGCCAACCGCCTCGAGGTCGCGGACGGCGTGCTGACCGGCCGGGTGGACGGGACGATCGTGGATGCCGCGGGCAAGGCCGCCGCGCTCCGCGAGTGGGCAACGGCTCACGGCGTGCCCCTGTCGCGCACGCTGGCCATCGGGGACGGGGCGAACGATCTGCAGATGATGGCGGCCGCCGCGCTCGGTCTCGCGTTCAACGCCAAGCCCGCCGTGCGCGCGCAGGCCGACCTCGTCGTCGGGCCGGTGGATCTGTCGCAGGTCGTGCCGCTGCTGCCGTAGGGTCACGACGGAACGCCGGGCGCACTCCCCCGCACATCCAGGCCGGCGCGCTACGGTGCGGGCATGGACGTCATCCTGGTCCCCGGACTCTGGCTGGACGCATCATCGTGGGACGGTGTGGTCCCCGCACTCGAGCGCGCCGGTCACACGCCGCACGCGCTGACGATGCCGGGCGTGGGCGAACCCGCCTCCGTGGCCGCGCACATCGGCTTCGACGACTGGGTCGCGACCGTGGTCGCCGAGATCGACCGATGCGACGCGCCCGCGGCGGTGATCGGGCACGCCGCGGGCGCCAACGCCGCGTGGGCCGCGGCCGACGCGCGCGCCGATCACGTCGCGCATGTGTTCTTCGTGGACAGCGTGCCCCCGGCATCCGGATTCGGCGTCTCCGACTTCCCCGCGCGCGACGGCGTCGTTCCCTTCCCCGGCTGGGAGTACTTCGACGGCGCCGACATCGCCGATCTCGACGATGAGACGCGGGATGCCGTGAACCTGGGCTCCGTGCCGATGCGGGTGCCCACCGATGCGGTCGAGCTGAGCAACCCGGCCCGGCGCGACATCCCGGTGACCCTCCTGTCGGGGCGACAGGACGAGGTGTCGCTGCGCACCGAACTCGCGCGCTGGGGGCCCTGGGAGGACGAGCTGGCGAGGATCCGCAACGTGGAGGTCGTCCACCTCGACACCGGGCACTGGCCGCAGCTGTCGGAGCCGTCCGCGTTGGCCGACGCGATCGTGCGAGCGCTGGATCGAGGTGGCTCTCGGGAGTCGATGTCGGAGGTTGAGGGTAGGGTTCTCCCCCGCGAATATCCCTGGTCATTGGGATAATCGTGGTTGTGGTTCGAAGACTTGTTCGGTAGTATGGTGGGTATGGACGAACCGACCAGCACCCCGGGCGAGGAGCCCGCTGAGCGGGTCGATGACCTCTTTGTGCTGCGCACGATGTTCGCGTCGGCGGAGGCTGACCAGTACGAGACGAATCGGGCGGCGGCCCGGCGTGCGGAGCAGCTGGCCGACATCCTCGAGTTCGCCGCGTCCAACCCTGACCTGTATGTGGAGCGGCCGATGAAGGCCGGCGCAGCGGGGTCTCCCGAAGAGTGGGCGCAGCGGTGCGCGGCGA